>CAYZWU010000020.1:0-85564 GCA_964482235.1 uncultured Phycisphaerales bacterium
GTGATTCCCCCGCCGGAGACGTTTCGTCGACGAGCTCCGGTTCGAAGATAAAAAGAGAGAGCAGATGTTCCGCTTCGTCAAGAGCCAATCCATCAAGACGGGCCTCCTCTTCAGGGACCTCTACAAGATGATGGATGTGAACGATTTCGGCCGTTTCGTATCCAAGAACCTGAGCAAGCGCTTCATCGCCCTCTCCGGCGTGGTGACGATCTTCACCATCATCGGCCAGTACACAGAGCGGATCGTCTACGGCCGGACGCCCGACAGCGGTCTGACGGAAAACTTCCTGGACGCCCTCGTGGCCAACTTCGTGATCTTCGGCATCCCCGGAACGGCGCTGCTCCTGTTGACGCATCTCTTCTCCTTCTTCAACAGGGCCAACTACTTCACCGCGCAGGCCAATTACATGAATCTCCTCGAGACGTACAAGAGGACTCCGGCCCAGCTCGAGAAGATCGTGGACAAGCTCTGGAGTTACGTCTACAGGCGGGAGTTCAACGTCCTGAAGAACGGCGCCTCCCACGCCGGGATGTGCGCGAAGGTGCTGGAGATCGAGCGCCGGAAGCTGAACGAGATATCCCGTCTCTTCAGCGATGAATCGATCAAGGAGGGAGAGGCCGGCGAGGCGCCTGCCCGCGAACCGGGGTTGAGCCCGGCCGAACCGGGCGCTGGACCGGCCCGCCGGAAATATGAGACCGTCCTGCAGCGCGCCGAATCGGAGCGTTTCCTACGCAACCTGCCGTGGGAACACGTCTCGCTCAGGGAAAAATGCAGCGGCCTGGATCAGGTGGTCAACGAGGAGATCGTCGAGGAGATCACGGCAAGAGACCTTTTTCTCTGCGAGACGGGCTTCAAGTTCAATGCCACCTGGTTCCTGTCGAACTCGATGCAGCTCAACATGAAGCACAGAAAAACGGGAATCGACCTGAAGCTCGTCGACGACTGGCTCGACGGCGCCTTCTTCGACGTGACGGACGCGAAGCTGATCGAGCAGTACATCGCCGAGGCCACGTTGAAGTCGGTCAAGATCCAGGCGCGCGTTCCCGCGGTGCCCTTCATCCTCAGGCAGGGCTGGCGGACGATGCTGCAGAGGATCTGGACCTCCATGGTCTTCAGGATCACGGCCAAGCGGATCGGCCGTTTTCTGCAGCACCTGAACCACCGGTACGTCCGCGACGAGAGCGACCGGTTCGACAGGGACTACTTCAAGGCGGAGGCGTTCTTCTGGCGTTCAAAGGCCTACGAGGCCGAGATCAGGGAGGAGATCGGCGAGAAGGCGCTCGAACGGCTCAGGAAGCTCAGGAAGAAATGGCTCATGCTGACCATCGAGAAGATCCGCCTCCCGAAGGGCCGCAAGAGGCCGGACGAGGCCGAGATGCCCGCCGTCCTCGAGAAAACGCTCAAGGGCGCGAGACGCCTGATCCGCAGGATGTTCTCGGCAAGCGTCTACAACATCCACGAGCTCAGGCTTCACTTCGATCCGGACTACGCCATCCTCGTGGCCGATCGCGACAGCCTGGAGTTCGAAAGGATGGAGATCGATACCGACTACGTGACCGGGCACCGCACGCTGATGCAGAGAAAGCGCGACGACGCCATGGAGTTCCTGAGGTTCTTCCGCATGATACTCTCCCCGGACGAGATGCGGGATCAGGGGGCCGGCTTTCCCGTCGACGAGGAGACCATGAGGGCGGTCCGCGTCGTCTGCCATATCAACGAGGGAGAGCTCAGGAAACTGGCGAGACGCGAGATGTCGCACGGTTTCGATCCGCGGACCAGGGCCGGGATCTACGAGGTTGTCGCCGACATCGCGAAGAGGAAAAGAAGCTACAGCCGGAAGATCAGGCAGCTCGGCACTTTCCAGACACTGGCGATCCACCACGTCAAGATGTACATCCGGAACATCGGCGACATGTACCGGAAGATCATCGAAGGAGGAACAAATATCTGATTTCCTCGTGACAGAAAGATGCGGATTCCAGAGTCTATTGCTGGATTAACAGACCGTTGAATATTCACCCAGGCCGATACCTGGTTCCGAAACGTCTGATCAACGGCCTGTAACCTCGCAAGACGGCACCCCGAAAGGATTGATCGATGACGACGAAAACCGATTGTTCAGAGAGGGTCGGGCTCCTTCCTGCCTTCAGGACGACCTTTCTTCTCTCGACAGCCCTGTTCTTTCTCTTCCCCCTCCTCTTCTCCGCCTCCCGCGACGACACAGCCTCGGAATCCCGGCCTGCCGCGATCCATCTGGAGGAGATACTGCCCCGGGAGACACTCGCCTTCTTCCGCTGCGTCGGCATCGATCAGCTTCTCACCGATTGCGAGACCCACGGCCTGTTCAAGATCTGGAACGAGCAGGAAGTGCGGGACTTCTTCGCCGACGCGAAAAAGATGATCCCCGCCTTCCTCGAGGGACCGCACGGCCCGCCGATCCCCTACGCCGAAGCATGGAGCCTGCTGGGGGGAGAGATCGCCGTGTCCTGGGGCAGCCGGCCGGATCTCCTCTTTGCCGGCCCCCTGCCCGCAGTGACCGCGGCCCTCGATATGGGGAAGGACAGGAAGGCCTTCAAGCAAAAGCTGAGCGGCCTCGTGGAGATGGTTGTCCGCTCGGGCGGTCTCGAGAGGGAGAGCTTCGAGCACCGCGGCGTCAAGGTGGAAAAACTGAGTCGGCCACGAAACAGGCTCACCATCTGCCATGCGGAAATCGAGAATCTCCTGGTCGTCACCTTTGACCGGCCGACGATCGAGAGGATCATCGACTGCCGCGCCGACGCCTCCCCTTCCCTGGCGTCCCATCCCCCCTTCGCAAGCTGCATTGACCGGATCGGAAAGGGCGACATGCGCGCCATGGCTTTCGTCGACGCCAAGGCGCTCATGGGAGTCCTCTCTTCCGTCTCGCCCCTCGATTTGAAAGGCTATTTCGAGATCCTCGGCCTCGACGGAATCGATGCGGTCTGCCTCACAACGAGCCTCGAGGGCGACGTCTCCCGAGACAGCCTCTACTTCCACTGTCCCGGGGAAAAAGGCGGCATCCTCAAGGCCCTGTCGCCGCATCCGATCACGGCGGACAACATCGTCCGCACTCCGTCCGACTCTCTCTTTCTTCTCGACACGGCGATCGATACGGCGATGCTGATGGCCGAGATCGAGAACTTCGTGGCAAAGGCCTTCCCCGACCGGGCCGAGGCGTTCCGAAGCGAGCTCGCCGGCTTCAACGAGACAATCGGCCTCGACCTGAAAAGGGAGATCCTGGAGCCGCTGGGTGACGAGCTCTGTTTCTTCGTCAACAGCCCGAAGGGCGGCCTGTCGCTGATCCCCGACTTCATCCTGACCCTGTCCATCAGGGACGCTGAGAGCTATTCGGCCGCTCAGGAGAAACTGCTGACCATGCTGCAGGGCGAGCTCCAGGTGAGCGAGTCGGAATTCAAGGGCCGGGTCCTGCGGCACGTGAAGCTGCCGATGCCGCAGATCCCCCTCTCCCCCACGATCACCACCGATGGCGACCGCCTGATCGTGGCCGGCACAACCGTCGGCATGAAGAGATACCTGAAGTGGCTCGACTCGGAGAGCTCCGGGATCGGCGGAAATCCGAGCTTCGGCAGGATCATGGCCGACCTGCCCGAGGACGCGTCCATGCTCTTCTTCGTCGACCTCTGCCGGATCACGGGCATGGCCTACGACATGGGCGCACCGATGCTTCCCTCTCTCCTGTCGCGGAGCGAGATCCCCCTCGACGCCGGGCTGCTTCCCATGACGGAGACGATCGTGGAGCACATGGAGAATGCCGCCGGTTACATGGTGATGGACGACGAGGGAATTCTCGTCACCGGGCGATGCCCCTTCGGATTGAGCTTCTTCTGCTCAGCCTTTGCCTCCCTGTCCGGTTTCCTGATCGAGCAGGACCTCATCGGTTCCCTCGTTGCGCGCGGGGCTGCCATGGAGAGCGAATCCCTGCCCGCGCCTGAACGGGATCCCGAGCTTGGAGCGGCCTTCATGATGATGCAGGACGGCGACAATGGAGGCGCCGTGCGGCGTTTCACCGCCTGGCTGGACAGGAACCAGGGACCCGAGTGGTACAGGGTCTGGGCGCTTACGAACCGGGGGGAATGCCGGATGAGAATGGGACGGCATGCCGATGCCGTTGCGGACTTCGCTCTGGTGAGCGAGCTTTCCAGCGAGAGCCGGGGAAGGGCCTTCTTCCAGATCGCCAGGGCTTTTGCGCTCATGGGCGAGAAGGAGAAGGCTGTCGAGCACGTGGTCAAGGCGGCTGCGGCGGGCCACAGGTTCTTCGACATCCATCCGGACCTGGCCTCCCTTCGAGGAGAAAGTTCTTTCGACGCCTTCATCGACATGCTCATCCAGGCCACCGGCATGCTGCGCGACGGCGAGGACGAGATCGCTGCGGAGATCTTCACGGACTGGGTCTACAACAACCCTTATCACGATCTCTCGGCCTGGGTCATGAAAAGCCGGGGCAGCTGCCTGATCAGGCTCGGGTATTACCAGGACGGCATCACGGATCTCGAAGAAGCGGTGAGAAAGGACGACAGCTACGGGCCCGAGGCATACTACGACATCGCCTGTGCCTGTGCCGTTCTCGGCGACCGCGATCAAGCGATCAACTACCTCGAAAAGGCCGTGCAGGTCGGATTCGAACACCTCGAGCTTCTGGAGACCGATTCGGATCTGGACTCCCTTCGCGACGATGCACGATTCGAAGCCTTGAAATGGCGCTGGTAGCGGCGAGGCAGACCTCTGCCGATCGACTCCGATCGCCGGGTCAAGTGCCCCCTTGCCAAATCGACCATGCTAATCTAATATATTGAAGATACCTTTATCGAACATCCCGGCCTGAAGGCCGGGATGTTCGATCGCAAGGATCCGTAGCGCCGAACTCCCAAGCCTGATTTACCGTGATCGAATCCCGGAATCGCAATCTGCCGTTGTTCAAAGGAGGAAAAACGATGCTGGAATCACGATGGCTCGCTCTCAGTCTGCTGATCGGCTCGATATTCGTTGTGCTGGCAGGTGCCGTTCCTCCTGCTTCCGCGCAGTCCGCCAAGTCGGACAACGACGCCATCGAGCTCTCGTTCACCTTCCGGAAGCCTCACTGCACAACGGCAGAAGTGAACGGCAGCTCGTACGCCTCGCTCGTGATGCCGGGCTCGGCGGTCATGGCTCGCAATGCGGGCGAGCCGGCGTTGCCGGTGCAGTTCGTCAGGATCCTGCTCCCGCCCGGCAAGGAGGTCGCCGAGGTGGAAGTCAGCGGCGCCATGACGGAACTGAAGCTCGATGGAGTGGACCTGACCAGAACCCCCGTCTTCCCCTATCAGAGCCCGCTCCCCATTGGAACGGCTCAGCCCGCCGACCTCGCGCTGAACGAGAAGATCTACAATTCCGCCGATCAGTTCCCCGCCGCGAACTACGGCACGCCACGCATGGGTCACTGCCGGGGATACACGATCTACTCGCTGGCCCTTTTTCCCGTGAAGTACAAGCCTGCAGCGGGTCAGCTCTTCATCCACAAGAAGATGACCGTCGCGCTCCAGCTGAAGAAAAGCCCGGCAGGGATCAACACCTTCCTCCGGCAGGACAGCAAGGCTGACGAGGCGTGGATCCGGAACATGGTCTGCAATCCCGCCGCACTGGCCAATTACCAGCGAATCCCTCCAGGCCGGCTCGATTATCCCGGCGGGCTCTGCGACCCGGCCGATCATTACGACTACGTCATCATCACCACATCGCAGAACAGCCTCGACGACTGGGCTACCAGCGGAACGACCCCCTACAACTGGGACAGCCTGATGAACCGCCACACCGTGGACGACGGACTCGCCTGCACCCTGGTGACGATCCAGGATATCAACGCCGAGGCGGCCTACCAGAATCCCAACCCGCTCTTCGACGACACGGCGGCGCACATCCGCGAGTTCTGCAAGGACGCCTACGAGGATTGGGGAACGTCCTACATCCTGGTCGGCGCCGACGTGGAGTGGGTTCCCGCACGGGAGATGGATTACCTGGCGGAGTCCGACATCGATTCCGATATCTACTATAACCACCTCGACCTGACGTTCAACGACGATCAGGACAACTACTGGGGCGAGGAAGGCGACGCGGGATTCGATCTCTACGCCGAGATGTTCATCGGCCGCGTCACCTGCGACGTGCCGCAGGATGTGTCCAACTGGCTTACGAAGTGCTTCCACTACATGGACGCCTGGGACCGCGACTACCTGAACAACGCCGCATTCTACGGCGGCGACACCGGCTGGAACTGCCAGGGCGACGACTTCATCGATTACAGTGCGATCTATGGCCTGGACAGGTGGCTTGGCCCGGACACCAGCGGCGACCCCTATCCGCCCTGGCTCGGTTTCCAGTACGGCTTCGAGACATGGAACCAGGAAAACATGGGAGCCGAGTACGACATGGATGTCATGTGGACTGCCGAGCCGCCCAACACGGGATGGCTGGGCGGCAGCTCATCGGCGGCCATCACCGGATTGAGAAACGCGATCAGCAGCGACAACTGCACGCTCCTCAGCGGGATCGCCCATGCGAACGAGTACATGTCCCTGGACGTGAGCTACACGAGCTGGGAGAGCAGCTACCACAACACCCGGCCGTTCTTCATTCACGACTACGGCTGCCACTGCGGCGACATGGGATCGGCCGACGACGGCGTCCTGCACTCCATGCTCTTCCACTCCGACACGGAGCTCGCCTTCGCCTGCGTCTACAACACGGGGTACGGCTGGGGGAACTACAACTGCACCTGCTCGAGCAGCGCCCTGCAGCAGAAGAGCTTCTGGGATTTCATGTTCGACCTGCAGAACAACTCGGGAACCACGGACAACTGGCAGATGGGCAAGGCCATGGCCTACGCCAGGGACCTCATGGCCCCCACGATCGACTGGGATCCCTACAGCGGCTCGTGGCGCGGCGTGATCCAGTGCTGCCTCCTCTTCGGCGATCCGGCGCAGCGCCTCAAGCCGCCCGCCGTTCCGGCGCTCTTCATGAGCTTCCCAAACGGTCTCCCCTCGGGAGAGCAGCCGCCTGGCCCGGAATATCTCATCACCGTGGAGATCAAGACAGGCCTGGAGAACTACGTTCCCGGCACCGCCTTCATGAACTATCGCTACGACCCCCTGGCGTCCTTCACCTCCGTGGCGCTGACTTCCCTGGGCGGCGATCTCTTCGAGGCGGTCCTTCCCAACACCTCGCCCGGCGACGAGCCGGAGTTCTACTTCGAGGCCCAGGGCGACGGCGGGACCACGGTCTACGCGCCGTGGAATGCGCCGGCCTCGGTCTACAGCTTCGATGTCTTCCTCACCGTCGAGCTCTTTCACGACGACTTCGAGACCGACACGGGCTGGACGGTGGAGGACATCAATGTCACCACCGGAACATGGGAACGGTGCGATCCCAATCCCACCTCGGGACAGCAGGTCGCGCCGGTTGACGACAATCCTGCAGGTACGGGCACGCAATGCTACGTGACGGCCAACGGGCCGTCCGGCGCCACATACTCCGACTGGGACGTCGACGGCGGGCCGACCCGTCTGATCTCCCCGACCCTCGACTTCTCGAGCGGCGATGCCAACATCAGCTTCTACTACTGGTTCTACGGCCGCGACGGGGACGATCCGTTCAGCGTCGACATATCCAACGACGACGGCGCGACCTGGACCAGCGTCTTCACCACGATGTCCAGCAACAGCGCCTGGACCTACATGACGTTCGCCGTCGGCGACTACGTCACCCCGACGGCCCAGGTGAAGGTGCGTTTCAGCACCCAGGACCAGCCCAACAACTCGATCACCGAGGCCGGTCTGGACGATTTCAGGATCATCAAGATCCTCTACGACGCCTCGCTCTGGGCGGAAGCCTACGAGATCGAAGGCAGCGTCGGCTGCCAGATCGACATCAACCTCGATGCCGGCGCCGCCTACGCGAACCGAGACTACACGCTTGGCGCCGGTATGAGCGGCCATCTCCCTGGTACGACGCTGCCGAGCGGCAAGGTCCTGCCCCTGAACATGGACGCCTTCACGACTCTGGTCCTGAACAACCTGAACAGCCCGTACTTCGTGAACTGGCGGGCTCAGCTCGACGCTCAAGGCCGGGCCGTGGCCACTCTCGACTCGAACGGTCCTGTTCCGGCACCTTACATCGGCCAGACCATGACCCTCGCTTTCACGCTCCAAGGCGCCTTCGACATGGTTTCGAACCCGATCTTCATCGAGCTCAATCCATGATGGACCGCTGAGAAGGAACGGCATGCGGTCAGCCGACCGGCGCCGTCTCGACGCATCCGGATCAACCGCGAGCTCCCGGCCCCTGCCGGGGGCTCGCTTTTCGATGCAGGCTTGACAACGATCTCCGGTGGCATTGCCGGGAGCAGCCGCTATGATCTAAGGGAGAAACGTCCCTGTTTCCATCCGGTCAAGAGCGGGAGAGAATTCGATGAACCATCTGACTCCGATGCTGACGCTGATTTTGCTGGCCCTTTTTGCCGTTCCCGATCCATCGCCGCGCGATCAGAAAGTCGCGACATTCGACTTCGAGTCGAAAAAGATCCCCACCGAATGGCGGCTCTCGTCGCGCACGTGGAAAGTCGAGGACGGCGAGCTCTGCGGTTCGGGAAGCGGCAACATGGAGTTCAAGAAAGCGCTGGAAGGCGATTTCGACCTCTCCTTCGAGGCCTGGACCGAAGAAAAGGCCAACATCGAGATCGTTCTTTTCGCGCAAAAGGGGCGCAAGAAGGAGGATCTCTACTGCTTCGCCTTTCTCGGCTCTTACCACCCCGTTCTCGACGGCGTGAAGTCGGCGATCCTGAAGGGCAACCGCTTCGTGAGCGTGGATCCGCGCATGTGGATCTTTCCCGGCCGCGATTTTCGCTTCGAGATCCGCAGGTCCAAAAACAAGTTCCACATGTTCCTGAACGGCGAAGCCGGCCCCGGCTTCTTTGACGACGACTGCCAGCTGAAGAAGTTCCGGATCCGGATCATCTACTCGGGGGAAGGCAAGAAGGACGAGGTCCGCATCGACAACATTCGCCTCGTGACGCGGAAGTGAGCCTGCGCATCCGTTGATCAGAAGGAGTATCGCCTCGCCACGGCCCGGCAGGGATTTCCGTGATAGAGGGTCATGGCCGCTTCCGGCCCTTCGAAGAGTGCGGTCCCGAGCGTGGCGCCGTGGATATCGCCCAGAGGATGGCGGCAAGGGCTGTACGGCTTCCCCTCGTGCAGGGAGAGCAGGGCGATCATGTCCCCGGCCGTCGCCGGCTCCCCCTTCTTCCCGATCGCCTCGCTGATCACGCGCATACGGGTCTTCGAAGATCGGTACTGCACATCGGGCGCCTGGTCCATCTCCGGGTGGATCAGATGGTTCGTGTGAACAAAGACCCCCTCGATCGCCAGCGCGTTATACCGTCCCGGAATGGTCTCCAGCGAGATCAGCCGCCCCTCCGGAAAGGAGGCGAGGTTGTGGTGCCAGGGGAAAGCCCGCTCCCGGCACGTGGCCAGGGACACGGCCTCATCGAGGCTTTTCGCCTCCAGGACGGATCGGCCGACGAAGTAACGCGGCACACCCCGGGCCACCTCCTTCGGCTCGATGTAATTGGTCGTCTGGCAAATGCCGCGATCGTTGAAGCCGGGACCGTTCCCGGGCAGGAGGCCGGGATAGACGAACGAGATGAACCGGACGCCGCTCGGCGGTGTCACCTTGGCCACGAACATCCTTCCCTCGTTCCGGTCGTCGCCATCCTCGTTGTGAGCCAGGATCAGGCGGCCCCCTTTGCGCAGCAGGATCGTGGAGCAGCCGGCAGCGCGCGAGAGGACCGAGATCTCCGAGCGGCAGTTGAAGGCAAAGAGGTGGAGGAAAGGCACGTCGAGCGCTTCGGCCATCCCCTCGAGCTCCTCGACGAGCTGCGGGCAGTATCGCCGCGTCACGTCGAGCATCTCGAGAAGCTTCGATCCCCTGTCGCGAGCGAAGTCACGGCAGAGGGGGAAATCGCGCGAAAGGGCGAGAAAGGCGCGGATGCGGCCCCGCGCCGCCTCGCCGAGACGCCTGCCCACCTCGCGATACGTCTTGCCGGACACCTCGACGAGGGGATACTCCCCCGGCCTGACGGCGTCTTCCCCCGAAGGACGATCGGACTGGCAGCCGCTCATGGGAAGAAGCGCCAGTGCGGCCGCCCCCTTGATGGAAGAATCGAGAAAGCGACGTCGCGTGATGGAAGTCATTTATCCTGTCCTTTCCGCGCAATCTGATGAATCGAAAGGCCGGTCGTCCAGTCTACTCGCCCCCTTCGAAGCGGACCACCTCTTTCCAGACCGGTTTTCCCACGAGCAAGGCCTGCACGTTCTCCTGGACGATCAAAGTCCTGCTCGATCTCGGCAGGATGAAGAAGCCGTACACCGAGACCTTGTCGCCGCGCTCCATGGTCTGATAGCTCTTGTCGTCGAACCGGAAGATCGTCACCTCTTCCCCCTCGTGGATCGACATGGCCCTGAGACCGGCGCTGTTCGAGCCGGGGCCCTGGAACAGGGCAAGAACCATGCAGCTCTCGAAGTCGATCAGGGGGACGCCGGCCTTGTTGTAGTAATCGTCGTGCGTCTCGAGCGGCCTGCCGCGGTGGCGGAGCCAGATTCTCGCCCACTCCTCCTCCGAGGTGATCAGGTGCCGGCACTTCTCCTTGATCCGGCTCTCCGCGCCGGTCAAGACAACGAGCGGCTTCCGGAGGAGCGCCGCATCCTCTTCCCCCGAAATCCCTGACGACGAGAGCACGGCAGCGCCGAGCATGCAGCTGATGATGGAGGCGTACAGGAAAGCTCTGGAATTTCGCATTCTTTTCTCCTTTCAACGAAAAAGTGACCCGTGCGACCTTAATGCCGTCGCACTTCTATTAAACGGGAGAAACGAGCTCTCCATGCGTAAAGAGATTGTAAGAACCGCTCTGATGAACATATTTATTTTCCTTCAGATGTATGGTATCCTGCAGCAGCCTGATTTAAATCCTGTTCCCCAACCTTGTTGACTGGAGGATCAAATGAGAAGCGGATCCCGAGCTCTCCTTGGTGCGACTTTTCTCCCCTTCCTGCTCTGCGCAATGCTGTTCCCTGGAAGCCATGGAGCCGCAGCGGCCGGCGAAACCGTGGATGTGACACTCCTCAACCGGTCGGATCCCACGCTGCTCCGCTTCGACTTCAACACCTTCGACCGGGAAATCGTGACCATCGACAACCGGGAGTTCGTTTCGATCACCCTGGACGGAGAAGTCCTCTCCTTCGAGAAAGGGATGCCGGAGCTGCCGCGCGTCTGCCGGAGCCTCGTGATCCCAGGCGATGCCAGGATGCGCGTCGAGGTCGTCGATGCCGCGTGGAGCGTGATCCGGGGAGATGTCCCGCCCTCCAAGGGGATCCTCATGCGCGCGGTCGATTCCGGGACGGTCCCTTACACCTTCGACGAATTCTACGGCACCGATGCCTGGTACCCTGCCGCGCCGGCCGTTCTCGGCGAGCCGTACATCATGCGCGACGTCCGCGGCATCGTGCTCACGGTGCATCCCTTCAGCTACAACCCTGCGCGCGGCGAGATCAGGGTCTGCACCAGCATGACCGTCAAGGTATCGCGGGACGGACGCGGCGAGACCAACGTTCTTCCCCAGGCGAAACCGCGGAAGCCGAGCCGCTCCTTCCATCAGATCTACACGAACCACTTCGTCAACTTCGCCGGCGGCCGCTACACGCCCCTCGACGAGGATGGCGACCTCCTCGTCATCGTGCACGACGCCTGGTCCTCCAACGTCATGCCGCTCAAGACATGGAAGGATTCGATCGGCCTGAACACCACGGTCGTCAACGTCTCCACGATCGGAAACAACGCCACCTCCATCCTGAACTACATCCAGAACGTCTACGATACGAGCAACCTGGCTTTCGTGCTCCTTGTCGGGGACTCCAGCCAGGTGGCCAGTCCCACGGCCAACAGCGGCGCATCGGATCCGAGCTATTCGCTCCTTGCCGGCGGCGACAGCTACCCCGACATCATGGTGGGACGTTTCTCGGCCGAATCGGCCGCCCACGTGGACACGCAGGTCGAGCGTACCGTGGAGTTCGAGCAGGCCGACCACTCCGAGTTCTGGTACTGGAGAGGGACGGGAATCTCCTTCGAGCTCAATCCGGGTCGGACCGGTACGGGAAGCCGCGGCAAGATGGTGGGCATCCGGCTCGACCTGCTCGGCTGCGGCTACATCCATGTGGACGAGTTCTACGAACCGAACGCCACGGCGAGCATGGTGACCGACGCGCTCAACGAGGGACGCGGCATCCTCAACTACTGCGGGCACGGCTCGTCCACGTCGTGGGGGACGACGGGTTTCTCGAACAGCCACATCAACAACCTCGTCAACGACAACAAGCTCCCCTTCATCACCTCCGTTGCCTGCCAGAACGGCAACTTCCGTGGACGGACCTGCTTTGCCGAGACCTGGATACGGGCGACGCACAACGGGGAGCCCACCGGCGCCATGGCCACCTACATGTCCTCGGTGAACCAGGCCTGGACGCCGCCCTTCCTGGCCCAGAAGGAGTACGCGCAGCGGTACGCCGACGGTTCGTACGACTGCTACGGGACGCTCTGCTTCGCCGGATCGTGCAAGATGATCGACGCCTACGGCTGGTCCGGGTCGAAGGAGTTCCAGAACTGGCACGTCTTCGGCGATCCGTCGCTGAACCTGCGGCGGCATTCCGGAGCCCCCATCCCCGCGACGCCCGACATCAAGGTGAACGGCTCGGACGGACCGCTGGTCGTCTCGCAGGGAACGAACTGCCGCATCACGCTGTCCGTCGATCCCGGCGAGCTCGACGGGATGGATCACGACTGGTGGGTCTTCGTGGAGCACGACGCAGTGGAGACGTACTGGTTCGAGCTGCCCGGCCGCTGGACCCTCTCGGCCACCCCGATCCGGGCCTACGACGGTGATGTCTTCTCCCTGACGGACTACGTCATCGTGGATGATCCGATTCCTCTCACTGGCCAGTGGAACTTCCGCTTCTGCATCGATTCGCTGAACAACGGCTACGACGGGACGCACGAGGACGCGGTGGAAGTAGAGGTGAACTGAGGCGATCCGACACCCCTGCCGACCAGGAAAGACGGCGCCCTTCCGCCAGCGGGCCGCCCCCGGGCCCCTTGCGGGCGGGAAAGTTGCTCTATTTGCTCCGAAAGGATTGACGCCGACGGCCGATCGGTGTATTTTCCCCCCCCATGATTATTGGACTCATCGGCCTGGCGAATTCCGGGAAGACAACTGTTTTCAACGCCCTGACGCGATCCGAGGCGGAAGTGACGGCCTATGCCTCCCAGAAGGTGGAGCCGAACCTCGCCGTCATCGACGTCCCTGACGAGAGGATCGCCCACCTGGCGAAGATCTACAAGCCGAAGAAGGCGACCTGGGCCACCGTCGACCTCATCGACTTCGTCGGCATGTCGAAGGGCTCGGCCCGCGAGGGGATCATCACCAACCTGGCGCTGGGATTGATCAAGAACACCGACGCGCTGGCTCTCGTGGTGCGCAACTTCACCGATGAACTGGGCGAGGAACCGTCACCGCTGAAGGACATCGACGAGCTCGTGACCGAGCTCTTCCTCTCCGACCTGATCATCACGGAAAAGCGGCTCGAGAGGATCGAGATGTCGTACAGGAAGGGGATCAAGGATGCGGCGCTCGAGCGGGAAGAGAGGCTCCTGCGCCGGATCCAGGCTTCGCTGGAAGAGTCGAAGCCGATCCGAGATCTCGATCTCTCGTCCGACGAGGAGAAGATGATGCGTGGCTTTCATTTTCTCACGCAGAAGCCGCTTCTCGTCATCGTCAACTCGGACGAGGCCGCCTTCGGCAAAAGCGGTGATCTCCTGGCCGGGATCGGCGAGCGGTACGACCGGATCGAGTTTGCCGGAAAGTTCGAGATGGAGCTCTGCCGGCTCGAGGAGGAGGAGGCAATGGTCTTCATGGAAGACATGGGCCTCGCCGAGTCGGCTCGCGACCGACTTACCCGTCTCGCCTACGCGACCCTCGGGTACATCAGCTTCTTCACCGTCGGATCGGACGAGGTGCGCGCCTGGAACATCGTGGACGGGCAGACAGCCCTCGAGGCCGCAGGCTGCATCCACACCGACCTGGCCCGCGGATTCATCCGCGCGGAATGCTTCACCTACGACGACATTGCCGCTCTCGGCTCCGAGAAGGCGATTCGCGAGAAGGGACGTTTCCGCCTGGAAGGGAAGACGTACAGGGTTAGCGACGGCGACATCCTGAGCATCCGCTTCAGCGTCTGAGCCTCGGCGCCGGCCGCACCAAAGCCCTCTCCCCCGACTCGAGGATCATCGGGATCGGCTATCCCCTGCCGTCGAGGATCAGGCCGACTTCTTCGAGAAAGAGCCGCATGTCGGCCGACGATTTCTCGATCGCGTCGCTGTTGACCTGGAGCGCAACGGACACCCCCGGATCCTTGTAATAGGCCATGAGGGAAAGATAGCCGGGGAACCAGCCTCCGTGACCGCAGGCGACACCCAGCCGGCTCGGCCAGATCTGGACTCCCAGCCCGTATCGATCGCCTTCAGCCCAGCCGGTCGGCTTTCCTTCGAGCATCGTCTGCATCAATTCGGGAGGAAAGGCCTCGCCGCGATAGACGGCCCGGGTCCAGCGCGCCAGGTCGCGGGGCGTGGAGGCCAGCCCGCCGCCTGTCCATTCGAGCTGCGTGTTGAAGGCGAACTTCCCGTCGCGGATCGTTCGGCCAGTCATCTCGAAGGGGTTCTTCCGCCCGGCATAACCCGGGATGAGGCCCGGCACCGCGCGGCTGTCGGCAGGCACCGTGTCGTTCAGGCCAAGGGGTCTCAGGATGCGCCGTTCCAGCTCGCTGTAGTAGGAGCGCCCCGTTTCCTTCTCGATGATGATTCCGAGGACGATGTAGTTGGCGTCGGCATACGCCCATCCCTTTTCCGGGGGGAAGAGCGGCTCCTGGTCGAGGATGTAGGCCAGCCTCTCCTCGGGCTTCCAGACGTGGTCCGGATCGGCCAGGATGTCCCTGCCTATGTCGGGGTGATAGATATATTCCGGGATTCCGCTCGTATGATTCATCAGCATGCGCACCGTGATCCCGTCGCAGTTGGGCAGGCGGTCGAACCACGGTTCGTCGGCGAGCCATTTCCCGATCGGATCGTCCAGATCGAGCGCCTTCTCGCCGGCGAGCTGCAGGACCACGGCCGACACGTAGGTCTTGCCGACGCTCCCCGAGAGGAGGCGGTCGGTCACGTCGAGAAACCGGACATTTTCCTTGTCCGCAAGGCCCACGGCGACGGCGCCGGGACGCCCGTCGCTCAGCGTGAAGCCGAGGGAGGCTCCCGGGAGGTTGTGCCTCTCGCGGTACTCCTCCAGCTTCAGCCGCAGCCGGTCCTGCAGATCCGCGATCTCCGTATCGGCGGCAACCGGCGCCTGACAGGCGGCCAGGAACAAACCCAGAAAGAGGCAGACCGCCATGGCCGGGTTGATCCATCCCATTGATATCGCTCTCACTTCACTCCCTCCGTCACGGGTGCCTTGATCTGCAGATCGTTCCTCAACCTGGGCTCCGGCCGTTCCCACCGCTACGGGGCGGGCGCCGAAAAATGGAATCCCAGATTCTGCCAGATCAGGTGCGCACTATCCAACAAGAAGAGGGATCAATCGACAGTGATCGCCGACTGCCGGTCCTCCCCCTCCTGCACGTCGAAGAGGGGGCTCCTGACCGTTTTGCCCTGAGCGGTCCGGACGGCGGCGCAGAGACGGCCCTTCGGCACCCCGTAGAAGCTGACAAAGAACCGTGCCGTGTCCTCCTCGTCCGGCAGGCCTTGTGAGCTCCCCTTCTTCACGTATCCTGCGCGCACCTCTTGCCCCTCCCCGTCCTCCAGCCACACCCTGAAGCCGTTGTCGGCCGAGGCGTCGTGAGTGACGGAGACGCTGACGAGGTTGGACCATGAGGCGAGGGTGATCAGGAGATCCGCCCCGGCCGCAACGGGATGTCGCTCCTCCCCCACGATCCATCGTTTCCTGCCGTTCCCCTCGCCGTGCCGGAACGAGAGGATGAAGAGCCGGTAGGACTGCCCTTCCTCGATCGGGGTCCGGAAGATCCCGTCGGGCCCGGTGACGATCTTCCTCTTGTCGCTGCGATAGGGGGCGCCGCTGCTCCTGTCGCGGACCGATTCGAGAAAGACCCTCACCCCTACGAGAGAGCGCCCCGCCTCGTCCTGGACGCGTCCCTGGATTCCCGATTGGGAGAGGTAGCCCGATCCCATTCTCAGCACGATCCGCTTCTGTGCCGTCACATCATCCATGGTGATGGCCTGCTCGGTGTCGGGCCGTTTCTCGACGCCGATCGTTCCGCTGGTGAATTCGGGAAAGACGAGGTCGCAGAGACCTGCCTCGTTCGTGACGCCGCTGCAGGTCCACGGTTTCGTCTCGCCTGCGGCGATCCCGGGCGGAGCTGTCAACGCGGCCATCACGGTCTGCTCTGCGGCAGGCGAGCCGTCCTCCTTCTCGACCCGGATGCCCTGGAGCAGCGTGCCCCTATCGAGAACGACTTCCCGGACCATTCCTCCCGTCGAGCCGAAGAGGAACGGGTCGGCGCGGCAGGTCCGAAAGGTATGGTGCCTCCCCTGGTCATGAATCCGGATCCAGAACCTGTCTCCGGAAGACAGGGTTGGCGGATTGAACTCCACAAGACCTGATCCATCGGCTTGGCGTAAGTACGCTGTCTCCAGCCCACCCTGCGGCACGCGAAAATCGACCGTGATCCCGGCACACGACCTTCCCGATGCATCCAGGAACCGGAAGCATTCCGGTGCTCTCGCTGTCAAATCGACGACCCAGGGTGTCTCCTCCATGCTGTCGGGATGGGGAAATGGCGCGCCGAGCTCGCAGAATCCCGTTGCCCTCAAGCGCCTGTAGGAGCTTTCCTTGTCGAGGGAGAGGCATTCGAAGCATCCATTGCTGTCCGTGACGTGAATCACTTCCCGCCCGATACCGATACCGTCATAATCCGGGGTCAGCCGGACCTCCTGATAAGCGAGAGGAGCTCCCGTTGACGCGTCCCGCACATGGACGGTCCTGACGGCATGAGCAGGCTGCATGAAGATTTCGTCCTTCAGGTCGATGTACCTGAGGTCCGCGAGATCCTTCCAGAACTCGCGCATCGAACGGATTCGCGTCATGTAGCCCTGAGCCTCGATCCTGATCTCCAGATAGGTGCGCCACGAAAGGCTGAAGCGGGGCATCCGAACGGTCCCCGTCCCATCGGCGACGGCTTCCTCGAATCCGAACCAGGGCTCGATATCAGGATTCCTGTACGGTCGGACCTGAATCCTCGCACCGGGGATTCCGTCGCCCGTCGCCTGATCCTTCACCATGAAGCTCCATGCCCCCTCGCTGTCCATGGTCACCGAGTCGAGCAGATCCCTCGTCCAGTCGTAGAACTCAGCCATCCCCGGCGCCGTGACACGAAGAATGAAGTAATCCCGCTTCTTCTTTCCCGTCAGGATGCCCAGCTCCTGATCGGTCACGCGGATGATCCCGTCGAGATCGGCATGCTTGACGGCTAAGGTTCGCCTCTCCGGAGGCAGGTAGAACTCGGCCTTCGCGTCGATGACCGGCTTCCCTGATGTATCGAGAACCTGCATCGCGTGGACCTCGTTCCGATCGAGAAAGAAGAGGAGATCGTCCCTCCGGCGGTTCTCCGCCATGCAGGGAAGATCGGTCTCGAGCGTTTTGAAGCCGTCGGACCGAATGCGAAAACAGACCTTCGTGCGATTGCCCCGCTCCGGGACGGCAACGGCCAGGGAGAAGCGTCCCAGCCCGTCGGTCAGGCATCGGGCCGTCTCGCTGTCCTGCCCGGCCGGCGTCATCTCGACATCCGCCCCGGCGACCGCCTCACCCGTTTCCCTGGCGAGGATCCGGCCCGAAAAGGAAGCGGTCCATCGAGAGGAAGCGACGGCTTCCTTCTCGACGTTCTCCCGATCCCGGTCAAGTTCACCGCTCCCGTTGGCCGGGGAGTGAAGTGCCGATTCGCGGGAATCGGCTCCCTGGTTCTTCGAGGGCTGCGCCTGCTCCTCCCAATCTCCGGAGAAAAGGCAGTACAAAGTGACGGTGAGTCCGAGCAGCAGTGCGGCGGCAACGCCGACCTTGATCTTGATCGACATGGCGAGGGCTCCTATCTGGAAAGGTGAAGTGGCTGCGGCGGCCAGCGAGGCCGGATCGATTCCGGCCAGGGGGGCGAGGGCCAGGCTCCAGGCGGAGCGGTCGCCTCCGAAATCGCGGTCGAGCTTCTGACGCAGCATGGCTAGGCCGCGCTTGAGCCGGGTTTTCACCGTTTCCAGGGGAACATCGAGCTCTCTTGCCGCCTTCCGCGGCGGCATGTCCTCGTAGAAGCGAAGCAGCACGGCGGCCCGGTAGGGCTCCGACAGGTCGAGAAGGGATTCGACGACCTTGCGCCGGATCTCCTCGCGTTCGACCACCTGTTCCGTTGAAGGAACGCGGTTCCGGCTTGCCGCGGCTTTCTCCCTCTGCTCCCGCCGCACCTCGCTGCGCACGAAGTTGCCGGCCATGTTGCGGGCCACCTGAAGCAGCCAGGCGCGGAGATGCCGCTGATCGGCGGGCGGTTTTTCCAGTCCGGCGACCAGGGCGTCCTGGACCAGGTCCTCGCTCGAGTGCTCGTCGAGGAGCAGCCGCCGCGCCAGGCGCCTCATGAAATCGGCATGGAGAATCAGTTCCTCTGGTTTCATGGCAATCCTCAGCTCTTTTTCTATCAGGTAATCACCGGGATAGAAAAAAGGGGTTCAGAAAAATTCCGTGAAAGCAGAAGATCCTGGCCAATGAAAGACCGCCCTTTAGGACGGCCTGTCGATCGTTTTTCGAACGGGCTGCTAGGGCACCCAGTCGGCCACGAAGATGCTCACCTCGCCGCGGCTCGTGCCGCCGCGGCTCGAGACGAAGGAAACCTTCTTCCCGTCGTCGGAGAACATGGGAAAGGCATCGAAGGCCGGCGAGAAGGTGATTCTCGTCAGCCCGGTCCCGTCCACGCCGATGGTGTAGAGGTCGAAGTTGGGCATCCCCCTGCCGGGAGGCGTGCTCGTGGAGACGAATACGACATTCCGGTTGTCCGGGTGGAGATAGGGCGCCCAGCAGGTGGCTCCCGTCTTTTCTCCCCGATCGGTCACGCGGCGCTGATCCGACCCGTCGGCGTTCATGATCCAGATATCGAAGGGCCACCGGCCGCAGACGTCCCGGGCGATGAAGGCGTCGTACTCCGCCTCGGCCTCCGGCGTGGGCGGGCAGTAGGTGCGCCAGACGATCCTGGCGCCGTCGGGCGAGAAGAAGGGGCCGCCGTCGTACCCCTTTCGCGACGTCAGCTGCTTCACACCCGTGCCGTCACGATTCATCACGAAGATCTCGGGATCGCCCGTCCGCGTGGAGCAGAAGACGATCCGGCCCGTTGCCCGCGACACGGCGCACTCGGCATCGTAGCCCGGCTCGTCCGTCAGTCTCGTGAGACCCGATCCGTCGAGGCGGCACGAAACGATGTCGAAGGCCGGATCGAACACCCACCGTTCGCCCTTTTTCATGTCGGCGATCCGGCACTCCGCCTCGGGCGCGAAATGGGTGGTGGCGTACACGAGCGTCTCGCCGTCGGGAAAGTAGAAGGCGCAGGTGGTCCGGCCCGGTCCCGGCGAGACCCGCCGCATCGCGCTGCCGTCGAGGCCGATCGTGTAGATCTGATCAAGCTCATGGCCGTCGCGGGTGCTCTGGAACACGAGCGCCTTCGAGTCAGGCGAGAAATAGGCCTCCGCATCGGCCCCGCCGCTCGTGAGCCGCCTGAGGCCCGAAAGATGCCGCGCCTCGTCGGGAAGAAGCTCTGCGGAAGAGCTGCTCTGGCCATAACCGCCGGGATGCCCCGGTTTCTCCTTGTCCGATGGCGTCTCGGTCTGCCGGCCGGCGCAGCCTGCCAGAACGGCGATCAGCAGCATCGTCGCGATATGTCTCGATTTCATCTTGTCTCCATGCATGGTTCGAATACTTACTCTCTTGAGGAGCCCTCCCCCTCCTCCGCTTCGGCGGGAGCCTGCTTGCGGACTGGAGGATTGCTGTGCGCCCTCCGGAAGAACCTTTTGTGCATCTCGAGGAGGCGCGACAGCTCTCTGATCGGAGTGGGATGGTCCTCAACGCGAATATCGATGTAGCGGTCGTTGCCGCCGGCGTAGCCCCCGTTCTTCCGCACGACCAGGAGCGCGGCCGACTGTTTGCCTCGCCGGTCGCCCCCTGCTTCCTGGCCGGCTCCCAGCGCAGCCACGAGCCTGTCGGCCAGCTCGCCCCCCTCTTTTCCCGCCTCCTCCTCGAATGCCCTGGCCATCGCCTGGACGACGGACTCGCCGGCAAGGATGTTCCCCTGGGCGCAGAAGTGCTTTCCCTCGACGTGGCCGGCCCACTCTTGACACCTGGCACCCGTGTAGCTCGCACTCCGGCCGGCGGCGTCGACGATGCCCGCCTGGCGGAGCTCGCGCTGCGGATCGCTGTCAATCAGGATCTTCAGCGCGGCGGAGGCCGATTTTCCGGATTCCAGGAGATCGAGCCCCTCGGGACCGTATTTCACGTTGGCATAGGACTGGGTCGCAATGGCGCCCACATCGGCCTTTGCCCAGGGAACCACGCTGCCCACGCCGAAGAACTTGCTCTGGACGGCGATGCCGAGATCGCCCGTAGCCGGATCGAAGCCGACGATGGAAAAGGTCGAGACCGGTCCGCCGCCCGGATCATCGGGTGCCGTCGCGCAGCAGCTGGTCAGGGTGATGCAGCAGGCTGCCAGGACAGCCCTTATCAACCAGATCATCGCCTCGCTCCTTTCCTGCATCAGAGTACGGCTCTCATGACGCCGGACTCTCCAGCCGGCGCGTTCCTCGCCCCCTGAGTTATCATAATCCGGACAGGGAATCCAATCCCAGACTTTGCTCTTTATCGGTCTTCTGGTACCATGGTTTTTCAGGAAGAAAATCTGCTCGACAAGAAACTGAGCAACAGTTCGGCACCCCTGGAGACCGTGCAAGAAGGGCTTCCCGACAACAGCACGCCGCGATCCGGCCTGCGGACTGCCTCGAAGAGAACCGGCGTATCAATCCTTCAAGGAAACGATCCATTCATAAGAGGAGCCGAGGAATGACATCTACACAAAGACGGATCAAAGGGACTCGACTGCACCTGGCGCCCGCAGGACTGCTCTCTTTTCTGGCCCTGTGCTGGCTTTCTGCCTCTGTGGGAGCCGTGGACATCTTCACCCCATCGGGCGAGGATCTCGGCACCGGAGCCATCGCCATGGCTGCCGGCGACCTGGACGGCGACACCGACATCGACCTGATCTTCGGGAATGGAGACAACAGGGTCTACCTGAACAACGGCGACGGGACCTACTCCTTCTCCTACTCCTTCAGTGACAACAGCGCAGGCCACGCCAGATGCCTGAGGCTGGGCGACCTCGACGGCGACCGGGACTTCGATCTGGTCGAGGGGATCGGCGGATATCCCTCAGGCTATCCCGACACCGAGGTAAGGGTCTACATCAACGACGGTACGGGAGTCTTCGGCGCGCCCACGAGCGTGATCGTGAAGCGCGCCCCGGTGATGTACTACGACGGATCGCAGTTCGTGACCCTCGGCGACGTGGACAGGGACGGCGATACCGACGTCGTTGTGTCGTGGCGCGACACGAGCCAGGCAGAGGTCTACACCAACGACGGCAGCGGAAACTTCCAGCTCTCGCAGACCATCGCCTCGACCTATGTCAAGGCCAGCGCCCTGGGGGACCTGGACGGCGACAGCGACGTGGACATGGTCCTGGCAAACAGCGAGGGCTATCCCAACAAGGTGTTCCTCAACGACGGGCTGGGCACCTTCCTCGATTCGGGCCAGGCCCTGGGGAGCAGCTACACCTATCACGTCGGGCTGGGCGACCTCGACAAGGACGGCGATCTCGATCTGATCACGGCGAACATCGCAGCCGAGCAGAGGGTCTTCCGGAACGACGGATGGGGCATGTTCTCCCTCTGGCACACCCTGGGTGCGTCCAGCGGCTATTCCCATCCCGTGCTGATCGAGGACATCGACAACGACAACGATCTCGACGCGATCACGGCGGGAGACTCCACCTGCATCTACCTCAACGACGGCTTCGGCCAGCTGAGCGGCAGCGGCCAGGTTCTCCCGGGGACGAGCGGGTTGAACGGCGATGCCAGGCTCCTCGATGCCGACGGCGACGGCGATCTCGACCTGTGCACAGCAGGGTATCCCAACGCCCTCTATTACAACGTGACGGATCCGACGACCTTCTCTCTCGCGGTGACACCCGATCCGCTGCAGGGCGGACAGAACGGCCTTTTCGCCGTGACCGGCGGGATTCCGAACCGCCCGGCCTGGCTCGCCTATTCCCTCCAGGGGCCGGGAAGCACCTTCATCTCACCGTTGAACGTCACGGTGGACCTCTTGAATCCCAGGCGGGGCGCCGGCCCGACAGGAACGAACAGCCAGGGCGACGTCTCCTGGACGCTGATGGTCCCATCGGTTCTTCCCGGTTTGAGCGTCTGGTTCCAGGCCGTGCAGTACGCCCAGGCCTCGAACGTCGCTGCCACGACGATACAATAAGAAAGGCCGGGATCACATGAGGAAGTCGAAGCGAAGAAGCTGCATATCCCTTCCGATCCTCCTGGTTCTGCTCGCTTTTTCCGCAGCGGCCGGTACCAGCCTGGAAGGCGATCTCTCCGGCACCCTGGGCCCGGGAACCTATATAGTCGACGGGGACTGCCGCGTCCTTCCCGGCTCGACGGTCAGGATCGTTCCGGAGACGACGTTCCTCTTCAATGGTCCCTTCACCTGGGAGGTCTCCGGCACCCTGCTGGCTGAAGGCAGCGTGGGCCGCCCCATCGTCTTCACCCCCATCGGCCCTGAACCGCGTTATCGCTGGGGCGGCATCCGTTTCCTCGACCAGGGAGCGGACATGAGCCTGCTCGACTTCTGCATCATCGAGCACGCCTACCGCAGGCATTACGAGTTTTCTCCCGACAACTTCGGCGGCGGGCTCTTCATGAGCAACGCCTCCCCGCTCATCCGCAACACCGTGATCCGCCATTGCGAGGCAACCTACGGCGGAGGGGTCTACACCACCGAGGACTCGAAGGCGATTCTCGACCGCTGCACGATCTCGCACAACAACGCTCTCGTGGGCGCCGGCATCAACATCCATGAATCGGGACAGGTCCGCCTGACGAACTCCTACATCTTTGCCAACGCCTCGGACGGCATATGAGAGCACTGCTGCGGCGGCGGGGTTTGCTGCCAGTACGAGTCACCGGTCATCGAGAACAACGTGATCTTCGGCAACGTGGCGTCCTACCGCGGGGCCGGAGTCTACGCCTACTACTGCGATCCTCTTCTCTTGAACAACACGATCGTTCGCAACAGATGCCGCTATCTGGGCCCCACCACCGCGGGAGCCGGGATCCACGCATGGCGCTTCGGTTCCTCCATCCGGGGTGTGAACAACATCATCTGGGGCAACGAGGCGACCTTCGACCACAACTATCACGGCGATGTGACGCTCGACTACACCCTGAGCCATCCGCTGCCGCCAGGGACAGGCAACATCGACGCCAATCCGGGGTTCGTCGATCTCGCGGGATTCGACTTCCACCTGACCCTCGCTTCGCCCTGCCGGGACAGCGGCGACAACGGCTCCGTGCCCTCCGATCTGTTTGTCGATTTCGAGGGAGATCCGCGCATTGCTGACGGTCTCGTCGACATGGGCGCCGACGAGTTCTACGCTCACCTTTACTCAGTCGGTGATCACGTGAGGGGCAGCCGCGTGGAGATCAGGATCATCGGCAAGCCCTCCGCCTCGCCGACCAGGCTGTGGATCGGCGACAAGCTGCTCGATCCCCCGCTTCCCACGCCTCTCGGCGATTTTTTCGTAGGTGCGCCGCGGTCGGCCTTCGGCTGCAAGCCGCTTCTCCCTCTTTTCGGCGTCCGGAGCCTCTCGGCCGGGATACCGCCCGGCATCGCGCCGGGGATCTATTACCTGCAGGCTTTTACGGGACGGCGGTTGACCAACGTGCATGTCGTCGCGGTGGAATAGCAGGACCGGTAGTCCTCGTGCATGCGCCTGAGCAGGATTGGCGCGGCGAGAGGTTTCACTTCGCTCGGGGACCGAGACCGGCTGCTATCCGGCAGGCAGAACGAGAGCAGATTCTCTTTCCCTTCCTCATCGGCAAAACCCTGGATCTCGTTCCAGGCGTCGGCGAACTTCTGTCCTCTTTTGACGAGGGTGTCGGCTTTGGTGGCCGAATACAGGAGGTAGATAACGATTCCGGCCGCGACAACGGCGCCGGCGCCCAGAAGAAGGCCTTTCCATTTCTTTCCCTTGCCGGCATGGAGCGGCCTCGATCTCCTCACGCCGGCAGCAGGAGCCTTCTTCCTTGAAGCCTTCGCCGCGGTCTGCTGCTTGCCAGCAGACGACTCAGGGGAAGGCGGCTGCCGGACATCCTCCGTGCTTTACTGCTTCCTGGAGGCGGGAGCAGTGGCAGTCACCAGGCCGCCGCACTTGCAACGGTACTTTTTGCCAAGCTCAGGGACGCGGTACCTGCTTCCACAGGATGGGCATACGGCTTCCGGCATCGCTTTGCTCCTTTTCACAAGTCATTGATTGATCAAAGTCTATGATTTTCCGGGAAACGCCTCGTTCACTATATACGACAATGCCGTGAACAGGCAAGCGATGGGTGGATTTTCCTGAAACGGCAACCCATTGTGGTAAAATCGTGACTCTGCAAAACGAGGCGGCAACGCACCCGAACCGGAAGGTCAGCCTGATGATCTCGAGCCCTCTGATTTATCAGCAAGGCATATCCGAGCCGCTGCGACAAAAAAGACGGGGTATTTATCGCAACATCCTCTCGCTGCCTGGGTTTGAGAAGATACGAGAGAATGCCGACATCTTGTAGCATGGAGCTGCCGATGAAACGAAGATCCCTGACGCGCCGTCTTGTTGGGATACTGGTTGCCACTGCCGTGATCTGCGAGCTGCAGGCAAGCCCGCAGGCCGTGCGTCCCTTCGAGAGCGATGGCGGCTTCGTGGTGCAGAACGCTATCGACGAGGCGCTGCTCGCTGCTCTGGAGAAAGAAGGGATCGAGCCGGCCAACCTCTGCTCCGACGAGGTCTTCTTCAGACGCGTCCATCTCGACCTGATCGGCACCCTGCCCGAACCGCGCGATCTGCGGAGGTTTCTCCGGGACCGCAACCCGGACAAGCGCGCTCTCCTCATCGATGCCTTGATGGAGCGGGAGGAGTTCGCCGACTACTGGACCCTGAAGTGGGGAGATCTTCTCCGGATCAAGGCGGAGTTCCCCATCAACCTCTGGCCGAACGCGGTCCAGGCCTACCATCGCTGGGTCCGCACCGCCATCAAGGAGAACATGCCCTACGACCGGTTCGCCCGCGAGCTCCTCACATCGAGCGGCAGCAACTTCAAGGTACCTCAGGTCAACTTCTACAGGGCGATCCAGGGCCAGGAGCCTTCGACCATCGCCGAGGCGGCGGCTTTGACCTTCATGGGAGTCCGGCTGGCGAGCCTGTCCGAGGAGCACCGTGCAGGCATGGCGACCCTCTTCTCGCGGATCGCCTTCAAGAAGACGGCCGAGTGGAAGGAGGAGATCGTCTATCTCCAACCGTCGGCGGGCGACAGCGAAGCGGTCGTCTTTCCTGACGGGACCAGGGTCTCGATCAAGCCGGGCGACGATCCCCGCACGATCTTCGCCCGATGGCTGATCAGGGACCACAACGAGTGGTTCGCCCTGAGCATCGTGAACCGCATCTGGTCGTGGCTGCTGGGGCGGGGGATCATCCACCAGGCCGATGACATCCGCCCCGACAATCCCGCTGTTCTTCCCGAGGTTCTGGCGCTGCTGGAGAAGGAGCTCGTCGATGCGGACTTCGATCTCCGTCACATCTTTCGCCTCATCCTCAACTCCCGGACCTACCAGCAATCGGCGATCCCGAATTCGCCGAATCCCGAAGCGGAGAAGTTCTTCGCCTGCTATCCGGTGCGCCCGCTCGGGGCCGAGGTCCTGATCGACGCCCTCTGCTGGATCAGCGGAACGAGGGAGAGCTACTCGAGCCCGATCCCCGAACCCTTCACCTTCATCCCGGAGACCAACCGGACGATCACACTTTCCGATGGCAGCATCTCCAGCCAGTTTCTCGAGATGTTCGGCCGCCCGGCGCGCGATACGGGCTTCGAGTCGGAACGCAACAGGGAACCCACGGACGCGCAGCGCCTTCACCTTCTCAATTCGTCGCACGTTCAGACCAAGTTGGAACGCAGCTGGAGGATTCGCGCCATCCTCAAGTCAACGAAAGGGAAGCGCGCGCCGATGATCCGCCAGGTCTACCTCCTGATCCTGACGCGCCGGCCGACCGAGACCGAGCTGGCGGCGGCGGAGGAGTACTTCCGGGGAAGCGGGTTCAACCAGAGGCAGTGCGCCGCGGATCTCGTCTGGGCGCTGATCAACAGCAAGGAGTTCCTCTACCGCCATTGATCGCAGACACGAAATCTCGATGCCCGTTCGACAAGAGCGAGGAAAGGAAAATGAGCGAAAAGATCGAAACAGGATCCCTCACCCGTCGCGAGCTGTTGAAGCGGGGAGTCGCCGGAGCCGCGGCTCTCGCCCTGACCGGCACTCCGGTGATGGGGGCTCGCCCCTCGGTCCGGCCGGCAACGGCCCGTTCGGTCATCCAGATCTGGATGTGGGGAGGCCCCTCCCACCTCGACACCTTCGATCCGAAGCCCGAGGCCGGCTACGACTACTGCGGGCCTCTGAGCAAGCCGATATCCACCAACGTGCCGGGCATCCAGATCGGCCAGCTCCTTCCCCTGCTGTCCAAGCAGGCTGACAAGTATGCGATCATCCGCAGCATGACGCACGGCGTGAACGCCCATGAAACGGCGTCGTACGTCACGCAGACCGGGCGTCTTCCCGGACGGGAGGTCTATCCCTGCGCCGGCGCGGTGGTGTCGCTCTTCAAGGGCTACGATGCCGGATACGAGGGACTCGTTCCGCCGTACATCGTGCTGACGGAGCCGCAGGGGCGCTTCTCCGAGGCCGGATTCCTGGGTTATCGCTTCAAGCCCTTTGCCACGGGCGGCGATCCCAACAGGGAGCCCTTTGCCGTCGAGGGGATCGTGGCCCAGGGCATCACCGACGCGAGGCAGCGGAGCCGGCGCAAGCTTCTCCACGATCTCGACACTCTCGGGAAAGCGATGCCCGCAAACGAGGCCTTCGAGAAGCTCGACCGCTGCGAGGAGAAGGCGTACGACCTGATGTTCGGCGACACGCGCCGGCTTTTCAACCTTTCCGAAGAGGACGAGGCCGTGCGCGAGCGGTACGGCCGCAACACCTTCGGCCAGTCTTGTCTCATGGCTCGGAGGCTCGTGGAGAACGGCGTTCCGTACATCACGATCAACTACAAGGGCTGGGACACGCACAAGCAGCACTTCGAGACGATGCAGCGCAAGCTGCCCGAACTGGACAAGGGCCTGGCCACCCTGCTGCAGGATCTATCGGACCGCGGTCTTCTCGACAGCACGATCGTCTGGTGGGGAGGCGAGTTCGGCCGGTCGCCGAAGGTCCAGTGGCAGCCGCCCTGGAACGGCGGAAGGGGGCATTACGGAAAGTGCTTCTCCTCTGTCGTCGCAGGCGGCGGTTTCAAGGGCGGCTCGGTGGTCGGCGCCTCGAGCAGCACCGGCGCCGATGTGGCGGAGAACCCCGTTCATCCGAAGAAGCTGATCCGCAGCATCTACAAGCTGCTCGGCATCAACCCGGAAGCCAAGATGCCGAATGCGAAGGGGCTTCGGGTTCGCATTCTCCCCTCCGAAGGCAACGACACGGCAAGCAGCGGCTGCCTGAAGGAGATCATGACGTCATGAAAGCTCTCGGCCCTATCATTACGCTGTTCCTCCTGCTCTCGTCGGGCGCCGCATCGGCCCAGGCGGACAAGAGAGATCCGCACATCGGCTACCTCTACCCGAGCGGCGGCCAAAAAGGCACCGTTGTCCGAGTCACGGTGGGCGGACAGTATCTCAGGGGGATCACGGAGGTTGTCGTTTCCGGCGAGGGGGTGCGCGCTTCGATGGTCCGGTACAACGGACGCGTGAGGCGATTGAACGGCGAGGAGCGCCGGGAGCTTGCCAGGCGCCTCACGGAACTGGGCGAGAAGCGAAAAGCCGGCGAGAAGAGCGGAAAGACCCGAGACAGGGAACGGCCTGCCCGAGGAGCGGACGGAAAGGGAAACGAAAAGAGGAAGGGATCCAAGGACAAGGACTCGAAGGAAAAAGAATCCGTCAAGCTCCCCAACCATCCTCTTCTCAACGAACTGGAGAGCCTGACTCCTCCCGAGATCGAGATGGTAACCCATGAATTTCTCCGGTTCGATCGAAAGAAACAGCCCAATACGCAGATCGCCGAGACCGCTGTCATCGAGGTGACCATCGATGACAAGGCTCTGGCCGGCGACCGTGAACTCCGTCTCAGGACACCGCTCGGCTTGACCAATCCGCTCTGCTTCCAGGTAGGCGATCTGCCGGAGATCTGCGAGCCGGAGCCCTACGACACGGGAGCCAAGCCCGGCACCGCTCTCGATCAGCCGATCCTGCTGAACGGCCAGATCAAGCCGGGCGATGTGGACCGCTTCCGATTCATGGCGAAGGAAGGGCAGAAGCTCGTCATCGAGGTGCAGGCCAGGCATCTCATCCCCTACCTGGCCGATGCGGTGCCCGGCTGGTTCCAGGCCACCCTGGCCCTCTTCGACGAGAGCGGCAAGGAAGTCGCCTATGTGGACGACTACGGCATCAATCCCGATCCGGTCCTCTTCTTCGAGGTTCCGAGTACGGGCAACTACGATCTCGAGGTCCGCGACTCGATCTACCGGGGGCGCGAGGACTTCGTCTATCGAATCGCCGTGGGAACCTTGCCTTTCATCCGGAGCCTCTTCCCTCTCGGCGGACCGGCCGGCGGCAGGACCGTCGCCTCGATCGACGGCTGGAATCTCAGCAGCTTCAAGCTGCCGCTGGACACTGCCCCCGGGACGGACAGCATCCGGGAGGCCACGTCGCGCCAGGGCGACCGTTTCTCCAATGCCGTAGCCTATGCCGTGGGCGACCTGCCGGAATGCATCGAATCCGAACCGAACGGGACGCTGCAGAACGCCATGAAGATCAAGCTGCCCCGCACGATCAACGGCCGGATCCTCGAGCCGGGAGACGAGGACATCTTCAGATTCAGGGGGCAGGGCGGCGCGGAGGTGGTTGTCGATGTCACGGGACGCCGGATGAACTCCCCCATCGACTCGCTGGTCAGGCTGATCGACAGCAAGGGGCGCGTTCTTGCCTGGAACGACGATCACGAGCACAAGGAGCAGTTCCTGCACAGGGACATGGGGCTGATCACGCACCATGCCGATTCCTATCTCAGGGCCAGGCTGCCTCGCTCCGGGATCTATTACATCCAGATCTCCGATTCACAGCGTCACGGTGGTCCCCAGTACGGATACCGGCTGCGCGTCAGTCCCCCGCAGCCTGATTTTGCGCTGCTCGTCACGCCCTCGACGCTCAACGTCGGCGCGGGTCGAAGCATGCCCCTTGCCGTACACGTCCTCAGAAAGGACGGCTTCGACGGGCCGATCGACCTCTCCCTGAAGGACGCCCCGCCGGGATTCGTGATCAATGGAGGTCATGTTCCCGGGAACTGCCAGTTTGTCCGGCTGACTCTTACCGCCCCCCTGAAGCCGTCGGCGAAGTCGTTCTCACTCCAGTTCCAGGGAACGGCAAAGATCGACGGCCGCTCCACGAGCCGGCTCGCCGTCCCTGCCGACGACGTGATGCAGGCCTTTCTCTACAGGCATCTCGTTCCCTGCCAGGAGCTCGTCGTTGCCATTGCCGGCGCCAGGGCCCGTTCGCTGGCACCGAAGCCGGCCGGCGATCTGCCTGTCCGGATCCCCGCGGGCGGCAGGGTCACTGTGCGCTACAACCTGCCGAGAAGAGGAAAAGTGGAGAATATCTCCCTCAAGCTCAGCGATCCTCCCCAGGGAGTCTCCGTCCTCGAATCGAGGTTCGAGACGGGATACGTGGAGATCGTGCTGCAGGCTGATCGAGAGAAAGCGCAGGGCGGCTCCTCGGGAAACCTGATCTTCGAAGCTTTCACCGAACGGGCCGGCCGGGACAGGAAAGGCAAGTCCACGAAGAAGAAAAGGATTTCACTCGGCGTCCTGCCGGCCGTTCCCTTTGAGATAGTTGGACGCTCGAATCTCGTCCCATAACTCCCTCAGAACCACGTAGAGGCGGCAACCCTCCTTCTTGACGGCAAGGTCGTCCTCCGTCTCGACTTCGATCGAGAAGAACTCCTGCAGCTCGTCGAGGTGTCCCGGTGGATCGAGCCGGTTCTCCTTTTCCTCCACGTAGAGGCGCAGCGGATCGAGCGGGGGGCATTCCTCGAGGAGGAGATCGGCCGAGGCGAGCAGGGACCGCGCCGTCTCATCGAGTTTTCGGACGAGTTCGTCGAGCCTCGCATCCCGCGCTTTGGACACGATCCGCCTCTCGACGTAGTAGAGGCCCAGACCTTCCACCCGTCCCGTGCCGCAATCGTCGAGCTTCTCGTGGATCGCCAGGCACTCCTCTTCCACATCGCACACGTACTTCTCGTAAGAATCGAGAGAAAGCGCCGCCTGGTGCTTCTTGTCGATGTAGCTCAGCTTCTCGTCGCAGCAGGCAGGACAGAACCACGGCCGGCCTGCGTCCGGTGACCCCGGCTCGATCCTCTCGTGGTTCGAGAAGGGAAAGAACTTCGCTGCCATTCGCTGATACGCCTCGCGATAGGAATACGAAGATCTGTCCCTGTTCCGGTCGTGGAAGGAGGAGATATCGCTGCGGGAACCCGGCATCAGCTCCTCGTCATGGCGGTGGCAGTAGTGAAAAAGATCCTGGATCTCCGCCTGCTCCATCGTCCCGATTGCGTGCCTGTTCGTGAAATCCTCCCAGACCTTCTCCTGCCAGTGGAGAAGGCGGCTTCGGCAGGTCGGATTCCGATGCAGCGCCTCCATGAAACGATCCAGAGTGGCGGCGTCGACAAAACCGGCGAACTGCTTTCTGATCTTTTTCTTGTCCACACTCTTCTCCTTGGAGAACGGGAATGCGGTATCGAGCCGCAATCGAACGAGAGACCGGTCAAGCCTGCGATCTACCGTCCGCCGCCCGGCGGACGGCCGCGCCCCTGTCCTCTTCTACCCCTGAAGTTCCGCCTCGGGCCTTCGCCCTCGTAAGCCGGAAGGCGAAGGAGTTCGGGATCGAGGCTGGCCATCGCCGCCTCGAGCCTGGCTACGAGATCGTCGCGCTTCTTTTCCTTCAATCGCTGCAGCAGCATCTTGGCCGTGTCGACGGGCGAGATGCCGAGTCCGTCCATGGTGGCCGCTGCATCTGGTTTCTTCGCGAAGCAGAGCAGTATCTCCTCGAGCGCCTTCTCGTGATCTCCCCGCTCGTAGGCAAGCCGCGCCCGCCCGGCCAGCGCCAGGGCCACGTAATGATCAGCCGTCTCCCTGGAAGGAGGATTGACCTCCACGCTGCGCCCGTAATGGGCGATGGCGCGATCATAGGCTGCCAACGCCTTCGACTCGCTGCCGCGGCGGCGGAAGAACTCGGCCGTGACGAGAGAGGCATACCCGGCGAACCACTCGAGGTGAAGGCCGTTCTCCCTCTCGCGGAGCATCGTCTCGTAGGCAGCCTCGAGCCCGGCGACGCCCTTCTCCCTCAGGATGCGGCCGCGCAGCCTGTCATGGAGGATCCATGAATCGGGAAAGCGGACAAGCCCCTGATCGAGAATCCTGGCCGCCTGCCCGGAAGCGCCGAGGAGCTTGAGGAAATCGTAATGAGTGGCCACGTGGATGTCCGTCCCCCGCGGGTGGCGGTCGAGCACCGAGTAGGCCGTGTGCAGATCGGTGAGCCACTGCCCGGTCCCCTCGAAGGCCCGCGACCAGGAGCTCCAGTCCCGCTTGTCGCGCACCGCCTCGGCGATGGACTCCCGCCGCGCCCTGGCAAAGAGCTCGAGCACGGCCATCGCTTCCCACCCCGCCTCGCCCGGCGGCAAGGCGCTTACGGCAGCCTCGGCCCGGGGATAGGAGTCGTCGATCTCGTCGAGATAATAATGAGAAAGCGCGATGATCGCATCGACACGCCAGCTCTTCTCTCCCAGCTCCTCGGCCGCGCGAGCCGTGTGGCGCGCATCCATCAGGAGCGACTGTCGGAACTCCTTGTCCGTGCCGGACTGCTCGACGGCAAAGGCGAGAAACGAGCCGGCAAGATCGACGTGCAGCCCGGGATCGCCGGACTCGAGAACCTTGTCCTGGCCCGCGATCCGTTCTTCATGGACCGCGATGCCGATGGGAGCGGCCGGCGATTCGCTGTTCTCGAGAGCCTGCGTCCAGCCGTCCACGTCGATCACGCTCGACCGGTTGGCCAGCCCCCTGTGCACCACGGCCATCATCCGCGCCTTGGGAGCCGATTCGCCCAGCCGCGCCAGAGCCCCGACAAGGGCGCTGCGCTCGGCCGGCTCCATGGGAACGCGGAGCGCCTCGGTGATGAGATCGAAGGCATTGGCCGACTCGATATTGACCAGCGCCTCCCGGGCCAGGCGGCTCATCTCCACGTCGAAGCCGAAGACCGCCAGGCGCAGCAGGTCGACCTGTGCCGCCTCGCCGTGTTCCCTCGCCGCCTGGAGAAGCGACCGCCGCAACGCGCTGTCGCCCGCGGCATAGGCCTCCTCCACGGCGAGCCGGTCGCGGATATCGCGGCTGGCAACCCTCTCGACGATCGGCCTGTCGCCCCGGACGACCGTGTTCGGTACGGTCTCCCGGTTGTCTATACCGTTTCGGATCGTCTCGAAGACCGAATCCGTATCGAAGGCATAGTAGACGTCGTAGGTCTCCTGGCCGTCGAGCTCGACACCCACGTGGCGCGGAGCGATCCGCTTGCCGTCGAAGAACTCCTTGTAGAGTCCGGGCTCGATGGCGATATGCTCGCCGCAGGTGACGCTTCCGAAGCGGGGACAGAGTATCCGCCGTCCCTGGGCGTCGTAGTCGCGCGGGTTGTGCCGGTAGACCGAAGCGATCACGCAGACGTATGGCTCGTAGAGCTTCGCCGTATCGGGCTGGCGGTAGCGGACGCCGGCGTAATGCTCCGACGCGATTTCACCGTCCATGTTCACGCAGACGAGGATCGGCTTGCCCGTTTCGCGCGAAACGGCCAGCGCGTCCTCCCAGGTGCGCTGCCAGGTGATCAGGCAGGGACGCTTCCAGTCCCCGGCCGTGGGGGCCGACCAGATCTGCTCCCGGGTCGGGCGGTCGCCGGTGCGGTCCTGGCCCGCCAAGTCGGTAGCGAGAAGAGACAGGAGCAGCACGAAAGCGAAGAGGAGCGGAAAGAAACGTTGCTGGATCGATAATGCGTAAAGACGAGATTTTGACACGGCTAACCTCAAGCTGTAGATTGTCCATTTCAAAAGAATCAAATTATCGTGATACAGCGGCTATGGCAAGCTGTTTCAAAGCGCTTTCATCTCGATACTATATATGTCTGTAATCGAGGAGCAACAGCCATGACCGATCCGACTTCCGTGACGGGCGAGATCCAGGAAAAGAGCGCCGTTCTCCACGGCCTGATCGAGGAAGTGGAGAAAGTGATCGTGGGTCAGAGGCCTCTTCTCGAAAGCCTGCTCATCGGTCTCCTGGCTGACGGACACGTGCTGCTCGAAGGGGTTCCCGGCCTTGCCAAGTCGCTGGCCGTGCAGTCCGTTGCCGCCGCGCTGGGCGGGCAGTTCCGGCGTATCCAGTTCACGCCCGACCTTCTGCCGTCCGACCTGCTCGGCACGCAGGTCTACAACCCGAAGACGGGCGACTGGTCTGTTCGCGAGGGACCGATCTTCAGCAACATCGTTCTTGCCGACGAGATCAACCGCGCCCCGGCCAAGGTGCAGTCCGCATTGCTCGAGGCGATGCAGGAGCGCCAGGTCTCCCTCTCCGGCGAGACCAGACGCCTTCCCGCTCCCTTCCTCGTTCTGGCCACGCAGAATCCCATCGATCAGGAAGGCACATACCCCCTGCCCGAGGCGCAGGTCGACCGGTTCATGCTCAAGGTCCTGGTCGACTACCCGGACAGGGACGAGGAGATGGTGATCGTCGAAAGAATGGCCACCACGGGAAGCAAGCCCGCAGCCGGCGAGGTCGCCACTCTGGAGCAGATCGAGGCGGCGCGGCAGCTCCTCGACCGCATCCATCTGGACGAGAAGGTCCTCGGCTACCTGGTCGATCTGGTGAGCGCCACGCGCCGGCCGCAGGAGTTCGGGCTTCCCGAACTGCAGCCGCTCATCCTCTACGGAGCCTCGCCGCGCGCCTCCATCGCTCTCACCCTGGCGGGACGTGCACGGGCCTTTCTCGAGGGCCGCGCCTTCGTGACTCCCCAGGACATCAAGTCGATCGGCATGGATGTGCTGCGCCACCGGGTGATCACCACCTACGAGGCCGAGGCCGAGGGGCTGGAGTCCGTTGACCTGATCCAGAAGATATTCGACACCGTGCCGGTGCCTTAGCTGCGGGGGACGGATGGCAGAGGATCTTGAACAAGAACTACCAGAGCTGCTCGCCGAGGTCCGCCGGATCGAGGTGCAGAGCACCCGGCTCGTCACGGAGCTGATGGCCGGCGGATACAGCTCCGTGTTCCGCGGCCAGGGCATCGAGTTCGACGAGGTCCGCGAGTACGTCGAGGGCGATGATCCCAGGGCCGTGGACTGGAACGTGACAGCCCGCATGGGCCGGCCGTACATCAAGAAGTACGTGGACGAACGGGAACTGACCGTCCTCTTCCTCTTCGACCTCTCCGCATCGATGGCCGGAGGCTTCGGTCCCTGGTCGGCCAGGCAGATGGCGGCGCGCATTGCGGCCTGCCTCGCCTTCTCTGCCCAGGCGAACAACGACAAGGTCGGCATGATCGCCTTCAGCCGGCAGGTGGACAGGTACGTGCCGCCGGCCAAGGGGGTTACCCACGTCCTGCGCATCATCCGCGACTGCCTGGCCCTGCCCGGATCGAGCGACCGCACCAACCTGGCTGCCGGCCTGGAGTTCGCCTCGAGCGTGGTGCGGCGCCGCGCCGTCCTCTTCCTGGTCTCCGACTTCCTGGCCGACGACGGCTGGAAGGAGACGATGACCCTCTGCGCCCGCCGGCATGACCTGATCGCCGTTCGCCTCCTGCTGCCCGAGCTGGCGCCGGCCGATGCGGGGCTCGTTCGTGTCCGCGACCCGGAGACGGGACGGGAAGCATTGATCGACTGGAAGAATCAACGCCTGCGCGCCGCCTATGCCGACCGCGTGGAGAGCTGGCGCGCCCGGGTCACGGCGGAGCTGCGCCGCGCCAAGGTCGACCTGATGGATGTCCCGCTGCCCCGCGAGCCGGACAAGGAAGCCGTGGTGCGCCCGATCCTCGAGTTCTTCCGCATGCGCGAGAAGCGGGGAGCGAAGCGATGACCTGGGCCGTGCTCATCATGCTCCTTCTTCTCCCGACGCCGACCGTGAGCCGCGACACTCTCCCTCCGGACGGCGATCTAGAACTGCGTCTTTTTACCTCCCGGGAGGAGGTGGAGCTGGGTTTGGCGTTCCTCGTCACGATCGAGCGCCGATGGATGAACGACCTGATCCCCGAGGAGTGCCGCGCCGAGATCCTGGCGCCCCTCTTCGCTCGGCTGATCGAATCGGAGCGACGGGAGAAAGGCGGCGTCACCGAGGAGGTTCTCACATTCAGCTGCCACGCCTTCAGCCTCGACGGGATCGTCATCGCGGCGCCTTCCTTCACGGCCCGGCCACGGAGCGGCGGACCGGCCAGGACCGTTCAGGGAAATCGCCTGGCGATTGCGGTCAAGCCCCTTCTCGATCCCGCCGATCCCGGACCCGCCGAGCTGCCCGGAAGGATGCTGCAGGAGCCTGCCTCAACGGCGACCTGGCCGATCGGTGCCGCGATTCTTGCGGCCTTCCTGGTTCTGCTCTATCCGATCGTGCGCCGAAGGAGCAGGCAGGGGAAGAAAGAGCGATCTTCTCCGCCCGTCCCTCCCTTCGAGACGGCGATGCAGCGCCTGGAACGGCTGCGCGAGGCGCTGCCGGCAACGATGGATGAGATGGAGAGGTTTTTCGTCGAGGCGTCGGAGATGATGCGCGAGTACCTGGCCCGGCGCTACAGCCTCCCGGCCCTGGAGAGAACAACGGAGGAGCTTCTGGTTTCGCCCTGGGGACGGTCGATGATGGACAGCGATCACGGGCGGGACCTGGCCGAGATCCTGCGCACCTGCGACGCCGTCAAGTTCGGAGGGCCCCTGCCGGACGAGGCCGGCTGCACCCGTCTGCTCGACAGGGCGTCCCTGTTCCTGCGCCGCACGAAGCCGGCTGAAGGGACGGAATCGAAATGAGCGGGCTCTTTGAAACGATCACCGGTCTTGCCCTGCTCGATCCCTGGCTCCTTCTCCTGATCCTACTCGTTCCCGCAATGCTCTGGTTCCGGCGCCGGCGCGGCAGCCCGGCCGTGCTCTTCGCTCCAGGAGAATTCCTGGACAAGGATCCGGATCAAGAGATGGCTCCCCTGAAGAGCTTTCGATCATGGCGCAGCCGCCTCCACCGGCTGCCCCGGGCTCTCCAGGTCGCTGCACTCCTCCTCGTGATTCTCGCCCTGGCGCGTCCGGTGCGGCGCGAGCCGATCCCTCTCGAAACCGAGGGGATCGACATTCTTCTCTGCCTCGACATCTCGTCGTCCATGACGCGAAACGACCTCGACCCGCAGAAGAGCCGGCTCGACCTGGCCCGATCGGCGGCGGCGCGGTTCATCGCCGGGCGGCCGAACGACCGCGTCGGATTGATCTCCTTTGCCCGCTACCCTGACATCCTCTGTCCGCTCACCCTCGACCACGATGCGCTGGATACGCTCCTCTCGCGGGTGACGACGGTGGAGAACGACGGTCCCGAGGACGCCACCGGCATCGGCACCGCCGTGGCGCTGGCGGCCCGGATCCTCAGCCGAAGCGAATCGGACTCCAGGGTCGTCATTCTCCTGACTGACGGCGAGGAGAACGTGGCCACGACCCTGACTCCCGACGAGATCGCGCCGATCCATGCGGCCCAGCTCTGCGAGGAGTTCGGAATCCGCGTCTACTCGATTGCCGCCGGAGTGGGCAATCCCGACCAGTCGGGAGGGTGGATTCCCCTCGACACGAGCCAGATCGAAAACCTGTCCGAGAAGACAGGGGGCCGCTTCTTCACCGCGCGGGACGCCGGGGCGGTGGCAAAGGTCTACGACAACATCGACGCGCTGGAAAAGGTCGAGCTCCAGGTGTCGCGCTACAAGGTCGAGGAGAGGTTTCTCCCCTTCCTGATCGCCGCCATTGCGCTCATGCTTGCCGGGCGATTCCTGCGCTCCTCCTTCCTGGAGGTGCTGCCATGAACCCGAGCGAGCTGTTCATCCTGCCCGAGGCGTTGCCGGTGTTGCTCCTCGTTCCTTTCCTCTGGATCCTGCTGCGCCGCCTCGATCGCGACGGGGAGAAGCGCCTCCTCAGCCTGATCGGCCCTGTCGTGAAGCGCCTCGCTCCCGAGCTGCACCTCAGGGAACGCCGTCTCGGCCGATGGCTCGCGGCCGCCGCGTTCCTCCTGGCCGTCGTCGCCCTGCTGCAGCCCGTTGCCGGCTCGGGAGGACCGACGATGGAGCTGCGCGGCGGCGACGTCCTGGTCTGCCTCGACGTCTCCCGCTCGATGCTGGCCGGCGACACCGCGCCGTCGAGGCTCGAGCGGGCGAAGCAGGAGATCTCCTTGATGGCCGACCATCTCCGCGGCGGCCGTCTCGGCCTCGTTGCCTTTGCCGGAGAAGCGGAGCTGATTTCGCCGCTGACCGGGGACATGGATTCGTACCTGTCCCTTCTCGAGAAGACGGATCCCCTCTCCGTCCGTCTCGGCGGCACGGATCTGGGCGTTGCCCTCGAGACGGCGCTCCGCTTCCTGGACGATGCGTCGTGGAGCACCAAGACCGTTCTGCTGATCACCGACGGCGAGGATCTGGAAGGACGCGGGCAGCTCGCGGCGGAAAAATGCCGCGAGCAGGGAGTGACGGTGCACTGTGTCGGGATCGGCTCCGAAGCGGGCAGCAAGATCGTGATCGACTCGGAGGGCGAGGAGTCGTTCCTCCTCGACCGGACGGGCATCGAGGTTGTCACGTCGCTTCGCAGCCAATCGCTCGGCCGCCTGGCCGCGACCACGGGCGGTCTTTACAGGGAAGCGGGCGCGCGGTCGACGCCCATTGTGGATCTGTACGAGGAGGAAATCGTTCCGAAGGCGCAGAGCACCTTCGAGTCCGAGGAGCGCCGCAGGCAGGGCAACCGCTACCAGTGGCCGCTGCTCGTCGCCTTCCTCCTCTGGTTGATGGAACTCGGATTGACGGACCGGATGAAGAGATGAAGTACTTTCTGCCGCTCCTGCTGATCGCCGGCAGCTACGGTTTCTCCGAGGGTGTGGCCGCCTATCGCGAGGGCCGCTTCCAGGAATCGCTGAAGGCGTTCTCCGAGGCGGAGAGCGCCGCCGGTCATGGCGCGTCGGCCGAGCTGCTCTACAACAAGGCCCTGGCCGCCCTCGGCGCCGGGAATCTCCTCGAGGCCGAGACGGCGGCCGAGACGGCGGCGGCGCGGGGCGGAGAGGAATTCCGGGCGTTGCGCGACTTCCTGCTGGGGAACGCCGCCTTTGCGCGCTGCGAAAGAGCGGAGAAGGAGGCGGACAAATCCAACGCCAAGGTTTCCGCTCTCGACGAGGCGATCAGGCATGCCGGGAGGGCTGCCCGGTTCTGGCAGCAGGCTGCGGCGAGCCGGGCCGACTGGCCGGAGGCGCGCCGCAACGCGGAGCGCGCGCTGCGCAAGCTCGATGACCTGGAGAAGAGGAAGGAGGAAAAGCGACTTCAGAAGCAGAAGGAGGAGGAAAAGAAGAAAGAGGCTCTTCCGCCGCCGCTCCAGCCTGAAAATCCCGGCAGCGACCAGAAGGTCCGGAAAGCGGCTCCCCTTGCGGAGGAGCTCCCCACCGACATGGTTCTGCACCTGCTGGAGAAGCTCGAGGAAAAGGAAGAAGCGAAGCGCGACCTGCGCGGCAGGATGAAAGTGAAGAGAAAGACCGCTGTGGAGAAGGAATGGTGAAAAAGCCGCTGCTGCTCCTTCTGCTCTGCACCCTGGCGACCTCGGCCGGAGCGTACACCTGCCATGGCGCCCCCCCATCTTCGGCCGCCGGCGCCGGCCTCCAGGAAGAAGAACCGGATCCGGCCGCCGGCAGCCGCCCGGGCGAAGAAGGGCGTGCCTTTGTGGAGATTGCGGTTTCAAGGGAGGCCTGCTTCGTCCAGGAACCGGTCGCGCTGCGCCTTCGCTTCGGTTTCCATGCCCCCTTCTTCCGCGACAGGGTGATCCAGCCCTTTCAGCGCCGCCTGGACGTTCCCCTGCAGATCCGGGCCGACTGGATCGACGGCCTGCCCGGCACGATGCCGCTCCAGGAGGACCAGGCTCGTGCCGGCTCCTCGGAGGAGAAGGAGAGATGGAGCTTCGCCCTCAACGACGGTGTGGCTGAAGCGACGCGTTTCGAAGACCGGATCATCGAGGGCCGCACTTTCGTCGTGCTCGAGATCGAGCGCAGCTACCTTCCTCTCTCTCCCGGCTCCATCGAGATTCCGGCTCCGCGGCTCTCCTTCTCCTTCACCTCGCACTTCAGGGACGATCTGATCAGCGGCCGCGTTCCGGCGGACCGTCACGAGGTGTCCTTCACGGGCCGGTCGCTTTCTCTCGCGATCGCCCCCCTCCCCCTGGCCGGCCGCCCTCCCGAGTTCGCCGGCGCCGTGGGCCGGTTTACCGTCGAGGCGGAGATCGATCGAGCCGTGGTCAAGCTTGGCGAGACCCTGCGTCTCAGCCTCCATATAGAAGGACAGGGCAATCTCCATTCCTTTGCCCCTCCCGTACCCGCCGCATTGGCCGGCTTCCACATCTTCGGATCGATGGACGAGAAGAACGCGAAGCGCCGCACCATCACCCTGGACCTGGCTCCCCTGGGAAAGGAAGTGTCCTTGATCCCGGCGATCCCCTTCGCCTTCTTCGACACCACGCGCCCTGCGCGCTACCGAACGCTCTTTACGCGGCCGATCGCGATCCGCGTGGCAGCGCCTTCGCCAGGCGACTCCGTCGAGTCCTGGTGGAGCACCCTCTCGGGTCATCTTCAGCCCGGAAAGACAGACATCCACCGCCTGAAGCCTGTGCTGCTCCCGGCCGAGATCGACGATTTGCGCCCTCCTCCGTTCCTTCTTCTCGGCATGCTGCTTCCGCCCTGGATCCTGGCCTTCGGGCTTCTCTGGTGGCTCCGGGCGATCGAGCGGGACCGGAACGATCCGGCCGGCGTGCGTGCGCGCCGGGCGGCAGCAGCCTTCCGGCGGGACATTGCCAGGCAGGGGGCGGACCTGGGAAGCGCACTGGCCGAGTATCTCGGAGCGCGGCTTCGCTGCCCGGCAGCCGCCATGATCGCGCCCGAGCTCCCCGTGCGGCTGGCTGACGCCGGTCTGCCGCGCGGCCTTTCGGAGAGGTCCGCTTTCATGATCACGGAACTGACGGAGGCTCGCTTCGGCGGCAGGGCCGCTTCGATCGATTGCGATGCAGCAGGCGCCCTCGTTCTCGAACTGGAGCAGCACTTCCTGGGCGAGGAGGAAAGGCGATGACCGCTCTGTTGCTCGCTCTGATCATGGGACTGGCCGATCCGGTCGATGCCGAGGCGGCCTACAGCTCCGGTCGGTTCGCCGACGCCCTCGACATGTACGATACCGTGCTGGCCGAAGGGCGCCACCGGAATGACGCCGTGCTCTTCAACATGGGCAACTGCGCCTTCAGGCTGGGCCGCTTCGCCGAGGCGGCGCTCTACTATCGCCGCTCGCTCCTGAGGATGCCGGGCGACGGGGAAGCCGCCTTCAACCTGGCCCTGGCGGAGCAGCGCCTCGGCATGGATACCCGGCCCGACGACTCGTTCGGCTCGTCGACGCTGAAATGGATCGACGCCCTGTCCCCCCTCGAGCTTCTTCTTCTCGCGGCCGGGCTGGAAACGCTCGGACTTGTGGGGCTGGTGCTGTTCAGAAGGAGGCCGATGCTGCGTCTGGCCATGGCCATCGTCATTCTTCTCTCCCTTGCCGGGGCGGTGCGGCTCGTCCATTCGCTCTGGCTCGACGATGCGGTCGAGGGCGTCGTGACGGCGCGCGAGATCACGCTGCACCGGGGACCGCACAGCGAGCTCGATGTCCTCTTCACGCTGCAGGCCGGGGAGCGGGTCCGCGTGATGGAGATGTCCGACCGCTGGATGCGAGTCGAACAAGCCGAGGGAAGCGGCTGGACCGAGCGGGCGGGCGTGGGACTGGTCGAGTGATCGAGGCGTCGGCACACGGAACTGGATGTGAGCGGCAATGACATCCTTTTAACCTTGTGCCCCGGCAGGAAAGTGGATACCATTCTCTCTCTCTAAAAATCACGGCACCCATCTCATGAGGAGAGTCTGATGAGTGAAGGAAAGCGGCCCGGTGGATTGACTGCCCTGGCGGTCATCAATTTCATTCTTGCGGCGCTCGGCATCCTGGGCATTATCGGCTGGATCATCATCGCCATTAACTTCGAAGCCAACGACATCCCGGACGAGGGAACCCAGGGGCTGATTCAAGGATTGAAGGATGCGGGAAAGGGGACCGGCTTCCTCGTCATGATGATCACCCTCCAGGCCGTGATCCTCGTTCTTCTCTTTCTCTCCGGACGCGGCTACCTGAAGCAGAAAGCAATGGGCCGCAAGCTGGGCAACGCCTATGCCTTGATCTCCGTTGGCTTCAACCTCTACTACTCCCTTTCCCTGCCTGCAAAAGCGGGCGGCGGATTCAACCTCGGTGTCATCATCGGCCTGGTTTACCCCTTGCTCACCCTGATCCTCCTGAACACAACGTTCAAGGAAGATTTCACCGAGTAGAAGGGTCTTGAACGGAAAGCCGTCTTGCTACAGGGGGTGCCATGAGCCTGAACGATCTCAAACCACGCCACATGAAGCTGATCAGCCTCTACTCCACGCGCTATGCCGTCCGCGGCGGGACGGGGCTGGTCTTCATCATGCTGGTTCTTCTCTGCGGCCTGATGACCGCCCATCTCATCATCACTCCCGTCGAGCAGGCCCGGCAGGTGAATGACGACCTGGGCATGGGCGAGGATTACAGCGACAAGGACATCGTCGAAGACCTGACCGACGTTGCCCGCCCCGTGGTGGCGTGGATCCTCACGGCGGAAAAAACGAGCGACGAATCTGAGGAGGAAGATGAAGAAGCTGCTCGTGAATGGACATCCTTTCTTCTCGACGAGAAACCGGCCCTTCTCTCCGCCGTGCTCCTGATCATGATGTTCCTGGCACCTTTCCTGGTGGCCATGGGAACGTTCAACCAGTTCTCCGGCGATGTACAGTCCAGGGGGATTCGCTATCAGCTTCTCCGCGCCGAACGGACCAACATCTTTTTCGGTCGCTTCCTCGGTGCGGCTCTCTTCACGATCCTGGTGATGGCGCTCCTGATCACCATCATCTCCCTCTACATCGGATTGAAGCTCCAGATCTACGAATTCGGCGCCCTGATCGGGTGGAGCCTGCACGGATTTCTGGCCCTCTCGATGGTCTGCATCCCTTACGTGGCTCTTTGCGCCTGGATCTCCAGTGCCATCGACTCGCCGTTCGGTTCCCTCACCCTCTCCAAGATCACCATCGGCGCGGTCCCGCTCTTCGCCCTTATCGGGCGGAACACCTGGGAGCCGGTGGCCTACGTGAACTATCTTCTTCCCTGGGGGATTCAGAACCATCTCCTTCACCCGAGCTCTCTCCATCTCCTGGGAAGCCTGGCCGCCTGCCTCGGCTACACGGCCTTTTTCCTTCTTCTTGGCCATCGTCATTTCTCGAAGCGTGATCTCTGAGGAAGAGGAGTCAGCCGTGACTGAACATGCTTTAATCGTGAACGGAGTTTCCCGCCGCTTCGGAAAGATCCAGGCTCTCGACGATGTTTCGTTCTCTGTCAAGCCACAGTCGATCTTCGGGCTGCTGGGACCGAACGGGGCCGGCAAGACGACGCTCTTTTCCATTGCCGCCAACTTCATCCAGGCCGACGCCGGCAGCATCGAGGTCCTCGGCGTCGACGTGAGGCAGATCTCCAGGCTGCAGGGCCGCTTCACCATCCTGCCGCAGGACGCCCTCTTCCAGCGGAACGTCCCGATCCTGGAGCAGCTCGTCTTTTTCAGGCTTCTCGACGGCAAGACGCGTCACGACGCCGAAGCCGAGGTGAAGCGAACCCTCGAGATGGTCGGCCTGGGCGAATACATGAACCGCCGCGTTCACAGCCTCTCCCACGGAATGATCAACCGCCTCGGCGTGGCCCAGGCGTTCCTGGGCGATCCGGAGGTGATCCTTCTCGACGAACCGACATCGGGGCTCGATCCGGCGAACGCCAAGCAGATCCGCGATCTGATCCGCGAGTTCCAGACAACGACCACCGTTCTCATCAGCTCCCACAACCTGGCGGAGATTCAGGACCTCTGCGATCACGTGGCGATTCTCGACGAAGGCTGTCTGGTGACCGCCGGGTCCGTCGAGGAGATCACGCGCGCGGGAAGGAAGCTGGAGATGCACCTTTCGCGCCCCCTCGAGCCGAACGAGTCGGCGGAGCTGTCTAACCTGAGAGGTGTGATGGATGTGACGGGAAACGGCACGGGCCAGGTCACGATCTCCCTCGACCTGACAGGCGTCGCGGCGCCGGAATCGGGCGATAAAGCCTCGGACACGGTCGTCGCCGCCCTGCTGCAGTCGCTTCTCGACATGGGGATCACACCCCGCGAATTCCACGAGGGCTCGACGCTGGAAGAGCATTTCCTTCAGGTGACGGGCAAGAGCAACAGCGAGGGCTGACCGGAGCGTCACCCCCCTCGTTTATTACCACGTCGTGATCAAGCTGCCGGCAGGTTGAAGGAGACGGCGAAAAGGTCGGGCTTCGGCAGCGAGACATCGACGTCCAATTCCAGCAGGCCGGCGTAGGCAGCCACGAGAGAGAGCCCAAGTCCGTTCCTCCCCTCGGCCGTCCTGGATGGATCCTTCTGCCAGAACGGCTCGCGCATCTGCTTCAGGTCCTCCCCATCGAGCTGGTCGTTCGTGTTCTCCAGCCGGAAGAGGAGCTCCCCGTCGCCGGTCGAGAGCTCGCAGAGGATGAAGCCGCCCTCGGGCGTATGGCTCACCGCGTTACCGAAGAGGTTCAGCAGGATCGCCGACAGGAGAGTCCGGTCGCATCGAGACAGTGCCTCGTCCGGGAGGCGCAGATCGAAGGTGATGTTCCGTTGCGCGGCATTCTCCCGGTGCGGGGAGGCGATGTTCCGGAGCAGGTCGCAAAGATCGATCGTCTCCAGGGTCACACCCTGCCGCGCGGCCTCGCATCGGACCAGGGCCAGAAGCGTGTTGACCATCTTCTCCATCTGCCGGGCGATATCGTGAACGTCGCGAAAGAAGGCCCCGGCCGTCCCCTCCGTGCTGACACGCATGGAGCCTGATTCCGGCCCTGCCATGAGAGCCACTTCGGCCAGGGTGCGCAGCTCTGCGATCGGCGTCCGGAGCTCGTGAGCGATGTCGGCATGAAAGCGGCGCTCCCGCTGAAAGGCCGACTCGATCCGATCGAGAAGCTCGTTGAACCGCCTGGAGATGGGAACGAGCTCACAGGGAAGGCTATCCGTGGTCACGCGGCGGGAGAGGTCGTTCGAGTCGATACCCGCGATCTCACCGGCGATGCTGTCGAGAGGCTCGAGACCGCGGCCGACGGACCACCGCACAGTGAAGACCATGCCGATGCCCAGGAGAAGCCCCATCACCGCGAAGCCGCAGAGGAGGGTCAGCAGGGCCAGATCGAGATTCTCGCGCGAGCGGGCGATCACCATGTCGAGCGGCGTCTCTGTTGAGGCCTCGGCGCCTTCCCCCGACATGTGATCTTGCCTCTCCCCTTTCGGATGAAACCGGATTGCCGCCGCTCGCCCCTGCCGCCCGTCAGGCAGAACGATGTCGGCGAGAGCCGGCGCCTCCCGTCCCGCGCCGATCCGGGCGAGGTCGTTCTCCCCGAGGGAGGAAGACCGCGCGAGGACCGAACCCTCAACCTGCCAGATCTCGTAATACTCGCAGTCCGGCGAGGGCTGATATTCCGGCAAGGGGAAGTCGTGGAACTCCAGCTCGACATTGACGATCTTCCCTTCCCTCTCCAGCTCGACCATCTTGGCAAAGGACACGATCTTCGTTCGCAGGGATTCGTCGAACTGATCGTGGAGGGCCGAACGGGCGTAGAGATAGAGAGCCGCCGAGGCTGCCGCAAATAGAACGCAAAGGCAGACGAGCAGTGTCACGATCATTTTCTTGCGGATCGACGTCACTCCAGCTTCTCCTCGATCACGTAACCCATGCCTCGGCGAGTCTTGATCAAGGGCGGCTCGTCCGGCATCTCGATCTTCTTCCGCAGCCTGTAGATCGTCGAGTCCACCACGTTGCTCAGCGGCTCGGCATGGTCGTCATAGATGTGGAGCTCGATCTCCGAGCGGGAAGCGACCCGGCCGTCTTTCAAGACCAGGAACTCGAGGAGGGCATATTCGCGGCCGGTGAGGGCGACATCAATCCCCTTGCGCGTCACCTTTCGAGCCACCGAGTCTATCTCGAGGCTGCCGACCCGGATGACCGTCTTCTTGAGACCGTAGCTTCTGCGGACAAGCGCCTGAACGCGGGCGATCAGCTCCTCGATGGCGAATGGCTTGACCAGGTAGTCGTCCGCCCCCTCGCTCAATCCCTTGACCCTGTCCGTCACGGTATCCTTGGCCGTCAGGATCAGAACGTGGGTTTTCCTTCCCTTTTCTCGCAGGCGACGAAGCAGGGTGATTCCGTCGATCTTGGGAAGCATCAGGTCGAGGATGAGGGCGTCGTACTCGTTGGAAAGAGCCAGCCAGAGGCCTTCCTCGCCATCGAGCACCGCGTCGACGGAATAACCGGCTCGGGACAGACCTTCCTTCACGTACTTGCTGAGACGAGGGGAATCTTCCACGAGAAGCACTCTCATCGCATCGCTCCGGACACTGCCCGCTCCCAAGGCGGGAGCAAGGGGACCCGGCACCGCGCCAGGCCCCCCGCTCCTCGAATCGAAATGCGCTACCTAACTATTAGTCATCATCGTCATCGTCATCATCGTCGTCGTCGCAGATCAACTCCATTTCCATGCAAAACAGCGCCCCCTTGTCAGTCAGGACGACCTCGACTTCCCACTCGCCGTCGATCCACTCGGCTTCGTAGAAAAGCCCCTTGTTGGTGTAGATCTCCTCGATCTCATGGACCCTGTTCTTCCCCGCCTTCTTCAGGAGCCCCTCCCGCACCGGAGCGGGAATCTGGTTGAAGCTCACGTCCCTTTCCTTGATGACCTTGATATCCGACTCATCCCCGTCGTCGTCCTCTACACCGTCGTCATCGTCCTCTTCGCCCTCCCCCTCGGCAGGCTCGATGGACTTCCTGATAAGCGTGCAGACGTAGGCGATCTCCACTTCGACTTCCTTGTCGCCGACGACCCACTCCGCTTCATAGATCTTCATCTTTCCACGGCTGGCCATCTCGACCTCCGTGATCTTGTTCCCGCCCGCCTGGTCGAGGATGAGAGCCTTGACCGGTGCGGGAACATCCTCCAGGCTCACCTCCTTCTCGTTACCGCCTTTTGCAGAGAATTCCCTGCCTTCCGTCGTTCCTGCGGCAAAGACGAGAACAGCCGCGAGAAGAGCGGCCAGAGAAACAAAGACCAACCCGTTTCGAACCTTCATCTTGAATCTCCTTTTGATGCCTCAGACTGTTCGATCCGTGAACGCAGGCGCATGGTAACCCGATCAAGATGACACCAAGATGACAGGAACCCATCTTTTTTTCAATTTCTCGCCTGGCCGCGATTTCTTCCCTCAACGGGAACGCCGCGCCTTGCCTGCCCCGGCACAGGCAATTAGAATGAGCGCCATGACATGCATATCGAAATGCCCCCGCGGGCGGAGGCTGACGGCGATCCTTCTGGCCTCTGCAGTTTTTTTTGCCCCGTCCCTGCTGCACGCAGATGAGAACCGGACCGACGATCTCTCGCTGCAGGAAGAGATCGAGAGCCTCCGCGAGAGGATCGACGCCCTGGAGAAGGTGAAGAAGAGCAACGAGCCGCCCCTCGTCGTCTCGTGGGACGGAGGCCTGCGGTTCAGCAGCATGGACGGCAGCTCCGTTGCCGAGATCAAGGGGAAGCTCCAGACGGACTGGTTCTTCCAGTCCGGAAGCCGCGACCTGGATCGCTTCGTCGAGGCCCAGGGGAACGACCTCCACGACGGCGTCGAATTCCGGCGCACCCGGCTGACTCTTCAGGGCCGGATAAGGGAGAGGTTTCTCTACAAGGCTGCCTACGAGTTCAGCGGCGGGGATGCGGCGTTCAAGGACGTCTATGTCGGCATCGATTCGCTGAACGGGAACATCTTGCTGAAGATCGGCCACTTCAGGGAGCCCGTTTCCCTCGAGGCCAACACCGGTGAACATTCGCTGCGCCTGATGGAGCGGTCCCTGATGCAGAACCTCACGCCCTCGCGCAACACCGGCGTGGGGCTCTTCGGCACGGCGCTGGAGGAACGCCTCTCCTGGGGAACGGGTATCTTCTGGAACACCGATGACTACGGTGCCGGAGGGGAGGACGGAGGATTGAGCGCTTCTGCCAGGATCACCGGCCTGCCCTGGTGCAGCAGGGAAGACCGTCTCCTCCACCTGGGAGTGAGCGCCAGCCGCCGCGGAGAGGACTCCATCGTGTTTGCAGCCGATCCGGAGATGCACGCCGCCCCGGATTTCATCGACACGGACGGGTTCGTGGGCGGGCTTTCCCCCCATGCTGTGCGCATGGACGCGGCCGATCTTCTCGGCTGCGAGACGGCGCTGGCTCTCGGCCCTCTCTCCCTCCAGTCCGAGTACCTGTGTGCCAGGGTGGACGCCCCCGGCAGCTCCGATCCTTTCGTCTGGGGAGGCTATATCGAAGGGGGATACTTCCTGACCGGCGAGCAGAGGCGCTACAGTCGAAAACGGGGAGCTTTCGGCGGAGTCACTCCCCGATCGAGCTGTTTCTCCGACGAGGGAGGCCTCGGCGCCTGGGAGGTCACGGCCCGCTTCTCACGCCTGGATCTGGACGATCCGGACATGATGAACGGCGGCGAGATGGTCGACTACTCGACGGGCATCAACTGGTTCGTCAATCCTTCTGTACGCGTCTCGGCAAACTACATCCACTCGCACCTGGAGCATGTGGGATCGGCGCGCCTTTTCGTCCTGCGCTTCGCCCTGTCGTTCTGAGTTTCGCCGCCGCTGCGCGAGGCTCCCCGGGAACCGAGCGGCAAAGACAGGCTGTCCGTTCAACGAACGATCAGCAGATCGAGGTTGGTCAGCTGTCCGCCGCCGCTGAGCGGACCGACGAGTGCCTGAACGCCATGCTCCTCCCAGGCGATCCACCAGAGGGGGACGGTCGACGACGTCGTGAGGACGCCGTTCGACGGAATGGAGCCGACGTCGATCCAGTAGAAGGGAGAGCGAAGGTAGAGATCGCCGTAGGCCGTGTGGCTCGGGGGATCCTGAATTCCGCTGCCCAGGATCAACCGCACAGGCGACGATCCCGGCAGACCCACGACCGTGAAATCGACGGTCAGACCGGGAAGGAGCAGGCCGTTGTGATAGAGGCGGGGGTGGAACTCGTCGGCCCCCATGTCGACGGCTCCGGCATAGATTCTCGGGTCTCCCTCGAAGTCGTTGTGCACAACGGACGGAATTGCGGCATCGCTGCCCGAGTTCAGGCAAGGCGAATCGAATCTCAGATGATAATCGGTGATTTCGCTCTTCACGAACAGAGGATCGCTTGCGATCATCCCTGAACCCCAGTTGAGGGTGGATCCTGTTTCACAGAAAACGGCCTGCTGTCCTCCCTGAGGATCGGAGAAGGAAATGGACAGGGTGGAGTAGCCTCCCAGCCATATCTGGGGGCCGGACTGCCCCGTGTTCCCCCAGAGGATCGTGTTGGCCACCTGGACGACCGATTCATTGCACCAGATTCCGCCCCCAGCCTCGTTACTCTCGTTGGCGACGACCGTGCTGTCGGCGATCGAAGCGGTCGACTGGTCGATGTAGAATCCGGCGCCGAGCGAATGCCCCGTGGTTAGTTTGTTCCGGGCGATGATGTTGTTGGCCGTCAGGATATCCGTGCACTGGGTCAACATGATCCCGCCGCCGAAACTGTCATCGACCACGCCGCCGCTGGAATTCACGGTATTGTCGATGATCCTGTTGTCCCGGATCAGCAGGTTCTTCGCGTTTTCGCAGTATATTCCGCCGCCTACCGCCCTGTGCCAGTAGAAGGAGTAGTTGCCTTCGATGGTGTTGTTCGAGATCAGCAGGGAATCGGTTCCGCAGCAGCAGATCCCCGCCCCCTTCCAGCCGTAGCTGTAGCCGTTGGTGATGGTGAATCCGCTGAGCACGGAGCCGGGGCCTTCGCCGTTCATGTAGGTCACCACGCTGCCCATGGAGTTCCCGTCGATCGTCGTGACCTCGGCTCCCTTCTCGCTCGTCAGCACCAGCGACTTGCCCTTCAGGGAGATGTTCTCGGCATAGACACCCGGCCGGACAATGATCGTGTCGCCGTTGAAAGCGACATCGATCGCCTCCTGGATCGTCCAGTAGTCATCGGGAACGTAGATCGTCGCTCCGCTGACAGTCGATGCCATCAGAAGAAGAACGGCCGATGCCATCATCCCGGACTTGAATATCGCTCTATTCATTTTCATCACCTTTCCTCCGCACCGGCGATTCATGTTGTTTAGCTGCCCCATCATCCTGCCGCCTCACAGATTCGAGAAGGTCGTCGTCTCGAGGTTGCTCAGGGAGAGCTCCGGCCCGAGAAGCGCCTGCCAGTAGAGGCTCCTGCCAAGAAGGATGCTGCTGGCAGGAACCTTCACTGCCCGCTCGGCGAATCCGCTGCCATTCAGCCATCCTCTCTGTTCGCTCAGGACATATGACGGATCGATCCGGAGAATGCCGAAGGGAGGGTGAGGAACATGACACCGGCGCGTGGAGACCGCCAGCCTGAACCATCCTCCCGCAGGTCCATGGATGTCCATTGTCAGCTCTCGATCCGTCCTTGGCAGGGCGCGCCAGGCGATCTGGCGGCCGAGGTTGCTGTAGATCCTGGTGTGATCGAGGCTGCCGAGGAGAATGTCGCTATCGCCATCCATATCTAGGTCGTGCACGGCAAGGGCATACGAGTCAATGCTCAATTGGGGTAGAAGCGAGGAAGCGTCGCTGAATACCCCGTTGCCGTCGTTCGTGTAGAGTCGATCCTCGTCGTCATGCCAGGAGCGGGAATTCCCGACCAAGGCGTCCGGATCACCGTCTCCGTCCAGATCGGCCAGGGCAACGGCTTCGGTGTTGTCCACGTGATCGGGAAGCTGCGTCGTGCCGTCAGTGAAAGAACCGGTGCCGTCGTTGAGATAGAGGCGATCCCGGACGCCCTCGTTCCCGAAGTAGAGATCGAGGTCCCCGTCGCCGTCCACGTCGCCCAGGGCAACGGAGTTCGTATCGTCCGTGTCGGCCGGGAGCTGCCCCGAGGCTTCCAGGAAGACACCGGAGCCGTTGTTGAGATAGAGACCGTTCTGCCACCATTTTGCCATCACGGCATCGAGGTCGCCGTCTCCGTCAACGTCGCCCAGGGCGAGGCTTCTCGTCTGTTCGCTGGGCGGGACGAACCGGATCGAAGCATCGCTGAATACCGCATGGCCATCATTGAGGAAGAGCCGGTCTCCGGAGCTGAGGTGCCCTGACACCATGATGTCGAGATCGCCGTCGCGATCCACGTCGCCGAAAACGGCGGAGCTGCTTTCGCCGATGAAGCCGGGGATCTGGAAGGAGGCATCGACGAACGTCCCGGTCCCGTCGTTGAGGTAGAGGGCGTCGCGGCCGTTGTTGGCGATGTAGACGTCGAGATCGCCGTCGCAGTCCAGATCGCCGAAGACGGCATCGCGAGTCGCTTCATGATTCATCGGCAGGCGGTCGGTCCTGTCGATGAAATTGCCGCTCCCGTCATTGATGTAGAGCCTGTTCCGGCATCCATACCAGTCGCCGCATCCGACAAGAACGTCCGGATCGCCGTCGTTGTCCACATCGCCTGCGGCGACGGCCAGGCATTCGTGCCCCCCTGTCGCCAGCGGCGCGGACACGTCGCTGAAGAAGCCGGCGCCGTCATTCAGGTAAAGGCGATTCTGGCCGTTGTTTCCAACGACCATGTCGCTGTCCCCGTCGCCGTCCATGTCGGCAAAGAGAACGTCCCGGGTCCTGTCCTCGTCCTCCGGGATCCTGTCGGGCGCCGCGGAAAAGAGCCCCGCCCCGTCGTTCAGATAGAGGCGGTCTCGGCTCGTGAAATTGTCATAGCTGTATTCGTTTCCCAGATAGAGGTCGAGATCGCCGTCAGAATCCGTGTCTTGGAAAAGGATGGCGGCCGTGCAATCGTCATCGAAAGGAAGCTGAGCCGCAGCGTCGATGAACCGGCCTGTCCCGTCGTTGAGGTAGAGACGGTTCTGGATCGAGTAGCTGTGGTGGTACGAGTTGGCGACAACGAGGTCGAGATCACCGTCCCCGTCGATATCGCCCATTGACAGGTCGTCGGTTTCATCCAGGGCCGCAGGCAATTGGCTCGTGGCATCGGTGAAGAAGCCGGACCCGTCGTTGAGGTAGAGGCTGTTCTGCCCCTCGTTCCCCTCGGCCAGGTCGATGTCGCCGTCGCTGTCCACGTCTCCGGGAAAGAGGCTCGAGGTCTGATTACTGTTGTTGGGCAGCTGGTTCGCGACTTTGAAGAATCCCGAGCCGTCATTGAGGTAGAGCTGGTTCTGGCCCCGATTGCCGATGACGACATCGAGATCGCTGTCGCCATCCACGTCGATGAGCGCGATATCGTTGAGATCGTTGTTCTTCGAGGGCATCTGGGATGTAGCGTCGCTGAAGACTGCAGAGCCGTTGTTGAGGAACAGCCCCACGGGATTACTGCGGTTCCCCAGAACGATGTCGAGGTCGCTGTCGCCATCCACATCTCCCAGCGCAACGGCGCGCGTGGACCAGTCGAACTGCGGGAGGTTCGCCGCGGCGTCGGTCGTCAATCCCGAACCGTCGTTGAGAGCAAGATGGATGCCATGCGGATCTTCTCCGTAGACAAGATCGATGTCGCCGTCGCCATCGAGATCGCCGGCGGCAACGCACCAGGTGTCAAAGCTCTCCTGGGGCATCATGTTGTGGAGCTCGGCAAAAAAGGTGGAATCCTGCGCCTGAAGACCGGGAGATGATGCCAGGAGCAGGACAAGGCTGCCCATGAAAGGTAAGAGGTGCATCCGTGCAGTCATCGAGAATCCTCCTTCTCCGAGCTGTCCCGCGCCACGCACTGCGCAGAGCCAGGTGACCGAACCAGTCAAACTGTCAAAGGCTATCACCGAGTATAAATTGCAAATATGATGCCAGATGGGGATACATCAAAATCCGTATCCTGTTTCTCCTGAGTGCAGGCAGCAAGACGACCCAGTCTTATTGTTGTTACCAGTGATATTTAATGAGTTAAGAGTAAATCAGCAAAGCTGGTTCTTCCTGTTCCCATCATCAGGGAGGTTGCTCGATCAGCCGCGGTAGCTCACAACTCCTCCGTCCTTTCGAAATGCTTGTCGTCCTTCATCGTTACGGATCGGTATCGCCCTTCGTCAAATCGAAACATCCTGCCGTCAGCAGGTATCCCGGATATCACAGTCAATGAATTCCACGGCAATTGCATTGAGCTCTTGTCCTGTCCAAGCCTATAATCTTCCTGTAGAATATGCGGGTTATTGTAGTTCGGGGAACGAAGCTTCATTTGGCTGGACGCGGAATCATGTCGGATTTACCGGATGACGCCACATCGCTGCTGGCAGCCGTTTCCTCAGGCGACCAGGAAGCGAAGAAAAAGCTGTTCTCGATCCTTTATGCCGAACTGCATCAGCTGGCCCATTTCGCCATGCGGAAGGAACCGTCGAAGAGCGTGATGCAGACCACGGCCCTGATCCACGAAGCCTACATCCGTCTCGTCAACAGCAAGGAGATCCGCTTCCAGAACCGGGCGCACTTCCTGAAGGTTGCCGTGAAGGCGATGCGCCGCCTGCTCGTCGATCAGGCCAGGAAGAGGATGGCAGCCAAGAGGGGCGGCAAGAAGTCGCCCAGATCTCTCGAGAGCGTGATGGAGCCCGACCGCAACCTGGCAGTGGGCAACATCCCCTTCGAGAAGCTGGATCTGCTCGACAAGGCGCTCAGGAAGCTGGAAGCGCAGGAGGACAACAAGCGCCGCTGCATGATTCTCGAGCTGCATTACTTTGCCGGGCTGACGCACGACCAGACCGCCGAGGTCCTGGAAATCTCGAAGGCAACGGTCAGGCGGGAGCTGGACTTCATAAAAGTCCTGATCTTCCACGAGATGCAAAAGGAAGATGTCGATGACTGATGATCTGATGGACAGAATCGAGCAGATCTATCACGAAACGATGCAGATCGAGCCATCCCGAAGGGCGGCATTCATCGAGGAGGCCTGCGGCAGCGACACGGAGCTCAGAGCCAAGATACAGGCGCTGCTCGAGATGCGCGAGGAGGCTTTCGAGTTCTTCGACGAGTCGCCCTGGGAAACCCTTGTTCCGACCCCGCCGGAGAAGAGCGACTCCCCCCAGGACCTCGAGCCCGAACCGGACCTGCCCTTCGAGCGTCTCGGCGAATTTTGCCTCATCCGGCGCCTCGGCGAGGGAGGAATGGGTGTGGTCTACCTGGCGATCCAGGAATCGCTCAACCGCCAGGTGGCCCTCAAGATCCTGCCCACCCACCTGAGCTTCTCGGACAAGGCCGTGCAGAAGTTTCGCCGCGAGGCCGAGGCGGGCGGCCGCCAGAGCCATTCCGGCATCGTTGCCATCTACGCCGTGGGACGCGAAAAGAACGTCCACTACATCGCCCAGGAACTCGTGGGCGAGGGAGCGACCCTGGCCGACTGGATAGCGAACACCCTTTCCCAAGTGGAGCAGAAGCCCGGCTATTTCCGAGATGTGGCCTGGATCGTCGTCGAGGTGGCCGACGCCCTGCAGCACGCCCACGAATCGGGCGTGATCCACAGGGATATCAAGCCGTCCAATATCCTGCTCACCAGGAAGGGCCGGACCAAAGTGACCGATTTCGGGCTTGCCATGGTGGAGGACGCCCTGGCGCTCTCGCGGACCGGCGAGTTCTCCGGCACTCCCTACTACATGTCCCCCGAGCAGGCGATGAGCAAGAGGATGGGGATCGACCAGAGGACGGACATCTATTCCCTGGGCGTCACTCTCTACGAGATGCTGACCTTGAGACGTCCCTTCGACGGCAAGACCTCGCAGGAGGTTCTGAAAAAGATCCTGCTCGTGGATCCCGTCTTCCCGCACAAGGAGAATCCGAGGGTTCCCCACGACCTCGGCACGATCTGCCTCAAGGCGATGGAAAAGCTCCCCGAACGCCGCTACCAGAGCATGGCGGAATTCGCCGCCGACCTGCGGCGCTTCCTCTCGGGCGACGTGATCCTGGCCAAGCCGGCGGGTTTCGTCAGGCGCATGGTCAAGCGGGTCAACCGGAACCCCGTTCTCAGCACGGCGATCGGTGTGGCCCTCTTTGCTCTCGTGATCCTCACGATCTGGGGGGCCTGGTATTTCATCCAGATGAAGACACACTTCGACGAGATCGTCCGCTACTCGCACATGGACAGGATCTACCGGCTCCGCGCCGAGGCCAAGGACCTCTGGCCCGCCTACCCCGAGACGATCGCCGCCTTCGAGAAGTGGCTCGTCGACGTGAATGAGCTGATGGACCATGCCCCCACCCACAAGGCCACGCTGGACGCTCTCGATGCTAAAATGGAGGATCTGACGGAGGAGGAGAAGGAACTTCATACCAGGCTGACCAACCTTCTGGTGGGAGTCGACACGCTTTCCCGCAAGGAGACCGGACTGATCACCAAGGTCGAGGGCCGGTTGGAGTTTGCCCGCACCGTCAAGGATGTGAGCCTCGTGCAGCATGGCGAGGCGTGGCAGGAGGCCGTCGCCTCGATCGCCGACCGTGCGGAGTGTCCCCGGTACGACGGATTGACCATCGTTCCGCAAATCGGCTTCGTCCCCCTCGGCCGCGATCCCGACACCGGCCTCTGGGAGTTTGCCCACCTCCAGACAGGTACGATCCCCCGGCGCGGCAGCGACGGCAAACTTGTTCTCACAATCGACACGGGCCTCGTTTTCGTCCTGATTCCCGGAGGAGCCTTTGACATGGGCGCCATCCGTGCCCCGGAAGGCAAGGATCCGGCAACTTACAGCCCCAACGAGAATCCCTCTCCCCTCAAGGGATACGAGGAGCCGGTCCACAGAGTGACGGTGAAATCCTATCTGATTTCCAAGTACGAGATGACCCAGGGAGAGTGGCTCAGGATCACGGGCGAAAATCCCAGCACATTCCTGCCCGGTGCCAACATTTCTGGAATCGTACACACACTTCGGCATCCCGTCGAAACGATTCACTGGAATGACTGCCACGAGGTGCTCGGCAACTTGAAGCTCCGCCTTCCCACCGAAGCGGAGTGGGAGTATGCGGCTCGGGCCGGGACCAGCACGGTCTACTGGACAGGCAACAGGAAGGAGACGCTCGAAGGGGCGGCCAATATCATCGACTTGTGCTGCCACGAGTGGGGAGCACCGGCTTTCTGGCAGCCGGAAAAGTGGTTGGACGATGGCTACCCCGCCCACGCCCCGGTGGGCAGCTACCGCCCCAATGCCTTCGGATTGCACGATGTGTGCGGGAACGTGTGGGAGTGGTGCCGCGATTCATTCGTCGACAGCTACGAGATTACCCCTCGCAATGGTTCTGCCTTCGAGACAACAAAAACGAACCACCGTGTCTACAGGGGCGGTTCGTGGCTCCACAACAGCTGGCTCTGCCGCTCTTCCTTCCGCTTCCACAGCACGCCGCGGTTCATGCACATCGCCTGCGGCGTGCGGCCGGCCGCCTCGATCGTTCGGGCGGACGAGTAGCCTCCCTTCGATTTTCTCTTCGAGATCAGAACCGGTAGGTCAGGGTGAGTGTGAAGATATCGAGATCGCTGTCATACGTCCCGTTGGCCGGAGGAAAGTGCACGCTCGAGTCCACGTCGCGGCTCCTCCCGTAGGCATGCTCGTAGCAGAGATCGAGGGTGGTGTTGTCCGTGATATCGATTCCGATGCCGGCCGTGAGCCAGTGCATGTCCGTGTTCACGAAGCTGTAGTCGAGCGTGCTCTCATCCACCACGGCGTTGGAGTAGCCGTATCCCGCCCGGAGCGCCAGGCCGTCCCCCACGAGATACTCGGCGCCGAGCCGGTAGTCCAGGCAGTCCTTCCAGTCGCGCGGCCGGTAGATGTTGAGGTTGGGGGCGTTCTTCACCTCCACGAGATACTTGTCGTGCACTGACCAGTCCTGCCACTCGACGTCAGCGGAGAGGGAGAACCTGTCCGTGGCCTGCCACAGGACGCCGAAGGTCGCCATCTGCGGCAGGGTGAGCTTGGTCTTCGCGTCGTACCGGCCGTTGACATTCAGCGCGGCAGGCAGGTTCGCGATGTCGAGCCTCCCCTTGAGCGTCATCTCGACCTCGGGTGTATAGGTGAGCCCGAACCGAAGACTCTTCGATGCCTGGTAGAGAAGCCCCACCGTCCCGCCGAAACCGACGGCGTCTCCTTCCATCTCCGAGGTGCCGTCCGGACCGCCGAGAGGATCGGGGAGGAAGCGCTCCGCCCGCCCCTCGGCCAGAATGGCGCTTATGCTCACCCCCAGCATGAGGTTGTCGCTGATCCGGCAGGCCGCCGCTGGGGTGAGATAGGTTGTCTTCAGAAGCGACTCGGTCACCACGTACCGCCGCGGCGTGGTTTCCCCGCCTTTCCACTCGACTCCTCCGCCCAGGCCGTACCGCGAGTGGACAGCCAGGCCGAATCCCAGATTCTCGCTGCCGAAATCGGAGCAGGCCGCGAAGAAAGGAACGAGTGTATCTTTGGCTGATGCCCGTCAGATCCCTGTACTCCTGATCGAGAAGGAGGAGATTTCCTGAAAGCGCAAGGCTGTTCCCGTCGAGCAGGGCGAGGCCTGCAGGATTGTGGTAGATCGCCGCCTCGTCGTCGGCGCGCGCCGTGTAGGAGCCCCCCATCGCTGCCGACCTGGCTGTGGACGATGTCCCGATGCGGAAGCCTCCTGCCTCGGCCGATTGAGCAGCCAGTAGGAAAAGAGAGATCACGGCAGCAACGATCCGCCTGGCCTTCTCTCGAATCATCGGACCCCCAGCACGAAGATATTCATGGTACACCAATAGAGTTATGCATTTTCCCTGATGTTGGGGCTCATTATACAGTCCCTCCTTGGTATTAGCCGTATTATCTCTCTTTTTTCTTGATCCCCTCCCGATCCCGCTGCTGCGGCTATTCCAGATCGGGCACGGGAGGGGAAAAAGAGAGGCTCGATCGATCGTTCTAGTGAATCATCGGGAAAGGAGTGCCCTGGCCAGCAGGGCGGCGTTGGCCGGGCGCTCGGCGAGACGCCTCATGAAGTAGGGATACCAGTGCGTACCGAAGGGGACGTATATCCTGATCGATGCCCCCTGGGAGACAAGCTTCTCCTGCCAGTCGCGCCGCACCCCGAGCAGCATCTGGAACTCGTAGCCGTCGGACGGGAACTGCCGGGAAGCAGCCTCGGAAAGGACCTTCTCGATCAGGAGATGATCATGGGTCGCGAAGGCCGGATAAAAACCGGACTCACGGCCCTTTGGCGCGAAGGAAAGCTCGATCAGCCGGGCATAGCTCGCATCCACGTCTTTCATGCTCTTCCAGGCGACCCGCGCCGGTTCATCGTAGGCTCCCTTGACCAGGCGGACGCTCCCTCCGCGTTCGATGATCGCCTTCAGATCATCGGCTGTCCGGAACAGGTTGGCCTGCAGCGCCACGCGAAGAGGCCCTCCTTTCTCCAGGAGCTGACGGATCGATTCGAGAGTGGTATCGGTGGTCGCCGAGTCCTCCATGTCCACCTCGACAAAGGTTCCCAGCTCGCCGGCCAGATCAAGGATCTTCTCGAGGTTCCTGTGAAAGGTCTTCTCGCCCAGGCCGAGACCGATGTGCGTGGGCTTGACCGAGACGGTGGCCTGAAGCCCCTCGTCGTGGATGCGCTGCAGGATCCTCATGTAGGCCTCCGCCACCTTGCCGGCATCCTCGCGACTTTCCACCTTCTCGCCCAGGAAGTTGACAGTGGCCCTCATTCCCTTTTTTTCGAGGCCGCGCACAACGGCCAGGGCGTCGTCCAGCGACTCTCCGGAAGTGAACCGGCGAGCGATGAGCCTGGCCGGGCCGAAGTGGGCGACGAGCCACTGCATGACCTTGCTTCGCGAGAGGATCATGAAAAAGGTGCGCATACCTTCCGGTCTCCTTGTTCGAACGCAACAAAATCCGTCTCTTTGATAGCCCGGCATCACGGCCATGCACGTTTCGGAGGGTGCTGCCATGGCCGGGGCCCCCGTCCTTTTCCACGGTCATCACGGCCTCGCTCTGGACGGCCTTGCCGCGATCGCGCATAATGTCACACCGTTTTCGAAAGATGGCCCGACTCTGCTTTGGAGGCAAGGGCGGGGCGTCCTGTCGATCTCGCTTGAAATCCGTCCCTACCACGGCTTTACATGGAGTATTTCGCGTGTCAAAAGACCGATCGCGCCTGACGGAGGGATCCCCCGTCCAGCTTGCCGAAAACGCCGAGTATCTCGAGGAGATGTACGGCGAGTGGAAGAAGGATCCCTCTACCGTCGGCGATGAGTGGCAGGCCTTCTTCCGCGGCTTCGAGCTGGCCAAGTGTCCCCGCACCTGCCAGGCCGCGGTGGAAGCCCACCTCCAGTCCAAGGTGGCGAGCCTCATCTATGCCTATCGCGACCAGGGGCACCTGATCGCCAAGCTCGATCCCCTGGGCAACAATCTCGACCTTCACCCCTACCTGCAGCTGGATCGCTACGGATTGACCGACAAGGACCTGGACCGCGTCTTCGACACCGGGCACATCCAGGGTGCGCCGCAGCGTGCCTCTTTGCGGGAAATCATCGCCATCCTGGACGACACCTACTGCCGCTCGGTGGGTGTGGAGTACCTGCACATCCAGGACGTGACGCAGCGCCGCTGGCTGCAGAACGAGATGGAGCCGGTGAGGAACAGGCCCGAGTTCGCCAGGGAAAAGAAGCTGGAGACCCTCGAGCTTTTAACCGACGCCGAGGTGTTCGAGAAGTTCGTGGGGAAACGATACCCGGGCCAGAAGCGCTTCTCCCTCGAGGGCGCCGAATCCCTGATCCCCGCCATCCACAGCCTTGTGGAGCTGGCGCCCGAGCTCGGAGTCGAGGAAGTGGTGGTCGGCATGGCGCATCGCGGCAGGCTCAACGTGCTGGCCAACATCCTCGACAAGCCCTATGCCATGATCTTCTCGGAGTTCGACGGCAACTTCCTGGCAGAGTCGGTGGGTGGCGACGGGGATGTGAAGTACCACAAGGGGTACAGCTCCACGCACCACAATCATCGGAACAACAGGCCGGTGCGCGTGTCGCTCACATCCAATCCGAGCCACCTCGAAGCCGTCAATCCCGTTGTCGAGGGCCGGGTGCGCGCCAAGCAGCGGCAGCGGGACGACACGGAACTGCGCAGGAAGGTCGTCCCCTTCCTGATCCACGGCGATGCCGCCTTCGCCGGCCAGGGCCTGGTGGCGGAGACCTTCAACCTGTCGCAGCTCGAGGGATACCGAACGGGCGGCACGGTCCACCTGATCGTGAACAACCAGATCGGCTTCACCACGTCGCCGCGCGACGCCCGGTCCACGCAGTATTCGACGGACGTGGCCAAGATGGTGGAAGCGCCGATCTTCCACGTGAACGGCGACGATCCCGAAGCCGTCGTCTTCGTCATCGAGCTGGCGCTCCGGTACAGGCAGGAGTTTGGCCGCGACGTGGTCGTGGACATGATCTGCTACCGCCGCCACGGTCACAACGAGGGCGACGAGCCGGCCTTCACCCAGCCGCTGCTCTACGGGAAGATCAAGGACCGCCCCTCGGTCCGCGAGCTCTACATCAAGAGCCTCATGGAATGCTGCGAGCTGACGCGGCAGAAGACGGACGCCCTGAGCGGGGAGTTCCAGGACAAGCTGCAGAACGCTTTCGAGTACGTCAAGGAGAAGCACCCCGAACTCGACGTGAGCAGCTTCGACGAGAAGTGGTACGGGCTCGACACGCCCTACTCCCACGAGCCTGCCGAAACCGGCGTGAAGCATCCCGTGCTCCTCGAGGTGTCGCGGGCGCTCAACACCGTTCCCGATGGGTTCCGCCTGAATCCCAAGGTGTCGCGCATCCTGCCGATGCGCCTCGACACAGTGGAGCGGCACGGCGAGCTGGACTGGGCTCATGCCGAGCTCCTTGCCTTCGGAACGCTGCTTCTCGATGGATTTCCGGTCCGCCTCAGCGGCCAGGACAGCGCGCGGGGCACCTTTTCCCAGCGCCATGCCACCTGGCACGACATGGAAACGGACGAGGCCCACACGCCGCTCAACGAGATCGGCGCCGGGCAGTCGCGGTTCTGCGTGCACAACAGCCTGCTCTCCGAGGCGGCCGTGCTCGGCTTCGAGTACGGATACAGCCTGGCCGAGCCCGACATGCTCGTGCTCTGGGAAGCGCAGTTCGGCGATTTTTCCAACGGCGCCCAGGTGATCATCGACCAGTTCATCGTCTCGTCGCAGTCCAAGTGGCAGCGCGTGAGCGGCCTGGTGATGCTTCTCCCCCACGGGTACGAGGGGCAGGGACCGGAGCACTCGAACGCCTATCTCGAGCGCTACCTCATGGCCTGCGCCGAGGACAACATCCAGGTCTGCAACCTGACCACGCCGGCACAGTACTTTCATGCCCTGAGGAGGCAGCTGCACAGGAGCCTCAGGAGGCCGCTCATCGTCATGGCTCCCAAGAGCCTCCTTCGCCATCCCCTGGCCCGGTCGCCCGTGGACGACCTGGTGCGGGGACGATTCGAGGAAGTGCTCGATGACCCGGACGGGCCCGCCAGGCCGGAGCGCCTCCTTCTCTGCAGCGGCAAGGTCTATTACGACCTCATCGAGCGGCGGCGGAAGGACGGCTTCGACAACGCGGCGATCGTGCGCCTCGAGCAGTTCCATCCCTTTCCCGAGAAGTTGCTCGCCCGAATCAAGAAAAAGTACTCAGGCGTCTCCGAGGTCGTCTGGGTTCAGGAAGAGCCGATGAACCGCGGCGGATGGAGCTTCGTCTTCCCCCGTCTGTTCGAGATCTTCCCGGACATGGAGATACGATACTCGGGCCGCAGGCCTTCGGCCAGCCCGGCGACCGGATCGCTGCGCATTCACAAGAGCAATCAGGAAAGGCTCGTTGGCGAGGCCTTTCTTGGAAAACCGGACAGCGCTTCCGCGAAAGGCCGGAAGAAAAGGAGATAGAGTCGAATGGCAGAGATAATCGTGCCCGAAGTGGGCGAGTCGATCACACAGGGGATTCTCGCCGAGTGGAAGGTGGAGACCGGTGCCGTTGTGAACGTGGACGATCCGCTCTATGTCCTCGAAACGGACAAGATCACCATGGACGTCCTGTCGGAGCACTCGGGCCAAGTGGCCATCCAGGTGGAACCGGGCGAGACGGTGTCGATCGGCCAGGTCGTCGGCGCCATCGACACGAGCGTCGAGCCGGAGCCGGCCGTCGAGGAAGAGATCGGCGACGGCCCGCCCAAGGAAACTCCGGCCGGCCTGCCCCAGGCTGCGGCCAAGATCGAGGCGTCGAGCGGCCTGGCGCCGTCGGTGCGCCGGCTCGTCGTCGAGCATGGGCTCGATGCGCGGACGATCACGGGAACGGGCAAGGGCGGACGCATCACCAAGACCGACGTGCTCGGCCGGATCGAGGAGCACAGGAAGGCCGCTGATGAGACGCCGGCCCGCGAGGAGGTCCGGGAGAAGGAGGCCGAGCCGACAGCCGATGATGCGTCCGGTTCCAGGCAGACGCGCGTGCCGATGAGCATGCTCAGGCAGCGGATCGCCGAGCGGATGGTGCTGGCCCAGCAGTCCGCCGCGATCCTGACAACCTTCAACGAGCTCGACATGACGAGCGTCCTCGAGTGGCGCGCCCGCCACAACGAGGAGTTCCAGGCGAAGCACGGCATCAAGCTGGGCTTCATGTCGTTCTTCGTGAAGGCGGCGATCGACGCGCTGAAGACCGCTCCCGCAGTCAACGCCCAGATCCAGGGAAACGAGATCGTCTACAACCACTACTACGACATCGGCGTTGCGGTGAGCACGGAGAAGGGCCTCGTGGTGCCGGTGATCCGCGACGCCGACCGCCTCGGCTTCGCGGGAATCGAGCAGGCGATCGCCGACCTCGCGGCAAGGGCCAGGGACCGCAAGCTCTCCCTCTCCGACATCTCCGGCGGCACCTTCACCATCTCGAACGGCGGAATCTACGGCAACATGATGAGCACGCCGATCCTGAATCCGCCGCAGAGCGGGGTCCTCGGCATGCACGCCGTCAAGAAGCGCGCCGTTGTCAAGGACGACGCTATCGTCATCCGGCCGATGATGTACGTCGCCCTCTCCTACGACCACCGCCTCATCGACGGCAAGGAGGCGGTCACCTTCCTCAAGCGGATTGTGGCCTGTATCGAAAATCCCGAACGGATCATGCTGGAGTTCTGAAACAGATGAAAACTTTCGACTTCGTCGTCATCGGCGGCGGTCCCGGCGGCTACGTGGCCGCGATCCGGGCCTCCCAGCTGGGTCTCAAGGCAGCGCTGATCGAGGAACGGGCCACCCTGGGCGGCACCTGCCTCAATGTCGGCTGCATCCCCTCGAAGGTCCTCCTCGAAGCCAGCGAGGTGTTCCATTCCATGAACCACAAGTACCAGGGACTCGGGATCAGCGTCTCCTCGGTGAAGCTCGACCTGAAGCGGATGATGGCCAACAAGGACCGCGTCGTGTCGAAGATCACCGAGGGCGTGGACCTCCTGATGAAGAAGCACAAGATCGCGCGCTTCAAGGGGCGCGGCCGCCTCACGGGAGGCAGGATCGTGGCGATCGAGGGCGAGAACGAAACGACGGAGATCGAGGGCGGGAAGATCGTGCTGGCCATGGGAAGCGTGCCCTTCGAGCTCCCCTCGATCCCCTTCGACGGCCGGTCGATCATCAGCTCCACCGAGGCGCTCTCCCTGAAGACCGTACCGAGGCGGATGGTCGTCGTGGGCGCCGGCGCCATCGGGCTCGAGCTGGGAAGCGTCTGGAGCCGCCTGGGCTCGTCTGTCACCGTCGTGGAGCTCTTCCCCAAGGTGGCGATCTTCGCCGACAACATGCTCTCCAGGATGCTCGAGAAATCGCTGCGGGAGCAGGGCATCGACTTTCTGCTTTCCAGCCGCGTGGTCGGCGCGAAGAAGAAGAAGGGCGGGATCGAGGTAGCCGTGACCTCGGAAAAGGACGGCGACGCCACGCTGACCTGCGACAAGCTGCTCGTTGCCGTCGGCCGCAAGCCGGCCACTCTCGACTGCGGCCTCGAGGCGGCCAAAGTCGCCCTCGAGCAGGACGGCCGGGTGCGCGTCGACGATTCGTGGCGCACGACGGCCGAGGGGATCTTCGCCATCGGCGACCTGATCCGCGGCCCCATGCTGGCGCACAAGGCCGAGGAGGAGGGAATCGCCGTTGCGGAGCTGGCTGCCGGCCGGTCGGGGCACGTCAACTACGACGTCATCCCCAACGTGATCTACACCTGGCCCGAGCTGGCCCAGGTGGGCATCACCGAGGAGGAGGCCAAGGAGAGAAAGATTCCGGTCAAGGTGGGGCGCAACTACTTCAAGGCCAACGGCCGCGCCAAGACGCTCGGCGAGGAGGACGGCGTGGTCAAGGTCATCGCCCACAAGGAGACCGATTTGATCCTCGGTGTGCACATCCTCGGCCCGCGCGCGTCGGACATGATCGCCGAGGCGGCCATGGCCATGGAGTTCAGCGGCAGCAGCGAGGACATGGCGCGCACGTGTCATGCCCACCCCACTCTCTCCGAGGCTCTCAAGGAGGCGGCGCTGGCCGTCGACCGGCGCGCAATTCACGGTTAGCGGCCGATCGCAGGGCAGTGATCACAGCTTGGACCTGAACATCTCGTTGCAGGTCTTGATCTCCTTTGCCAGTTCGTGGATTTTCCCGACCAGCAGGGGATCGGCCGAAAAGACCACCGTGATGGCGCCGTCCGAGGTGAGGCTCCAGTCGAAGATCGCGCCGGCCTTCTCGAGCTCGGCGAATTTCCAGCAGAAGGGGCAGACCTTTCCCTTGACCGTGTCCCAGCCTCCGTTCTTCATGATCTCGTCGATGCGGCCGTGAAACTTCTTCTGGAAAGCCTGGTACTTCTCGAGATGCTTCCTGTCCGCGACCCTGTCCGAGAAGGCCACGCCCGTTTTCATGAAGATGATTTCCGGCCTGGAGACGAGCATCAGCTCGGGTTGGGAGACCACGAGGCTGCAGAGCTCGCACTTTAGCAGTTCCGCCAGCACCGCGGGAGGCAGCTTCCCGAGGGCCGACTCGGCTGCATCGGCCGGGGATGCGGCCTTGATCTTGACGCTTTCCGAGCTGTCGGGATCGCAGATCTTGGCCGTGCAGGCCTCTTCTTCCCCTTTGCCGCACTCTTCGCAGCAGCCCTCGGATTCGGTTAGCTGGGCCCTGAAGGCCGAAGGATCGACGGATGCCATCATCTTCCGCATCCGGCCCGCCCAGTCATGGACCTCATCGAGGAGAGCCCGGTCGCCGGTCCGGGTGATGACGATGGACCCGGTGGGAGTCTCGATGCGCTCCTCAACGAGCCCCCTGCGGCGGAAGGCAAGATATTCCGAGCAGTTGCCGCAGAGCCTCCCGCTGCACTCGGCAGCGCTTTTCCCGATGTACTTTTCACAGAGGACCCGGTCATGCTTCTCGAAGTCGCGAAACTTCTGCATCAGCTTCGGCTCTTTCAACTCGAAGACGTGAAGCGTTCCACGACTCCAGTCGTGCAGCGTGTAGTTGCAGGCCGTGAGCAGATCCATGTTCTTGAGAACATCGCTGCAGATCTCGCATGTCAGGAGCTCTTCGAAATCCTGGGCAGGCAGCGGTGCGGCTCCTGCCAGAAGGATCATCAAAAGCAACGTAGCTCTGATCATGTTATTCTCCTGCAAGGTAAGCAGCCTCCGGCGAATCTTGCCGCCGGGATCGTCAATCTTTCAACAGAACAGTCACAACGCCGCCGGCGACCAATGGGACAGTCACCTTTCCGTTCACCACGGACAAGGGCTGGATCGGCCGTTCAACGAGGTTGGTGATCCAGGCTGAAGCAGGCTCACGCATGGGGATGATCACGGCATCTCCACCGCCCGCTCCGGCTCGCAGGCGCAGGACGAGCCCATCCCCTGCCTCGCTGCGTTTCAGGCAGATCATCTCCGCCGGTCCCTGGATCTCGAGCAGGCTCTGGCCGGCCGGCAGTGCTGCCGAGCCCTGACCCTGTTCGATCCAGGCGAAGAAGGGCGGTGCGAGATCGTTACGCAGATCACCCCGGTCAGGCGGAGATTCGCTTCCGCCGCCGAATCGAATGCAGAACTCGTAGGGTGTGATGTCGGGCATTCCGGGCTCGGCTTCCATGGGTACCAGTCCGCCGCCGCTCACCTGGGACAGGTCGGCATGCCGCCGCAGCTTCCAGGTGAGACAGACCTCGTCATCCTCGACCTCGGGAAGCCCGGAGCCGTTCATCTCTCCGAGATTGACGATCGGCGTGTCTCGCGAGGTGACGCTGAGCCACCGTCCCTGCGAGCCGACCAGCCGCGCTCCGGTGGAAGCGGCGAAGTGGCCGAGCGCCGCTCCGGGAAGACTCTCCTGGCCCGGTGAGTACCAGCCGTCCGGCCCGTCGATGTGCAGAGCGGTCGGCGTTGTCAGGTTCGCCGGGAAGGAGACGCCGTAATGATGCGAGTGGTCGTCGTACGGCACGAAGGGGAGCAGCGATGTCGGCACCTCTATCCGCACATCCACACGCCTCTCCTCCTCGTACAGGCGATACTCGCGCATCGGCAGGTCATGACCGAGAACAACACGGATCCTGCGGAAGAGAGGAGTCGGATCTTCGGCAAGAACGGATGACGGTGCGGGATTGAAAGGCGTCCAGACTCCCAGGAACTCTTCCAGATGCAGGGCGAATTCGATGCCGGCGAAAAGGTGAGGAGTCGTCTGCGCCAGCCAGTCGAAGGAGGTGGAGAGTTCTTCCAGACTCTCGGCCGTGCCGTCCGCCGCATTGATCGTCAGCCGGTGATCTCCGGCGGTTATCGTATTTCCGGCTTGCCAGCTCGGGGGCGGTGGCGTGTTCCCGCCGGTGGCGACATCCCATCGTCTCCACCCGAAGGCGGGAACCGACACCTTCACGGCAACGGCGGTGCGGTCCGCGTCCAGCCACCGGAACTCGGCGTCGGGACCGCCGCCCGGATCGGCGAACCGCAGATCCACGGGCTGCTGGCCGCCGCAATCGATATCCACGATTCCCTCGAACGTCTCGCCCAGGGGGTTGAACAGTACCAGGCCGGATTGCCCCGACGGCACGAGGTGCGGCGCCGCCTGATTGACCGCCTGCTGCCTCAGCTTGTCCGCGATGCTCTCGCAGCCCAGGGCGATGGCCACGAACTCCATGTTCTCCCGCCTGATCTCCGGCTCCGTCAGGAGACCGGGCCATCCGTAGCCTCCTGAGGAATGCTCGTCAAAGACCATGGAAAGGTTCCAGGCGGTCCGGAAATCCTCCGCCGGATACGGGACGCCCGTTGCCACGAGAAGCATGCTCCAGAGGGATTCGAGAGAGGGAAGGGCTGAACGGGTGCGCCGGACTCGAGCCGTCGACGCCGGTGTCACGGTGGTCACGTCTTCCCAGAAGCCCGAGGCGTCCCCCCCGTAGGTGGGAAAAACATCGCCGTACCTGCCCAGCATGTAATCGAAGAACTCCCTGGCCGTCGCCGGTTCGATCCGGGGAGAGTACCCGGCAAGGTTCCACTGCTCTGCGAGACTGACCATGGTTGCGTCGGGAAAGGTGTCGTCCGCTGCCCGGGAGACGAGAATGGCGTCATAGGGGTAGCCGGCCGATTCGAACTCGTCGATCAGGGGAGGGATGTTGATCAGCATTCCTGTCAGACTCGTGAGTCCCCACTCGAAGTATCCTTCGATGTACGAACCGTAGTTGAGCCAGGTCAGAACGCGCGAGCCGTCGCGCGCCTCCCACCAGAACGGCCGGTCCTGCAAGGGGATGTCCGGTTTCCCTCCGATGAAGTCGTTGGCGCCGAGCACGGCGTAAGGGATATCCGATCCTGCGCAGATGCGGGGAAGAGCCAGGCTGAAGCCCGGGACGTCGTTCAGCATCGCAGTGGACGGCCGGTATCCGAGGAACGGCTCGAGAACGGCGCCCAGCTCGAAAAGCCGGTGCATCTGCTCTTCACCGCAGAATCCCGAGTGAAGGTTGAGGTAGTTCCCCCCTACCGCGAATCTTCCTTCCGCCAGAAGCGTTATCAACCGCATCCTCTCCAGAGCCGATGCCCGCTCGAGAAAGCACTCGAGCTGATACGTCGTCTCGATGGTCCAGTGGAATTCGGGGTGGTTGTCTGCCAGATCGAGAGCCGCAGCGGTGCGGTCATGGTTGCGCTCCTGCATGACGGTCGGAGGCGCATTGAATCCCACATCGGCGTGGGTGAACTCGACGACATAGATGGTATTTATGACGCCGCCGGGATCCGGGTCCGGGTCGATGCCCGGCAAATTCACGAGACAGACAAGGAGTGACAAGAACAACGAGGCAGGCATGATCAGGTTTCCTTTCGAATGAAGCCATTATACCACCGGATGGCCGGACGGGAACCTCGGTAGGCGGCAGAATTTGTGAACCGACCTTTTCTGGCCGGAGCCGGTACCATGGTAGAATGCAGGCTGAATCCAATTCCGTGTGAGAAAAAAATGACAACAGTGAACCGACGCACCTTTCTGAAGATGGCGGGCATCGGCGCCGCCGCCCTCACCTCGCACAAGATCCACGGCTCCTGCCGCGATCTCGATCAGCGTCCCAACATCATTTTCATTCTCGCCGACGACCTCGGCTACGGCGATGTCAAGTGCCTCAACGGCGAATCGAAAATCCCGACGCCGAACCTGGACAGGCTGGCCGGACAGGGCATCACCTTCACCGACGCCCACTCCAACTCGTCTCTCTGCTCTCCAACGCGGTACGGGATCCTGACGGGGCGCTACTCCTGGCGATCACGGCGGCAGGGCGGAGCTCTCTGGTCCTATGACCCGCCGCTGATCGAGCCCGGGCGGCTGACGGTCCCCCGATACCTGAAGGAGAAAGGCTACCACACGGCCTGCATCGGCAAGTGGCACCTGGGAATGAACTGGCGGGACAAGAAGGGCGACATACTGAAGGACACGGGCGCCGAGAAGGGATGGAACATCGATTTCTCGAAGCCTCTCGAGAACGGGCCCACCACACGGGGTTTCGATTACTTCTTCGGGCTCGATGCCCCCAACTACCCTCCCTACTGCTACATCGAGAACGACAGAACGATCGGCATCCCCACGAAGGAGAAGCCGGTCACGATGTACGGCTGCCCCGGGATCATGCTGGAGAAGTGGGATCTCCTCGACGTTCTTCCGGAAATCGAAAAAAGGGCCGTGAACTATATCGATGACAGAGCGCGGACGGGAAAACCGTTCTTTCTCTATTTCCCGCTGACGGCGCCGCACACACCGATCGCACCGAACGAGGAATACCGCGGCAAGAGCCAGGCCGGCCCTTACGGCGATTTTGTTCATCAGGTCGACTCCGTCGTGGGAAACATCCTGCGGGCCCTGGATCGAAACGACCTGGCCGACAACACGCTAGTCGTCTTCACGAGTGACAACGGCTCCCCGGGGCGGGACGGGACCGGCATGGCAGGCGAGCCCGACTCGGTGCTGGAGTACGGCCACGATCCCAGCTACATCTTCAGGGGAAGAAAGGCGGACATCTGGGAAGGCGGCCACAGGGTTCCCTTCTTCGCCCGCTGGCCCGGCAGGATAAAGCCCGGCTCCAGAAGCGGCGACATCATCTGCCTGACCGATTTCTTCGCCACCTGTGCCGCGATCCTGGGTGAGAAGCTCCCCGACAATGCTGGAGAGGACAGCTACGACATCCTGCCGCTCCTGACGGGCAGGAAGCTGAAGGGCGGCATCAGGGAGGCTGTTGTCCACCTTGGCGGCAACGGTTCCTTTTCCATTCGCCAGGGAGAATGGAAGCTCGAGATCTGTCCCGGGTCAGGCGGCGGCGGCTCGCTTTTCGCCGAGACGGCGCTCAAAAACAGGATGCCCCTGATCCAGCTCTACAACCTGGAAAGGGATATCGGTGAACAGCACAACGTTCAGGACAGATATCCTGACGTCGTGTTCCGCCTGACCACACTCTTGGAGAAATATGTCGATGAGGGCCGCAGCACGCCCGGCCGTCCCCAGAAGAACACCGGCCAACCTGACATCTGGAAATCCCTCGAGGTCAGGAATGACAAGTTTGACAGCCATTCCGTGAACCATCTAGCCAAGGGTAAGCCGGTTTTTCCGCGCACCGATGTTCCGGTGAAGTTCTCGAAGAACGGATTGGATGTCCTGACCGACGGCATCAGGGCCTCGGCGCTTTTCAATGACGGCCTCTGGGCCGGTGTGGAGGGTGTGGACCTCGACGTTCTCGTGGATCTGGAAAGGGTCTGCACGGTCAGGTCGGTGGCTGCGGGATTTCTCGAGAACCAACCCTACTGGATCTTCCTGCCGCGAAAGGTCGGATTCTCCTTTTCCTCCGATGGAAAGAAGTTTCACTCGGAAAAAGTGATCGACGACATCACCCTTGCGGCCGACGACAGGAGAACGATCAGGGATTTTCCCGTCACGCTGAACAACGTGAAATGCCGCTTCATCAGGCTCAAGGCCGAGGGAGTCGGGAGATGCCCGGCCTGGCACAAGGGGGCCGGGGGAAAAGCGTGGCTGTTCGTCGATGAGATCGTCGTCAAGTAGCCGGACCATCACTGAAGGCGCATCTTGATCGTCCAGGCATGCTTGCAGGGCGGATTCTCGATCACACCTTCCGGAACCGTGACCTGCATTCCCTTTGCGGTCGCTGTCCAGTCGATTTTTCCATGACCCAGCAAGCGGACATCCGAGTCCGTGGCGGCACACATCCCGTTGATTTCCAGCTTAGCCGGCAGCGTCGTCTCCTTCTCGCCTGCCAGGTAGATGGCATAGACATCGCCGGTCTTCCTGTTCCGGGTGAAGCAGACCCGGCCTTCCTTGTACGGCTCGACAGGCCTCGAGTCGTAGATCGCCTCGCCGTTGACCTCGATCCAGTCGCCGATCTCCTTCAGCCGCCTGTAGGCTTCGTCCTCGAACGTGCCCTCCGGCGTGGGGCCGATGTTCAGCAGGTAGTTGCCGCCCTTGGCAACGATGTCAACCAGGTTGTGAATCAACCGGCGCGTGCTCTTGTATCGCGGTTCGAAATGATGCCCCCACGACTGGGTCATGGTCATGCAGGTTTCCCACGGATAGGGCAGCACCTCGTCGGGGATCTGCTGCTCGGGCGTCCTGTAGTTTTCATAGGGCCCATGCACAGTTCGATCGACGAAAATCAGGCCGGGCTGGTGGCTTCTTGCCATCGCGGCGATGCGCGGCATGTCGATGTCCTGCTCCCACTCGGGGATGTCGTAGCCCCAGGAAAGGACCTCTTCGTTGATCGTCGAGTTCGGCCTCACCCAGCCGCCGTCGAGCCACAGGATGTCCACATCGCCGTAGCCGGTCATCAGCTCCTCGATCTGGTTGAAGGTGAAATCCTTGAACTCCTGCCAGCGCTCCGGGTATTTCCGCACATCGTAGTTGTTGCACCTGTTGGGTGTGGCGAGGAGCGGCGTCCAGTAGGCAGGATGATGCCAGTCCGGCTTGGAGAAATAGGCGCCGATCATGAATCCCTCGCCGCGAAAGGCCTCGAAGACCTCCTTCACCACGTTGGCCCTGGGATGATCGTGAAAGGGGCACCTCTTCCCCGTTGTCTTGAACTCCTTCTGCTTCGTGTCGAAGAGGCAGAACCCGTCATGATGCTTGGTGGAGAAAACCAGATACTTCATCCCAGCATTCCCGGCGGCTTCAGCCCATGGTTCGGGATCGAACTTCCGGGGATCGAACCGGGTGATCAGGTCGAAGTACATCTCCTTGTACTCGGCATAGGGCATGCCGCCGCGGTCCTGGAACGGCTGGTCCTCCGAGCAGAGCCCCCACGATTCCACGATCCCGAGCTGGGCATACAACCCCCAGTGCATCATCAAGCCGAACTTCAGGTCCTGCCACTTTTCCAGCTTCTCCCGGACAAGCGCATCGTCGGGATATTGATACTCTGTCTTCTGATATGGATGCTCTTGGCCGTTCATTGCTACTGCCGCCGTCAGGATTATCCAGAATAGTATGTTCATCCGAGGCGCGACACCTCCTCTCCTTCCCGCAAACCTTCGAAATCGATCACTCCAGCCGTACGGGAGTAGTCCCTTCGCGGATGGGCAAAAGCGATGCCTCAAGGCCCACATGAACCAGGTATTCCCCGGGAGGAATCTTCCCTACTGACCACGAGTAGGGGCAGGTGGAGCCTCACCCGAAAGGAAAATAGCCCTCGGTCACGGTTAGCCCCGCCTTGTCGCTGATGCGCAGGGGAATGCCGGGCAGCGGTTTGACGGCTGAAGGATTCTTGTACTCCTTGAAGAGGGCGCCCTGCGAGGTGGATAGCGCCAGCGTCATCGTGCGCGTTCTTCTACCCTTGCCTCTCATCGTCACAGCGGGAGTCATCTCCAGCGCGAGATCGGGCACCTGCGCGGTCTTGCCGGGAACGAGAGTCAATGTGATCCGCTCCGGTCCCGTATACCTGCAAAAGGCGCCGGTCTTCGCGCCCATGCGCCGGAAGCTGTGAACTCTCCACTTCCCTGCAGGCAGCGAGAGGCTCGAACCAGCTTCCACGGTGTGCGTGCCCCACTCCCGGCTCGTGAGGGTGACTTCCGTCTCAGCGCCCGGTGCAGCCGCCCGCCCGAATGCCGTTTCATGGGGATCGAGGAGGAGCCTCCTCCCGTTCTCCTTTGCCGCGACGCGAAAGGTGCGCCCCCCGACGAGCATCTTCTCCCTGAGCTTCTGTGCCCATGGAGCTCTTACGCCGGGCGCGGCACCGCTCGCGGGAACGAGTGTGAGCGTATCGCAGCCCCCGTCCTCCTCCGATTCGAAATCGAGGAACGAACCGTTGACATCCTGATCCCTGAGCACGAGATCGAAAGTGCTGCCGCCGATGCCGATCGTACCCTGGCAGCAGCCCCATGCGTCGAACCAGAGAGGAAGGAGCTGCAAGCCGTCTCCCCCCTCAGGCGCGGGTATCACGTAGATGTTGATGAAGAACGGCGCTCTCCCCTTTTTCGCGACGGCGGCCAGGGACAGGCGTTCGGCGCAGAGTGGAAGCTCCGTTCCCGGGGGGTAGTCGTCGCCCGGACGGCGGACAGGCACGAGAGGAAACTCCTCGTCCTCGTCGAGGTGGAAATCGAAATCGACATCAGCGTAGAGAGTGTCGAACCTCGCGCTCCCGGCACCGGTTATATCGAAGGAGAGGACAAGACCGTCGTCCAGCCCCTCGACGGGAAAGTAGGCGCAGAGCGTCACGGCCTTCTCGGTCAGACGATCGGCTCCCTCCTCCCACAGTTCCTCCTCCTCCTCGTAAAGCTCGAAGCTCTCGTACATCACCGGTCTGTCCGGCGCCTTTCCGAAACGGAGCAGGACCTCTTCCGCCCCGAGGGCTGGGCAGCAGGCAAGGAACAGACAGACCGATATCACACCACGTGCAATCATTGCACGTCCTCCTCCTCCAAGGTCGCTCTGTACGCGATATCGAGATCACCGCGTTTTGACGAGCACAGGATTCGAGACGAAATCCCAGGGGTTGTCGCAGGCAAAGGCGAACCAGATATCCTTCCCGACGTAAACGGCCGGAAGAGGACCGGGTGTTACGAGCTGGGCCGATGCCGTCCCGTAGGCATCCAGGGTTCCCGAGTAGTTCACGAAGATCGAGTTGTTCACGTTCCGGTAGCAGAACATGGTCAGGCTGTCCTGGTTCAGCGGCAGCGTGGCGAGCCCGCCCGGAAGAGGCATGCCCGGCGATGTCCCGGACATACCCATGCAGAGGAGATAGCCTCGCGAACCGTTGCTGTCCCCAGCATCAAGGGCCAGGCCGATCGAGTCCGCTGCCATCGCATCGATGGTGTAGTCGTGGGCATGAAGAGGCATGAACTCGAAGTTTCCGGCCAGCTCGGCGAGCGTGGCCAGCGTGAGCCTGGCGCACTTCATGTTGTAGTAGGGATTCATGTTCTGGATCGTGTCCTGGGGCGAGTGGTAGACATTGCTGAACTCGTACTCGTGATAGAAGACTGCGTCGAAGTTGTAGTACTGGAACGCGTAATGGTCGCTCCCCCACGACTGCCCGCTGGGGATGACATCGAGATCGAGCTGGGCCATGTACGTCGTGGCCACGTTGTCGGTGAAGTTGGTGATCCAGGTAGAGGAGTTGTCGTCGTATATCTTCATCTTCTTCTCGTCGTTCGACGTGGGAGCGTTGCCCACCATGTCTGCGTTGAGAACCGCAACGATGTTGTCGCCCGCGTTCCGCGCGTCGTTGGCGTACTCGAAGCTCCCGAGGAGCCCCTGCTCCTCGCCTGAGAAGGTCACGAAACGGATTGTATTGTCGAATGTGCAGTGGCTCAGCACGTGCGCAAGGGCCAGTACCAGCGCCGATCCCGATCCGTTGTCATCGGCGCCCGGGCTTCCGGGAACGGAGTCGTAGTGGGCGCAGACGATGTAGATCTCGTCGCTCGTCCCGCTTGCGTGGATCGTGGCTTCCACGTTCCTGTCGTTGTATCCCCAGGACGACCAGTTGTGAAACCGCACGTCCAGCCCCATCTTCTCGAACTCGTCGTAGATGTACTGCCCGGCCTGGCTGCAGGCGTTCGTTCCTGTCACGCGCGGCCCGAAGTCGACGAGATCTTCGAGATACTCCAGTACGAGGTCCTCGTCGAGCTGGTCGATCAGGGCTGCCACGGCGGGATTCCAGCTGAGGGAGGCCGTGCGGGGAGACGCATCAACCGCCGGCGTCCGCTGCAGCGTCGTTTGAGTACCCGGCGGCTGGGCGACCATGGCACCGGGGAGCGGGACGCCGTTGGCATCCACCTTCCGTGTGACCGTGGCGGCAGGATCATCGCTGCCGACCGCCCAGGCAGTGATGTCCGGTGTGAGGATGAGGCCCAAAAGCATGGCAAAGATACCTGTAACCAGAGTGATTCGTTTCATGGCTGCTCTCCTCGTGAATTTCAGGAAATTCTGCAACTCTCCGCCTTGAAGATGTTCATTAGACTCATGCGCTCTCTGTCAGTATGCCTGACAGGCGGCGTATTTTAGTACTATAATAAACATATAACATTAAATCCATAGCTCATGCAACGTTCGGATCGGAAACAGGTGGCTGCACTCATCAATCCTGCTGATGAAGATCGCCAGGCCGGCATGGCCTGCAATCCTCATCACCTGCCGGACGGCAGGGCCGCCAGCCACGCCTTCCATTCGTCTTCGAGGGCTCGAATTTCACGGTCCTTCATGTCCAGGATACGTTCGAACTTCTCCCTCAGGCTCTTGCCCGGCGTTCGATCGAGCAGGAAACGAATGAGGGAATGCGAAAGGGAGCGGCCGAGGTAGAAGGGCTTTTCCTTGCCGGCGCTCACTCGAGATACGTTTTCGTCCCAGTCGAGCACATCATCGATCGAATAGGGACCGTGCTGCTTTCGGGCCACCTGAAGGTTCCGGGGCAGCGCCGTCATCGGGAGGGCGCCGTCATTGTCGAGCTTCCTGGACTCGAACTCCTCTGCGAGGCCTTCGTTGAACCAGGTGTTTCCATCCAGTCCGGCCTCGAAGGCGCAGATGTGCGCCAGCTCGTGACGGATGCTCGATTCGCTGTCGAAGTCGAAGATCACCGATTGCAGCCCGCCGTCGCTGTTCGACAGATCCACTTCCGGCGCCACGTAGATCGTCACCGACCGGCTGCCGAACCATGTCCTGGCATAGGCCCGGATGCCGTGGTCGGACGGCACCTCGATCCCCTTGAGGTCGAATCCTCCCTCGCCGTCGCTGCGAACCTCGGCCTTCGGCATCTCCAGGGCGACGAAATGCACGGTCAGGTTCGAGGGCACATCCACTTCGAGCAGCGCCTCGATGGCAACCAGGTTCCGCCGGGCGAGCTTCAGCAGCCGGTAGGTGTAACCGGGCTCGAAGGGAGAGGCGACGGCAAAGTCGGGCTCGACGACCAGGGTGCGAATGTCTGCCTGCCGCGCGGCATCAGCCATCTCGTCGACGGACAACGAGCCGCAGCCGGAGAGAGACTGAACAAGAAGGCAGGTGACGAGAAAGAACCAGGTGTTCTTGAAAAACCTCACACGCTGACGGCCGGTCATGACGGCGTCTTTTTTTTCAATCATATCGCTCGTATCCAATCCAAACTTCTGTCAGAGATGTTGTCGAACCGGTTCTCTCTTACGGCCTCCGATAAGATTATAGAAGCGCCTGCCGGCTCCCCCAACGCCTTTATCACGATCCTACCGGTCAGGGGGATTCTACCTTTTCCCATGGAGCTCGATCATGCACAGGCCGAAGGCACGGCCCGCCATGAAAAACGTGTAGGGGCTCCCCAGGTAATGATAGGGGAAATGGGCGCCGACGGTGTTCCATTCATCCAGGTGTTCCTTCCACCCCTTGTCGAAAACCGCCTGGGCCTTCCAGTCCCAGAAGACGTCCGTCTTGACCAGGGCGACCGTCCCCTTGAACTCGTCCATCGCGGCGACGGCGGCCTGGGCTTCCTTCACGGTCTGCATCGGCGCGCCGATCGGCTTGAGCCCTCGCTTCTGTCGCTCCGCCGCTGTTCCCCCGTGCCCCAGCTGCCCCACGACAACGGGAAGCTCCGGCTTCCCGAACTCCCTTCGCACGTCGCGGATCAGGTTGGCCAGGTGCGTCGCGTACTCCTCGTGTGCGCCGTCGAACTGGTCGTTGAATCCCTGGAACCAGACGAAGCCGGCCACCTCGTATCCCTCGCCGCCGTATTCCGGAAAAACGGACTTCAGGTCGCCGAGATATCCGTTCACCTCGTTGATCATCTTCCGGTAGTTCATGCCGAAGACCGCCCGGATCTCGTCCCTGTCCGGCTTCCTGGTATTCTTGTCAGTCTCCAGGGCGGCCTCGTACCTCTTCAGCTTCTTCTCGTACTCTTTCTCGATCAGGCCGGCGGCGTCACCTGAGCTGGGGGGACGGAACTTGCGGCGGATGCTTGCGCCTCCCCACGAGGTCTTGATCAGCAGGACCTTGGCCTCGTGAAAATCGCCCGCGATGTTCCCGAACTCCCACTCGACCCCCATGAAGGTCTCCCCCACCCCGAAGCCGGCGGTCAAGGGGCCCTTCCTGTTCTGGAAGGTGATCCACACGTCGTCGCGCACCGTCCACTCGCCGCCTTTCCGGAGGTGGGCGAAGAGCTCCTTGCGGTCGCCCTCGGCGATCTGGAGGCCGAGCGGTTCGAGCCCTCCGTACCCGTCCATGTTGGACTGGCCGGCCAGGATGTAGACCTGCACGGGTTTCTCCCCGGCGGAGATCAGGGAGGCTGCGAGAAACGAAAAGACAGCGATGTACAGGAGAAAGATGGGTGACTTGAATCGGATCTTCATGGAATCCTCTCGAAGGTTGACCGCATGCCGGGGATGCTGCTATCCATCGGCAAGATAAAAGGCCGCCAGAAAAGTCAGCCGCGCGACGTCGGCCAGCATGTCGGGGTTGATGCGATAGATCGTATCGCCGGGCTGGTGGTAATGAAGATGGGGACCGTTGGACCAGAATGCGACGCAGGGGATCTCCTTCAGATAGAAGGGCGCATAGTCGCTGCTGCGCACTCCCACGCCGCGGAACTCCCTGATCCGCCGCACCGAACCGACGCACCCGTCGGCCTTCTCGATCGCTTCTCTCAGCTCCGTGCGACCCGGGCTGACGACCGCCCCCACACCGTCGCCCTCGCCCTCCATGTCGAGGTTGAACATGGCAACGACCTTCTCAGCCGGCGGCGGGAGGTTGTCCGCAAGGTGGGTGGATCCGATCAGTCCGCGCTCCTCGCTTCCGAAGAGGGCGAAGAGGACCGACCGCTTCGGAGGCGTCTCGAGGGAGGCGAAGGCACGGGCCGCCGCGATCACGCAGGCGCTCCCGCTGGCGTTGTCGTCGGCACCCGCGAACAGCAGGCCCATGTGCCGGCCGCAGTGGTCCACGTGCCCGCCGATGATGACGAACTCCTTCTCGAGCTCAGGGTCCGAGCCCCTGATGAAGCCGACCACGTTGTACGCTTCGGCGTCGGGATGCTGGCTGGCCTCGACCTTCAGTCTTATCCGCGCGGCTCCTTCCAGGGACCGCGGTTTCATCGTCTCCTGCAGATCCTGGCGCAGCGCTGCGACCGTGACACCCGACGCGGCCAGCAGCCGGTCTGCCGTCTTCTCGGTCATGATCGCCGGAAGGAAGCCCTCGATCAGATCGCCGTTGGGATTGGCGCTCACCTCCTCGTAGATGTAGTAGAGGCCGACGGCTCCCCTCTCCTGCGCCGTGAGCATCCGCATGCGATGGTGGTCGTGCTCGACGAAACCGGGTTCGCTCCGATCGGGTGTCCCCCTGAAGCAGATCACGAACTTGCCGGCAGGATCCACGCCCGCGTAGTCGTCGTACCCGAGCTCCGGCGCGCTGATCCCCCACCCGGCAAAGACGAAGTCCGCCGTCACGTCGCCGCTGTCGCTGAAGAGATGGGGAAGAAAATCGACGCCCGCCTCGAGGGCGACCTCCTCCATGGCGGCGTCGGATGCCGTTTCCATGGTTCCTTCATTCCCGGTCTCCCGGGGCGGATAGAGCGTCATTTCGGCATTGTGCACAATCGTGTAAGGCGAATCGTAGGGCTGCAGGAAGCTCCCTTCCGGCCCGCCGGGCTCGAGCCCCCAGGCCTCGAACCGGCCGGCCACCCAGCGGCACATCTCGGTATACTCGGGCGTTCCGGGATAGCGGCCCGAATAGCGGTCGCTGGCCAGCCACTTGCAGATGTTGTAGGCATCCATCGGCTTGATCGAGGCCGTCGCCCTTTTCAGATCCAGAGGGAGTTCGTCCGCCGCTTCCGGGAGAGAAAAGGCGATCTCCAGCCCGTCGCCTTTGTCGCATGCATCCGCTGTGCAGGAGACGAGCGGCAGGATCGCAACAAGAACGGCAGCGATGGGATAGAATAGAGAGGATGGCTCCTCCTCGAATCTCTTCATATCTTTCTCACTCTCTTTGATCAGGATGACATTCCTGCTAAGACGATCTGCAGGACAGATTCAATGCTCCATCAACAACTGCACCCCCGTCAAAGCAAACCGCAGCCACGTTTCCAGGTGAAAGTTCTTTTGCTGCGCCCATGGATGATATAAAAATTCATCTGAATCGCAATTCGGGATTGTACGGCTTCTCGCGAGACCTTCGAAAGCCTGGCAGATAGGAGGACCATGAACGGAGCAGCCCCGAGTTTCAAGAGACAGACGCCTTTCTCCCTGGCAGGAACATTTATACTCGCTGCCGTGGCCGCCATTCTCATCGCGCCGTCTGCTGCAGCCCAGGTGCATTACCATCCTGACGGCAGCCCCTGGAATCGCAAGGCGAACAAGGGCCCCGATGCCGAGGTGGACGGATGGTACTACAACCTCGGCATCACCGGAATGCGGGCGCAGCTCGTCGCGGATGCCCCGAAGCACCTCCTGGTGAAGCACGTGTTCGCCGGCACCCCGGCCGCGGGAAAGGTGAAGCCCGGCGACGTCATCACCGGTGCGGGCGGCGCCCCCTTCATGACGGACCACCGGAACGGATACGGGATGGACAAGTTCGGCCCACACGGTCCGATCCTCGATTTCGCGAAGGCGCTGGAGGCCGCCCAGAGCAAGGATGGCAAGGGCCGGCTCACTGTCGATCTGATCAGGGATGGGAAGGCGAAGACGGCATTGCTCAAGGTCAGGCAGAAGTACGGAATCTACGCCGAGACCTACCCGACAGACTGCGTCAAAGCGAAGCGCATCCTGACGGAGCTCTGCGACTACCTTGTAGAGCATCAGCGCGAGGACGGCTCCTGGGGCATCCCACCTCACGACACCTTCGCGCCGCTGGCCCTGCTGGCGAGCGGTCAGACGAAGTACCTCCCCGCGGTGAAGAAGAACGTCCGGATGCACGCCGACACCACGTCGAGCCAGGACGACTCGTCGTTGATCAACTGGCGCTACATGGCTGCAGCGATCGTCATGAGCGAGTACTACCTGGCGACAGGCGAGAGGTGGGTGATCAAGGAGCTGCAGGAGGTCTCCGACTTCCTGGTCTACAGCCAGTACATAAGCCTATCCCAAGTCAACGAGAAGGTGAAGGAGACACATCCCCACGCCTTCCCAAAGAGCGAGATGGATTCCCACGGCGGCTGGGGGCACAACCCCGGCTTCGAGGGCTACGGCCCGATCAGCATGCTCACCGGGCAGGGGGCTTTGGCCTTTGCCCTGATGAGCCGCTGTGGCATCCGGGTGGACCGCAAGCGCCACGACGCGGCCTATGCCTTCCTCGAGCGCGCGTCGGGCCGCAACAGCTACGTCTGGTACGAGGACCAGGCGGCCGGGGCCGAAGACTGGGCCGACATGGGACGGACAGGCGCAGCCGGGATCGCCAACCTGCTGAGCCCATACAAGGAGAAGCGGTACAGGGAGCGCGCGCTGGCCCACGCCCAGGTGATCGGCGACCACCCCGAGTGCTTCCCCGACACCCACGGCTCGCCGATCATGGGGATGGGATATGCCGCCGCAGCCGCCGGCATGGACGACGCGAGCTTCAGGAAACTGATGGATGCCAACAGGTGGTGGTTCGTCCTCTCCCACTGTCCCGACGGGAGCTTCTACTACCAGCCCAACAGGGACAATGCCGGGTACGGAGCGGACTCCCGGATCTCGGCCACGGCTGTCACGGCCTTCATCTTCTCCATTCCCCGGCGGAACCTGCACATCACCGGCAAGCCGTTCAAACCGTAGCAAAGGGAGGCGTCTGTTCGCCGGTCACTCCTTTTTCCGGATCAGCATGCAGTGCCCTCCTCCGGGAGCAATCCTTGCCGTCACCTTTTCCGTTCGCGAGACGTTCTGGCGGCGCACAACGTAGGCCTCGCGATTGGTCTGCCAGTGAGCATCGGGCGCATCCTCGAAAATCACGGCCTCGAAGACTCCTTCTCCCAGGAAGTCGAGGGGGATTTCGATTTCGCGGGCGTTCTCATCGGTCGACGCCCCCACGAGCCACGTGCCGCCTGTCTTTCGAGCCATCACGATGTAGTCTCCGATCTCTCCCGCAAGCGTCCGGCTCTCGGCCCACGGCTGCTTCTGGGCCGCGATGAACTCGAAGATCTCGCCGTGCCTGCGATAGATGTCGGCCGAGTCGGGCAGGACGGTGAGTCCGCTGAACACGATCAAGGTCCGCGCCGCCTCGGCCACGAACGTGGAGTCGAGCTGCTGAAAGATCTTGGGGCGCTGCTCGAGGGAGTGCGTCATGTCGAACAGGCCGTTGCACATGTCGAGCGGGCCGCTCAGCATGTTGACATAGACCTGCAGGCAGAAGGTCTCTGGAGTGAAAACCCGCTTCGCATCGGATTGCGAATGGCAGTACTCGCGCGTGATGCAGTTGGGCCAGGTTCGTTTGTCGCCGCTCGGCGGCACGGGGCCGTCGTGAAAATTGCAGGTCAGCCGGTGCCTGGCGCAGAGCTCGATGATGCGGCGGGTCCTGTTCACCTTCTCCTGCCCCCTGCCCTTCATGAAGCCGTACTTGATCCCGGCCGCCCCCCATTCACGATAAGTCCGCAGCACGGCCTCGAGGTCGAAGTTTTTCGTGGCGGCGTCGTTGAGGTAGAGCAGTATCCCGACGCCGCGCTCCTTTCCGTACGCGATGATCTCGCGCACGTCCCGCGCCTTGTCGCCCTTCACGGGATCGGAGGACCTGTCGAATTCCGGCCCGTACCAGTCTGCATCGAGAAGCAGGAAGGGAACGCCTCTCTCCGCAGCAAGGTCCACGAACCGTTTCCACGACGGGAGATCGAGGCCGTAGGTGAAAGCGCCGGATCTGTGTCCCCAGGCGCGCCAGTCCCAGAATGATATTCCCGTCCTGATCCAGCTCGGATCTTCGATGCGGCAGGGTGGATTCAGGTTCTCGAGCAGGTCGGAATCGACGAGCGCCCCCGGCTTCGGGGCGACCATAAGCACGCGCCAGGGCGTGGCAAAGGGCGTCGTCACCCGGCTGGGCTCGATCCGTGCACGAAAAGTCCTGTCTCCGGCCGAGCTTTCCACACCGAGCCGGGCGAAATCGAAGAGCGCCGCCTCAAGCAGCGCCATGGTGCAGAAGCCGTCGACCCTGATCGTCATCGGACAGGCGCGACCGCCCTCTGTCTCTGCCAGCTTTTCCGGGCCCCGGGGACGGTGCTCGCCGTTGTAGAACCAGGCATCGCCGTTGACAAGGAAAGCGAAGGTGCTCCGATCGCCGTCGACGAGAATCGACCGCTTCTCCCCTTCGGGCTGCAGGATATACCGGAAGGCGAATCCGTCGTTGTAGATCCGGAACACGAGGTCCATCCGCGTCACGGGAGGCGAGCTATCCTCCAGGGACAAGGTCAGCTCCTGGAATTCATCCACGACCGCGGCTCTCTTGCCCCACACCGGCTTCCAGGCAGAACGCTGCTTTCGCCTCCGGCGCACGGTTTCGCGCCATCCGCCTCCCGCATCGTCCCTGACGGCCAGACCAAGCGGCGACCATCCGATCAGCTCCTGTCCCTTCCACGCGAGAGCGTACCGCGGAACTCCGCCGGCAACGTCGATCGACGCGACGAGGAGGCCGTCAGGCGAAGCGATCGAATTCATCGAATCATCCTCCATTCCCGCACCGGTCAGCGCTTGACATGCGATCAAGACACCGGCAACCGCAGACAGGACTGCTCTCATGCTTATTCCTTCTCCCAGCGGGTGTACTTGTCTCTTTCCGGCGGTCCGCGCCATCTCCCGCAGCGTGGACGCCGAGGAGATCCTGCCTTCTTCCTCGCGGAACAGGCTTCTGCGCGACGGATCATACCATGCTCCTCGATTTCCTCACCAGGTCGCGTTTCGATGAGATGGTACTGCAAAATAAAAATCACTGCGAGGCCAAGGGGAAGGAAATACGCCCTGGATACAGGTAAGCCGCATTTGTTCTCACGCCCCGCATGGGTTGCATCAATTACCTTGATGCCTGTCCCCAGCCCATGTGGGGTTTTATCTCATCAACGAAACACCCCCAAGATCATTCCACTGGGCACCTGGTTGTATTAGAATGCACCGGTAGTCTGTTAAGCCTGAACGGAGCCGTTTGACCGGAGGTGTGTCATGCGTTGTGGACTGATTCTGATCGCTCTCATCCTTCTCTCCCCCCTCGTCTCGTCGGAGGAGATCTACGTTCCCGATGATCACGGCACGATTCAGGAGGCTCTCCATGCAGCCCTGGACGGCGATACGGTCATCGTGCGGCCTGGAACATATACCGAGAATATCGACTTCATGGGGAAGGCCGTCACATTGGCGAGCGAATGCGGAGTCGATCTCACCGTCATCGACGGGGGCCGGGCGGGCAGCGTGGTTCTCTTCTCCTCGGGAGAGAAGCCGGACTCCATTATCGAAGGATTCTCTCTCATCAACGGGTCGGGAACCCTGGATAACAGCAACCTCCTGGGCGGCGGTATCTGCTGCAGGAACGGCTCATCCCCCACGATCAGATCGAACAGAATCACGGACAACAAGGCGCTGTTCGGGGGCGGCATCGCCTGCAACGACAGCTCCTCTCCCCTCATTGCCGGCAATACCATCGCCCGGAACATCGCCGATGAGGCCGTCGGCTATGGCGGGGGAATCGCCTGCATGTACGGTTCATCCCCAACAATAAAAGGGAACGTCATCGCGGGCAACCTGGCCGGCTACTTCGGCGGCGGAGTTTATTCCAGCCTCGGCACCCCGCTGCTCACGGATAACATCATTGCCGGCAACAGGGCGAAGTCGTCGTCCTGGGGATTCGGAGGCGGGATCTTCCTCGTCGGGGACGATCTTTCCCTGAACATGATCGGAAACACCATTGCCGACAATTCCGCGGCACGAAAGGGAGGCGGCATCTTCTGCTGGTACGGGATCTCCCTGACAGCGAAGAATACGATAGTCCACGGGAACGATGCCGCCCATGGAACCCAGATCTACCTCGGCGCCCACTTCGACGACATGCCCTGCTCCCTGGCGATAAGCCACTCCGATGTCGAGGGCGGAGAAGGCGAGGTCTACCTCGAGCCGAACTGCACGCTCGACTGGGACGCCGGCAGCATGATCGACGCCGACCCGCTTTTCGTTGCCCGGGAGGAGGACGACTTTCACATCACCTTCGACTCCCCTTGCCGCTCGGCCGGAGACAGGAACGCGCCGGGGCTTTCGGACCTCGACTTCGAGGGTGATCCCCGCACCGGGCTCTTCGCCTTCCCGGATATGGGTGCCGACGAGTTCCACACCCACTTCTACGTCAACGGCTCCGTTGCGAATGGAAACGACGCGACCGCCGTTGTCATCGGCTGGCCCGGAACTAATCCCGTCATGGTGATAACGGGATCGGGTGTTCGCGCGACGCCCGACTCCACTCCCTTCGGCAATTTCTGGCTCATGCCGCCCTGGGATCATCGCGTTCACTTCAATCCCATCCCGGACAACGGCGCGAGAATCATCGAGCGGGTGGTTGCGACGGGATTGCCGGCAGGGACGCAGATTCCGATTCAAGCCCTGGTGGGAACCGAGCTGAGCAACCTCTGTGTGGTGACAATCGAGTAAACAGGCTGTCGAGGAGAAGTCATGAGTCTGGTACCGCAGCAGTTCAGGAACGTCTGTCAGGGAAGAATCTTCGGAATTGCCGTGGCCGCGCTGCTTATCCTGAGCGCGCCCATTCAGCTCGCCCAGGCGGCCGATGAGCCGGACGACACCAGGGAGAGCCATGACTGGCCCCAGTTTCACGGTCCCGAGCGGGACAACATCTCCCGCGAGACGGGTTTGGCAAAGTCATGGCCCGAAAAAGGGCCGCCCCTTCTCTGGACCGCCAAGGCTCTGGGACACGGATTCTCGTCCGTCTCGATCGGCGGCGGAATCATCTGCACGGCAGGGAACATCGGAGAGAACACCGTTGTCACGGCACTGGCCATGTCGGGCAAGGTTCTGTGGCGCACAGGCAACGGCAAGGCGTGGACCGGCAGCTATCCCGGGAGCCGCGGCACGCCGACGATCGACGGTGCCCACGTCTATCATCAGAATCCCCTGGGCAACATCGTCTGCCTGAAAGCCGACACGGGTAAGATCGTCTGGGAGAAGGACATTCTCACCAGGGTGCGGAGCAAGAGCAGCAAGTGGGCCCTGGCCGAATCGCTGCTGATCGACGGCGACCTGCTCATCTCCACGCCCGGCGGTCCGGAAACGTGCATGGCGGCTCTCGACAAGAAGACCGGCGCCATCGTCTGGACGGCCCCCAGCGTGAACGAGCTGGCCGGGTACTCGTCTCCGCTTCTGGTCGAGTTCGAAGACATGCGTATCGTGGTCACTCTCACGGCCAAGGGCATCATCGGTGTCAACATCGAGAACGGCGACCTGCTCTGGCATGTCAAGCACGAATCGTACGCTGACGAGAACGTCGTGCTGCCCATCCACCACGAAGGCGAGATCTTCATCAGCACGATCCAGGCCGGATCGGTCAAGTGGAAGCTGGTGAAGCGTGAGGGCAAGGTCGGCCTCGAGGAGGTCTGGCGGACCAAGGAACTGGACAACCACCATGGCGGCGTGCTGCTTCTCGACGGCTACCTCTACGGAACGAGCCTGTTCAAGAACAGGGACCAGTGGGTCTGCCTCGACGGCCACGCAACATTTTTTCTGTAAATTCATCATTCCATCCGATCGAGTCAGCTG
>CAYZWU010000021.1:0-82034 GCA_964482235.1 uncultured Phycisphaerales bacterium
TCATCTTCATCGAGGCGAGCGAGGTGAAGTACAACAGCCGCCTGAAGAAGTACAACGAGGTCACGCCCCGGAACGCCGGCACCTTCCACTTCCACGGCGACGAGGACGCCTTTCCGCTGAGCGCCCTCATCGTGGTCCCCGCCTCGGACAAGGAGCGCGTCCTGGTCTGGGCCGAGACCAATCAGCCTCTCGACGGGTCGGAGAGCGGCGCCGTCCCGCTCCAGGCCGTCTTCCCCTCCGACGAGGTGGCCAAGATCCTGGAGATCATCTTCGACGTGAAGACGATTCTCGACAGCTTCTCAGTCCTGACGGCCGTCTGCTCGTCGGCCTTCCTCTTCCTCGTCCTCTCCCTGCTCTACCGGCTGCGCAAGGACGAGACGGAGATCATCTACAGGATCGGCGGATCGCGCCACGCCATCGTGATGCTCCTCGGCCTGGAGACGGCGCTCGTCCTGCTGGTCAGCCTGGTTCTCGCCCTGCTGCTTTCCCTCGCCCTCAAGGGTGCGGTGGCGGCAATGCTCGTGTGAAGGAGCGAATCATGAAACGGATCAAAGACATCCTCTCTCTTGTCCCGGGCGTCCTCCTTCTTCTCGTTGTCGCCATGGCGGGATCGTCCTGCGGCGACGGCGACGAAGTCGAACCGAAGGAAGGCGTGAAACCCCTCGTCGTCTACACGACCTTCTATCCCACCACCTATTTCACCCGGATCATCGGGGGCGGGCATGTAGAAGTCGTCTGCCCCATACCCGACGACGCGGATCCGATCCACTACGATCCGCCTGCCGAGATGATCCGCAAGTACCAGGAGGCGGACCTGATCGTGCTGAACGGGGCCGGTTTCGCCAAATGGGTGCCGCGGGCCATGCTGCCCGAGGAGAAGGTGGTCGACGCCGGCGCCTCCTTTGCCCACGACCTGATCGAGATCGGCGATGCGGTGGTCCACAGCCACGGGACCGAGGGCGAGCACTCCCACGGCGGCATCGATCCCCACACCTGGCTCGACCCGATCCTCGCCATGGAGCAGTGCCGCGCCATCTGCGCCGCGCTGAAGGAGCGCGATCCGGCCCACGCCGTTGACTTCGACGCGGGGCTGGAGAAGGTCCTTGCGGGACTCGAGACGCTGGACGCCCGGATCCGGGCGTTGAAGGAAGGGACCGGGGCGCTTCTTTTCTGGCGGCTCCGCCCCTCGGTCGACTGGGAGACAGCGCAACCCGAGGCAGTGGACGAGACAATCGAAATAATCAGGCAGCATCTCGATCCTGAACTGGTCTGTACATGGTTACGCAGCTTTCACGAGTCCGGAGTGGACGGAGCCACCGAAAAGACCGCGAAGACGATCGATCCGGCTGTCATTGGGAATGTGATGCGTTTCTTCCCGGCGGGAAGCGACCTGGCCGCGATCCAGATCCTTGACACGACGCTAATTCCCTGTGAAGCGATCATCCCGATGATTGAAAACTTATTCTGGCTGGACTTCTTCATAGTGGCCGAATCCGAGAAGGACGAAGCGAATCCGGATACGATCAGCATCGATCTTGACAAGAAGCTCTACCAGCTCGCGGAGTTCTTGAAGAATAAGGAGAGGGACGAGGGCGGCTGGAGCCTCGATACGGACCTGAGCAGCCTGAGTGAGTCCCTGAAAATCAACGGGAAGGACCTCTGTTATCAGTGGTTTCCGCACTCGGAACATACTCTCTACAGACATGAGCTGGACGTTCCCGGTACCGGATCGACTTTTGATTCGCTGCGGGGAGATTCCTGGGAGGACAACTCGAAGGTGGCGGCAAGGTATTTCGTGCTTCTCAAGATCTACAAGGACAGGAAATGGCGCTTCACCAGCGGGGACATGGCCTCGCTCGATCTTGCCAAAGATAATTTGGAACGCCCCATTGTCGAGTTCGAGCTCAAGGAAAACAGAAAGGCGGAATTCAAGGAATTCACTGGAGCTCACGAGAAGAAGTTTTTGGCCATCGTGATCAACGGCAGTGTGTTCAGCACGCCGGTGATCAAGACGGCACTCCCGGGTGCCGGCTACATCGAAGGGGGCGGTCTCCAAGGATTCACGGTAGATGAGCAAAGATCGCTATTCACGCTCCTGAATTCAGCAAGCTCCCCCCTGATGCCCGTCCGCCAGGAGCTCTCCCGGACGCCCGCCGACAAACCTCCCCTCATCGTGGCCTCCCACCCGGCGTACAACTACCTCTGTCGCCGCTACGGCTTTCCAGTGAAGTCCTTCGACTTCGATCCCGAGAGCGCTCCGGACGAGGAGGCCCTCGCAGTGTTCAAGGAGTTCCTGGACAAGCGGCAGGGCGCCGCGGTCAAATGGATGCTCTGGGAGTCGGCACCCTCTCCCGAGGTGGAGGAAATCTTCCGAACGCGGTTCCAGCTCGAGCCCCTGGTCTTCAGCCCGGCCGAGTCGCGTCCCGGAGGCGATCTCGACTACCTCGACCTGATGAACCACAACGTGGACGGCCTCGTCCGTCTCTTCGTGAATCCCTGACATGGAGGCCCGGATGCCGCGTCTCGCCATCGCCTGCTGCAAGATCTTCCTTCTCCTTGCCATTGCCCCGCCCGCGCTTCTCGCCCAGGAAGTGCAGGATCCGGAGATCACCTACAAGGAGCTGATGAGACACATCAAGTACCTGGCCAACGACCTGCTCGAGGGACGCGCCTCGGGATCGCCCGGTGCGGAGGTGGCGTCGGACTACGTGGCCGAGCAGTTCGAGTTCGTCGGCCTCGAGCCCTTCGGCGACGAGGACACCTTCTTCCAGAAATTCACCCTGCCCCGCGGCGTCGAGATTCTCCCATCCTCGACCGTCTCGGTGGAGAAGAAGAAACGCAAGACGAATCTCGCCTTCGGCAAGGAGTTCACCGTGCTGGCGAACTCGGCCGCCGGCAACGTGACGGGCCAGGCCGTCTTTGCCGGGTACGGGATCTCCGCCCCGTCCTACGAGTACGACGACTACGAGGCGATCGACGTGACGGGCCGGATCGTTGTGGTGCTGCGCGGCGTCCCCGGCGAAGGGAGCAAGAGCCCCTTCACCAGCCGTCAGGCGGTCCGCAACTTCGCCACGTTCAAGGCCAAGCAGGACACGGCGGCCGGTCTTGGCGCAGTCGGGATCATCATCGTGAACGATCCCGCCGACTACGGCCCCAAGACCAAGGACAAGCTCGTCGCAAGCGGGGGATCGAGCCGCCAGCCCCAGGGATCGATCCCCTGCATCCAGATGACCTGCCGCGGGGGAACCAAGCTCTTCTCCAGGACGGGGATCTCCCTCTCCAAGATCCAGAAGAGGATCGACAAGACGCTCTTTCCCCAGTCGGAGCCCGTGGACGACTGCGTCATCACGATCAACGCCAGAATCGAGGCGATCAAGCTCGACGTGCGCAACGTGGTGGGCATCCTCCGCGCCGCCGCGCCGGACAGGAAGAAGGAGAACGTCGTGGTGGGCGCCCACTTCGACCACGTGGGCCTCGGGGAGTTCGGTTCGCGCGGCGGAACGGCGGCCAGGGGCAAGGTCCACAACGGCGCCGACGACAACGCCTCGGGCACGGCCGCCCTGATCGAGATCGCCGGCTTCCTCATGCCGCTCCGGGAGCAGCTCAAGAGGGACGTGATCTTCTCCGCCTTCACGGCCGAGGAGATGGGGCTGCACGGCTCCCAGCATTACGTGAGCCACCCGCCCACCTCGCTGGCCGAGACGGCGGCCATGGTCAACCTCGACATGGTGGGACGGCTCAAGCGGGACGACCTCTTCATCGGCGGTGTGGGAACGTCGCCGGTCTTCGAGAACGTGATCAAGGAGGCGAACCGCAGGTCGCGGGTCAAGCTCTCCCTCGGGCAGGGCGGCGAGGCGCCCACCGACTCGACATCGTTCTACAAGAAGAACGTGCCCGTCCTCTTCTTCTTCACGGGACTGCACAAGGACTACCACCTTCCGTCCGACGACTGGAAGCTGATCGACACGCGCGGCACCGAGAAGGTGGTCAAGCTGGCCGCGGCCGTCACCCGCGACCTGGCCATGCTGGAGGAGAGGCCACCCTTCGCCCGGGCCGATACGGGCGGATACCGCTCGGGCCCCCACCTCGGGATCACGGTCACCCAGAAAACCGACGGCCTCTACGTCTCGGCGGTGGAGAAGAAGAGCCCCGCCTCGCGGGCCGGCTTCCGCGAGAACGACAAGGTCCTCGACTTCGAGGGAAGCCAGATCAACACGGCAGCCGACTTCTACGGCGTGAAGGCCAACATGCCGCCGGGGAAGAAGGTGGACATCACCGTGCGGCGCCAGGGACGGGTCAGGATCCTCAAGCCGAAGCTCGGCAAGTCATGAACAGGGTGTGATGCCGCTGCTGCCGCCCGGCAAGCGGGTTCCCATGCTGCGAAGAAGCGTCGAGCAGGGGGGCAACGGACTGAGTCAATCCGGCGGGTTACCGCCGCATGTCACTCCCGCGCCCTCTCCTCGAAAACCAGGGCGCCCGTGGGGCAGGCGGCGACGCATTCCGATGCCGTGCGGGCGAGGCATTCATCGAGGGAACGGTTGAACGGAGCGGCCACTGTCACGTCGAAACCGCGGCCCGCATAGGCGAGCCCATCCAGCCCGGCCGCATCCCCGGTGATCTGGATGCAGAGGCCGCAGAGGATGCACTTGCCAGGATCGAAGACCAGCCCCGAGGAGGCGCGGACGATCCGGCTTCGCCTCCTTTGACCATGATACCCGCCGGTCCGGGCGCCGAGCTCGATCGCCCACTGCCTGAGCCGGCACTTCGACAGACCGGAGCAGTCGCACTTCAAACACCGAAGCGCCTCGCGGCGCGCTTCTTCACCGTTGAATCCCCCGGCCTCGCCGAGCTGCGGCGTCACCCTGTTTTCCGTCGACGCGCCGGCGAGGAAGCCGGCCATCTCCTCCTGATCGAGCTTCCCGAGATGGGTGGAGAAGGGCCTTTGCCGCTCCTCGACCTCCTTCCCTTCCAGATGGATCGCGATCGATCGGGCGGCCCATCCCCCCTGGGCCATGGCCCGGACCGCCAGCTTCCCGGGCCGGAGCAGGGCGCCGGCGGCATAGACGCCGGGCAAGCCGGTCTCGAAGGTCTTCCTGTTGACGGAAAGCGGCTCGTCTTGGCCCGGGACCAGGAGGCTCCTGTCGGTCCGCTCATCGGCCGGCGATCCCGTGGCGATCAGGACGGCATCGAAATCGCCGCGGAGCTGCTCGAGGGAGATCGAATCGCCGAGACGGCATCCCATCCGGAACTCGACCCCAATCTCCTCGATCGCCCGCACCTCCCTGTCGAGAACGGACCGCGGCAGGATATCTTCCGGGACGCCCTGGCGCAGCATCCCGCCGGGACGATCGCTTTTTTCGAAGACGGTGCAGGCGAAACCGTCCCGCCGCAGAAACCAGGCGGCCGTCATCCCGGCCGGCCCCGCCCCCACGACGGCCACCCGCTCGGACCGCTGCGGCCCGGCAGGAGGTGTGACACTCTCAGGCGAGTCGAGGGCCGCATCGCCGGCAAACCGCTCGAGTTCGCGGATCGAGACGGCGCTGTCGCCGGCGGCGCGGCGGCATCCCTTCTCGCAGGGGGCCGGGCAGATCCGTCCCAGCACGGCGGGGAAAGGGACCTTCTCCTTCACCGCCTCGACGGCGCCGCGGATCTCGCCGTTCCTGATCAGCCGGATCACGAGCGGCACGTCGATCCTTGCCGGGCAGGCGATCCGGCACGGGCCGAGGCAGTCGCCCCCGTGCTCGCCGAGCAGGAGCTCGAGAGACGTCCGCCGCGCCTCGAGCACCGCAGGATCGTCGCTCGTCACCTTCATCCCGTCCTTGGCCTCGAAGGCACAGGCCGGCACGAGGCTCCCTTCGCCCTCGACCTTGACCAGGCAGACCATGCACGACGTCTGCGGCCTTCGCCCCTTCATCGAGCAGAGGGTCGGGATCACGATGCCGAGCTCCCGCGCCCCGTCGAGGATCGTGGATCCGGCGGGGACCTCCACCTCGCTGCCGTCGATCGTGAACTTGACCATCTTCATCGAACCTCGAAGAGAGCGGTTCATCCAACTCCAATGGCGGAAACGGGGCACCTGTCGCGGCAGGTGCCGCAGCGGATGCAGCGGGCCGCGTCGATCGTATGCTCCTGGTAGGGAGCCATGGCGATGGCGCCCACGGGACAGCCCTGGGCGCAGAGCGTGCAGCCGATGCAGCCCTCGCCCACGGAAAAGGCAATCAGCGCCCGGCACTTCCCGGCCGGACAGCGCCCCTCGATGTGCGCCTCGAACTCGTCGCGGAAGTGAGCCAGCGTCGACAGGACCGGATTGGGCGCCGTCCTGCCGAGGCCGCAGAGGCTGCCCTGCTTCACCGCCGCGCCGAGGGAGGCCAGCCTCTCGCAATCGCCCTGCCTTCCCCGGCCGCTGCAGATCCGCTCCAGGATCTCGAGCATCCTCTTGGTGCCCACGCGGCAGAAGGTGCACTGCCCGCAAGACTGGTTCTGGGTGAACTCGAGGAAGTAGCGCGCCATGTCGACCATGCAGTCGTCCTCGTCGAGAACGACGAGCCCGCCCGAACCCATGATGGCGCCGGCGGAGATCAATGACTCGTACTCCACCGTCGTGTCGGCCAGGCGCGCCGGCACGCAGCCGCCCGACGGCCCGCCCACCTGCACGGCCTTGAACCGCTTCCCCCCGGCCACGCCGCCGCCGATCTCTTCCACCACCTCCCTGATCGTGATCCCCATGGGAACCTCGATCAGGCCGCCCCGGGCCACCTTGCCGGCCAGGGCGAAGACCTTGGTGCCCGGGCTCGCCCGCGTCCCCAGCGAACCGAAGGAGCCGCTGTTCCTCGCGATGGCCGGCACCAGCGCGAAGGTCTCCACGTTGTTCACCAGCGTCGGCTTGCCGTGAAAGCCCGATTCGGACGGATAGGGCGGCCTGAGCCGGGGCATGCCGCGGCGGCCCTCGAGGGAGGCGATGAGCGCCGTCTCCTCGCCGCAGACGAAGGCGCCGGCTCCCTTCATGATGCTCAGGTCGAAGCTGAAGGGCGTGCCGAATAGATCCCTGCCCAGAAACCCACTCTCGCGGCACCGGTCGATCGCCTGCTGCACGCGGCGCACGGCCATGGTGTACTCGCCGCGGATGTAGAAGCAGCCCCGGCTCGCTCCCACGGCAAAGGCGGCCAGGGCCATGCCCTCGATCACGCGAAAGGGGAACGACTCGAGGATCATCCGGTCCATGAACGCGCCGGGGTCGCCCTCGTCGCCGTTGCAGATCACGTACCGCTCCCGGTCCCCGGCCTGCCGGACCTTGTCCCACTTGGCGCCGGTGGGATATCCGGCACCGCCGCGGCCGCGCAGCCCGCTCGAGCTGATCAGATCGATCATCTCGGCGGGATCGCGCGTTTTGAGGCACTGCTCGAGAGCGGCAAATCCGTCTCGCTTCACGTAGGCGTCGAGGTCGACGGGATCGATCTCCCCGCACAGGGCCGTGGCCACCCTCTTCTGGGGAGTCATGAAAGCGGCCACCGGCTCGTCGCGGGGATCGATGGCAAAGCGCGTCACGGGCTCGGACGACCTTCCGGTCAGGAGGCGGTCGAGTCCGCGGGAGAGGGCCCGCTTCAGGCCACGCGCGAAGCCTGCCGCCTTGAAGTGCCGCCTGACAATCGGCTCGGCGTCAACCGGCGCCACGCGGGCATAGAGAAAGGACTTCCCCTCGGGCAGCACCACCTCGACGAGCGGCGTCTGGTGGCAGATGCCCACGCAACCGACGCGGGTGATCGTCACGCCGACCCGCATCCCGGCCACCGCCTCCTCGAGGGCCTCGTGAAGCAGGCCGCTGCCGCGCGACTGGCAGCAGGAACCGAGGCCGATCCTGATCTCTCCCGAACCGTTCCCGGGCAGGAGCCGGTCTCCCGCGCCGCTCCCGCCTCTCTTCTTCTCCTCCTGAATGGCCAGGAAATCGACGAGCATCGACGAGACCTTGTCGGGTGTCACGTGGCCGAAGGTCACGTCGTCGATCTGCACGGCGGGCGCCAGGGTGCAGCATCCCAGGCAGGCCACGGTCTGCAGGGTGAAGAGCCTCTCCGAATCGGTGTCCTGGTCCTTGACGAGGGAGAGGTGCCGTCTCAGCGCATCGGTGACGCGGTCGGCGCCTTTCACGTGGCACGCCGTCCCGCGGCAGACGCTGATCATGTGGCGCCCCCTGGGAAGCAGCCGGAACTGCCCGAAGAAGGTGGCGATCCCCGTGATCGTCGCAGGGGTGATCCGGGTTGTCTCCGCGATCCGCTGCAGCGCGGCCTCCGGCAGATAGCCGAACCGCTCCTGCAACGCCTGGAGGAGAGGAACCACGGCCTCGCGATTACGGCCGATCCTGTCCACCTCTCGGTCGACGATCGTCAGATCGATTCTTTCTTCCAACCTCTCGATCGTTCCCTACTCCTTGCCGATGCAATAAAGGTTTTCTATGCCGCGGATGTAGATCCGCCCCTCTGAAAAGGCCGGCGATGCCAGCGCCCGCTCCCCCAGCTCGGAAACGGTCTCGTCCGCCTCGTACTCGCGAGCCGCCTTGACGCGGTACATCGTCCCCTTCTCGCTCAGGAGGAGAAGCCACTCGCCGGCCAGTGTGGGCGATGCCTGGAAGGCGTCGCCCATGTCGTGCGTCCAGACGAGCTCGCCCGTTGTTGTCTCGTAGCACGAGAGCTCCCCCATCGTGGTGAGGAGAAAGATCAGCTCGCCGCTGCACACCGGGCTGCAGATGTCGGGGCCGTTGCAGTCGGCCGTCCAGGCCAGGTGCGTCTCCGTCACGTCGCCGCGGCCGTCGATGCGCAATGCGTGAAGAGCCTCGTAGGGCTGGATCACGAAAACCATCCCGGCCGCGTATATCGGCGACGGCGCCACGTCGGTTCCCATCAGCTCGGCCTGCCAGAGCCGCTCCCCCGTCCCGGGATCGTAGGCGATGACGAGAGGATCGGAGCAGGTGATCAGCTGCTTCGACTCCCCCGCGTCGATCACGATCGGCGAGGTCCACGATCCGGCCACGGGCCGGTCGTCGCGCCAGACCGTCTCTCCCGTGCCGGCCTCGAGGGCGTGGAGGACCGACAGGTCGTCGTCGGGGGCGCCGTGGTCGTACTGGACCAGAAGCAGGTTCCCGTGCAAGGCGAGCGACGTGGCGTAGCCGTAGATGTTGTCCGGCGTTCCCATGTTTCGCGCCCAGAGCCTCTCGCCCTTCATGTCGAAGCAGACGGCGTCGCCGTCCACGAAGATGGCGAAGACGCGGGATCCGTCGCAGGCCATGGTCGAGGCGGCGTACCCCGTGTCCTCCATGACATCGATTGCCTCGCCCCTGTTTCCCGGAACATTCCCGACGGGCCGGCGCCAGAGGAGCTTCCCCGTATCGGCGTGAAAGCAGAAGACCTCCTTGACCTCCTCGTCGGCGCCCGAAAGGAAGAGGCGGCTCCCCCAGAGAATGGGCGAATTGTGCCCTGGCAGGGGCACCTCGCTCTTCCAGAGGATCCCCTCGCCGCTCGGGCCGTCCCACCTCTCCGGGACGTTCTCGCACGCGGCGATGCCGAGGCCGCCCGGTCCGCGGAAGCGGGGCCAGCGGGCGGCGGTCTCCCCGTCCGGCGGAAGCGATTCTTCAACCGGTTGATCGCCGGCAGGGAGCTCGACGGTCTTGGCAGGCGGCGGCTCGACGAGCTCGGTCTCCTTCATCGAACCGAGGGCAAAAGCGGAAGCGGCCATCGCCGCTCCGGCAATCGCCACGGCACGACGCGCCTTGACGCGGCTTCGGATTTCCTCTCCGGGGTCGATTGGCACGCTGTCGGGGACGGGGACCTTTCTTCCCAGAACGGCCGCTCTCTTCAGGCAGAGCACGAAGACGAGCAGTACGGCCAGGAGGAGGTACCCGCCCCGCCGGAGGAAGTCGCGGCCGAAGAAGTAGCCTTCCCGAACTTCCAGGTCGAGCCGCCGGATCTCGGCCTTCAGCTCGCTGTTCTGCGGATCGGATCCCAGGCGGGCCTTCAGCTCGGCCAGCGCCTCGGAGTGGAGCGGTCCTTCGGCTGACAGCGAGTCAACATGCCCCCCGCCCCGCGAGGCGAAGTCGACGATCAGGAAACCGGAGATCACCAGGGAGAAGATGCCGGCCGCTGCCGCGATTCGCCGAAGCGTGATCCGCTTGACCGTCCTCTTGTCGTCTTCCTCGGCAACGACGCTCCCCTCCGACTCTTGTCCCATGCCGGCAGTCGCAGCGATCAGAGGCTCGTGCTCCGGCAGGGCGGCGCCGGTCTCCTTCCGCCTCTCGACCTCCACGGGACAGTAGGGAAAGCAGCGGCCGCAGGCGTAGCAGTCGCTGCGGTTCGCCTCGTACTCGTCCCTGCGCCTGGAGAGCGACAGGCCGATCAGCCTCCCCCCCAGCAAGAGCCCGAGGATCGCGCCGGCGATCCAGCCGCCGAGAACGAAATCATCCCGCAGCTCCCCGGCCTCGGCATTGAGCTCGGCGACCGCCTTCCCCGTATCTCGGAATGCCTCGCTCGCCTCGGTGAAACCCTCGACCCTTCCCGCCTCCTCGTCGGCGATGCGCTCGGCCAGGCGCACGGTGTCGTGCACGCGGGAGCAGGCCGGGCCGGCAAAAGAGCCGAGCCAGCCGCCTGCCGCGATCATCACGGGAAGGAGTCCGAGCAGCCAGGCCAGCCTGCGCCGGTCCCGTCTTCCGGGAGACGCCGTCCCGTCAGGTGTGGAGGGATCGATGGCGCCGAAGGGACAGGAATCCTCGCAGAGGCGGCAGGCGATGCAGCTTTCCGGCGAGATGGAGATCCGCCAGCGTGAGAAGCGGGACATCCAGCCGAGCAACACGCCGTAGGGGCAGAAGAAGCGGCAGTAGGGACGTCCCACGAAGAAGCTCACCACGATGAAGGCGAAACCGATCACCACCATGTTCAGCGAGCCGGAGAAGCGGAAGAAGGCCACGAAGGGATCGTAGTCGCAGATGATGAAGGCGCTGCCCGTGGAGGCAAAGAGCACGGCCGCGACGAGGTAGAGATGGGCCAGAAAGCCCAGGGACCGCTGCAGCCATATCGAAACGTCGACCGGGCGGACGAGGGCCGCCTCCTGGATGGCACCCAGGGGACAGACGGCGGCGCAGAAGACGCGCCCGAAGAAGAGGGTGAAGAGCAGGGGGAGGAAGAAGAAGACGGCGGCGGCCAGCGGCAGCGTGTAGGCCTCGTCGAAAAGAGCCAGGGTCACGTTCTGGATCGCGCCGATCGAGCAGATGCAGCCTTCCCTGAAGAATCCGAAGTAGCCGAGCGAGAAGAGGGTCAGCACGAAGAGGGCCCGCCTGCTGCGCTTCTTCTGCGCGAAGTAGGTGGCCAGCGTCAGGACGGCGAGGAGAACGGCCATGTCCAGCCAGCCGAGCCACTCCGCCCTGGGATCGGGCGTGGTTGTCAGCGGCAGCTCGTACCCGCTGTCGAAGTCGGGGGGCGGGAAGCGCTGCATCTTGTCCATCACTCCGCCGTCAAGGACGGGGAGGAGCGCGGCCATGAGAAGGACAGGCGTGAAGAGGATCATTCGGTGTTCTTGCTCCCCTTCAGCAGGTAGGCCCGGGACGCGGGAATCCTCCGGAAGGCGCTCGACGGGCAGGCCGCGGCGATCGAGCAGCTGTTGCAGTTCTGGCAGAGATCGTGCCGGACCTGGAGATAGAGCGAGCCGTTGCCGAAGGCCTTGCATCCCTTGACACACTTGCCGCAGCCCACGCAGAGAGGTTCGTCGATGGTGTACTCGTAGTAGGGATCCTCCACGAAGGTCCTGATGATGGCGCCCGTGGGACAGAGCTGGTTCTCCGCCGCCGTGTCGATGGCCCGCGCATCGGGATCGAGGAAGCCGGTGCAGATCTCGCAGAAGCCGCACATCGCGAAGGTGTGGACGCACTTCACGGCCGAGACCTGCTGGACGCAGTAGGTGGCGCAGTTGCCGCAGGCCACGCAGCGGGCCGGATCGATCTGCCAGACCGATTCGCCGGCGCGCAGGCGGCGGGCCGTCAATCCCGCGGCCCCGCCCAGGGCGAGGAGGCAGGCGCTGCGAAAGCCGCCTCGAAGAAAGCCGCGTCGCGTCACGTCCGACCGTTTCTCGATCTTCATGATCTCCCCTTTCCGCGAATGCCTTGCAGGGCTTTCCGGGCCGCCGGCAGGGTGCAGCCGGACAGCTGATCGCAGCGGCGACAGAGGCCGGGATCGTAACACGCGACGCCCTCCCGCGCGCCGGGACTCTTCCCCCGCCCGGTCAACGCAGCCACGACGCCCAGTCCGGCGAGAAGCGCACACCGGCCCAGGGAGCGGAAGAGCTCGCGCCTGTCCCTCTTCGAATCGCTGCCTTTCCTCATTTCTTCTCTCCACGTTCGAAGAAGCGGATCTTTGCCGTGACCGGATCGAGGACGATGATACGCCCCTTCGAGTCGACGGCAACGTCGAGCCCCGCGCGCGTGAGATCGAAATCGGGCGCGCTGCAGAGCCTGTCGTGGCGCTGGAACTTCTCGGAACCGGCCACGAAGCCGAGGAATTCGCCCTGCATGTCGTAGACCTTGACCCGTGTGAGCCCCTTCTCCGTGGTGACGAATCCCTTGCCCCCCGGCAGGAGCGCTATGTTCACCGGATTGCAGCAGCCGGAGAAGGCGGCCGCGTCGCTGTTCGAGAAGGAACCCCACCAGGTCATCAGGTCGCCGGCCGGCGTGTAGGCCTCGACGCGGTGCTCGCCCGTGTTCGTCACGTGGAGCAGGCCGTCGCTCGAGCGGGCGATGTCGAAGTAGGGGCTGGGGATAACGAAATCGCCGAAGGAGCCGAGCCTCTCTCCATCGAGATCGTAGCGGATCACTTCCCGGTTGGTGAAATCGGCAACTAGGATCTGATCGGGTGCGAGAGCGATCGAGGTGAGATGGGCATCCTTGCCCGCACTCTCCCAGACCTTCTCCTGCTTCCCCGTCCCGCCGTACTGCTCCAGATGATCGGCCACGCCGGCGTAGATCGTCCCGTCGCCGGCAAGGGCCACGCAGCGCGGCGCACCGGACAGGTCGATCTCGAGGGGAAGCTTCTTCCCGTCGGGGCCGAAGAAGCGGAGCGCCTCGTCGCCGGCCACGCAGATCACGTCGCCGGGACCGACAGCCAGCGCGATGGGCGACTTCAATCCCGTTGGCACCGGGGCTCCCGCCTCCTCGTAGAGGACCAGGTCCGGATCAGTAGCGCGCAGGTGGTCGATCTCGTACTCGAAGTCGTCGCCCAGTCCGCTGCCGGACTCGCCCGTGCTGTCCGTGAAGACGAGAGACGCCACGACCACACCCGCAGCCGCCACGATCAGGATCGTGATCCAGTAGGGTGTCGCCATGCTCTTCTTATCCTGTTCCATGACGCCTCCAGATGCGGAGTCGATCAATCGAGCCTTCTGTCACCGGGCTGCCACGTCGATGCAGACCATGCGCGTGAGGTCGCGGAGAATGAGCCTTCCACGGGCGAAGGCCATGGGACCCCACGAGTCGTGTCCTTCCAGCACCCGGGTCTCATCCTCGAGGCGGAAGGCGAGAGGCGTTGCCTCCACGCGGCTCAGAAGGCCGGAATCGTTCATCACGTAGATCAGGTCGCCGGCCACGACATAGGGGCCGAGGCCGAACTTGTGGCTGCTCGTGCTGGTCCACTTCTCGTAGCCATCCAGGTCGAGGCAGACCAGCTGCCCGTCTGGCCGGACACCGAAGATGTGGTTGTCGAAGAAGATCGGCGTCTGCTGAGCCGAGCCGAACCTGTCGTCGCTCAGGCGAAAAACGACCTCCGGAACGATCCGCCCTTCCTTCTCGCGAAGATGCATCATCATGCTGCCGGCCTGGTACCCGCCTGAGAAGAAGAGGCGCCCCTCCCCCAGGTCGACGGGCGTGGGCACGGTGGCCATGCGGATCTTCCACTCCGTTGTTTCGAAAAGAAGCCTGCCGTCGTCGGCCGAGACGGCGGCCACGCCGCCCGAGCCGCAGTAGATGTAGAGCCGCCTACCCGCGAACTCGACGGGCAGGATGGAAACGTGGGTCATCTTCCAGCTCATGCTGTTCGGCGTTTCCCACACTGTCGAGCCCGTGGCGCAGTCGACGGCCAGGATCAGCGAGTTCCCGCCGGGCGCCACGATCGCCCGGCCATGGTCGATCAGGGGGCACTGCCCGGCATACCAGGGCGGGACCTTGGTTCCGTGGTCGCGGACCAGGTCGATCGCCCACTTGAGCTCGCCGCTCTCCGGATCGAGGCAGGTGACGTGGCACTTGGGGCCCAGGGCAACGAGCCACTCCTCCGTGACAGCCGGCACGGTACGGCTCATGCCGTGGTTGCGCTTGATCCGCACCGGGTAGGTGTAGCGCCAGATCTCCCGGCCGTCGTCGAGGGACAGGCAGCGCAGAGCGTCCTGCTCGTTCTCCCGGTCGTAGTCATGGACATAGACGCGGCCGCTGCGCACCGCGGCGCCGGCGTGGCCCTCCCCCACCTCGACGCTCCAGCAGAGGGGGAACTCGCTCCCCGCTGCCGCCGGCTCGAAGGGATCGCGGCTGATGTTGTCGCGGTCGGGGCCGCGGAAGCAGGGCCAGGCGCCGGGGAGGCTGCCCGGAGTCCCGTCGGACCTGATGAGCCGGCCGGTCAGGGCCAGGCCGGCCTCGTCCGTCCGCGCGGCGACATGCTGCCTGTCCGCGCCGGGTAGCCGTGCCTCGAGGGCGACGGTGGAATCGGCCGAGAGCCAGAGGAACAGCGACACGACTCCGGCAGCGGCGAAGCCGACCAGCACGATGTTGCCTTTCACCGAGTTCCTCATGTTCTCTTGCCTCGAAGCCTTATAGCCTCACTCAATGCTTGTCGACCTCGAAAAAGTCATGAAAATCAACGGTCCGTCAGGGCGCGGACGAGGTCCTTTGCTGCCGAGCGCCTTGCCGCGGCCCACAATGAAATAAACCCTCCCGCGGCGATCACCGCCACGGTTATTCCGAGCGAAATCCACGGCACCTCCTTGCCGAGGGACCGGAGAACCGGCCAGACCGCCACGCAGGCGGCCGCGACACCGCAGGCTATTCCTGCCGCGAAGAGGCGGCCGTGCTCGAGAAAGAGAAGCCGGGCCAGGCTCGAGTCGCTGAACCCCACGGCATGGAGCAGACCGAGCTCGCTCTGCCGCTCCATCACGTTGCGCAGCAGAACGACACCCAGGCCGGCTCCACCGAGGAGAAGGCCGAGGCCGCCAAGGACCTGGAACAGGGAGAGGTAGCAGTTTTCCACGGCGCAGAAGGCGGCCAGCCGGCCGGCGGCCCGTGTCACCTCGAGGCCCCTGCTCCGTCCGGCCTTCTGCCACGCCGCCTCGATCTCCTCCTGCCGGCCGCCGGAGGGATCGATCAGGAAGAGCCTGTACCCTTCCTCGGACGGAAACCTCTCCCGGAAATCCCTCTCGCTGATCAGGAGGCTTCCCTGGAAGATCGAGTTCTTCAGCGAGCCCACCAGCTTGACCTTGAAAGGCCGTCCCTTCTCGTCGCGATAATCGATCGTGTCGCCCACCTTCCTCTCGAGCCCCCAGACGATGGTGGCCTGGTCCGCCACGGCCGGAACCACGCCTTCGGGACAGTCGACGTCCAGCAATGACCAGCCCATGGAAGGTCCGCTGTTCTCGATCCCGTGGAGAAAGGTGAATCGTTCGCCGTCCTGAAGCGCCTCCGGATCCACGCCGAGAAGGGGAGGATGCTGCGCGCGGTTGAGATTGAGGCAGCTGGCATCGTCGCCCTCGCGCAGGCGGAGCTTCACTACATCCACTCCCCGGACCGCCTTTTCGTCGAGCCCCAGCTCGAGGCGGCCCTTCGGCGTTTCCGGGCCATGCAGGACGGGCAGGGAGGTCTCGCCGATGAGCGAGAATCCGCCGGTTCCGGAAGAATGGTCGCCGGGATTCACGGCCAGGTTCGTCCTGTTGCTTCCCACGGCGAAGACGAGAAAGGTGCCGCACGCCAGGACAGCCACGACAGCCAGGCTCCGGCCTCCATTCCGCGCCCTGTTGCACGCGGCGAGAGCCGGCAGGGTGAACGTCCTCCTGTCAGCCGCAGAGGCCTGCCGTCCGAGAAGGCCGTGAACCAGCGCCACGGTCCCGACGAGAAGAAGCGCTCCCGCCCCGAAAAAGGCGCCGGCACCGGAGCCATGGCCTTCCTTCCCCGGGGCAGCCAGGAGAAGGACGCCGGCGGCACCGAGGATCGAGGCTGCGGCGACGAGAAATCCGGTCCGGGAAGATGTCGCCCGGGCACGGGGCGACTGCAGCTCCCTCGCACCGGCGAGGAGCGACGGGATCGGCCGACGCGCCTGCCTGCCATGGGTGAACCAGATGATCGGCACTGCCATGGCCAGGGCCGAGGCGCTGCCCAGGAGAAGCGACGATCCCTCGACGTGCAGATCGATCGCCGCACCGGCCACGGCGTCGCTCCACAAGGTGCCGAGCCCGGCGATCAGCGCCCACGAGTAGCCGAGGCCGAGCAGAAGGCCGGGCAGGGATCCCGCTGCTGCTGCCGCGATCCCCTCGCAGAGCACGATCCGACCCGCCTGCGACGAGGTGAAGCCGAGAGCCAGAAGCGTTCCCGTCTCCCTGCCCCGCTGCTCCACGGCCAGGGAGAAGAAGAGTCCCATCAGGATCAGGGCGGCAGCGAAAAGAACGAAGCTCATCCCCAGGAAGTAGGGACCGAGGTCGAGGGATAGATCGACTGCAGCGAGAGCCTCCTGCCGCACGGGCCTGAAAAAGAAGCCGAGGGAAGGAAAATCGAGAGCCTTCTTGATTCTCTCCTCGATCTGTTCCGCCGGCCCGGCAGAGGCAGGGTAGCGGACGGCGGTCAGCGATCCGAACCGGTTCGCCCAGAGCGCCTGTCCCGTCTCGAGTGAGATGAAGGCTTTCGGCGTGCCCCTGTGCCTGGCCCAGTAATCCTCGTCCCTGGGCCGGATCTGCGACAGATCGATGTCGATGCCGGGATCCCAGTCGCTGCACTTCTCCCCCTCCGACAGCCCGGGGAAGGAGGGCATCAGGGTTCGGTCGGCGGCCGCTCCCTCCAGCGGCACGATGGAGGCGATGCGGAATCGAGTCCGCCGCTCCTCCATCGTCCTTCCCTCCGAGGCGGCGAGATAGGCGACCTCCAGCTCGTCCCCCTCCCTCGCTTCCAGGTCGTCGGCGAGCCATTGGTTGATCACGATCCCGCCGGATTCGATCCTGCCCGGAAAGGAGGGTCCCGATCCCTCTCCCGGCACCAGCGGCCCCATGGCGGCAACGAAGGAGTAGGGCGTCTCCCTCGCGCCCAGAGAGATACGGGTCGCGAAGTAGGTGAGAACGCCGACCGCCTCGTGCCCCGCCGACGCAGCGGCCCGCGCGATCTCCCGGTCGAGAAAGATGCGGTTCGACACCAGCTCCCGTTGAGACGAGCCGGGCACGTCGCGCAGTTCGAATCCCAGGTCTGCCAGACGGACCGCCCGCTGCAAGGCAGCCCGGGCCTTCCCGGGTGTGGCGCTCCCGGGGCGATCCCCCATGACGAGAAGGAGGTTGGCCTGTCCCTCGATGCCGGCCCAGCGCCCCAGCTCGGCCAGGGAGACGAAGACGTTGAAGGGCGCCGCCTGGTTCGCCGCCAGGCTGAAGCGGCCCAGCTCGCCGTCAGGCACCGGACCGTGGACGCGAAGCCTCCTGGCAGCGGACATGTCGCGGTCGAGGGAGAGGGGAGCCTCCCGGGGCAGCGCCTGCGGCTTCTCGATCCGGAGCACGACCTCGTCGCCCGCTTCAAGTGCGAGGCGGGCGGCCAGGTTCAGGCTTACGGCAATCTCCCCGGCATCGCAGATCGCCCCTGTTCCCGCATTGAGAAGGCGAAAGCGGTCGTCCACCCCGAGGACCTTCACGCGGCAACGCCCCCCCCCTCCGTCGGGATCGCCCACCGTCCCGTTCAGGACCAGCGCGGGGACAGCGGTCGAGCCGAGCTCGGCGGAGAGGCTGTCGGCCAGGCCGGTGCGGAAGAAGCGATTGTGCAGCTCGAGAGCCGTCTCCGTCTTCCCGAGCCGATCGAGGGCGAGAGCGTTCAGGCTGCCATGCACCGAATCGCCGACGATCAGGGCGCCGGTGAGCACGGCCGTGCAGACCGCCGCGCCGAGGGCCACGCCGAGGAGGCTTTGGCGATGAAAGACGAGGCTGCTCCTGATCAGGCTCCAGAAACTCATCCTGATACTTTCCAGTCGATCAGCTTGCCGTTGCGGAGCTCCTTGACCTGCCCCATGGCCTTCGCCACCTCGATCGAGTGGGTCGCCACCACGAGAGCGATGCCCTCCCGGCTGTTCATCTCCTTGAGAAGCTCGGCCAGCTCCCCGGAGTTGGTGCCGTCGAGAGATCCCGTGGGCTCGTCGGCCAGGAGAAGGCGCGGCCCGTTGATCAGGGCGCGCACCACGGCCGCTCTCTGCCGTTCGCCATGGCTGAGCTCTCCCGGCCTTCGGGAGATCTTCTTCAGCAGTCCGACCCTGTCGAGAAGGGACTTTGCCCTGGCCTCGAGATCGTCGGGCCGGGGTCGGTCCCGCCGCACCAGAGTGGGCACGAGGACGTTCTCCAGCACGGTGAGCGAGTCGAGCAGATGGTGGCGCTGGAACACGAAGCCCAGCTCGCTGTTGCGGATCGCCGCGAGCTCCCCGGCCGGCCTGTTCGCGAGATCGGCGCCGCCGAGAAGGACGGCTCCGGAGCTCGGGCTGTCCAGCGCGCCCATCAGGTTGAGCAGCGTCGTCTTTCCCGAGCCCGACGGCCCGACAACGGCCAGGCGCTCTCCCGGGCTCAGCTGCAGGTCGATCCTGTCGAGAACGGCCTCGCTGCCCGGTGTCCCGTAATCCTTGGACACCTGTCTCAGCTCCAGAAGAAAGCTTTCACCCGCCATGGTTGCCTCGAATCATTTCCAGAAGAATGCTCCCACTCGACATGGCTGCCTCGAATTCCTGCGTTGAGCCGATCATGGTGCAAAGGCGTAGACGATCCCGTCCTGTGCACCGATCACGATCCTCCTGTCGGACACGGCCGGCGTGGCAATGATCGCGGCTCCGATCTCGTAGCTCCAGAGTTCCCGGCCGGTGTTCGTGTTCACCATGTAGAGGCGGCCGTCGTTCGACCCTACCACCGCCTTGTCGAAAAGAAGAACGGGGCTCGAGTCGACGGCGCCCTCGGTCGCAAAGGTCCAGAGCTTCTTGCCATCGCTCAGCCTGGCGCAGTGGAGCAGGTTATCCTGGCTGCCGATGACCACCCGGTCGCGCCCCACCGCCGGTGTGGAGAAGAAGGCGTCGATGCCCTCGTACTGCCAGACGATCTTCCTGGCCGCGATGTCGATGCAGAGGAAGATCCCGTCGTGCTGCCCCACGTAGACGCGGCTCCCGTCGGAAGCGGGCGACGCGGCGATGTAGGAACCGGAGTCGACGCGCGCCACGGACCGGCCGTCCTCGACGCTCACGAAGTGGACCAGCGCGTCGCAGCCGCCGAAGACGGCAAGCCCGTTCACCACGGCCGGCATCCCGTTGATGTAGCTCTCCGACTCGTAGGTCCAGAGCAGTTCGCCGCTCAACCCATCGAGGCAGTAGAGGCAGTTGTCGTAGCTGCCGCAGAGGATTCTCGGCGCTTCCCCCTGGGCCGGGGGCACAACGTTCACGCCTCCCACCACCTTGGCCCCTGTCTCGAACTTCCAGACGGGCGCGCCCGAATCGGCGGTCACGGCGTGGACGTGCCCATCCATCGATCCGACGAAAACCAGCCCGCCGGCCAGGGCGGGCGAGCTCTCGACGGCGTCGCCGGTCGGATACCGCCAGAGTTCCTTCCCCGTTCCGAGATCGAGTGCGTAGAGGTTGCCGTCATCCGATCCCACGAAGACCCGGCCTGCCGCGATGGCGGCCGACGAGCTCACCGCGCCGCCCGTCTCGAACCGCCAGGCGAGCCGCAGCTTGCCCGGCACCGTGTCGCTGCTCGATCCGGCAAGCGCCGGACCGCCGTGGAACATCGGCCACCGGCCGCTGAAAGTCTCTGTCCCGCGGCTCGTCCGGTCGCCGGGCACCTCGTCGCGGCTGCAGCCGGCGAGGAGAACGGAGACAGTCCCGATGACGAGAAGAACGACCATCCGGTTCAGCGCGGTTTTCATCGGATCAACCTCTCCAGCTTTTCCAGGGCCTGCAGGGAGAAGACCAGGGGATAGAGCGCTTCATGATACCACAGCCGGGCGAAGTAGAGACCGATCGCGGCGGGCGGCATCTCTCTTCCCTCGTCCGTCAGCTCGATCAACCGCCCCACACCCCGCACGAGCTCGGGCGTCATGCCGGAAGAGGCACCGGCCAGGGCGTGAAGGGAGAGAGCGGTCTCCTCGATCGTCGAGAGGCAGCCCGGTGCGCCGCCCCATCCTCCGTCGCCGTTCTGGGCGCCAAGGAGCCAGGAGACGCCCCGTTCCCGCATCGACGCAAGCTCACTGTTCAGCGCGGGCGGCAGCCCTGCCAGGGAAGCCAGAACGCGGGCCGTCCCGTAGACAGGGTTCTGCGCCGAGGGTGCCGACTCGCTGCCGAACCAGAGCGGAATCCAGGCGCCGCCTCGCTCCTGGACCTTTCCGAGATAAGCCAGCCCCCTGGACAGGGACCGCTGGGCCTTGATTCTCAAGGAGTCGTTGACAATCGGGGGGCTCGAGCAGGCGGACAGCGCGGCGACGGCGTGCGCCGTCAGGTCGGGAGCGCTCGAATCGAAGGGCAGCCGGCCCCACCCCTTGCAGAAGGTGGGAAATCCGCCGTCCCTGTTCTGGAGACCGGTCAGCCACCCGATCCCGGCCGCCACCGCCTCGCCCAGGCGGTCCCGTTCGCCGCCCAGATTGATCAGGGCCAGGAGCGCGCCGGACGTGTCGTCCGCATCAGGGACGCCGCCCGGCAGGTCGGTCCAGGCCCACCCGCCCGGAGCGGCGCCGGTGTAGGGATGGATCGTCCTCTGCTGCTGGGCCAGGAGCCACTCCTCGGTCTTCCGCCGTTCCGGCCTGTCGAGGAGCAGATCGAAATCGCGACTCCCGGAAAGGGCATTGATCGAGAGGGTGGTGACCCAGGTGGCCAGGTTGGTGTCGATCGGCCAGCTTCCGTCGGGCCGCATCGATCGGGTCAGGAAGTCGATCCCCTTCTCCACAACGGGATGTTCCCGTCCGCCGGCCGCCGCGAGGGAGAGGACGACGAAGCTCGTGAGCGGGACTGCCTCCAGGAATCCGCCGCTCGACGGCTGGATCCTCTCCAGCGTGTCGAGCGTCTTCGCCCGCGTCCAGGTGCGAATCAGGCGGATCACCGGGTTGGCCGGCGGTGCAAAGTGGAAGCGCGCCTGCCCGATGGCGATCAGGGCAGGCAATGCGTAGCTCACCACGCTGAGGCGCAGCCCCTTCATCATCGACCGGGGCAGCACGGCCAGCTCGAAGGGAAGAGGCTTGATCAGGCGCCACGACTCCTCCGCCCTGCCGAGGCAGCCCGTCAGGTTGCAGAGCGTGAGGATCGGCACGGCGAAGGTCGAGTCGCGGCCGTAGCAGGCGGCGACGGCCGCGGCAAGAGACGGGCCGTCCAGCGAGCCCGCCTCCTTCTCGAGCCAGGCGGCGGCCTTTTCCGCCGGAGCGGCGAACCGTCCCGACCGGTCGGCAAAACGGAATGCAGCCCAGCAGAGGGCGGTGGTGCTGATGTTGCTCCTGCTGATCGTTGTGTCGCCGTACCCGCCGTCCTCGTTGCCCGTCGCGGCGAGCCATGAAAGACCGCTCTCGATCCGGCCGGCGTGCCCCTCCCTGTCCGCCATGCCGAGGGCGCAGACCGCCGTGGCGGTGGAGAGAGCGCTGCTGGAGAGCTCTCCCGTCCAGTGTCCCTTCTCGTTCCTCGAGTCCAGCAGCCGGCGGCGCACACGGGCGAGCGTTCGATCGAAAGCCGTCCTGTCCAGATCCATCCGTAGCCTTTCTCACACAGCCAGGTGTCCTGCCGCCAGCAGGCCGTAAAAAGTGTATTCCGGATCGGCCGTATCGTCGCCGGGCGTGCCGCAGAAGCCTCCGCTTTCGCTTTCGAGGCTCAGCACGAAGTCGAGGCAGTGCGGCCTGAGCCGATCGAGGGACGAGCCCGAACGCGCCAGGGCATGCAGGGCCGTGGCTGTCGATAGAAGATCGGGCAGGGGAAGACCGGGCAGGGCGCTGAATCCGCCTTCCTCCAGATGACGCGACAGGAGCCAATCCGGCCAGAGGGCGGGAAGAGCCCCCCCCAGCTCCTCGAGGAGGATCACGCCGCCTGCCAGGAGCGGCGTGGGGTCGTCCCCGCACACCGTCGTGGCCTCGATCAGGCGGGAGGGTGCGGGCAGCGGCTCGCCGAGATCCTGGTACGCACCCAGGGCGAGGAAGCCGTTGTAGATCGAACCGTTCCCGTCGTCGGGGGTCGAGTCGTAGTCTCCCGACTGGAGCCGGCAGCTCTCGATCCGGGCCGCGGCGGCTTCGCGGAAACCGTCGGGCGGCTCGCGGCCCGGCAGGCCGGCCCAGCATCGACAGAGGCAGGCCAGGTGGACGAGATCGAGCGACTCGCCGCATTCGAAGTGCAGGAGGAAGCGCTCTGTCTCCTTCGCGGGCAGGTCCGCTCCCATGGCATGGAGCGTTTCCAGGGCAAAGAAGGTGTAGTAGAGATCGCTCCGCTCCCCCCGGCCGCGGAACCCGCCGTCCTCGTTCTGCGCGGACCGGACGAAGGCGACGGCCGATTCTCCCGAATCACCCAGAACGGTTCTCGCCCGACTCGCGAAGCGAAGCATTTCGAGCCTGATGGTCATTGCAACAGCCCATCATCGACAGATCACTGAATATCTTGCCCATCACCCGGTGCAGGACGATCTTGAGGTTCACGTTGTCCAGGGCGGAGACGGCCTCGACCGCCTCTCTCCTGTAGACGTCGAGCTGCGAGCGAACCAGGTCGGGCAATCCGAGCCTCTTCATGATGCCGAGAACGTGCGACCTGGCCGCGGCGTCCGGCTTCTCGCTTCGCCAGAACGTCTCCACCGCCTCCCTGTCCTCGCCCGCGGCCCGCTCCCAGGCCAGCGCCAGGAAGAGGGATGGGCCGAGCGCTTCCGGATCGGCGGCCTCTCCTCCGTCCGCGGCGAAACCGGAATCGAGCAGATCGTCCCGGATCTGGTAGGCCACGCCCAGGGCCTCGCTGTAGCGGTGCAGCCTATGGAGGAGATCGCTGTCCGCTCCGGCGTAGAGCGCACCGAGGTGCAGGGCGACCTCGAAGGCGGGCGCCGTCTTCCGGCGGAAGATGGCGAGCACCTCCCTTGACGAGAGCGGCTCACGGCGCCTGCGCCAGAAGAGCTCGGCCCCCTGTCCGAGGCAGAGCGTCCGGTGCCCGGCCGCCGCATTCCGGAGCATCTCGGCGATCCTGTCCGATGGACAGTCGAGCTCCCCGATCAGCCGGTAACCCTCGCCCAGCAGGAGATCGCCTGCGTTGAGCGCTGCCGGAACACCGAATGCCGCGTGGAGCGTTTTTCTCCCGTACCTCTCCTCGTCGCCGTCCTCGATGTCGTCGTGGATCAGCGACGCCTTGTGAAAGGACTCCACGGCCACGAGCAGCTTCTTCAGGCTCGGGGGCAGGCTTTCACGGGGATCTTCCTGCAGGGCCTGGTGGACCGCTGCCGCCAGGAAGGGGCGCCAGCGCTTCCCCGTCCCGGCCAGCCACCTGCGCGCGATCCGCTCCGTGTCGCCCTCTGCCGGCCCCATTAGCGTGTCGAGAGCGGCGGGCGTGAAGCAGTCCTTCACCCGGCTTCGCAGCTCCTCCAGGTTGAGCCGCGGAACCGGGCTGCTGCTGTTCAGGTAGATCGCATCCCAGACCGACTCCATGTCGACTTCCGTGTCCTCGCAGCCGTCGCGCAGCAGGGGAATGGCCAGGCCCGGCACGGCCGCAGCCTCCATGTAGGGAAAGACGTTCTCCAGCACGGCAAGGCAGCTCACCCCCACCACGGCTTCCACCTGCCCCGACTCGATCAGTGCCATGACGAGAGGCGATCCCTCGGCCACCATGATCACGTAGCCGAGATCCTCCGCCTCGGCATGGATCTCGTCGATGATGCAGCTGCCGCACCGGGCGCAGACCAGGCCGAACTCGTCGAGCTTTCCCTGGCAGCGGTCCTTGTGGCGGAGGCACTTCGGCAGGAGAAGGAGCCTCCGGGAATAGGGGATGCCGCCCAGGGAGGGGCGCCAGAGCTCGTTGTGGACGGCCACTGCGGCATAATCCCTGAATTGCCCCGGCAGCCCGGCCGCGAGAAGCGACTCGTCAGCGACAAGAAGAAGCTCTTCCTTGGAGAGGGGCGGCACGATGCTTCTCTGTGCAATCAGGCTCCGGATTGCCGCACTGACCTTCTCCCTGTCGCCGCGCAGCGGACAGACGCTCTCCCGAGCCGGACCGGTAGCATTGTCGTCCGGTTGCCGCCCTCTCGCCTGGTCCGGTTTCTCCATCGCCTCTCCTCAGCAGCCGCTTCCGGCCGGCTCCTTGATCTCCTCTTGAACCGTTTCGCCGTCTTTCTGTTCGAGCCCTTTCCGCAGGCGGCCGAACGTCCTGCGCCACGACCGGATCTCCGTCTTGCCCAGGAGGCGCATCAGGGCCCTCTTGATGAAGGAGACGCCGCCGGCCCGCTGGTTGTCCCAGAACATGGGCGGCACCCACCTGAAGTTGGTCTCGTAGCAGGCGGCGTAGAGCTCCAGATGATCGCGCCGCATGTCGGCCTGGGTGAAGGGTAGTTCGCCGGGACGGACCGGCTCGTAGAAGATGGGAAAGACCGCCGCCCTCGTCCGTGCCATGGCCCTGACGAGATCGAGTGATGCGGCCACGTCGCTGCCCGTCTCGCCGGGAAGGCCGAGGATCAGGCTCAGCACGGGAAAGAAGCCGGCGCCGTTGAGCCTGTCCACCGCTTCGCGAACCATCTCCTCCCAGTCGTCGGGAGAGTGAGGCGCTATCTTGCCCGGACTGCTGGCAGCCACCAGCCGGCCGTTGGCGCTCTCCACGCCGAGGTTGACCCAGAGATAGCGGCTCTTCTTCCTCCATGTGAGCAGGGAGCGGATCTCGCGGAGCTCGCCGGGATCGAGCTGGAGCACCGACGTCACGTTGGCGTGGTCGATCTGCATGAATGAAAGGCCCTGGATCTTCTGCATCGCCTCGAGGAGCGAGCGCAGCTTCTCGAAGTCGACGTTGCCGTCCCTCGAACCGTAGCGGAAGAAGTCCTCGCTGCCGCTCACGACGGAGCGGAGCCCGCCGGCAACATTGGTCTCCACATCGGAAAGGATGGTGTCCGCCGGAAGGTGGGCCATCGGTTTGCGCGACATGGTGCAGAACCGGCAGCCCTTGCCGCAGCCGCGGGAAAGCTCGATGATCCCGAGAAGCGAGGGGCTCCGGATCGGAGGAATGCCGGCTGCGGCCGTGCCGTTCTCCGTGACGAGGCCGGGGGAAGCGCCTCCCTCCAGCAGGCCGCGGATCAGCTCGACCCCCGCCTCCTCGCCGTAGCCGTCGAAGATCACGTCGATCCCCTGCCTGGCCGCCTCGTTCCTGTCGGCTGCCCACTGCCAGGCGCCCGCACCGCCGCCGATCACCTTGAACGGGAAGCGCTTCTTCACCTCCCGCAGCCGTGCCAGCAGACGATCGGTCCAGACGCGGGTGTAGAGGCTTCCCTTCCAGAAGTTCTGCGTTGTCGTGTTGCTCATCCCCCTGCCGAGCGGATCGCTGGAGCTTATGCCCACGATCTCGACCCAGGGTCCCAGCACCTTGTCGAGCGCCTCGGGCGTGGTGCAGACCACATCTTCTTCCGCGAGACCGCCGCGGCCGACCAGGGCGGCCTCGAGCCGTCTCAATCCCAGCGGTGCCGCCGCGGCGCGGACCTTGTCCCGGCAGGGCATGGGCGGCGAGACCAGGCGCTTCATCACGCCTTCAGGAACCTGGGTCGTCTGCATGGTGGCGAAGATCCCCTCGAAGAGGATCGTGTAGGGACTGCTGAGTGTCCGGTCCGCCACGAGGACAACGGAAGGTTTCAGTTGCTGGTCAACCACGGCACGATCCGCCCTTTCCCCCCTCAGAACCGTCTCCCCTTCCAGGTTCGACACGGCTTCCGCCGTCGCAGGAACCGCTTTCCTGCTCCCCGGAGTCAACCTCCTTCGTGCCGTCGTCCTTTCCCTTTTCACACTCGCAGCCGCAGAGCGATCGGAAGATATTGGCCGGCGGCGTAACCGGTTTCGGTTCCTCCCCGGCGCTGCAGGCGCACTGCCGCCTCTCCTCCTCCGCCTTCCTCCTGGCCGCCTCGAGGATGCCGCCCGCTCCAGGCCCTCGCTCACGGAGAACTTTGTAAAGGTCTCCCTCGAGAAGCTTCTTCAGGTCGACGCGGCTCGGCTCCTTCTCTCCTTCCGCGATATCGTCGCTTCCGTTGATCAGGCCTGTCTCGTGCTTGGGGAAGATGATGGCGCGTTCGGGGCAGATCCGGGCGCAGGCCGGGCAGTTCGTCTTGCAGTTCGCGGGGTTCTTCACCTCGAGGCTTCCCTCCTCCGTCTCGGCGAAGACGTTGAACAGGCAGAACTTCTTGCACTGCATGCAGGAGCTGCACCGCTCCCGGTCGATCACGGGGAACCAGGGGATCCACCCGTCGTCGGGCTTCTCCTGCTCGGCAGGGAGTGTGCTCCCGGGGCGGCCGTTGGAGCGCTCCTTCAGCCGGTCGACGATGGCTTCCGCGTCTTCCTCGCGCATGTTCAGGACGGCCGCCTCGCCGGGCAGCTCGGCGCCGGCAAGGTGGAACAGCCACCTGACTGCGCGGGGCTGGCAGGCGATGATCGTCGCGCCGGCGTGCTCGCAAAGGCTCTTCAGCAGGAGGTCGCGCCGGGCCGCGAGCCCGCAGAGATCGGCGACAGTGCGGACGTCGATGCCGGCATTTTCGAGTCCCTCGAGAACCGAGCTCGTTCTCTCTTCGGGCACGGCGCGTGCGAGAGCGCAGCGGCAGAAAATCAGTGGTGCGTCGCTCATGATATCCTTCATAGCATGATGAACGGGTGCCTGCTGCTTGTCACCTCCCCCCCCCTGCCGCGGTCGGAGCGGATCCTACTCCTCGCAGATGCAGTAGAGATACTTGTGTCCTCGCAGGTAGATCTCCTTGTCCTTGATCGCCGGCGAGGCGCTGAACGAATCGTCGAGCGAATTCGTGGCCAGGACCTCGTACTCGGACCCCAGCTTGATCACCTGGACGACGCCGTTCCGGCCCGCGAGGTAGACGCGCCCGGCCGCCGACACGGGAGAGGCGTAGACCCCCTTGATGCCTTCCAGCGTCTGCCTGGAGTAGAACGGCTTTCCCGTTTCCGCATTGAAGCAGGTCAGGTTGCCGGTGTTGACCTGAAGAAAGTAGAGCTTGCCGCCGCAGAGGAGCGGGGATGGGACGTAGGGCGTGTTCCTGTCGTGGCTCCAGGCGATCGCGTCCGTTCCGGTGATGTCCTTCTTCGCCTGATCGAGGCGGATCGCCAGCAGCGCGCTTCCCCGGAAGCCGCTCATCACGTAGACCAGGCCGTCGGCGGCCACGGGGCAGGGAACGCAGTTCCGCGTCATGCCGCCGCATTCCCAGATCACCTCGCCGTTTTTCAGGTCGTAGCCGCGCACGCGGTTGGTGGCGGTGACGACCACCTGGGCCTTGCCCCCGTTCTCCACCACAACGGGCGAGGACCAGGATGTTCTCTCGTCGCGGTTCTTTCTCCAGATCTCCTTTCCCGTCTTCTTGTCCAGCGCCACGATGAACGAGTCGCCCTCGTGGTCCCAGTTGACCACCAGGGTGTCGCCATGCAGGGCCGGGGAGTTCCCCTCGCCGAAGCAGTTGGCCACGCTCTTGTCGCCCAGGTCCTTCTTCCACTTCAGCTTGCCGTTCATGTCGAAGCAGTGGATCCCCCGGGAACCGAAATAGGCATAGAGGTGCTTGCCGTCGGTGACGGGGGAGTTGGACGCCATGCTTCCATCCCTGTGCATCCCTTCGTGGGGAAGCTCCCGGGCGGCGGTCTTGCGCCAGATGACCCTGCCGTCCTTTCGGGAAACGGCAAGGACGAGAAACTCGTACACGTTCTTCGGCTTCGGGGAGCGCATCCTCCTCCGCCTTCCCGAAGAAGACGGCTCCTCCGGCTCCGCCCCGGCGGACTCGACGACCTCGTCCGTTTCAACGGCCGTGAGGATGAAGATCCTGTCGTCCCACACGATCGGCGTGGCATGCCCCATTCCGGGGATCTCGATCTTCCAGCGGATGTTCTTCTCCTCGCTCCATTCGACGGGAGGATTGCCGTGGGGCGCCACACCAGTGTCCAGGGGCCCGCGCCAGCCGGGCCATTCCCTTTCCATCGAGGAGTCCGCTTCCCTGGCCAGGAGAGCAGGAAAGACACAAAGGACGGCGAAGCCGAGCAGAACGATCGTGATGAGCTCTTTTTTCACTTGGCATTCTCCTTCACTTCCTTGTCCCCTGATGTCTTGGGATCGACACAGACGAGGTCGCCCTCGGCGCAGCGGGCGTAGATCTTTCCGTTGCAGAGCACCGGCACGGTCCAGCAGAGGCCCTTGAGGACCTGGGCGCGCTGGATCTCGTCGTAGCGGTCCGGGACGGCGTTGGCAATGGCGAGAAGGCCCTGCTCGCTCAGGATGATGAGCTTGCCGTCGGCCAGCATGAGCGAACCGGTTCCCAGCTTCTGCTGCGACCACTTGACCTCCCCAGTCTCGATATCGAGGCAGCGCAGCACGCCGCGGCCGCCCACGTTGCCGTCGAAGCCGTAGATGTGGCCCTCGTGCACCACGCTCGAATTGCACTGGTTGCTCATGTTCGAGTTGTGCCAGATGTCGGTCAGCCCCTTTGGCCCCACCTTGAGCAGGGCGCAGCCTCTCTTGTAGCCCGACGAGACGAACACCCTGTCGCCGATGAAGACGGGATCGGCCGCATTGACGAAGTACGCGGTCTTCCACGGGTAGTCCCAGAACCTCTTCCCCGTGGCCGGGTTGACGGCGACAAGCTTCTTGTCCGAGAAGAAGGCCACTCCTTCGCGCTTTCCCGACTTGAAGGGCAGCGGCGTGGAATAGCCCGGAAGGCCCTTGTTGCCCTTCCAGGCGATGGATCCGTTCTTCTTCTTCAGGGCGATGCCGCCGTCTCCGGCATTGATCACCAGGAGATTGCCCGACACGAGCACCGAACCGGCGAAGCCCCACTTCGGCGGCATGAGGCCGTCCTTCTCCTGGATGTTCCGCGACCAGACAACCTTGCCCGTCGCCGCGTCGAGGCAGAGCACCAGGCCGGTCTTGCTGAAGGTGTAGATCCGGTCCCCGTCGACGGTGGGCGTGGCGCTGGGTCCGCCCTTGTAGTAGAGGGGATCGAGCTTGCTGGTATAGGTGTGCTTCCAGATCTCGTTTCCCGTGGCCGCGTCGAGGCAGAAGATCTGATCTTTCTGGTCCTCGTCCTTGGCCGATGAGGCCGTGTTGCCCATGGTGTAGAGGCGGCCGCCGGAGATGGTCATCGAGGAGAACCCCGTTCCCACGGAGACGCGCCAGACCACCTCGGGGCCCGATTCGGGCCACTTGGCCATCCAGTCCTTCTCCTGGGAGATGCCGTCTCTCGCCGGTCCGCGCCAGTGCGGCCACTCGGCTGGATTTTCCGGCTCGGCGGTCGCGGCTCCGGGGCCTGCAAGCAGTACGGTCAGGAGGAATGCCGAAAGGGCCGCGCAGAGGAGGTTCGAGGAACGAGGAATCTTGATTCTCATGTGAGGTGCTCCGGGGGTGCCTGGTGCCGTGTACTGTCGCAGCTTTGCATGTTAGAGAAGGCCGTGGAGAGAAACAATTCCCATTTTACTAATTCGATTTGAAGCGGCACACGATTTTCGACGAGGAAGGGGAACGGAAGAAGAGCCCGCCGGCAGCCTCTGTCCGCCGCCTGCGGGCTCTTAGGGTCAGGTTGGTTTCACGTTGTTTCCGGTTCGATACGTACAGGAAGAATCAGGGATTCCCCGATTCATTCCACTGCTCAAGGAACAACTTCAACGACAATGCCGTCCTGGTGGGTGGCTGTCGGATACTGGCCCACTCTCAGGTAGAGATCCCAGATGCCGAGCGGTGCGGCGTTGGGAATCATCATGGAGCGGTTGACGGTGAGCATCTGGCCGGCCGCCAGGGTCAGGTTGACAGGACCGGCAAGGGTGATCTCGTTGGTCGACTGCTGCTGCTGCCCCACCAGCCAGGCCTGCGTGGTCTGCGTGCTGGCGGTATGGTTCAGCAGGGTGACCTCGAACCTGATCACCGATCCCCGCTGGCCTTTGATGTAGCGCGGGTTCAGCGCCGCGGTGATCGGATAGAGCCCTTCGGCTCCATAGAGATCGATCTGGTACGCGGTGCTGTTCTCCCAGTGGATCGTCCAGAGGTAATGGCCGTCCCAGCAGATGTCGCGAGGATTCGAGTAGGGAGCGCCGATCGTGTTCAGGAGGGCGCCCGTTGCGGCATCGTACCGGTGCAGCGTCGAGTCGGACCAGTTGCTGTCCCAGATGCACATGCCGTCCCAGGCCGCGCCGATCGTGTTCGTGCCGGCGCAGACGAAGGAAAAGACGTTGGCGCCGGTGTAGTAGTCGTCCTGGAACATGGAATAGACCCAGTGGTCAGCCGCCCAGAGCCACTGGTCGGCATGAGGCGTGTCGGTCTTGCCCCACGTCAGGCCGTATCCCCCGGAAGAGGGCTGCGAGTAGGCGACCGTCCCGGTGCCCTTGTCCGTGAAGTCGGCCATGTAGGTGTTGTAGCCATTCTGGATCAGGTAGCGGCCGTCCCAGGCGAGGCCGTGGCTGCCGCTGGAGCTGGCGGACGGGAAACTGTTGAGAACAGCACCCGTGGCAGGATCGAGCTCGTAGATCGTATAGTATGTCAAGCTAGATACAAAGAGCGAGGCATTAGCCTGAGATCCTTCGCAGACCCAGACGATCGACTGGCATCCATCTGGGACGGGAATCTGGTGCACGACAGTCTCCGGCGCCAGACCGGAACCCGGTGTGGTGACCCCGGTGGACTGCAAGGTCAGATCATCGCGGCCGTCACCATCGGCGTCAATAGCAGCGGCAAAGGAAGTCATCAAAGCGAATGCAACAGCGAGAGTGATGAATTTTCGCACCTTCTGTTTCCTCCAATGTGATTCCGACAGGTTGTGTTCGACTTCAACGGTCTGCCTGTCCGTTGGAACTGTTCGCCGGAATGAGAGGAGGGCGGTTCTTCTCGAATCTTCGAGATTTTCTCGAACCACTCGACTGTTCTCCTTTTCGTTACCTCCTTTCCCTGAAGGCCGTTTCATTGGCCCGAGTCGAGTGAAGCGTAGTCGCCTGGATTCCCATGACGAAGCTCTCCTCTATCCGGCAGTTCAAGGAATCCGCGCGTATCGATACCAGCCCCGTTGAAGCAGGATGACGGCTCGTGTTTCAGGCAGAACGAACCGCTGCTGCCATCAGGACAGATTTGCGCAGATTTTCTTGACTGTGATCAAAATCCCGAGTTCAACAACCCGAATGATACCACGTTGCACCGGAACCACGTCAGCAGGTCGTTGATGGAGTGAATCGAGATCCAAAGCAAGAGCATTCGTTTCGGTTCGAGGTGCCAGATCCCGGCGAATCAGTGGATTCGCTTAGGAGTTGACAACAGGGAACCGGTGCAAAAGAATCGCTTCGGGATCGAACGACTTTCTCGACGACCTGCTAGGTGTATTCCCTTAGATACCGATCCAGAGGTGAATTTCTGAGGTGTTTTCCGAATCCTTGATGTTGGAAAAAGCATATCAAAAAATACCTGCCAAAGGAACAAAAATTGTTGAATTCTGAAAGTTCATACAAGGATCGGTTCGCCATGCGCTGCCCGCCACTGCTGCTGTTCGCCATTCTCGCTGCCCTGTTCGCTCTGGTTTCGTGCGAGGAGGAAAAAGCTCCCGCCGCTTCTTCGAGATCGGACTTCATCCGCTTCGTTCCGGAGGGCAGGGAAGGCGGCCTTCTCGAAACGGCCGTTGTCTCGTACAGGAATCGCGACGGCGTGCGAGTCGATCTCATCGCCGCCGTTCATCTTGCCGAACCGGAATACTACGACACCCTCGAGCTGCTCTTTCCAGGGTACGATTCGCTCCTCTACGAACTGGTGGCGCCCAAGGACGCCATTCCCCAACCGGGGCGGAAGGACGACAACCTGCTCAGCCGGATGCAGAAGCGGCTTTGCCGGGCCATGGACCTCGACTACCAGCTCGATGCCGTCGACTACAGCCGCGACAACTTCGTTCATGCCGATCTCACGCCGGAGGATTTCGCCAGGATCTGGCGCGAGCGGGGGGAAACTCTCTGGTCGCTTCTCTTCAGCTTCATGAAAGCCCAGTACAAGGCCATGGAAGAAGGGATGGGGCAGCACCTCACGAGCCCAAGGATCTTCGAGGCCCTGCGCAGTCCGGACAGCGCCGAGAGATTCAAGTATCTCCTGGCCCGCGAATTCGAGCACATCGAGGCCATGCTGGCCGGACTCGAGGAGGAAGGGAACGAGAAGGGATCCGAGAAGCGCGGCTCGATGCTGATCGGCGAGCGGAACCGGGCCGCCGTCGATGTCCTGAAGAAGGAGATGGCCAGGGGGCAGAGACGGCTCGGCATCTTCTACGGCGCGGCGCACATGCCCGACTTCGAGATCCGGCTGCAGGGAGAGCTGGGATTCGCGAAGACGAAGCAGTCATGGCTGACGGCCTGGGAGATCAAGCCGCGCGCCGACGCTTCCGAAGGCCGGGGCAGCCGGCATTCCGGACGCTAGGCGACCCGGAAACGAACTTTTCACGAATTAGTTGAAATTTCTCCTTCCCCACCCGCGTTTCCACAAGCGCTTGGAAGCACCTCGGCAAAGAGGAAAAGAGGACTCCCGCAGACCGGTCCCAGGGGACGACCTGTAACACCTCCGCGCTGATATTCCATTCACGGTTATACCAACCGAGACAATCTTGTGGAAAAGGAGAAAACGATGAACCGATGGTTGCCCCTGTTTCTGATTACCCTTTCGGTCCTCCTGTCAGGACCGGTTCTGGCCGACGGGAATCCGTCCCGGAAAGTCGAGTTCAGCGATAGCTGGGGAGATCCCGGCTTCAACCTGATCTCCCAGTCGAAATCGGGACTGGAGATCGTCTATTCAGTTCCCTACGTGGAGTTCACCGAGATGTCGGTGGACGGAAAATCGTACACCAACGTGTCTCTGCCCGGCGCGGTCCTGGGAAAGGATGCCGGTCTGCCCAACCTGCCCGGCGTCAGCCGCTTCTTCGCCTTCCCCCAAGGCGCGACGGTGACAATGGATCTTCTGCAGAGCAGGAGCCGCACCGTCAAGGACCTCCGGATCCTGCCCGCCCCGCCGATCCCGAGGGAGGACGACGACTCGCCGCCCGTCTACATCGAGGATCCGGCGATCTACGGCAGCGACGACTGGTTCCCGAACCGGCCGGTGCTGAGCTCCGAGCCTTACAGCATGCGCGGCGTGGACGTGGCCCTTCTCGGCATCACGCCCTTCGTCTACAACCCCGTCAAGGGGGAGCTCGTGATCTTCACCGACATCAGGATCCGCGTGAACTTCGACGGCGGTGACGGCGTCTTCGGCGGCAGCCGCCTTCGCAGCCGCTGGTTCGAGCCTATGCTGAAGAGGGAGATCATCAACTTCGCCTCCCTGCCGGCCCTCGACGCGATCCAGAGGCCCGCCGGCCGCGGCCCGGGCCGCGACGAGGAATGCGAGTACATGATCTTCATCCCCAACGATCCCGCGTTCCAGACCTGGGCCGAGGTGATCAGGGATTTCCGCGTGAAGCAGGGGATCAGCACGAACATCTTCAACATCGCCGATCTCGGCGGAACGGCCAACGCCATCGAGAACAAGATCAACTCCGCCTACAACAACTGGACCACGCCGCTGGCCGCCGTCCTCCTTCTCGGCGACACCTGCGACATGCCCACCAGGACCTGGGGCGGCACCTGCCTCTCGGACAACATCTACGCCGACGTGGACGGCGACGACCTGCCCGACGTCAACGTGGCCAGGATCACGGCGCGGAGCAACAGCGAGCTTTCCGAGATGGTCGGCAAGTTCGTGGACTACGAAACGAATCCTCCCACTTCGGGGGTCTTCTACAACCGTCCGCTCTTCGCAGGCGGATGGCAGACGGAGCGCTGGTTCATCCTCTGCACCGAGGTGGTCTACGGTTTCATGGCCAACGAGCTGGGCAAGAATCCCAGGCGCGAGTACGCGATCTACAGCGGGTCGCCCGGCAGCGAATGGTCCACGAACACCAACACGCACATGATCGTCGACTACTTCGGTCCTTCGGGACTGGGCTACATCCCCGCCACTCCCGCCCACCTGACCGACTGGAGCGGGAACGCCGCAGGGGTGAACAGCCACATCAACTCGGGCGCCTTCTGGGTGCTGCACCGCGATCACGGCAGCGAGACGGGCTGGGGCGAGCCGGACTACTCGATCTCCGACCTCTACAACCTCTACACCAACGACCTGCCCTTCGTCCTGTCGATCAACTGCCTCACGGGCAAGTACGACTACAATCCCGAGAGCTTCGCCGAGGCCTTTCACCGGCTGGATCACGGCGCCCTCGGCCTGATCGCCGCGTCCAACACCTCCTACTCCTTCGTGAACGACACATTCGTCTTCGGCATCCACGACTCCATGTGGCCCGAGTTCGATCCCTACAACCTCACGGGAAGCGATGAGAAGGTGCTGATGCCCGGTTTCGCAAACCAGTTCGGCAAGTGGTACCTGGAGAGCAGCAGCTGGCCCTCCAATCCGGGCAACAAGGACATCACCTACCACCTGTTCCACATGCACGGCGATGCCTTTACCCAGATCTACTCGCAGGTGCCGCAGAACCTGAGCGTCTACCACGAGAGCCTGATCGACGCGAGCGCCACCTCCTTCGCGGTCACGGTGAACAACGGCTCGTTCATCGCCCTCACGCAGGACGGCGAGATCCTCGGCACGGCCGACGGAACGGGCGGCTCGGTCAACGTCGCGTTGAACGCGCCACTCAGCGTGGGAACGATGATCGTCACCATCACCAAGCCCAACTACTACCGTTACGAGGCCCAGGTCGTCGTGGACGACACGAACTATCCGCCCAACCTCCCGTCCATCGATGGTCCGGACGAGGTGATCATGGGCGTGCTCCAGCCCTTCACCGTGGAGACGTGGGACTCCGACGGCGACGACGTCTACTTCCGGTTCGAGTGGGACGAGGGCCCCTGGTCGCCCAGCGACTGGTTCGGTCCCTACCCGGAGAACAGCCCGCAGGTCATCTCCCACGCCTGGGCCATGAACTCTCCCGCGGCAACGACCTACGAGGTGCACGTCCAGTCCATGGACGACCGCAACGGAAACGGCATCCCCGACGAGGGACCCGAGGCGGAAAGCGACTGGAACTCGACGCACTTCTGGATGGTCAACCGGCCGCCGGAAGCCACCTTCACCGGCGAGACGCACCAGGGCTACAGGAACGTGGAGTACACGTTCACCGCCACGGGGAGCGATCCCGACGGCCACGACATCTTCTTCAAGATCCACTGGGGCGACTGGGAGAGCACCGACGTCATGGGACCCTACCCATCGGGTACGACCATCACGATGTCGCACTCCTACGACGAACCGGGAGGAGTCTGGCCCGCCGTCAAGGTCTGGGACGACCACGACTGCAACGGAAGCCACGAAGGCGGCACCGCGGTCATGTCGGACACCTGGTACCTGAACATTCTCAACCAGACTCCCGCGGTCCCCAACCTGAACGCGAAGGTCACCGCGGGCCCCGTGTACTACGCCTTCGCCTTCGGAACATCCACTTCCGATCCTGAAGGCGACGACGTCTTCTACCAGTTCGACTGGGGCGAAAAGAACCACCTGCTCGGCCAGATCCAGCCGAACAACTGGATCGGCCCCTACAGCACCGACCCCGTGCAGCTCGCCAAGGTGACGCACAAGTGGAAGACGCCCGGCACCTACAAGGTGAAGGTGCGGGCCAAGGACCAGTACGGCGCCATCACCGGCTGGTCGAAGGCCATCGAGATCAACGTGGGGATTTCATCGGGCAAGTAGCGACGCTTGACCTCGCCTGATCCCCCATCAACTGGCGGCACGAATCGATCCATCGGATCGGCTCGTGCCGCCTTTGTCATTACATGTGAACAAGCAACACTACTTAGCTGGCACTACGTATAGCATTTCATCCGGCAGATGGTTTTCCTTTCGAGCACTGCTGGATAAGAATACCGCTCATTCTTGTCTCCTTCTCTTACTCCAAAAAAAAAATCAAAGCCGCAGATGAATACCACATTTTGATATAATCATATCGCTTCATCAAAGAAGACTTCGAGTTCCACAATACACCCCAACGGAAGAAGGAGAACTACCATGCTTCTGAAGCGAGTCTGCCGTTTCGCTGCACTCTCTCTCTTTGCCGTCGTGCTGGTCGGGATCTCGCTGGCCTGGACTCCCCTTCCCGTCGAGGACGACCCCCTCGTCAGGTTGCCCGGCACCCAGCCCGGCCAGGGTGTTTCGCTGGAGGGGCCGCACAGGTGCCTGAACTGCCACGGCGACTATGACCATGCCGTGGAACCGGGCTTCAGCTGGAAGGGATCGATGATGGCCCAGGCGGCCCGGGACTTCCTCTTCTGGACGTGCATGACGGTGGCCGCCCAGGATTCGATCTGGGCCGTGGGCACGCCGAACGCCTGCGACATCTGCGAACGCTGCCACTTCCCCGAGGGATGGCTCGAGAACCGCTCCGATCCTCCCAACGCCACGGCGATGACAGGGAGCGATTACGACGGTGTCCATTGCGATTTCTGCCACCAGATGTGGAATCCCTTCTTCGAGGACACCTACAGCGGGGTACGGGAAGGCAGCGACTGGGTCGATTACTGGGACGAGGCCGGCGGTCTCTCGCAGCCCATGGCCGATGAAACGTACCAGGAGGACATGCTCCAGTCGCACGCCATGCTGCTCTTCAACGGCTCACCCTTCTTCGGTCCGGACAACAGGCCCTCCAGCGCCGCCTATATCGAAAACGGAGCCGGACAGTTCTTCGTGAGCACGGGAGGAGAAAAGCGGTCGTCCTACGCCGATGCCAATGCCAAGCATCAGATGCTCTACAGCCGCTACAACAAGAGCAAGTACTACTGCTCGTCGTGCCACGACGTGTCCAATCCCGTCCTGGCCAACCTGGGACAGAGCGGAAACGATCCGCTCACCACGGAAACCGATCCGGCCTTCTCCTACTACCACGTGGAGCGGACCTTCTCGGAGTTCATGCTCTCCGACTACGCGATCCAGGGCGGCACCCCGGGAATCGGGCCCTTTGCTCCTGACGTGTTCGAGACGTCCTATCCGAACAACTACGTGGCCAAGTGCCAGGATTGCCACATGAAGGACGTTGTCGGCTACGGCTGCAACAAGAACGGCATTCCGCTCCGGCCCGACGAAAGCACGGAGCATCCAAACAGCGGCCTGCCGCTCCACGATCTCACGGGGGGAAACGCCTGGGTGACCGCCGTGCTCGCCAGCGCCGTGCCAGGCTCGGCCAACCATGATCCCGTGAACGAGCAGCTTCTCTCCCAGGGGCCGGCCGTTCTCACCCTCGACCTCACACAGGGGGAGGGGCTCGATGCCGAGGCGCTGCTCGCCGGAGCGGACCGCGCCATGCTGCAGCTGAAGATGGCGGCCGCCATCGAGGATATCGAGATCGAGCCGATCGAGAACGAGCTCTCCTTCAGGATCCAGAACCAGACCGGACACAAGCTGATCTCCGGCTTCCCCGAGGGACGGCGCATGTTCGTCAATGTCAAGGTCTGGTCCGGGAACGCCCTGATCCACGAGGTCAATCCCTACGACTACACCGTTGGAACCCTGAAGGGCCTTCCGCCCGAGTACTCGCCCAACAGCCCGCCCCTGGGACCGGACGAGATCCACCTGGACGAGCTGGTCTACGAGATCCATCCCAGGAGCGACCTCACCGGCGAGGATGAAACGTTCCACATCGCCCTGGCCACGGGGCGCTACAAGGACAACCGGATTCCGCCCATGGGATTTCGCATCGACGATGCTCCGGCCCGACTCTGCGAGCCGGTCTGGCACGGCGTTTCCGATCCCGGCTACTTCTCGGACGAGGAGTACGCCGGCGGATACGACGAGGTGGAGATCGACATCCCTTCCGGCGGCGACCGCGCCGAGATCACGCTCTACTACCAGACAACGAGCCGCGAGTACGTCGAGTTCCTGCGCGACGAGATCAACGGCGTGGGTGATACGCTTTCCAGCCCAACGCCCTCGGGCGAGCCGGAGGCCTACATCATCCAGACCGATCCCTTCTTCTCGCAGCTCAAGGCCTGGGGGGACACGATGTGGCAGCTCTGGGAGCACAACATGAACGTCCCGGGCGCCGCACCGTTCGTGATGGTGCAGGCGAGTTTCGATCTGCCGAGCGGAAATCCCCTTCCGGCACCGGCGGCTCCGCCGCCTCAGAATCTCAAGCCGCCGAAGTAGCGGACGCTTGGGGAGAAGTTGACGATGCAACGAGGTTGCATTTCGAATCCGGTGAACCGGTTGCATAGTCTTATGCTTTTGCTGACATATAAAATCAAAACTATTATTCTCATTAGAATGTACCGTATCCACCAAATCATATCTCATTGAAAGTAAAGGACCTGAGACGATGCGCAGACTGACCATGATTACAGCTGTTTTCTGTTTTCTCGCCCTGATCGCCGGAAACGCCAACTCACAGGATCGGGACAACCGGTTCAAAACGGACCTGATCGCCGGCCAGCACGATGATGTAGGTTCTATCAGCGTCTGGAACGATTCGCAGTATCTCTACGTGAAGTTCAAGACCAGATGGGGTGTCCGGCTGACGGAGAGCCACCTGCATGTTGCCACGGGCCTGGACGGGATTCCACAGACCAAGAAAGGCAATCCCATTCCCGGGCAGTTCGATCACAAGACGGACCACTGCTTCTGGGTTCGCAAGTACACCTACAAGATCCCCCTGGAATCCGGCTGGACACCGGGCACCGAGCTCTTCATCGCCGGTCACGCCGAGGTCTTCATGTGGTGGCTGGGCAACTGCTGCCGGTTCGAGAGTGCCTGGGGTGAAGGTGACGACTTCCCCGGGAAAAACTGGGCCATGTACTTCAAGTACACGGTGACCTGCGACGATTCGAAGGGAAATGGTTTCAAGAATCCCGGAGGAGAAGAGGGAGAGAGCGAGTAGCTCGACTTTCGATCCCGAAACGCTGTTTGAACGCCGGCTCAGACCGTGGCAACGCGCGCCTGTGTCCGGCGTTTTTCCATGCCACGCTGGAATTGGAGGTGGAAGCAGAATCGAAAGAAGAGGTGGCCGCAGGAGGTCGCATCAAGTAGAGTCGAATCGTTGCGGATCTTTGGAGGAACCGGCCGGTACCAGCCCCGGTCGGGACAGGAAGACACTCGCCAGGGGGAATATCCTTTGGACTCGAAAACATTCCAGCGCATCAAGCAGATTTTCAGGGAAGTCGTCGCTCTTGCCCCTGAAGACCGGTCCGGATTTCTTGATTCGGCCTGCGAGGGGGATCGGCTGATCCGTGCCGAAGTGGACAAGCTGCTGGAGGTGGCGGGCGAGGAGGACAGCTTTCTCGAAAGACCGGCCATCGATCCCCGTCCGGCCGGTTCGTCGGATTCCGATCTCGTGGGAACGCGGATCGGCCGCTACCGGATAGAGCGCCTCATCTCGTCTGGCGGAATGGGGACGGTCTACCAGGCGATCCAGGACCATCCGAGGCGCGCCGTGGCGATCAAGGTGCTGAAGGAAGCGATTCTGAGCCAGTCCATCCTGAGACGCTTCGAGTACGAGGCGCAGATCCTGGCCAGATTGAAACATCCCGGTATCGCCCAGGTGATCGAGGCCGGCTCCTTCGCCCGGGGCGGCGACTCGCGCGAGGGTGTCGGGTCGCAGCTTCCCTACCTTGTCATGGAACTCATCCCGGAAGCCCTGTCGATCACCGATTATGCCCGCAGGAAGGAACTCGAGATAGGAGAGCGGTTCGGTCTCTTCATCCAGGCCTGCGGCGCCGTGCACCATGGACACCAGAACGGGATCATCCACCGGGATCTCAAGCCGAGCAACATGCTGGTGGACAGCCGGGGTCAGGTGAAGATCATCGACTACGGCGTGGCCCGGGCCACCGATTCGGATATCGCCGTGACAACGGCGCATACCCAGGTGGGCGAGCTCATCGGCACGCTGCAGTACATGTCGCCCGAGCAGTGCGAGGCCGACCCTCACAACATCGACATCCGCAGCGACATCTACGCTCTCGGCGTCGTCCTCTACGAGCTGATCTGCGGCGAGCTCCCCTATGACGTTCGCAAAGCCTCCCTCATCGAAGCGACCCGTCTGATCCGCGAGGAGCAGCCCAAAAAGCCGTCCACAGTAAATCGTATCCTGCGGGGCGACATTGAGACGATCGCCCTCAAAGCCCTGGAAAAGGAGCGCTCGCGCCGCTACCAGACCGTGGCTGATTTCAAGGAGGACATCGAGCGTCACCTGGCGGGCGAGGTGATCCTCGCCAGGCCGGCAGGACCGGCCACGAGGATCTGGAAGCGCGCACGGCGCAACCCGGTGCTCAGCGCCGCGCTTCTCGTGGCGGTCCTGGCAGTGCTGACCGTTGCGGTCGTGATCCCCTGGAACATCGCCGCCACGGAATCGGAGAAGAGCAGGATCGAGAAGTCGGCCCGGATCGCAATCGAGAAGGAACGCAATGATGCCGTTGCCGCGGAAAAGGACGCGCAGAAACAGAAGAAACACGCCGAGGAGCAGGCCGACCTGGCTAACGAGCGCTTCCGGAAGATCATCCGGCTCTCGGACGTGAAACGCCTCGCAGATCTCGAGGAGAGGGCAGCCCGGCTCTGGCCCCCCTACCCGGAAAACGAGGACGAGCTGGCATCGTGGATCCGCACGGCCTAGGATCTGCTCGGGCGCCTCGGTCTCCACGAGGAGACGCTGATGATCCTTCGTGAGGAATCCCACACCTATGACGAGGAGAGCGAGCGGCGCGACAGTGAGACGCATGCCAGGTGGACGGAGCTCACGGATCTCCGGCATGCACTGAACTGCCAGGCGTCATTTCTCGAAGAAATTTCCGCCGAGATCGCTGCCATCGAGGAAAAAGGCGAAGAGCCTGTGCCCCCCTCCTTGACGAGGGAACGGGAAAAGTACGAAAAGGAGGTGGCCGAGCTGAAGAAGCAGGTCGAGGAGCTCGAGTCCATCGTGTCGGAAAGACGCACCTGGGGATTCGACGACATGGAAACGTCGTGGCAGCACGACATGCTGGCCGGCCTGGCCCGGGGCCTGAAACGCCTGGCCGATCCTGACGAGGGAGACCTCGAGAGCGTCAGGCAGCGGCTGAGCTTCGCCTCCACCATCGAGCAGAGGAGCGTGCTGGATCATCAGGAAGCCTGGGATCGGATCCTGGCCGCCATCAGGGATCGAGAGGAGAACCCGGCCTACGACGGGCAGGAGATCAGCTACCAGATCGGCCTCGTCCCTCTCGGCCGGGATCCGCAGTCCGGACTGTTCGAATTCGTCCACCTTCTGACGGGCGACATCCCCGGCCGCGATTCGGAGGGAAGGCTCGATATCAGGGAAGAGACCGGCCTTGTCCTCGTTCTCATCCCGGGAGGTTCCTACTCCAGGGGGGCGGTCAGACCGTCGAGCAGGTACAAGCCCGGATCGCCCAACGTCGACCCTTACGCTGCCCCGTACGAGGGGCCGGTCAAGAAGGTGACGATCAGCCCCTTTTTCCTTTCCAAGTACGAAATGACACAAGCGCAATGGCTCCGATTCATCGGGCGCAACCCGAGCTACTACATACCGGAGTACTCCTTCGGCGGAAAGAAGCACTCGCTGCTTCACCCGGTGGAGAACGTGAGCTGGTACGACTGCGCCGAGGCTCTCCATCGGCTGAAGCTCCGCCTACCCACCGAGGCCGAGTGGGAGTATGCCTGCCGTGCCGGCACGAGAACCATTTGGTACACGGGAAACGACAAGGAATCGCTCATCGGCGCGGCCAACATCCTGGACAGGTTCTGCAAGGAGAACATCAGCTTCGATTTGCCTTTCGAGGAGTGGATCGATGACGGCTGGGTGGCTCACGCTCCGGTTGGGTCCTACAGGCCGAACGCCTTCGGCTTGCACGACATGCACGGCAACGTGAGCGAATGGTGCCGCGACACGATGCACAGCTACTACTTCGCTCCAACGGACGGGACGGCCTACGTGCAGCTGAGCTTGAACCGCCAGGTCCACCGGGGAGGGCAGTTCCGGGATCAGGCCAAGGATACGCGCTCGGCCTACAGGGAGAGAACCGACTGCGACGCCCGCACGATCGTCACCGGTGTGCGGCCCGCCTGCTTCATCCGGGATTAGCGTCGAATCGTATCCTGCAGGCAATCCTGATGAGAGAATCCCCTCATGACGTTGCTCAGGATTCCTTGCCCGCCGATGGACCAACCTCAGTCTTCTCCCGGCTCAAGGAAAGCATCTCGACAGGATCGAGCGATCTCACTCCTTCGACGTCCTGCGGCTCAAGGCTCAGGAGGCAGGGTTCGAAATCCGGATGGCGACGGTTGAACTCGAAGATTCCTTTCAACTGAGCAGTCGTGGCCTTTTGTGTCTTGACCTCGATCGCCCAGCGCTGGTTCTCGGGCCCGATCACCACGAAATCCACTTCGAAATCGCGGTGCTTCCAGTAATACGTCTCCCATCCGGCCTCGATGAAACGCGCCCCGACGGCGTTTTCAAAATAACGGCCGAACCGCTCAGGCTCCAGTGTCTGGTAGACAGGTCTCTCGAAAGCACGAATCAACCCGTTGTCGTGAATGATGAGCTTGGGAATGCTCTTCTTCGAACGAAGCGTCGTTTCGGAATACTTCTGTACCGCTGTCACAAGAAATGCTTCCGCAAGAAGCTGAAGATAGTTGCTCAGTGTCGGCAAGCTTCCTTTGCTCTGCAGATTCCCCTGGATTTTCTGAAGACTGACAACCTGTGCCGGCAGTGACACGGCCGCTCCAAATACCTGCCGCAGCAAGGCAGGATTATCAACGGGATGAAGCTGGAGAAGATCGCGGCCCAGGGCCGGCTCCACAATGGCATCTCTCACGTAGCTGCCCCAACGTGGAAGATCGTCGAGAAATGGAGCGGCGCCAGGATAGCACCCGTACTCGATGAACGATTCAAGGATCAACCCGAAAGTATCCCTTGCTTCCTTGCAGTTCCAGTGGTCGGCACGAATGATCTCGAAGCGTCCGGCAAGCGACTCCTTCAAGCCCTTCTCGACAAGAAGAGATGACGATCCCGTGACAACTACCTTCATGTCCGACGATTCGTCCCAGAGATTCTTCAGCATCTCGCTCCATCCTGGGATTTTCTGGATCTCATCCACAGCAAGCAGTCTGGAAGAATCAGTCTCTGCTTCCTTCCACCACTCGGCCAGAACCTCGAAGCTCATCGGGATCGGATAGTCTGCGGTGTGATAAATCCCCTGATCAGCCAATGCCGCTTTCAAGGCGGTTGTCTTTCCCACCTGCCTGGGACCTACCATGACCTGTATCAAGGGCGAGGATTCCTTGATTCGGGAGGACAGGAGCTCAACCAAGTATCTATTTTTTTGTTTCATACCAAGAGGTTACGGAGGAGTAGACATTTTGTAAAGCACGTTTTATAAAATGCAAACCCGGGATTTCATCAAAGTTGTTACCCGGTACGCTGACAGCCAAATACCTGTATTGAGAACTATATCAATATAGGCAAACTAGAAGGATTCTGTTGATATGCTGGCATTTCTACGAACAGGAAGACCTGAATGATGAGCATCACACGGAAGTGTCCCATCCCATGCATCGGGCGTGCCACCTGACGGAGATCAGCGCCACGGCCACGGCGATGGCGAAGCCGGCCAGCACGTCCACGCCGTAATGGTAGCGGAGGAAGACGGTGCCCATGACCAGCCCCCCCACGATCGGCACCAGGGCAGGCCACCACCTGAACCTGTGGCGCTTCGCCTGCCAGAGGGCCAGCACGGCGATGATCGTGTGACCGCTGGGAAAGATATCGTGCATCTTCCCCTCCAGGGAGAAGAGAGCCTGCGCCACGGACTGCGTCACTCCCGAAGCTCCGACGCTTTCCGGCGCCGGGATGCTCTCCGGAAAGTAGCCGGGGCCGAGGGCCGGCACGGCGTAGTAGCCGAGAAAAGAGATGAACCACCCCAGCACCAGGGCCAGGACCATCTCGTGAAAGGCATTCCTGTCGGCCCGGCAATAGAAGACGCCGCCGAGAAGGAAGGGCAGGACGAAGTAGGAAAGCCAGCAGGCCCGCAGGATCTCCGTCACCAGGGGCGACGCCAGCCCGTCGAACCAGGCGCCCGCGTAGCGGCCGAAGATCGCCTGGTCCCACTGCAGCAACAGGTCGTCATAGGTCCGGGCATGCACGGCCGGGACGAGATGCCCCAGCATGGAGAAGACGATCACGATGCAGAGGGCGGGAGACCAGTCGCGCAGAACGACAACCACCCTCGAAGAGGACCGCATTGCCGCCCGGGCCAGGACGACGATGCCTGCCATCATGAGGACGTGGACCAGGAGGAACCAGGGCCAGAGCGGCTCCCGGCCGCTGCCGGCAAGAACGAGGCAGGCCTCGACGGCCAGGTAGGCGAGCACGACCCAGTCGGAGGGCCTCAGCATCGGCAGGCTTCCCGCCGCGGATTCGGATTTGCCGGTCATGCCGCTTTTCCTCCACGCTTTCCGCCGAGCGTTCGGACCGCCTCCATGACGAGAATCAAGGCGAGAACGATGAGGACCAGGGAGGAGATGAAGCGCACGACGTCGGCGCCCGCGGCGAGCCCCCCCTCCCGCGTCAGGCCGAAGAAGACGTTCTGCCCCAGGGCCCAGAGCGTGGCGCAGATCATGAAGATCATCGGCACGACGGCAAAGAGGGCGCTGCGTCCCGTCCGCTTCAGCCAGACGGAGATGGTAAGCAGGGCGAGCCCGCCGAGCAGCTGGTTCGTGGCGCCGAAGATCGGCCAGATCACCTCGTAGGCAGGCACCTTCTCGCCCTTCACCGTCACCTCGACGGAAAGGATCAGGCAGGGGATGCCCAGCGTGACGGCCGTGGCAACGATCTTCATCCACCAGTCCCGGCGGCCGACCAGCTCCTCGAACACGTACCGCGCGAGCCGGGTGCCCGTGTCGAGTGTCGTGAGCAGAAACGTGGAGATCGCAAGGAGGCCGAAGGAGAAGCCGGCCTCCTCCGGGATGCCGAGAACGGCGCTGAAACTCCCCAGCCCGGCGGCGAAGATCTGCGTCGGTTTCGTCTTGAGCATATCCGATCCGGTCGCCAGGACCATGACGGCGGCGAGGGCGATCAGGGCCAGCACCCCCTCCGTGAGCATGCCGCCGTAGCCGACGCGGCGGGCATCGGTCTCCCGCGAGAGCTGCTTGGCCGTCGTGCCCGACGCCACGATCGAGTGGAAGCCGGAGCAGGCGCCGCAGGCCACCACGATGAAGAGCGCGGGAAAAAGAAAGCCGAACTTCTCGCTCTGGAACGAGAGAAGGGCCGGATACTCGATGCCGCTTCCCGAGAAGACGATCCCCACGGCGCCGCAGAGAAGGCAGGCGTAGAGCAGGAACGACGAGAGGTAGTCGCGCGGCTGGAGCAGGATCCAGACCGGGGTGATGGACGCCACGAAGCAGTAGAAAACGAGGACGGGGAGGAAGCAGTCGTCGAAGCTCCCCGGAGCCGCGACAACGCCCTCCTCGCCCGGCATCGCGGCCTGCCCCGCCCAGATGGCGCCGAACACCAGGGGGACGAAGATCGCCGTTCCGACCCAGAGCGGGACCTTCAGCCTGTAGAGGGAGAATCCGAAGAGGCAGGCCAGCACGATGTAGAGCCCCGACGAAACGGCCACGCCGTTGTCGTCCACGAAGGTCGAGCGGGTCAGATCGATGAAGGCGGCCAGCACGAGAAGCAAGGCCAGCCAGATGAAGAGGAGAAAGAGCTTCCCGGCCCGCGGTGTGATCTCCTCCCTGGCGATCTCGGCGATGGACCTCGCCTTGTGCCGGATCGACGCCACCAGGGAGCCCATGTCGTGGGTGCCCCCGATGAAGATCGAGCCGAGCACGACCCAGATCAGGGCCGGGAGCCAGCCGAAGGCCACGGCGGCCAGCACGGGGCCGACGATCGGCCCCGCCCCGGCGATGGAGGAGAAGTGGTGGCCGAAGAGGACCGGGGCCCGCGCCGGACAGTAATCCAGCCCGTCGGACAGTGTGTGCGCCGGCGTGGGGCGGCTGTCGTCGAGCCCGAACCGCCTCGCGAGATAGGAGCCGTAGAGCACGTATCCTGCCACGAAACAGGCGAGGGCAATCAGAAAGACGACGGAAAGCATCTGGCTTCACCTCCATTGACGCCGATCGAAATGTTCCGGATCCCTCATCTTAATCACGAAAAGCTCTGTTTCCAGTTCCCACATTGCGTAAAATTGGCAAGGTTCGGCCCGGCACTGTTGCTTTGGTGATATCAGATGAATCCAAGAAAGAAAGCCGCCGCAGTATCCACCTGCCTCAACATCCTTCTCACCCTGCTCAAATTCCTGCTCTTCTTCTTCACCGGCAGCCTGGCCATCCTGGCCGAGGCGTGGCACAGCTTCTCCGACATCGGGACGTCGATGCTCGTCTTCCTGGCCGTGCTGAAGGAGCCGGAAAAGAGCGAGGAGGGAGATGAGCCGGCAGAGGGCAGGGCATCGCTCGCCGAGCGGATCATCGCCATGGCGATCGGCGTCTTCCTCTCCGTGGTGGCCGTTGTCCTGATCGTCCAGTTCTTCCGCGTCGATCCCGTTCCGGTGAGGAACCCCCTTCTCGCCGGCTGCATCTTCCTCGGTTTCTCGCTGGGCTCCTTCCTCGTCTCCCGCTACGAGACCATGGTGGGCCGGGCCGAGGGATCGGTGGGCCTGATCGCCGACGGGATGCACGCGAAGGCCGACATGGTGGCTTCGCTCATCACCGGCTTCTCGCTGATCCTCTATCATCTCGGCCTCGACCTCGACAGGTGGGTGGCCGGGCTGATCGCCCTATTCATCCTCTCCTTCGGCATCGAGACGGTGATCAACGCCGTGCTCTCCCTTTTCGGGAAGAAGGCGTCCCCCTCCTTCGGCGGGGCGTCGCGCAAGATCCAGACCGCCCTTGTCGAACGCAGGAACTGGATCACGATCTTCGAATTCATCCGGAGCCGCGAGGTCCAGACCCTCTTCAAGAACGGGATCGTGGTCAGGACGGCGCGCCTCGTCTCGATTGTCGTGCTGATCGGCCTGGCCTGCTGGCTCGCTTCCACCTGCTTCTTCTTCGTGAAGATCACCGAGCAGGCCGTCGTCGAGCGGTTCGGGCGGCCCATCGAGCAGGAGGAGGGCTTCGCGCTCGATTCGGGCCTCCACTTCAAGCTGCCGTGGCCCTTGGACCGGGCCGTGATCAGGGAGACGCACCCGATCAGGCAGATGAGCGTGGGCAACGAGGTGATGGACCAGAACGTGATTCTCCTCTGGACCCTGGAGCACGGCGACAACATCCCCTTCATCTCCGGGGACAACAACTACTTCTACCCCTACATCGTGGTCCATTACAGGATCAGGGAGCTCTACGACTTCCTCTACAGGCACGTCGACGCCGAGAAGCTCCTGCACAGCATCACGATGGAGCGGATGACGCGGCTCTTCTCCACCATGAGCTTCTTCGACATCGTGCTCGAATACAGGCCGGTCTTCGAGAAGCGGATGCTCGCCGAGGTCCAGGCCGATATGGACGGCCTCGGTACGGGGATCGAGATCGTCTCGGTCAACGTGAAGGACATCCATCCCCCGGTGAACGTCTCGTCCACCTTCGAGAACGTGATTGCCGCCCTGCAGCAGAAGGAGGAGATGGTGAACAAGGCCATGGGGATGGCGAGCGAGAAGCTCTGCACCAAGCGCGGTGAGGCGGCCCGCCTGAAGGAGGAAGCCGTGGGCTTCATGAAGGATTTAAAGCTCCGCTCCGAGGGGGATGCGAGCCACTTCACGTCTCTTCTCCCCGACGACGAGAGGATCAAGGCAATAACGAAGAAACGCCTCTACCTCGAAGCGATGATCGAAGCGCTCACGGAGCGGGAGATGATCCTTTACGACAGGCGCGCCGGAATTCCCGAAATCTGGCTGAACCCCGGCCTCTTTTCCGGATTCGACAAGCTGGAGCTCGACGAGAACCAGTTCTGAGGCGAAACGATTTTTCGGAGACAGGGAACGATGAAACTGAAAGCGGGCATCACGGTGCTGCTCATCCTCGCTCTGGGAGCGGCCTACCTCTCCACCTTCACCGTGGGCGAGGGCGAGTTCGCCATCGTCACGGAGTTCGGCAAGCCGGTCCAGACGGTCAGGGAAGCGGGGCTCTACCTGAAGAAGCCCGGCTTTCTCCAGACCGTGATCCTGATCGACAAGCGCAACAACGTCTTCAAGAGCCAGCCGATGGAGCTCCTGCTGAGCGACAAGAACCCCATCGTCCTCTCCTGCTTCGTCTGCTGGCGCGTCTCCGATCCGGAGCAGTACATCCGGTCGCTCACGACGGTGAAGAACACGGAGATCAAGCTGGGAGACATGGCCAACGACCAGCTCGGATCGATCCTGGGCGAGTACACGCGCGACAACATCATCAACACCGATCCCGCGATGGTGAAGCTCGCCGAGATCGAGGAGCGAATTCTCGACAACCTGAACAGGAAGACGAGCGAGGAGTACGGGATCGAGGTGGTTCGCACCGGGATCCGGCGCCTGAACTACACGGCGATCGTGGAGAACTCGGTGTTCAACAGGATGCGCGCCGAGCGCGACAAGGAGGCCAGGAAGTACCGCGCCGAGGGAAAGCAGCAGGCGACCGTCATCGAGGCGCAGGCCGATCGCGAGGTCAAGGAGATCATGGCCGAGGCCTACCGCGAGAGCCAGGTGATCATGGGCGAGGGCGACCGCGAGGCCACGAGGATCCTGGCCGAGGCCTACGGCAAGGACAGCGACTTCTTCGACTTCCTCAAGTCGCTGGAGCTCTACAGGGAGACGCTGCAGGAGAACGCCACCCTGATCCTGACAACGGACTCCCCGCTCTTCAGGCACCTCAACGGAGTGGAGCCGGAAAAGGCGGACAAGAAAGCGAAATCGCATGGCGAATGAGACATCCTACTTCAGAACAGCCCTTGCAAGGGGAAGACGGTTCCTCGGGTGGATCGCGCTGATCCTCGTGGGGCTCTACTTCTTCTCCGGCTTCTATTCCGTCTCCCAGAACGAGCTCGGCGTCCACCTGAGATTCGGCAGGATCGTGAATCCCGTGGTCCCGCCGGGGATCCACTACCGGATTCCCTGGCCCGTCGACGAGGTCCGCCTCGTGCGCGTCCACCAGGTCCAGAGGATCCACATCACCGACTTCAGGAACGACCTTGTCGAGCCGGGCGCCATGCCCTCCGCCGCCCTGAGGAAGATCCCCCAGCCCTGCGCCATCACGGGCGACAACAACCTGGTGAACCTCGACTGCATCGTCCAGTACAAGATCAGCGATCCCGAAAAGTATCTCTTCTCGCACAACCGGGCCGAGAGGCTCCTGAAGGACATGGCCTGCAGCCGGATCATCCACTGCCTGGCCGGCATGCCGGTGGACACGATCCTGACGGCGGGAAAGCGGGCCATCGCCTCGAAGGTCAAGGCCGGCCTGCAGTCGATGCTGGAAGAGGCGGAGACCGGCCTGTCCGTCGTCTTCCTCGAGCTGAAGGAGGTCAAGGCGCCGCCCCGCGTGCAGAGCTACTTCTACGACGTGATCAACGCGAAGAACGACAAGGAGAAGACGATCGATCAGGCCGAGTCGTACAGGAACGTGTCGATCCCCGCCGCACAGGCCCGCGCCTCGAGGCTGCTCCAGGAGGCGGAGGCCTACAAGAACGAGGTCGTCACCGAGGCGAAGGGCGACGCGCAGCGCTTTCTCGACCATCTCTCGGAGTACGAGAAGGCGCGCAGCATCACGCACCGCCGCCTCCTGATGGATACGGGCAAGGAGATCGTCACCACGGTCAGCAAGCTCTACCTGATCGATGCCACGGAGCAGCCGCCGCCGAAGATCAAGCTGTTCAAGAAGTGAGGACCGTAAATCATGGCTGTCCACACCCATGCATTTGAACTGCACACCACCGACGGCACCGACATCTTCGACATCACCAATGATGTGGAGCGCGCCGTTGGAGAATCATCCCTCGTGAACGGAACGGCCACGGTCTTCGTGCCGGGCTCCACCGGCGCCGTGACCACGGTGGAGTACGAGCCGGGTGCGGTGAGCGACCTGAAATCGCTCTTCGAGAGGATCGCTCCGCGCGACATTGAGTACGCCCACGAGCTGGCCTGGCACGACGGAAACGGCCACTCTCACGTCCGGGCCGCCCTGATCGGCCCCTCCCTCTCGATCCCCTTCCTCGAAAGCCGCCCGATCCTGGGAACGTGGCAGCAGGTCATCATGATCGACTTCGACAACAAGTCCCGGCGCCGGAGGGTGCTCGTGCAGGTGGTGGGAGAGTAGTCCGCGGCGGGGTGAGGCCAATCATTCGATCTCGAGGATGGCGAGATTCGTAAGGAGCGAACCGGAATAGCCAGGCGGCCTTACTAGAGCCTGAAGTGGTTTCTCATCCCCTGGATTCCAGAAATGAGGCATTGTGGCGGTGTAGTTCAGAAGGCCATATGACTGGATCTTTCCCACCAGTGCGAAACGGATCGGCCAGTCGAGGAAAAGGTCGCCATAGAGTGTTGCCTGCGGCGGATCCTGGATTCCGGAGCCGATAGCCATGTACACGGGAGCCGCGGGCGGACCAATGACCCGGAGATCAATCGGCTTCCCGGGTTCCGGCGTACCCGCAGAATAGAGGTGGACAAAATACTCGTCAGCTCCGATGTCGGCCTTACCGTTCGCGATGCGTGGGTCGCCTTCGAAGTCTAACATTGGAAGCTGGGTGTGAGCCAGGCCAGCGTCCCTGCAGGCTGAGCCGGCCAGGATATGATAGTCGCCTCCAGTCGAATCCACGAAGAGCGGATCGCTGTCGATCATTCCCGCTCCCCACTGGAGGAAACAGCCTTGATCCACCACAACGTCAGTCAAGCCGCCCTCCACGTTTGAATAACCGATGGTGAGCTTGGCTGGTCCCCAAATCTTGTCGTACTCCACCCAAATCTGAGGACCAGTGGGAGCATCATTTCCCCAGACGATGGTGTTGACCAAATAGGGAGAAGAGAATCTGACGCTGCATAGGCCTCCCCCTCCGACACTAGATCGATTGTTCACAATAGTATTATTTACCATCAATGGACTAGAGTATATGGTTATTAGTATTCCACCTCCGTCAGCTTCTGGATACCCTATTGTTTCATTGTCGGTCACAACATTATTTACTACTGTCCCTAATGAACTGCAGCTGATACAAATACCTCCTCCGCCATCGACAGAAGTGTTTCGGGATATAATATTATCAGATAACACGAATTCAGACAAAGCACCTGAGATATCGATACCTCCTCCTGAATAATCTCCTATATTATCAAATATAATATTTTCATTTACTTTTGAATCATCACCGTAACAACTTATTCCACCTCCATATTTTGCAGTATTTAACTTAAACAAATTATTCTGGATCAAGGTGCCCTTATATTGACTGCACACACCTCCTCCAGCAAATGCTGAATTGAAAGTAAACACATTTTCGATAATCTGGGGAGATGAAGAATCGCAGTACACTCCCCCGCCTTTTCCTCTACCGACACCACCACATACAGAGTTTTGTGTAATAATGTTCTTTCTGATCATCGGTGAAGAATTGTTTATACAGTAGATCCCTCCACCATAGTAATCGTTCCATCCTGGCCAATATGTGCCTCTACCGTTGCAGATCGTAAATCCTTCGATGACGCAGCCGATGTCTTCTCCGTTCTCGATAGTGATAACGCTTCCGCTCTGGTTTCCGTCCAACACTGTAAGTGCAGAACCCGATTCGCTGGTTAACGTGACGCTATGTCCATTGAAGTTGATATTTTCATAATATGTGCCGGCCCTAACAATGATGATATCCCCATTCATTGCGGCGTCGATGGCGCCCTGGATCGAAGTATGATTATCTGGTACATAAATTGTGGCTGACCAACTTAAATTTATTAATAATAAAAATGTTAGCATAAAGACCGTTTGACTTTTGATCCGGCCAGTAATGGAGGATATGTCTATATTTTTCATGCTTCCCATTACCAATTTATAATCAGCAATATTGATTCAGAGAAACAACCAATCGCTACGATTATATCAACAAATCCAATTACATCAACTCTTTCGCTCCTAGCGATTACAGTAATTGGATAACGTAGGCAACGAGTGTCAAAAAAAAATAAAAAAAGAGATTTCTTATCTCACAATTTCACGTAACCCCTTGCTGTGCCATCAGATCGGATGGCACGGAAATGCGCCCCCGTGCCATCCGATTGTATTTATCCTATATTGGATAGTGATTCTCATCCCATCCGATGTCGGGAAATCCCGGATTAGGATGTGGTCTATCTTCATTCTCGAAGTCCTTCGGGGGGCAATATTCCCTTTTTCCGACATCAATACATGGGCTCATATTGTTCTGATCGATAAAGGTCAACCGGAACCATGTTTGGTCCACGAAGAGCGGATCCTCGCTTCTATTGCCCGGTCCCGGCCAAACCCCTCCACCGATATCGCAATACTCCACCTGCACATTTCCTCCGTTGACCACGAGCTCCGTGGACACGTTGTTGTAGATGATCGTGTTCTGGAAGAACGCGGCCACAGGGGCGGCGCAAAAGGAACCGCTCCCCGAACCAAGAGGATTCTGCACGTCGTTCAGACTCAAGGTGCAGTTGCGGATGAACGGGTCTCCATTCATGATGAATAGGCCCGCACCACCGAGCGGCGTATACTGGCTCCTATTGAGGATCTTGTTCCGGACGATCAAGTTGTTGTAAATGTCCGCTTCCGAATCGTCCGAATCGTAGTAGATTCCTGCACCACCATTGTAGACCTGGTTGTTCTGGATCACGTTGGCAGCAATCTCGATGAGCGAGACGTCACCGTCGTCGGCGTAGAAGTAGATCCCGCCGCCGCATCCCTTCAACGTATCCTCGTTGTCCAGGATCCGGTTCCACTTGATGAGACACTCCGACGGTTCGTCGAGATGGATTCCCGATCCGCCATAGAGATTGTCCTGCTGGCCGTACGGGTCCTGTGCGTTGGTCTTGTTGTAGCGGATGAAGTTCGACAGGATCGTGACCTCAGAATCACGGGCCATGATCCCTCCCCCATTGTAAACACACTCGTTATAATAGATGTGATTCTGACTGATAACCACTTCATCACTGCAGGACTCGAGAAATATTCCTCCTCCCTCGATCGGGTTGAGGCTCGGGTTGACGTTGTTGTAGAAAATGTAGTTACCGTCCTTGATCTCCGGTGTTGAATATGAGCAGAAGATTCCACCACCGTAATAAGCCTCGTTGCCTCCGTCCTGGTACTGCTGGTTCTGGAGAAACGTCCCGATCAGGTTGCCTCCGATGTAGGGAGCCGCCTCTGCTACGCAGGCAATTCCTCCCCCGCTGTTCGCCTTGTTGTCGATGATCGTGTTGCTCTCGATGGTCGGCGAGCTCGCGCTGCAGTAGATGCCGCCGCCGATATCGATGGGGAGATCGTGATCCCGGATCATGTTTTCGGAGATATCGGGATTCGAACCGAGTATGCAGGCGATCCCGCCCCCGTAGGCGCTGCTGTTCTCGGAGATGGTGTTGGTTTCTATCACGGGATTCGCGCTGTTCGTGCAGCAAATCCCGCCGCCCGTACTTGCTCCGTGATTCTGCAGAATCGAGTTGTTCTTTATCGTCGGCGACGAGCCGTCGCAGATGATTCCACCGCCGTAGGTGGCAGATCCGTTCGTGATCACGAAGCCGTTCAGTATGGCGTTTGCGTTCTCGCCGCTGTCGAATGTCACGACGCTGCCGTTTTGTCCGCCGTCGATCGTGGCGCCTCCCGGATTCTCGCTCCTGATGGACAGGTTCTTCCCCTTGTAATCGATGTTCTCGTTGTATGTGCCGTCCTTGACTATGATCCTGTGCGGCGGCTGCAGGTTGTCGATCGCATCCTGGATGGTCGTGAACTCCTCGCCGGTTCCCACGTAGTGGTCCAGCTGGACCTGCCCGAACAAGGGCGTGCTCAAAATGCCGAGGAAAATGAAAGACAAACCCGATACCCTGATATAACGAATCATGGAAGCCCTCCTCGAAATGTCAAAAGAAACGAATCGATCCTGGACAGACTGCGAGAACAGTCCGGGTATCCTTCGTGAAATCGCATGGATTCCGGACCATAACTGCAGTCACGCGTGTAGGCGCACGAAATCGTCAGTCAGTTTTCTTTCGCGAAAGAGTTGGGCAATCGTCCCTTGCCCGTCTTCAATTCAACGGACAGTCTAACCGATCGGGTTTTTTTTTTTTTTTCAACCGTATTTAATCTTTTTTGGAAAAGAAATTTCTCTTCAGACCATTGCACAAGACACCTGTGTGATTTGAATTGCTGGAGTGTACTGACTGCTAGCGCCGCTCAGCCTGCCGCGGGGGAGGGATCCGCTCGAGGGTGATTGTCCCGTTGACCGTGTCGAAGGTGACGCAGAAGCGCTTCAGGAAATCGTTGCCCAGCACGCCCACGGGAGTTTTCGACGAGACGATGGGATTGGCGGCATCCTCTCCGGGCAAAGCGGCGGGATCGGCTTCCTTTTTTCTTTTCCTGAAAACGAAGCGTAGGCTCTCGTCGGTGAGCTCCACGTCCTCGCAGAGAAGGGAAGCCGGCGCCTTGCCCTTGCGCCATCCGGCCTGGAAGGCCAGCTCCTTGTCGACCCACGATGCGGGACAGGCCGTGCTCAGCTGGAAAGGTGCGGCCACCTTGCCGTTGATCGTCACGTCGAGCCTGGAGGGAAAGGGAATAGGGCTGAAAGGAACCTGGTCTCTCGCTCTCCCGGCGACACCGCCGGCAGGCTCGCCCTTCTTCTCCGCCGGAGTCACCGAGGCCGGCTCGATCTTCAGGCGGTAGCTCCTGAAGTCGAGATGAACCTTCTTTCCGAAGAGGGCCTTCATGCCGATCGACCCGCAGACGCCGCTGCCAACGAGCACCGTGGCGCGCCGCTTCGACAGGTCGTGCATCAGGGGGCACGGCTTCACCAGGGGAACGAGCTCGTCGAGGTAGGCGGTCCCCAGCTTCAGGGTGACCTTCTCCCCCTCGCTCCACCCGATCTTCTCGGCGAACCACTTCTCGATCCGGCAGGCCGGACGGCAGCCCGTATCGAGGAGAAAGAGCCCCAGCTCGAGGCGGTCGCCCTTCTTGACAACGGTTTCGACAAGGAGATACCCGTCGAGGAGAAGCAGTCCCGCACCGTCCTCGAAATGACCGAGTCCGCCGAGGATCCTGTTCTGAAGCCCCTCGCCCTTGGCGGTCTTCTCCCGCACGGCGTTCTGCGTGAAGCCTGAAAGCCCCAGGGCGAGAAGAGCAAGAAATGTCCACATCGATTTGCGCACCAGACTTTCCTCCTCTCGAGGTGCATCCGAGTCCTCGCATCGAAAGGTCCGGAACTCCCGAAAAGCGTCCGATAAGTATAACATGCCCATTCCGGATCAGGGAAGGCTTGATCGGCCCAGATCGGCGCCCTATGATCTGGACAGGCTGATTAACCGAACGATCAGCCTTCGGGCAGATCTGCCGGGCAGGCCCCTGTCGGAAGAAGATTCGACGGTACCCTTTTCGAAAGAGGTGGCTGATGAGCAAGAGGGATGCAAGCAACGCCCCCGGGGAAAAAGGCGCTTCCCGTACGCGCTACGAGCGCAGGGCGCTGCTCGGCGAGGGCGGCATGGGCAAGGTCTACGAGGCCTTCGACCGCAGCCTGCGGCGCGACGTTGCGATCAAGATCCTCAAGGCCGAGAAGATCGATCCCCAGACGGACATCCTGGAACGGTTCATCGACGAGGCCCAGATCACCGCCCAGCTGCAGCACCCGGGCATCGTTCCGCTCTACGACCTGGGAACGCTCACCGACAAGCGCCCCTACTTCACCATGAAGCCGCTCAAGGGGATCACTCTCCAGGAGGTGATCGAGAACGCCGCCCTGCCCGGCTCGGAATGGACGCTGCAGAGGATGCTGCAGATCTTCATCAGGATCTGCGAGTCCGTGGCCTACGCCCACTCGCGCGACGTGATCCACCGCGACCTCAAACCGGCCAACATCATGGTGGGCGACTACGGCGAAGTGATCATCATGGACTGGGGCATCTCCAAGATCGTGCGGTCCGGAAAGCCCGCTCCCGACGCCTCAGACCCGGAGGAGAAGGCCGGCGCGGAGGAGCGCGTGCTGGACACGGACAGGAAGATCAAGGCCGAGCACACCCAGTACGGCGCCCTGATCGGCACGCTGCAGTACATGCCGCCCGAACAGGCCAGGGGGCGCCTCGACGAGATCGATGAGCGGAGCGACATCTACTCGCTCGGCGTGATCCTCTACGAGATGCTCACCAAGAAACTCCCCTTCGACGACGACACCTACATCAACTTCTCCTTTGTCGAGGCCGAGGCGCTGGCGCCGCACCTGGTCGTCCCGTCGATCCCCGGGACGATCTCGCGCATCTGCCTCCGGTGCATCGCCCCGCAGCGGGAGAGGCGCTACAACTCCGTGAAGGAAGTGATCCAGGAGATCAACCTCTTCCTCGATCTCGGCGCATCGTTCAACCGCCGCTCCTTTCCCGCCGGCAGGCGGATCATCAGCAAGGGATCGCCGGCCGACGAGGCGTTCTTCATCGTCAACGGCCGCGCCGAGGTCCACGACGAGCACGAGGGGAACAGGGTCGTCTTCGCCACCCTGACGGCGGGCGACGTGTTCGGCGAGATCGGCATCTTCACCAACGAGGCGCGCAACGCCCACGTCTCCGCCGTGACGGACGTCGATGTCCTGGTCTTCGACCGCGAATCGATCCGGGGAGAGCTGAGCAAGATCCAGCCGTGGATGGGCAACATGATCAACAACCTGGCGGAAAAGCTCGTCAAGCTCAATAGGAAGTACGCCGACCTGGAGGCGCGGAAGGGTGATCAGGGGCAGGATCTCTGATTCATCGGCCGGTGTGAAGGGATCGTCACAGCAGGAAGTCGAGTACCGCGCCGGCCACGTCCTCGATCGAGCGGAGACGGGCAGCCACGCCTTCCGCCTCCCGCCCCCAGAGCCGGGTCAGCGCAGGGTTCATCGTGTGGGAGCGGACGCTCAGATCCTCGATGTTCCCGTGGTCGCTGGTTAGGAGCACCACCGTCTCGTCGAGTTCGACCTCGGCCAGCACCGCCTCGAGAAAGAGCTCCAGCTTCTCGATCTCCGCAACGGCGCGCTCCATCTCCTGCGCATGGCCGGCCATGTCGGTGCGGAAGTACTCGAAGAGGAGGAAGTCGTAATCCCGCGACCGCCTCCCGAGTATCCCGCCGGCTTCTTCCGGCGTGAATAGGGGAAGCTCGAAGCCCTTCTCCCTGAGCGTGACATTGGTGAACTCGTTGTAGATCGCCCGCCTCTCGGTCACGTCGTCGAGAGAGAAAAAGGGAAGACCGGCCGCCCGGTTGTTCCACGTCGTCACGGAGAGAGGCTTGTTCCAGATCTCGTCGCCCAGCTCGAAGAAGAGGGGGCGGTAGGCGTTCAGGAAGGCGGCGGACAGGCCGGCCTCCACCAGGCGGCGCGACAGGGAGAACTCGTGGATCACCCGGCGGAGCGTCTTGTTCGGGAATCCGAAGAGATGGCGATCGATGATCCTGGCCGCGTTCTTTCCCGTGAGCAGCGTCGTCTGGCCGGTGGCGCTCTGCGGCAGCCCGGGAACCCCCAGCGTCGCGTCGAGCCCCAGCGAGACGCCGTCCCGCGGCGCCGGGCCGCTCGAGAAGAGGGAGAGTCTTCCCTCGGGAACGGCGGCGATCGGATTCCGCTCCCGGTTCCTCTCCCCCACACCGAGACCGTCCACGAAGATCATCAGGACACGCCGCTTCATCGAGACTCTTTACCTTTCCTTCGCTGGACAGAAAAAAACAAGAACCGCCCCGCAGCCGCTTGCATTGATCGTGCCGCCTTGACGGGGACGGTCGAATATCTTTCACTCATTCTATGAATCGGAACAGCCCGCGTCATCCTTTCCGTGGAAATCGCAAGCAGCCGGGGCCGGAGAGCCTCGGCGAGCTGATGGCCGAGGCCGGAGTCCGTCTCGACGCAGGGCAGGTTCGATCGCTCTGGACGTTCCACACCCTTCTGAGAAAGCGGAACGCCGAGCTGAACATGACCCGGATCCACAACTTCGAGATGATGGTGATCAAGCATTACGTCGACTCGATCGTGGTGTCCGGCCTCTTTGATCTGCCCTCCCCCCTTCTCGATATAGGGAGCGGTGCCGGCTTTCCCGGAATCCCCCTCAAGATTGCCTGCCCCGAGAAGAAGCTCGTCCTGGCCGAGGGGCGGGCGCGCCGCGCCGATTTCCTGAAGGAAGCGGTGGACCTCCTCGGCCTCGAGGGAGTCGAGGTCTTCAGCGGCAAGGTCACGCAGCGCTTCGACATCCCGGTGCGCGGCGTGATCACGCGGGCCCTGGAAGACATCCCCGGCACGTTGCAGAGAGTCTTTCCCTTCCTGCCGGGCGGAGCGCCCGTTCTCTTCATGAAGGGACCCGGCTGCGACAAGGAGATAGAAGAAGCGGCCGAGAAGGCGGGCGCCGCCTTTCGCCTGGCACTGGACAAGGGCTACGAGCTGCCCTTGATCGGGGACGGCCGGCGGCTCGTGGTTTTCGAGCGGCGCATCGAGGAGGTGAGCCACCCGGCCTTCGCGGGACCGGTCAGGGAGATCGAGTCGCCCTCCAACAGGGAGTACCGGAAGCTTGCCGCCCTACTCACCGGCCAGGGTATTCGCAAGCACGGCATGGCGCTCTTCTCGGGCGCCCGACCGATCGGGGAGCTTCTCGGATCGTACCGCGACTCCTGCAAGGGATGGATCACGCAGAGACGGGGCGGCCCGCCTCCCCCGCAGGAAGCGGCCGATTTGCTCACCTGGTATCGCCTGAGCGCCCCGCTCTTCCGCGAGCTCGACGTTTCGGGAACGGGGAATCCGCTGCTCCTGGCCGAGCGGCCTCCCCTTCCCACATGGAAAGGCGGCCCCCTTCCCGAGGGCTGCACGCTGCTGATCCCCTTCCAGGATCCGGAAAACGTCGGCGCCGTGATCCGGTCGGCCGCCGCTTTCGGGGTGGCGCAGATCGTGCTCCTTGCCGAGGCGGCCAACCCCTTCCTCCCGAAGAGCCAGAGGGCGGCCGGGAGCACCCTCTTCCGTGTTCCCCTCTTCAAGGGACCGTCGCTCAAGGAGATCGATGCCGCCGACCTTCCCCTCGTGACGCTCTCGGCGCGAGGCCGGAGCGTGGCGGCCTTCGACTTCCCCCGTCGATTCGCCCTCCTGGCCGGTATGGAAGGTCCCGGTCTGCCTGACAGGCTCCGCAAGGGCAAGGCGCTCGCCATCGAGATGGAGGAGGGAGTCGAATCCCTCAACGCCGCGACGTCCGTTGCGGTGGCGCTCTATGCCTGGCGCCGGGGAAGGTAGGCGCGCCCCGGCTGCCTCACTCCGGTGAGCCTGCGCTCGACGTTTTTTTGCAGCGTTAGGATCAACCCGCTTGAAAATGGTACCCTGAACCATCCGTTCCGGCATGCAAGGAGACCGTCAAAAATGGGAATGACACTCAACCTCGCCGTCGCCGCCTGGCTCCTGCTATTCCCAGCCGGGGAGGAGCCTCCCACGCGGGCTGAAAAGAGCGGTTTCATCGAGACCAGCTCCTACATGGACGTCCTCGAGTTTCTGCACGTCCTGGAAACGAAGAGCGATCTGGTGCGCGTCGGCTTCTTCGGAACATCGGCCGAGGGAAGGCCGCTCCCCGTGGCCCTGATCGGATCGCCCTGTCCCGAGTCGCCAGGCGACGTCGACAGGTCGCAGAAAACGGTGATCTGCATCCAGGCCAACATCCACGCCGGCGAGGTGGAAGGGAAGGACGCCTGCCTCATGCTGGTCCGTGAGGTTGCCTGCGGCGGGCTGCGCCCCCTGCTGGACCACGTCGTTCTCGTTGTGGTCCCGATCCTCAATGCCGACGGCAACGAGCGGTTCTCGAAGAGCAACAGACGGCATCAGGCCGGTCCGGAGGCGGGCGTTGGGACCCGGGCGAACGCCCAGAACCTCGACCTGAACCGCGACTTCATGAAGGTCGAGAGCCCGGAGGTGGCGGCGCTGTTCAAGGGCGTCCTCCTCCCATGGGATCCGGACCTCTTCGTGGACTGCCACACGACGAACGGCTCCCTTCACGACGAGCCGATCACCTGGTCTCCCCCGACCAACCCGCTGGCCGATCCCGTCGTCTTCGAGTTCAACCGAAACGTGATGCTTCCCTGGATCGCCTCGAGAACGAAGGAGCGGCACGGCTATCTCTCCATCCCCTACGGCAACTTCATGGACAGGAGGAATCCGGAAAAGGGATGGCGAACCTTCGGGCACGAACCGCGGTACGCCTCGAACTACTGGGGATTCCGGAATCGGTTCTCCATCCTGATCGAGATGTACGTCTATGCGCCTTTCGAGATCCGCGTGCGCGCCTGCTACGGCTTCCTCGTGTCGATCGTCGAGTTCTGCGCCGCCCACGGCTCCAAGATGCGCATGAGGATCCGCGAGGCTGACAGAAGGGCGGAGGAAGGGCCGCGCCCCCTCTTCCACCACGAGTTCGAGCTGAAGGCCTTCCCCGATCCGGTCGTGATCCGGGGATATGTCCCGAAGCCCGGCAGGCGGGACCCGAAGAATCCCGGGGAGAAGGCCAGGCACGTCGTTCCCCATTACGGCGACTTCCGGCCCCTGGGGGATGGCAGACCGCTTCCGGAGAAGGGATACCTCTTCCCCAGGGGGCACACCAACGTGCGGGACAAGCTTTGCCAGCACGGCATCATCGTTCGCGAGCTCCACGAGGATGTGACGGGGCGTTTCGAGGTGTTCAACATCAAGGAGATCGTCTTCTCCAGGTCGCTGTTCCAGGGGCACCTCACCCACACGTTCGAGGGGGAGTGGGCCGTCGAGGAGAAAACGGTGCAAGCCGGATTCTGCTTCGTCCCGATCGACCAGCCCCTCGCCATGCTCGCCGCCTACATGCTCGAGCCCGAGAGCGAGGACGGGCTCGCGTTCTGGAACTACATGGACCGATACATAACGCGGGGCACCTTCGATCCGCGGCCGGCGCCCTACCCAGTTCTGAGATGGTGACATCATGATCGGTGGAGACAAGATGAGGAGAAAAGGATGCTCTGCGGTGTTCTTCGCCGCCTGGCTGGTTTTCTGCCTCGTCCTTCAAGGGGCGGGTACCGATGATGCCGCTGCTCCGGCAAAGGAAGCACCGTCCCTCTTCCAGGAGGGGAAGTCGGGCGCCTCGAGCCTGAAGCTCGTCTCCGGCATCCCCGTCGCGTATCTCGAGGGAACTTCCGAGGAGATCGGACAGGCCTACGGCGAGCTCCTCGGCGCGCCGATCCGCAGGCTCTGGGACGGCTACATCACGGTCTCTGCCTCCATGTCCGGCGGAACGGCGAGACTGATCCGTGAATCGATGCAGATGGATCCTCACGTGCCGGAGAGGTACCGGGCCGAGATGCGCGCCCTGGGCAAGGCGATCGGATACGACTACGCCAAGATCATGGCCTGCAACGCCTATCCCGATATCTACCGGAAGGGAGGCTGCTCCACCTTCGCGGCCACCGGCAAGGCGTCGAAGAACGAGAGGCCTCTACTCGCCCGCAACCTCGACTTTCCCGGCTTCGGAGTGCTCGACAAGACCACCCTGGTGGCCCTGTTCAAGCCTGAAGGACACAAACCCTTCGTGAGCGTGGCGTGGCCCGGCGCCTCGGGGGTGCTCTCGGGCATGAACGGCGACGGCCTCTGCTGCGCCGTGATGGAGGTCCGGAGGGGCGCCGTCACAACGAAGGGCATGCCTTCGACCTTTCTCTTTCGCAGGATCTTGGAAGAGGCGTCCGATCTCGACGAGGCTCTCGCCATCGTGGAAAAGACGAAGAAGGTGGCGCCCAACAACCTGATGATTCTCGACAGGAAGGGTCGGGCGGCCGTGGCCGAGATCGGTCCGGGGTTCTTCCAGGTCCGGAGAGGAAAGGACGGCATCCTCTTCGCCACCAATCACCACCGCACCGGTCCGGAGGGGCCGCCGCGCTGCCGGCGCTACGCCGTTCTCGAGAAGTACAGCCGGGAGCGGAAGAGGCCCGTGGACGAGGAGGTACTGAAGAGAGCCCTCCTGGCCGTGGACCAGGACCTGCTCACCCTGCAGGCGATGATCTTCGATCCCCTGGCTCTTCGCATCCACCTGGCCGTGGGCAGGGTTCCGGCCACACGCAGCGACTACAAGGTCCTCGACTTCGCGAAGCTGCTGGAGAATTGACTTGGGCTAGAGACCGAGCAGCCGGCCTCCCTGATACACCACCATCGTGAGAACGTACGCCAGTGCGGTGAGCCCGAAGAACTGCAGGGACGCCCATCGCCATCCGCCTGCTTCCCGGCGCGTCACGGCCACCGTGGCCATGCAGGGCGCGGCGATGAGAAGAAAGATCACGAGGCAGAAGGCCACGAGAGGAGAGTACAGCTCCTGCAACGCGCCGCGAAGCGTGGGCGAATCCTCGCCTTCCTCCTCGCCCAGCCCCATGATGATCCCCATCTGGGCCACGAAGACCTCCTTGGCCGCGAAGGTACCGATCAGGGCGGTGCCGATCCTCCAGTCGAAACCCAGCGGCTCGATGATCGGCTCCAGGGCGCCGCCTATCCGGCCGGCCATGGAGTGTTCGAGGTCCTCCGCAGTCCGCCGCGACTCGGCTTCCTCGGCCGAGATCCCCGCTCCGGCCGCAATGGCAGCGTCCACGTCGTACTCGCTCTTTTCAGGATAGGAGGAAAGCGCCCAGAGAAGCAGCGAGATGCCCAGGATCACCGTTCCGGCTTTCTTGACGTAGAGCCAGCCGCGCGACCACATCTTCATCAGGATCGCCTTCAAGGTGGGCATGCGGTACGGGGGAAGCTCCATGACGAAGGGCGCGTCCTCGCCGGCGAGCAGGGTCGAGCGCAGGAGGCGGGCCAGTCCGGCGGCCAGCACGATGCCGAGGAGATAGACGAACATCAGGATCGGAGCGTGCCACGCCTCGGAGAAGAAAGCGGGGATGAGAAGGAGGTAGATCGGGAGGCGGGCCCCGCACGACATCAGCGGGAGAACCATCATCGTGGTCAGGCGGTCGCGCTCGTTCTCCAGCGTGCGCGTGGCCATGATCCCGGGGATCGAGCAGCCGAATCCCGTGATCAGCGGGATGAAGCTCTTCCCGTGGAGACCGAAGCGGTGGAGGATGTTGTCCATGAGAAAAGCGGCGCGGGCCATGTATCCCGTGTCCTCGAGAAAGGCGAGGCCGAGGAAGAGAAGCAGTATGTTGGGCAAAAAGACCACCACTCCCCCCACGCCGCCGATGATACCGTCGACGAGAAGAGAGCGGATCATGGAATCGGGATTCTGAGCCCAGAGCGCGTCGATCCAACCGCCCAGGCAGCCGAATCCGAGCTCGAGCCAGGTCATGGGGTACTGCCCCAGGCTGAATGTGAGCCAGAAGATGGCGTACATGGCCAGAAGGAAGAAGGGAACACCCACGATCCGGTGGCAGAGGATCTCGTCGAGGAAATCGGAGATCTTCCTGGCGTCGGCCCGCATGCCCGATATCCGCACCTCGCGCAGCAGACCGGCGGCGAATCCGTACCGGGCGTCGGCCACGTGGAGGCCGGGGTGCTGACCCGTGTCCAGGGCCAGGCTGTCCGCTTCGGCCTGATAGGTCTTTGTTATCTCGTCGGGATCGATGCAGTTGTCGCGCACCCAGGCAATGGCTTCCAGGTCGCCCTCGAGGAGCCTGATCGCCAGCCACCGGGCCGGCGGCTTGAAGACGGTGCGCCATTTCGCCCCGGCCACCACCGGCTCGACAACGGAGATCGCCCGGTCGAGCCTCTCGCCCAAGACAAGCCTCTGCGGCTTCGACGGCGTGCGGGTCGCATTCCGGATCGCTTCCTTCAGCTTCTCCGTTCCGATCCCCCGGTGCCCCACCGTCTCCACAACCGGAAACCCGAGCAGCTGCTCCGTGAGCTCGATGTCGAGCTGCTGACCCGCCTTGCCCGCCTCGTCGACCATGTTGAGGCAGAGGATCGGATTCGCGTTCATCTCCATCACCTGGACGAGCAGGTAGAGGTTGCGCTCGAGGTTCGTCGAGTCGACGACCACCACCGTCACGTCCGGGGGAGGATTCAGGATCTCCCTGCGGGCTATGCGCTCCTCGGGAGAGAAGCAGGTCAAGCTGTACGTTCCGGGAAGATCGAGCACCGTGTACGATTCGTCCCCCAGGGCGAAGCTCCCCCTCTTCATCTCCACCGTCACGCCGGGGTAGTTCCCCACCTTCTGGTTGGCGCCGGTGAGGGCGTTGAAGATCGAGGTCTTCCCCGAATTCGGGTTGCCTGCCAGGACGATGCGTCGTTCACCGTCGCCGGCCGCTGTCTTCAACCATACCATGGTGCTCTTCCACTCTCCGTCTGATGCAACGGGATCCGGCCAAAGGAGGCAGCGGGGAAGCTCGGGCGGATCAGGCGGTCACGTCGATGCCTGCCGCTTCCCCCTTTCGCAGGGAAAGCTGAAACCCCTTCATGCGGATCCAGATCGGGTTGCCGCCCGGCCCCTTCCTTTCCACGGTCACCCTTGTTCCGGGCAGCATCCCCATGTCGATGAGCCGCTGCCGTACCGCACCCTTGGCCGTCACCTGGACGACATGGCATTCGTCTCCAGGCGGTACGTCGGAAAGCCTGCCGATCCGATCCGCCGGCGCGGGCCCCTGCGATCTCCTCTTGAATTCGCACTCCGAGGGGCATTCCTGCAGATCGGGATGGATCGCCGAACAGCCGTGAAAGGTCTTCAGGAACTGACCCGACCACCTGGGACAGAGCCGCTGGAACTCGAAAAAACGCACGAGCCTCTCCATCGATTCGTCCGAGAGGTGGTGCTCCACGGCGCAGGCATCCTGCTCGGCCGTGTCGGCCGGAACCTGGAGAATCTCGTGAAAAAAGCGGCGCAGCAGGTCGTGCCGGGCCATGGTCCTGCGGGCCACCTCCTCGCCTGCCGGAGTCAGCTCGATGAACTCCCGCTGCTGGTAGTGGATGTATCCCAGCTCGGCAAGGCGGCGCATGGCCGGAGTGACCGAGGCCATCCGGACGTCGCGAGCCTCGGCGATATCCTTGACCCGGGCCACCTTCCTGTCGCGGATGAGGAGATAGATCGTCTCGAGATAATCCTCGAGACTCCCTGTCAGCCGTGTCATTTCGCCGTGGCTCATCAGCATCCTCCAGTTAGACGAATCTTTCTAACGGAGAAACGTCTTACTTGTCAATGGCCTCCTCTTTTTTTCTCCAAATAGCCTCATCTCGTCTATTGCCTGAAAAGAGAGGGAATTAGGTTCGCGCAAGACAGGATCGTCCCCAGGGGAGCCCCAGCCGGCCGTCTGATATGAAAAAAGCTGCTCTTTCCTTGGAAATCCCACTTGATTTTCTCGGTCAAACCGTTATGTGAGTAAGGTTGCGGTATTGATTGAAAACGATGTCAAAGCGCTTTGAATCGAGAGGTATCCAGATGGCTCACATTATCAAAGACGACTGCGTTGCATGCGGTGCCTGTGCAGAAGAATGCCCTGAAGAAGCTATCGCCGAAGGCGATCCCATTTTCACCATCGATGCGAAAAAGTGCACCGACTGTGAAAGCTGCGTCGAGGTCTGCCCCACGGAATCGATAATCCAGGCCTGATCAGTCGCATCCCAATCTCCGAGACAGGCCGGGGCGGAAGCTGCAAAAGCGTTTCCGCGCCGGCCTGTTTTTCATATGATTGCGGGAAACCGTACCCAAGGAGATTCGTGGATTGAATCAGGCAGCCGTCCCATCCTCCCGGAAGATTTCCCGCACCATCGGGCTCGCGGCGGGACCTCTTTTCTTTGCGGCTCTCTACCTCTTCGGCGACCTCGATCCCGACAACCGCCAGGTCACCTTCATGGCCGCCGCCACGCTCTGGATCGGGACCTGGTGGGTCACCGAGGCGATTCCGATTCCGGCCACGTCGCTCCTCCCCTTCGTCCTCCTCCCCCTTCTCGGGATCCTGACCGTCGAGGAGGCGGCCGGCACGTACATGACCTCGAAGATCTTTCTCTTCCTGGGCGGATTCGTCATCGCCCTCTCCATGGAGAAGTGGGAGCTGCACCGCCGCGTCGCCCTGCGCGTCATCGCGATCACGGGGGATCAGCCGGAGCGGATCGTGCTGGGTTTCATGCTGGCATCGGGCCTTCTCTCCATGTGGATCTCCAACACGGCCTGCGTCATGCTCATGCTGCCGATCGCGCTCTCCCTGATCAAGCGCACGGGATCCGAATGCAGTGCGGAGGGGACCGATCCCGCGGATCCGACGAGAAGGCTCGGACTCGTGCTCATGCTGGGCATCGCCTACGGAGCCAGCATCGGCGGCATCGCCACGCTGGTGGGCACGCCTCCGAACATCGTGCTCACGGACTTCTACGGGAAGCAGTTCCCCGAAGGGCCCGAGATCTCCTTTCTCACCTGGTTCCTCGTGGGATTCCCCTTCTCCATCGTCTTCATCGGGCTGGCCTGGGGCTACCTCGTGTTCATCGCCTGCCCTGTCAGAAATGCCCGGTCCCACCTGAACAGCGGCGCCATTCGCGAGGAGTACGCGAAGCTCGGCCCGATCTCCAGGCAGGAGAAGACCGTTCTGGTCGTCTTCATCACCACGGCGGTTCTCTGGTTCACGCGGGGCGAGATCAAGATCGGAGATCTCGTCTTCCCGGGCTGGGCCGGCCTGCTCGGGCTCGACAAGAAAGTGGACGACGGTGCCGTGGCCATCGCCATGGCGCTCCTGCTCTTCATGATCCCCTCGGGAAGGAGGAGCGGTGAGAGGATCATGGACTGGGAAACGACACGGAAGCTGCCCTGGGGGATCCTGCTCCTCTTCGGCGGCGGCTTCGCCCTGGCCGAGGGGATGAAGCAGTCCGGCCTGGCCGGCTGGCTCGGCTTGCAGTGCACGATGCTTCACGGCGCTCCCGAGTGGCTCGTCATCCTCTCGGTCTGCCTTCTCCTCACCTTCCTCACGGAGATCACGTCGAACACGGCCACCACGCAGATGATCCTGCCCGTCATCGCCCCCCTCGCCGTGACCATGGGAATCAACCCGCTCCTCGTCATGATCCCTGCCGCGTTCTCCGCGTCATGTGCCTTCATGCTGCCCGTGGCCACGCCGCCCAACGCCATCGTCTTCGGTTCCGGACTCGTGCCGATCAACCGCATGGCACGAACGGGGATCGTCCTGAACCTCCTGGGAGCGGCGCTGATCCTGCTGACGGCAAAGACGCTCCTCAAGTTCTTCTTCGCGATCGAGTCCGGTGTCGTTCCCGCCTGGGCCGCGGGCTGAGAATCGAAGACTCCCCTTCTCTTTTCGCGGTTCCCGCTCCGAAGATCGCCCTCGAGCTGCTATAATCAGCCTTCATTCGTTCTGTTCAGGGGGTGAAACGATGTCGAGAGAAAGGACCGCCTCCCTTCGACGGACGGGAGCTTTGGCATCAAGGCTCTCGTTCCTGCTGGGCCTGCCCGTCTGCGTCCTGGCGGCCCTGATCCTCTGCCGCTGCAGCAACGGGACAACGGGCCCCGATGAAACCGAGATCGCCCCTCTTCGTCATGGGAAGACAAGGGGAGCAGTTTGGATGGAACGTGTCGACGAGCGAAACCGGATGGTGGAGACACAGATCGAGGCGCGGGGCATCTCCGACACCCGCGTCCTCGAAGCGATGCGAACCGTGCCTCGCCACTTCTTCGTTCCCGCCGAGCACCAGGCTGTCGCCTACGCGGACCACCCCCTTTACATCGGCCAGGGGCAGACGATCTCGCAGCCCTTCATCGTGGCTCTCATGACCGAGCTGATGGAGCTGGAGGGCGGGGGCAAGGTTCTCGAGATCGGCACCGGATCGGGATACCAGGCTGCCATTCTCGCCGAGATGGCGGACCGCGTTTTCACCATCGAGATCATCGAGAGCCTGGCCGACACGGCCAAGAAGAGGATCAAGCAGCTCGAATACGGCAACATCACCGTCCGCCACGGGGACGGATACAGGGGGTGGCCGACCGAGGCTCCCTTCGATGCCATCATGGTCACCGCCGCGCCGGACCACATCCCCAAGCCCCTTCTCGAGCAGCTGAAGGTAGGCGGCTGCCTCGTCCTCCCTGTGGGCGATTTCTACCAGAAGCTCAAGCGGATCATCAGGGTGGAGGACGGTTTCGAGGAGGAGGAGATCATTCCCGTTCGCTTCGTTCCCATGACAGGGGAAGCGGAGAAGTAGCCGGCGCCTTCAAGCCTTTGAAGATGAAAAGACGGAAAGGAACTGCTAGAGTGGCCGGCTTGGAGGCGGGGAAAATACGGACCGAACGGATCGACGATCGATGCTATTACGGAAATTGAGCGAGGAGAGGGAAGAGAAGGTTCTGCGGCGATGCGCCTTGAAATCGGCCGATTCACGGGGGCGGTTCCATCGGGAGAAGGACGACCCCTTCCGGACGGTCTACCTCAGGGACAGGGACAGGATCATCCACTCGTCGGCCTTCAGGCGGCTCGAATTCAAGACCCAGGTCTTTCTCCACAACGAGGGCGACTACTACAGGACGCGGCTCACCCATACCCTCGAGGTGAGCCAGATCGCGCGGTCGGTCGCCTACACCCTCCGCCTGAACGAAGGGTTCACCGAGGCGCTCGCCCTGGCGCACGACCTGGGGCATCCTCCTTTCGGGCATACGGGCGAGCAGGTCCTCAACGGGTTGATGAACGACCACGGCGGTTTCGAGCACAACAGGCAGGCCCTGCGCATCGTCGACATCCTGGAGAAGAAGTACCCCGGCTTCGACGGCCTCAACCTCTCCCACGAGATTCGCGAGTCGCTGCCGAAGCACGGCCCGGGTGTGGAGAACGGCGCATGCGGCGATTTTCGCGTCGACCTGGCCCCCTTCCTCGAGACAAGGATCGTCAATATCTCCGACATGATCGCCTATCAGCACCACGATCTGGACGATGGACTCCAGTCGGGCGTGCTGAGCGAGCAGGACCTCTCGAAGTCGGAGCTCTGGCAGGAAGCCTCTCTCCGTGTCAGGCAGGAGCACCCCGGATGCTCCGGCAGGATCCGTCTTCGCTCCATGGTCAATGCCGTGGTGAAGGCCACGATCAGCGACCTGATGGAAGGCTTCCACCGCTTCCTGACCAAGCACGAGGAGAAGGACGCCGCCGCCATGCGGGAGATGGAACCCCAATTCACCGGATTCTCCCGGCCCATGGCCGTGAAGGTCGGCAGGCTCCAGGATCTCCTGATGGACAAGTTCTACTGTCACCCCCGGGTGCTCCGCGATCGAGAGAAAGCCGAGGAGATAGTGGAGCAGCTCTTCGGAATCTACCTGAACAAGATGGATCTTCTTCCCAGGCAATACAGGCGCACCGCCGAGGAGGAAGGTCCCGAGAGAAGCGTCTGCGACTACATCGCCGGCATGACCGACCGTTATGCCCTGGAGGAATGGAACCGCCTCAAAGGCTGATTTCCGACTGCGCAAAGGAGCACGATCATCTTGGAACCGATCCTGATGGACCTGGAAGAGGCGTTGGAACACAAGTTCAGGAGAAAGAAGCTTCTCCTCGAAGCTCTGACCCACTCGTCGGTCAAGGACGAGAAGCACCCCTCGAACGAGCGCCTCGAGTTCCTGGGCGACAGCGTCCTCGGCCTGATCGTGACGGAGTATCTCTTCAAGACGTTCAAGGACCTGGACGAGGGACAGCTCACCTCGGTGAAATCGATCGTTGTGAGCCGCACCTCCCTGGCCAAGGTCGCCAAGGAGATCGCGATCCGGAAATATCTTCGCGTCGGACGGGGCATCTCCAAGAACCGCTCGATCCCCGTCTCCCTCCTCGCCGATTCGGTGGAAGCCCTGATCGGCGCCGTCTATCTCGACGGCGGCATGCGGGCCGCGCGGCGCTTCATCGTCAACCGGTTCGCCCCCCTGGCCGGCAAGGCGCTCAAGAGCCGCAAGAGCTTGAATTACAAGTCCCGCCTTCAGTACTTCGTCCAGAAGAAATTCGGCGTCACCCCCCATTACAGGCTCCTGTCCCAGGAGGGCCCCGAGCACAACAAGAAGTTCAAGCTCGCGGCAACGGTGGGAAGAGACGAGTACCCTCCCGGCCTGGGCAACACCAAGAAGGAAGCGGGACAGAGAGCCGCCCGTGAAGCCCTGAAGGTTCTGCAGGAGAAGTATGGAAAGCTTTCCGGTCCCGAACGCTGAGAGCGACCGGCTCGAGGAGATCGCGGACCGGTTCACCGCAGGGAGCCGCTTTGCGATCAACGGCCTGTGGGGATCATCGGCCGCGATGATCGTGGCGGAGATCGTGCGGCGCCGCGCCTCCCCCATCGTGGCCGTGACTCCCGACGAGCAGGATGCCGCCGCCTTCAATGACGACCTCGAGTTCTTCCTGCAGCGGGAAGTCGCTCTCTATCCGGCCTTCGATCCCCGCACGATCGGCAGGACAGAGGCCAGGCTGGCCTACTCGGAACGGCTCGCCATCCTCCGCAGGATCCAGTCGCCCGAGGCGCCTCCCGCCGTGGTGATACCGGCATCGGCCCTTCTCCACGAGGTGCCCCATCCCGACGACCTGGCCAGGGGAACGCTCCACTTCGCCAGGGGGGATTCGATCGATCCCGGCCGGATGCGGGACGTGCTCGATCGCCACGGCTTCATCCCCGCCCCCATGGTCACCGTTCCGGGAGAATTCTCGATCAGGGGCGACATCGTGGACATCTTCCCCTTTGCCGCCGGCAGGCCCGTCCGCCTGGAGCTCTTCGACGACGAGGTGGAATCGATCCGGGAGATCGACCTGGAGACGCAGCGGTCCGTTCAGCTGCTCGACAGCACGGAGATCGTCCTGCCCACCACGGCGGGCAGGGAGAAGAGAACGGCTCCCGGCGCCCACTTCCCCGACGGGATGCCGGTTTTCGTGCTCGAACCGGAGAAGACGATCATCCGCCTGCAGACCTACGGTCATGAGCTCGAAATCGCCCCCTCGATCCGGGACGCGGCCGCCGACCTGATCGCGCAGCGGCCCGGGTGCGACCTCCTGCACCTGCCCGAGAGCGGCCGCGGGATCTCCTACGCCGTTCTCTCCGTGCAGGAAAGAAGCACCGTGGGCCGGCAGGCCAGCCCCGCCCTGCCCGATATCGAAAAGACGCTCGACGAATACGCGGCGCGCTGCGGCCGTGTCCGCATCCTCTGCCAGGCGGAGGCCGAGGCCGAGCGTCTGACCACCGTCCTCGAGGATCATTGCATCGACACGAAGGACCGGGTGCGCGTTGTCCGGGGGCGGATCTCCGAGGGATTCCAGTTCCCCGATTTCGGGATCTGCCTGATCAACCACCACGAGCTCTTTCGCCGACTCCCCGTTCGCCGGCCGCGCCCGCGGGTCTCGACCCTGGCTCGCGAGATCGAATCGTTCCACGACCTCAAGCCGGGTGACATGGTGATCCACCTCGTCCACGGCATGGCGCGGTACGACGGCCTCACCCGGATGGAGCGGGAGAACGGCGGCGAGGAGGACTTTCTCATCCTGATCTTCAGGAACGACGTGGCTCTCTATCTTCCCGCGTCGAAGGCGCACCTGGTGCACCGCTACGTGGGCGGCACCGAGTCGTCGCTGAAGCCCGACCGTCTCGGCGGGCAGGGATGGATAAGGCGGAGGCAGAAGGTCGAGAAGGCGCTTCACGATCTGGCCGCTGACCTCCTCGATACCCAGGCGGTGCGGGAGCAGGAGAGGGGATTCGCCTTCACCCCGGACGAAGCGATGCAGACCCAGTTCGACGCGTCGTTCCCCTACGAGGACACGGACGATCAGGCCACGGCCGTGGCGTCGATCAAGAAGGACATGGAACTGAAGAAGACGATGGACCGCCTCCTCTGCGGCGACGTCGGCTTCGGCAAGACCGAGCTCGCCATCAGGGCGGCCTTCAAGGCGGTCCTCTCGGGCAAGCAGGTCGCCGTGCTCGTGCCCACGACGATCCTGGCCGAGCAGCATTACGAGACGTTCCGCACCCGCCTGGCCGACTATCCCGTCAGCGTCGAGGTCCTGAGCCGCTTCAGGAAGCGGAAAAGCCAGAAGTCGATCATCGCCGAGGTCAGCGAGGGCAAGATCGACATCCTGATCGGCACGCACAGGATCCTCTCCCGCGACGTGGCCTTCTCGGACCTCGGTCTCCTGGTGATCGACGAGGAGCAGCGGTTCGGGGTGGTGCACAAGGAGCGCCTCAAGCGGATGAAGAAGACGGTGGACGTGCTGACCATGACCGCCACGCCGATCCCGCGAACCCTGCACATGGCCCTGGTGGGGATCCGCGACATCTCGAGCCTGGAGACGCCTCCGGAAGGCCGCATGCCGATCGACACGCGCGTGGAGGTCTACACCGACGAGACCGTCCGGAAGGCGATTCTCTTCGAGATCAGCCGGGGCGGACAGGTCTTCTTCGTCCACAACAGGGTGGAGACGATCGATTCCGTGGCCGAGAGGATGAGAGCTCTCGTGCCGTCGGCCCGCATCGAGTCGGCCCACGGCCGGATGAAGGAAGGGAGCCTGCAGAAGATCGTCTCCCGATTCATGAACCGGGAGATCGACGTGCTCGTCTGCACCACGATCATCGAATCGGGGATCGACATGCCGGCCGTCAACACGATCATCATCGATCGCGCCGACATGTTCGGCCTGGCGGACCTGCATCAGCTCCGGGGACGTGTGGGTCGCGGCAACGTCAGGGCCTACTGCTGCCTTCTCATCCCCCACCGGCACATCGCCGACCTCTCCCTCCGCAGGCTCAAGGCGATCGAGGAGCTCTCCTACCTCGGAGCCGGCTTCGATATCGCGCTCAAGGATCTCGAGATCCGGGGAGCGGGCAATGTGCTGGGCATGGAGCAGCACGGGCACATCATGGCCGTGGGCTACGACCTCTACTGCCGGCTCCTGAAGAAGACCGTTCTCAAGATGAAGGGAGCGCCCCCGGATCAGATCAGGGCCGACGACACCCGGGAGGTGGACCTGGACATACGGGCCCGCGCATTCCTTCCCCCGGCCTTCATACCGGACGACGGCCTGCGCATGTCGGTCCTCCGGCGCCTCGCCTCGTGCCGCTCCGACGAGGAGCATCGGAACCTGCAGGAGGAGATGCGCGACAGGTTCGGGCGGCTGCCGGAGGAGGCAGCCCGGCTGCTCGACATGTTCCGGACCAGGAGGCGGATGATGGAGTGCGGGATCCAGCGCATCGCCCTCGTGGCCCCCCGGGCCAGGGGAACACGCGAGATCGTGATCGAGCTCTTCGATCCGAAGCTGTATGCCGAAGCCGAACCGTTCGTCCGGGAGGAGCTCCACTTCGTCTCAGGCACGCGCGCCTACCTTGTGCTGCCCAAGGGCACTGGCGACCCCGACGGCATCATCCGGTTCCTGAAATCGCGGTTGATGGCCCGGGATCGAGGAGTATAATCGGTCGACGATCTTACCGGAACAACGGCATCTCATTTAGCGGACACCGTTCCTGACATGGATAAGAAAAAACCAGGCGCCAGGCTGATCGATCTGCAACTGCTCTTGCTTGCGGCGGTCTGCCTGCTGCCGATGGCCGGGGAAGCCGCTCCATCGCCGCAGGAGAAGAGCCCGCAGGAGAATGCTGACAACCGGCCCGTGAAGGGAGATGCGCCCGCTGCCTGTGTCCTGGGCCGCATCATCACGGAAAAAGAGGTCCGCCTCCTGGCGGCCCAGATCGGCAAGATGAATCCCGACATGCCCAAGGCCATCGTCGCCTGGAGAGCCAGGAGGGAGCTGGCCAGGCAGGTCCTTCTGCTGGAAACGGCCAAGCGGTACGGTTCAGAGATCCACGACGACGAGGTGACGCTCCATTACACCGAGGATCTGGGGCTCGATCCCGCACTGGTGGAGAAGGAGTTCGACGCATTCCGCGACGAGTTCATGATCCATATCTACATCAGGGCGCGGATGGGGCTGGACGGCCGGATGAAGGACGTGGTGCCCGACATGGCCGCCTATTTCCGCGTCACCCCGGAAGAGATGCGGAGCTGCTACCGGAACTACCCCGAGCTCTCCACCCAGCAGAAGAAGGTCGTCCTGGTGCGCTGCCGTCTCCCCTGGGGGGCGAAGGGCCGTGCCGCTGCGGAAGAGTGCCGTCAGCTGCTGCTGGCCGAACCGAAGGCGGTGAAGCCAGAGGAGCTGGCTGAAAAGTTCGAGGGCTGCCGCTGCGATGAGACCACCTACAAGGGCAAGGAGGTGGACGATCTCGGACCGCTGATCCTCGACTTCGTCCGGAAGGGGAAAAAGGGATCGGTGAGCAACCTGATCGAGACGGAGCTTCCGCAGCCGGTGCTCAACCTGTTCCTGATCAAGGAAAAACAAGACGAGCGCACCCTCCCCTTCAACGAGGTCCGGGAGAAGCTGATGGACCTTCTGCAGGACAACAAGATCCAGCGGATCAGGCTGATGATCATGGAGGACCTGGTCGACAAGGAGTGGCGCTCCTGCTGGCCGGCCGACCTTTTCCAGCTTCACCCTAAGATGGCCCCTGCTGAATCGAGCGACAAGTCTGCTCCTGCCCCCGAAAAATAAAGCCATGAGCCAGAAAACGCTGATCGTCCTGAACATCGCCGGCCTGTCCACCTCCCTGATCGAGTCAGGTCAATGCCCCGGCCTGGCTTCCTGGGCGCGCGCCTGCGCCCCTGACGGCGGCTTCCTGCAGGTCAGGCCCGTCCTTCCCGCCGTCACCCTCTCGATGCAGGCCACCCTCACCACCGGCGTCCGGCCGGCCGAGCACGGCATCGTGGGGAACGGCTTCTATGACAGGACCTACCTGGAGCACAGGTTCTGGTCCGCCTCGTCGCAGCTGGTGGACAGCCCGCGAATCTGGGAGACCGACCGCGGCGGGAAGATCCCCCGCGTCGCCGCGCTCTTCTGGTGGAATTTCCTGGGGGCGCCCCTCGAAGCCTATCTCAACGTGGCGCCCTTCCACCTGAAGGACGGCACCACCGTTTCCTCGTGCCTGTCGCGTCCGGCGGGCCTCTACACCGAGCTGGAGAGCCGCCTCGGGCCCTTTCCATTGCACCGCTTCTGGGGACCCATGGTCTCCATCGAGTCGTCGGCCTGGATCCTCGAGGCGACCCTGCATGCCGCATCAACCATAAAACCGGACTTGCTTCTCAGTTACATCCCACACATGGACTATTCCCTGCAGCGTTCCGGCCCCGGATCCGTTGAGGCGGACCGGCATCTCGGACAGCTCGACGACCTGCTCGCCCCGGTCCTGGAGCAGGCGGATCGAGGCGAATTCGATCTGGTGATCCTCTCCGAGTACGGCATCGTTCCGGTGAGCTCGCCCGTTTCGTTGAACCGCACCCTGAGGAAGCACGGCTTCTTCCGGACCCGGCCACTGGGCCCGTCGCAGTATCCCGACCTCCCCGCCTCGCGGGCCTTTGCGATCTGCGACCATCAGGCGGCCCATGTCTATGTGCGCGATCCCGCAGACCTGGCCGACGTGGCGGCGCTCCTTCGAGGCCTACCGGGCGTGGGATCGCTACTCGACAGCGAGGGAAAGAGGGAAATGGACCTCGCTCATCCCCGTTCAGGCGATCTTGTGGTCCTCTCCAGGCCCGAGGCCTGGTTCGACTACACGTGGTGGGAGGCCGAGGAGGAGGCGCCGGATTATGCCGCCTCGGTGGACATCCATCGCAAGATCGGATACGACCCCCTGGAACTGATCGTCGACAGCCGCAAGAGGGGCATTGCCAGGGATCCCGGACTCATCAAGGGATCGCACGGTTTGACCGATGGGGAGCCCCGAGACAGGCCGATTCTGATTACTCCTTTGATCAAGGATTGTTACGCCGACAATACCGACTCGGTCGATGCCAAGGACGTTGCGACTCTTTTGATGAATATCCTTGATTGTACTTCCAACAGAAAATAAAATCCTTGTTTCCATGAACCCCGTATTCTCGATGACGTTCAGCTGGGATATTGGGTTGGTCATTAGGCCGTAACAAAACAGTAAAGAGTCTTCGAAAACCTTTCACGAATTCAATCGCTTTTATACAAGGAGCAGATTGATGTCCGATTTCAACCAAGACAGTCAACAGCTGGTTTATACGAAACCGCACGAGATGGAGGCTGAGTCCTTCCAGGATCTGGTGCGCGAATGGTTGAAAACAGCACCCTGGTTCGCTGTTTCCGTCATCATTCACGCCGTGATCGCCCTCGTTCTCATGAACATCGAGTGGCGTACGATCCGGACGGACGAGAACCGGATTCTCGATGCCTCGTACGAGGATGACGAGATCGAGCCTCTCCCCGAGGAAGAGATCGAGGAAGAGGAGAAGGAGATCGAGGAGATCGAGGAAGTGATCGAAGATCCCGAGGTCACCGAAGAGGTTTTCGAGGAAGAGATCTTCGAGGACGAGATGCCGATCGACGCTCCATTCGAAGGGAAGGGCCTCAATGACATCATCGGTATCGGCGGCGGCGCCGGCGGACGGTTCGGGGGCAAGTACCGCAAGAGGGGTGCCCGGAAGGGAGGCGGCAAGGCCACCCAGCGAGCCGTGGAGTGGGGTCTCGAATGGCTGAAGCGCCACCAGGATCCGGAAGGCTTCTGGGACTGCGACGGCTTTGCCATGCAGTGCAACGAGAACCGCTGCAACGGCAAGGGCGAGGCCCTGAACGACGTGGGTGTCACGGGGCTGGCCCTGCTGGCATTTCTGGGAGCCGGCAACACGACGCACCGGGGGCCATACAAGGATGTGGTTAAAAAGGGCGTCAAATACCTTGTCGACTGCCAGGATCCGGAAGACGGATGCCTGGTGGCCAAGGAAGGCACTCACTGGATGTACAACCACTCCATTGCCTGCCTCGCCCTGACGGAGGCATATGGGCTGTCGAAATGGATGATCATCAAGAAACGCGCCCAGAAGGCGCTCGACTTCATCCATGACACCAAGAATCCCGGCAAGGCGTGGCGTTACAACAATGGCGAGATCGATCCCGTCGAACAGAACGACGTCTCCGTCACCGGGTGGATGATCATGTGCATCGCCTCGGCCAAGGACTTCGGCCTCAAATACCACAAGGAGGACATGTCCGACGCCATCATGTACATCGACGAGATGACCGATCCGGCCACTGGGCGGACGGGATACAAGGAACGCGGCTCCTACTCCTCGCGCGAGGCCGGCGACGAGACGATCTGGCCCTTCGAGGAATCCGAGGCCATGACAGCGGTGGCCATGCTGGGCCGTGTCTTTGCCGGCAACGTGCTCGATGACGTGGATTCCCAGATTCCCGCTCTCGAGGCGGGAGCCAAGCTGCTTCGCGGCAAGCTCCCCGAATGGAACGAGGAGAAGGGCTGCATCGACTACTACTACTGGTACTATGCTTCCTTTGCCATGTACCAGCTGGGCGGCAAGGACTGGAACGTCTGGAAGACGGCGATGGAAAAGGCGATCGTGGAAAACCAGAGAAGCGAGGGCTGCGAGAGAGGCTCCTGGGATCCGCAGAAGGATCCGTGGGGCAACAACGGCGGCCGCGCCTATTCCACGGCGCTGAACACCCTCTGCCTCGAGGTGTTCTACCGTTACGACAACGTGCTCGGCGCCCGGTAGTTCGCGGACAAGAATCAGAAAGAAGCTGCGGCATCGACTGGCCGCAGCTTCTTTGATACTGAGCCCGCGCAATCTCCGCCATTTAGTGCCTAAATGGCGGAGATTGCGCGGGCTCAGTATCGTCGTGCGCGAGCTCCGTGGCGGTCGATCAGCTCTCCGCCGTGTCCTTGCTCATCGCCTGGACGCTGGACGCCAGCCTCGAGATCTTCCTCGCGGCGTTGTTGCGGTGGATGACGTTGCGCTTCGCCGCCTTGTCGATCTTCTTCATGGCGACGGGAAGCTCCTTCAGAGCCGTTTCCTTGTCGCCGAGCTCGACAGCCTTCAGGACCTTCTTCATGTGGGTCTTCATTGCGGACTTGAGAGACCGGTTTCTCATGGTCTTCACCTTGTCCTGTTTCAGCCTTTTCATTGCTGATTTGATGTTCGGCATGCTTCTACAAACTCCTCATGCAATCAGTTCTTCAACGATTCTATCTTGGATGCCACATCCCTGTACTTGATGTCGATCTCGTAGATTTTCGAGAACCACTTGAGGGCTGCGGCCCTGTCACCCATCTTCTCGGTCACGTCGCCGAGGTCGTAGATCACTTCCTTGGTCCGTTCCCCGCTGTCCCCCAGCGTCTGGAGGGCGCTCTCGAACTGCTTCAACGCCAGATCGAAGAGGCTCTTCTCGCGGAAGCATCGTCCCAGCATCTGGAGCGACTCCGTTTTGCGGCGGGGATCCTTCACCGAATTCTGGAACGCTTCGATGGCGGAATCGACCTCTCCCGACGCGAAGGCGCACCGCCCCAGCTTGTACCAGAGGTTGAGGTCGGTGGGATGCTCCTTCACGCGCCAGGAGAACTCCTCGACCTGCCTCTGCAGGAGCTCTTTCTTCAGCCCGGCCAGCTCGACCTGGGAAGCCGAGGCTCCGCCCTTCTCCATCGCGTCGATCCGCTCCTTCATGAGGAGCATCTTCACGTCGCCGATGCGGCAGCGGACCTCGAACGATGTCGGCTCCGCCTGCAGGATCTCCTCCAGCATGCCAAGAGCCTGCCGGTAGTCCTTTTTGCGGATCAGCAGCTCCACCAGGTTCCTCCTGGCCCGCTTGTCGCCGGGGTTCTGGTTCAGGACCTCGCGGAGCTGGGTCTCTTCATCCTCCAGCTCGTCCTCCCCCCTGTGGATCCGAGCCTCGCGCTGCAGCTTGGTTGCCTCTTCCTTGTCGGCCACGAGATCGCGCGACGACCCGGCCCGGCTGTACGAGCCGCTGGCCAATGTATCCTCGGCAGCGAGATTCTTGCGCATCTTCTCCGCCTCGGCATCCCTGGGCGCGATGGCAAGGGCCTTCTCGAAGAACTCGAGGGCAGCCTGGACATCCTTCAAGCGATACTTGAGAAATCCGGCCTTTTTCAGCGCGGCCACGTTTTTCTCATCGAACTCGGAGACAAACTCGTAAACTGCGGTGGCACCTTTGACAAAACCGGATCCTTCGAGCGCCTGTCCCAGCTTGATGCAGATCCCGGCATTGTAGGGATCGATCAGCAGATACCGCTGACAGGCCCTGGCCTGGGAGTCGCTGTTCCGGGTGATCATGGCGAGGCCGATGCCGAGCAGGCCGGGGAGCCCCAGCACGAGCCGGAGCGCCTTGGGCGTGCTCTTCAGCTCGAGCTTCTTCCCGGCCGCCTGCAGCAGTCCGAGCCTTGCCTCGTAATGATCGGGTTTCAGGGCGAGGGCCTGGCTGAAAAGAGAAATCCCGTAATCGAAATTCTTTTTTCGCACCGCCTCGGCGGCTCGCTCAAGGTGCTTATTGATGTCCATAACTCTATTTCAAGGAAGAGATTCCAATGAAACTCCCTATCATGAGCCCAACAAGACCCTTAAATATGGGTCTTTTGACAGAAGCTGATAAAATTATCAAAGGCCTGACAACCTGTCAATACAAATTTGAGTTGCGCATGGCCGCATGGATTGTTATTACTTTTGTAGTTAACAGAAGTTACCTCCAGGGGAGATCCCCTGAACCAATTTACTGCCACTTGGAGTGCCAGAGCCAATAATGAACCTGATTCATTATCCAAACCCTCTTCTCATGATGAAAACTAGGGAAATCGACAGTGACGAGCCCGGGCTGGACGAAAAAATCCGCACCATGTTCGAAATCATGTATCAGCACAAGGGTGTCGGGCTTGCCGCCCCCCAGGTGGGCTGGAACGTCCGGCTTTTTATCGCCAATCCGGCCGGGCAGGGTATTGAAAACGAATGGGTTGCTATCAATCCCAGGATCGTGTCGAACACGGGCCGCGTCTCCGAGGAGGAGGGCTGCCTCAGCTTCCCGGCCATCTACGTCTCGGTGATCCGCTCCAAGCGGATCGAGGTGGAATACCTGGACAGGGAATTCACCCCGCAGCGCCTGAGCCTGGACAATTTCGACGCCCGCGTGTTCCAGCACGAGTTCGACCATCTGGAGAACATCCTCCTCGTGCACAGGATGTCCCATACCGACAAGATCAAGAACAAGCAGCTCCTGCTCGACCTGGAGATTCGTTTCGAATCGGAGAACGACGAGGCCTCCCCAGTCGAAGGTGCCGAAAACGCTGACCGATGAAAACCATTCACCTCGATACCGTTGCGAAGACCGACTCACGGATCTGCGAGGCCTGCGTCGCCACCGTGGGGGTTTTCGACGGCATGCACCAGGGGCACCTCCGCGTCCTGCACATGATGCAGGAGATCTCGGGAGAAGCGACGCTGCCCCGCACGGTGGTGACCTTCATCACCCACCCCGACGAGTTCCTCGGCAAGTCCCAGCCGAGCCTGATCCTCCCCATCGAGCACCGCCTTAGGCTCCTGGAAAGAAACGGCGTCGACCTGACGGTGATCCTGCCCTTCAACACGGAGATCCGCGAGACCACGGCTCTCCACTTCCTGAAGGGCTTCATCATGGAGAGCCTGGGAGCCAGGGCGCTGGTCCTCGGCTACGACAGCGCCTTCGGCAAGAACAGGGAGGGCAACTTCGACTTCATCAAGAAGCACAGCGACTCCCTTGGCTTCACCGTTCATTCCGCTCCGGAAATCAGCGTGCGGGGCAAGGCGATCAGCAGCACGCGGATCCGCGATGCGATCCGGGGCGGCGACATCGACCTGGCCGAGGAGATGCTGGGGCGCGAGGTCTCGATCCTCGGGAAGGTGGTGCACGGCGACGGCCGGGGCAGGCAGCTCGGATTTCCGACGGCCAACGTGGAAGCCGGCACGGATATCATCCCCCCATCCGGGGTCTACGAGATCAAGGTCCTGTTCAGGGGCATTCGCAGGAAGGCCGTGCTCAGCATCGGCACGAGGCCCACGTTCCACGGCACCACCGAAGCGACCACGACGCTGGAGGTGCACATCCCGGGATTTTCGGGCGACATCTACGACGAGATCCTGGAGATCTTCATCGTGAGAAAGATCCGCGACCAGAAGCGGTTCGATTCCGTCGAGGAACTCCTGCAGAACATCCGCAGGGACATCGAGACCCTGGGCCGGCCGGCGGCCAGGAACAACACGCGGTGACGGGCTCCAAAATCCCATTAATGGGGACAACATCCTTGACAGCTTGGACCGTCCTGCGATAATGGCGGCTTCGATTTTTTGACATCCAGAACGTTCGTGGTGGGCGGATAGCTCAGTGGTAGAGCACTGGACTGAAAATCCAGGTGTCCCCGGTTCGAATCCGGGTCTGCCCACCATTAATACAAGAGGCTGCATCGGAGCTTTCCGAAGCAGCCTTTTTTTGTGGGATGGCTGTCTTGTTCCTGGGCCTCGTGTCAGGGATTGCAGCTGGGTGCCTCCCAATCGGAGTTGGAAAGATACCGGTTGGAAAGATACCGAGCCCGCGCAATCTCCGCCATCTTCGCGAGAGAGTCGTTGCTTGCCTGCCGGTCGGAGTTGTGCGCTCCTTCGGAGCGGTGGGACGTCGCGGGGCCTCCTTCCATGAGAAGGCCAACCGTGTCAATGGAGAAAA
>CAYZWU010000022.1:0-34214 GCA_964482235.1 uncultured Phycisphaerales bacterium
GGCCCTCCAGCAGCGCCGTCCGGGCGGGAGCCAGCTCCTTGGCGCCGTAAAAGTCCAAAGATACGGGAGTTGCGTCAGACGCCTTCTGGCTCCAGGCGGGCGGTGCCGCAAGGAGAAAGGAAGCGATCATCAGGCACGCAATAACGACAGCAGAAGAAAAGGTCCTGAACATGATAGGCTTCTCCTCGATTATCTTGAATTTCAGCATGATCGACTGATAAATCTTGTTTCCTGGTTTTTCAGACCGTTGAGGCGGGTTTCATTTGGGTCTCGAAAGAATGTTCTTCTCTCTGACCGGAAAAATCAACGATCCCGCCTCGAAAAGGTTTGACTCTTTCTTTTTCTCCGGGTTCCATTTGCGTCCTTGACTATCGACGACTATAAAAAGGATTCATGTTTTATTTTGGTATGATCGCAATCCAGATTGCGTCATCCGAAAAACGGATACAACCCCGAGGAGGTTAATCCATGGCGAAGGATGTGACTTCAAGCGAACTCCAGGAGATGATCAAGACGAGCAAGATCCCGATCATCGTCGATTTCTGGGCTCCCTGGTGCGGGCCCTGCCGGGCTCAGGGCCCGATCCTGGACAAGTGGCTCGAGGACCACAGCGGACAGGCCGAGGTGGTGAAGGTCAATGTCGACGAGAATGGCGACCTCGCCACAAACCTTGGTATAACAAGCATTCCGACGATCATGCTCTTCGCCGGTGGTGCGGAGAAAGACAGAGGAATCGGAGTTCAGGACGCTGCGTCTCTCGACGAGATGATGGCCAAGATCTGATTTGAACGCCAACGACAGCGACAATCCTTCTCCCGAACCAAGCCGCCCGGAGCCTGCCCCCTTCGACAGCGAGGCTTTCCGACCCGCTTTGAGGGAAGCTCTCGATCGCGCCTTCCAGAACCTGGCATCGAATGTCCCATGGATCGATCCTTCCGGTTCCGGGCTGCGCGAAGAATTCCGGGAAAAGCTGATCGATTTCGGCACCCTGCTGGCGGACAAGGCGCGCCTCTTCAACCTGACCCGGCTCACATCGCCCGACGACATGGCCGTCCTCCACTTCCTGGACACGCACTTCCTGGCCGCAGCCCTCGACCGGCAGGTCCGGACGGTCATCGACATCGGGACGGGAGCCGGCATTCCGGGCCTTCCCCTGGCGATCCTGCGCCCCAAGCTCGAGGTGACCCTGATCGACGGCACGTCGAAGAAGGTCGCCTTTGTCGACGAATGCATCCAAATGCTTGGGCTGAAAAAAGCCAGGGCCGTTCACGGCCGCATCGAGGAGCACTTAAGGAAGAGAGGGCTCCGCTACCACGCCGGCGTGCTCCGCGCGGCAGTCAAACCGGCGAATATGTTGGAAATTCTCAAGCAGTGCCGCTCTCCCCTCGACCAGGCGGTCTTCATGCTGGGCAGCGAGGGCCGGGTCATCGCCCGTTCGGCCGCCGAAAAATCCGGCCGCTACAAGCCGATCTCGCTGGTCCCGTACAACCTGCCCGGCCAGGAGAAGATCCGCTTCATCGCCGCCTTCAGGAAGAAGAAGAAACGCGCCAGGTAGAGGGCGCGGTCAATAGACGCCGAAACCCTTCTCCCGGACCGGCTTCACCCCATCGAGAAACGTCCTGAACCAGAGCTCGAGCGTCAGGAGCGTCCAGAGCTGGTGATGCCTGTTGATCCTGCCCGAATCGTGCTCCTTGATCAGCGCGGACACGCCCTCGGGGCGGATCAGGCCGCGCTGCCGCGCCTTGCGCCCCAGCAGGATGTCATGGGTGAAGTCGCGAAGCTCGCCGCGGAACCACGAATCGATCGGCACGGCAAAGCCCGCCTTGGGCCGGTGCACCACTGCGGGAGGAAGAATCTCGCGCACCGCCTTCTTGAGGATCCTCTTCGTGCCGAACAGCCCGCGAATCTTGAGCTCAGGCGGGATCTTGGCTGCGAACTCGACCAGCTCGTGATCCAGGAACGGGGAGCGGGCCTCGAGCGACGAGGCCATGGTCATCCGGTCCATCTTGACGAGGAGGTCGCCGGGAAGGTAGTTGAAGAGGTCGACGTCGAGCAGGCGCCCCAGGGAATCGGATTCGGTCGCCGTGGATCCGGCCCAGGCGCTCCGGAAGGCGGCCATGGCGAAATCGGCGTCCCGCGGCCCGGTGAATTCATCCGAAAGCAGGACGTCCAGGTCTTCGTCCTCGAAGCAGGAGCACCACTCGAGGTATCGCTCCACCGGCGGCCTGGTGATGTGGCGGAGAAAACGCCTCACCCGCTCCTTGGTGCCGTTGGCCACGCTCTCGCCCCGCACGAGACGGTAGGCGAACCAGCCGGCGGCCCGCCTCAGGCGATGGGGCAGGGCCGCGGCTCGCGAGGCCAGGTTGTGGGCGCCGTAGCGCAGATAGCCGGCAAAGTTCTCGTCCCCGCCGTCGCCGTTCAGCACGACCTTGACGCGGCCCCGGGCGAGATCGGCCGCGCAGTAGGTGGCCAGGGCCGACGAGTCGGCGAAGGGCTCTTCCATGTGCCAGATCAGCCTGGGGATCAGCGCCGCCGCCTCGCTGGAGCGGACGATGCGCTCGGTGTGGTTCGCCCCGATCTGGGCGGCCACCTTGCGGGCGTGGGGGCGTTCGTCGTACTCCTTCTCGGCAAAGCCGATGGAGAAGGTCCGGATCCGGGCCCCCGACGCGGCGGCAGCCAGGGCGGCCACGCACGACGAGTCGAGGCCGCCGCTCAGCAGGACACCGACGGGCACATCGCTGCGGAGCCGCATGCGAACGGCCTCGCGGACCCTTTCGAGAAGCTCGCGGGCCAGGTTTTCCTGGCCGTTGTCGTGACCGGCTTCGATGAGGGACTGGCGGCCGAGACGCCAGTAGCGCCTGACTGAATAGCGGCCGTCCCTCCAGCGAAGGTAGTGGGCGTGCGGCAGGCGGCGGATGCCGCGAAAGGCCGTGGCCTCGCCCGGCGTGTAGCCCAGGCTGAGGCCGGCCCGCACCATCGGGAGGTCGGCGTCGGCCTCCACGCCAGGATGGCTGAGCAGCGCCTTGATCTCCGAGGCGAAGGCCAGGAAATCGCCGCCGTCATAGTAATAGAGAGGCTTCTGCCCCATCCGGTCGCGAGCCGCAAAAAGGGTGCGGTTCCTCACGTTGAAGATGGCGAAGGCGAACATTCCCCTGAGCTTGCGGAGGCAGGCCTCGCCCTCCTCCTCGTAGAGGTGGAGGACCACCTCGGCATCGCAGCGCGAGCGGAAGCGGTGGCCGCGCGCCTCGAGGTCGCGACGCAGATCGACGTGGTTGTAGATCTCTCCGTTGAAGACGAGATGAATGGTCTCGTCCTCGTTGGAGAAGGGCTGCTGCGCATGGGTGCTCGTGTCGATCACGGCCAGGCGCGTGGCGGCCAGGCCGAATCCCGGCCCGGTAACGAATCCCTCGTCGTCGGGCCCGCGGTGACGCAGGGTCACCATCATGTTCTGCAGGATGCGCGGGAACTGCATTCCACGCCAGTCCTTCAGGATTTCACCGCAGATTCCACACATCGCACCGTCACCGAAGAAAAGAATCGCGCGCTTCGGATTCCCAACCTGCTGCACGTGATATTAACAGAAACCGGGCCGCCCGCTTCCAGTCAAAACCGGGGCCGCTACCATGCTCGTCGGTTCTCCGGAACCGATTTCTTGACAAAACTTTCGAGCTTGATGACGGCAGCCGGAAAACCGGGTCAGGAGAGAAATCCCATCACGTTTTCAGGAGTGATGATCTCGACGGGACTTTCCGGGTAGGTTTTCTTCCAGAGCTTGGGAATGGCAGCCTTCTTCGTGGGTGAAAACTTGAACTCGAACGCATGAAGCCCATCTGCAGTTTCTTCGATCAGATCGATTTCCTGTCGATCATAGGTTCGCCAGAAATAGCAGGCCGTGTCCCTGAACCGATAGGCATTTCGTTTCATACGCTCGATGATCAGCAGGTTCTCCCACAGCATCCCTGCATCATCACGGATGTCCAGCGGATTGAAGACGTTGATCAGAGCGTTGCGGATGCCAAGGTCGGTGAAATAGTACTTCTGCGATTTGGCCACTTCCTTACGTAGGTTGCGGCTGAATCCGCCCAATCGCACGAGGATGAAAGTCTCTTCGAGAAAGCCGATGTACTTGGAGATTGTCTTCACGTCCAGCTTGACGGATGAGGCGATCGCGCTCAAGGAGACCTCGGAACCGATCTGAAATGCCAGCAGCCTCAGGATATCGACGATCTTGGTCCGGTGAACATTGACCTGGCGATAAAGATCCTTTAGGAGATAGTCCGAGGCCAGCTGCTTCAGGTACCGGATCTTTCCCTCGGGCTCGGATGTGTTGAGGCACTCCGGATAGGAACCGTAGATCATGGCATGGTTCAAAAGCGAATCTTGAGTAGTGATTCCGGGTTGCAGCTCTGAAAAAGAGATCGTGAAGAGTTGAAACGTCTCCTGGCGTCCGGTCAGAGGCTCTCCTGTACGGTGGGTCAGGTCGAAGGAGGATGATCCTGTTGCCATGATCCTGACCTGAGGATGATGATCGTGGATCAGCTTCAATGTCCGCCCGATATCCGGGATGTTCTGTGCTTCATCAACGAACAGGTAATCGAGGGACTCCACGATCTGGTTGAGGGAAACGCGGTCCGGCTTCAGCCGGTTCTGATCATCCAGGAAATCTCCGTTCAGGATTTCGATTCGACCCTCCACCTGGGCGGCAAGCCTCTCCATCAGCGTCGTTTTGCCGACCTGCCGCGGACCGAGAAGAACGATGACCTTGCTCTTCCGATCCAATGCAGTACGCAGTGTTTCTTCCAGATGGCGCTTGATCATGACCACAAAATAGTAGATTTATGGATTGATATCCACAATTTTACGTAAATTTATGGAATTCATTCCCTGAAGTTCCATAAAAGTGGTGTTATCATTGCCTGCTGAATTTTGGCATCATTTCCCTCTATTCTCTACTCCGAGGCATGTACACAGCTCCGTTGATTCGAAGGGCTGCAGTACAGGACCATTTGCTTCCGACTCTCGCAACGGAGGATCCCATGCTTTCAAGCTTCATTCTCGCTCTTCTGACCGTCGTCTGCCTTCCGGCGCCCGCAACCCTCTCCGATGAGAAATCGCCGTCGGAGTACAGCTTCGACTGCTCTTTCGACAGCGAGAAGGACGCTTCTTTTTTTGCCCAAACCGCGAAAGGCGACGGCACGCACTACAAGTCCAAGCCCAAGGTCCAGAACGGCAGCCTCTATCTCCTCGAGTCGTGGTGGCGGTTTGCCACCTCGGCGGCCTTCAAGGCGCCGGCCGACAAGCTGACCCGCGTCGTGGAGGCGCGGTTCAAGCTGATCATGAACACGGGCACCGAAGGTGCCGGATTCGTCTGGCTCGACGTGGAGAAGTACGGCGACAGCGGCGAGGCGCCCGAGATCAAGGCGTGGGAGGCGCCGAGCCTTCCCGGCTGCTTCGGCGTCGGCTTCGACGCGTCGAATCCGCCGAGCCGCGACCCCTTCCGCGGATCGGGCAACATCTACGATCGCCCGCAGCACGAGGTCTCGCTCCACTGGGACGGGATGGAGATCGTCAAGAAGACGACGCCCCGGGATTTTCGCGACGAGAAGCCTCACGCTGTCCTGATGAAGGTCGAGTTCGTGCCCGGGGGCGCTGACGTGAGTCTTTCCATCGACGGCGAGGCGATCTTCGAGAAGTACTTCATCCCGTCGCTCATCGCATACCGCGGCCGGCCCGCATTCGGCGCCCGCAACGCCGAGACTGCGGGCGATGTGCAAATCGACGACCTGTCGATCGTCTGCCGCGAGCCGATCGAACCGTTCGAGCCGCCCGTCGAGATCGTTGCCATCGACCGCAAGATCAACGACAAGAAGCATCCCAGCAACGAGGCAACCGTCAAATTCCCGGCAAGGACGGAACGCTTCGGGCGGATCGTCTGCACCCTGCGCCTCGACAAGCCCGAGACGCGCTTCGATCCCTGGGATCGGACGGCGACGATCTGCGTCTTCGGCGACGACGGCGAGAGCTTCGAGATCATCCGGTACATCACCCCCTATCACAACGGCCACATGTGGAAGGTAGACGTCACCGATTTTGCGCCCCTGCTCAAGGGGAAGCGCAAGATCGAGCAGGCCTGCGGCACCCAGGGCGAGGGATGGGTGGTCACCGTGGCCTTCGCCTTTTATCCCGGGAAGGCGGAACGGCAGGCGTGCCGGGTTATCAACCTCTGGTCCGGCAGTCCCGAGATCGGCAATCCGGACAAGCCGGCGAGCGACTTCTACAAGCCGCAGGAGATCAAGCTCGACAAGTCGATCACCCACGCCAGGTTCCGCGCCGTGGTGACGGGCCACGGGATGTCGCCCAACACGAACAACGCGGCCGAGTTCATGCCACTCGGCCGGACGCTCACGGTCAACGGGGCCTCGTTCCACAACGTTCTCTGGAAAACGGACAACTACCTCAATCCCTGCCGCCCGCAAGGCGGAACGTGGAAGTACGACCGCGCCGGCTGGGCGCCGGGCGACGTGGTGCGGCCCTGGGAGGTCGAGCTCACCCACCTGATCGGCGACGACCGCAAGCTGAAGATCGGGTATGTCCTCGACGAGTACGTGAACGAGGCCAGGGGCAAGACATGGTCGCCCTTCCACAAGACCGAGGCGCACCTCGTTCTCTACCGGGCGAAGTGAGGGATACCTAGAAACATCCGCTAACGTTTCGGATGTTAAGCAACCTAACGCTATAAACGTTAGGATAGAAGCCCAGGATCACCCCATGTCGATCCGGCACCACCGGCGGTAGGAGAAGAAGGTCACCACGAGGCCGATGCCAAGTGCGACGGCGGAGTAGAGCAGGCCCCTCTCGATCTCAGATACGGCCTGGCTCGCCGAGAGGCCGGCCACGATCGTCTCGATGGCGCTCTCGCATTCCTCCCAGAAGATCATGGAAAGAAAAGCCACGGGGATGATGAAAAGGAGCAGCACCACGAAGGACCGGTAGCTCCCGGCATATGTGGTGATGCCGAACACGAGCACCAGAATGCTTGCCGACGAGGCGACGAGGATGAGGGCGACCTGCCAGGTGGCGTAGCGAGGCATCCAGACGATCACCGAGCAGGCCATGCTCACGAGCAAGGTCATCCAGATCAGGAAGAGATCGATCAGCAGGGCGAGACCCTGCTCGCGCACCATCCGGTTCCGCGATGCGGGGCGCAGAAGATCGATTCCAAGCCGCGGCCAGATGTTCTGGATCATCATCATGAGAAAGATGTAGGGAACGAAGTAGATCAGAAACCCGCCCATGGAGAGGTCGAGCGCCTCGCCGTCGAGCCGCTGGACAAAGGGAAAGAGCAGGAATAACGCGAGCATGGGCACGATCATGACCCTGAAGGAGTACACGCCGTGGTTCAGGCGCCTGAGCTTGGCCCGCTGCCAGAGCCCTTTACCCACGGGGCCTTTCAGCATGTCCAGCCTCCTCGACCAGACCCTCTGGAAAACCCGGTCGGATATCTTCTCCTCCTGCCCCAACCGGTGAAGCGGACCCTGTCTCTGGCGGAGTTCGACCTTCCAGAACTTCTTGCTCTTCCTGATCGACGAGTCGAGGCTCTCCATGCTCTGCCTGAGCAGCCACGCTCCTGTCAGTACGAGCACCGCAGCGGATCCCGCGAGCAGGCTCCAGACGAGGAGAGGCGACTGGCCGGCCACGATCAGGTCGCAGAGCGCCCGGAGATCGGGACTGCCCGATGCAAAGAGCCCCCCCAGGAAGAAGACGAGAAAGAGGAGCGACAGGATCAGCGAGTAGAAGACGGATGTCAGGATCATCAGGGTGACATTCGTCATGCAGTAGGCCAGCGGGCCTGAAACAGGATAGCCCGCCCCTCCGGCTATCATCAGGGACCAGCCGAGAAGAACGGAGCCCATCAGCAGGACCGCCGAGACGAGCAGGGGCCGGCGGCCCGCGGGCAGAAGCGCGGAACGGGGATCGGACAGCTGCTCCATGACCTGGGAGATGAGGCAGAAGCCGAGGAATGTGGTGGGCACGAGAAGAACGACCAGATCGAACACCCGCCACTCTTCCGCATCGTCCGCCGTCAGCGTCATGAGAAAGAAGAGCAGGAAGAGCGCTGCCGACAGCCAGAAGAGCGGCCTTCTGACATAGCTCAGGTAAATCTGTCCATAAAGATCAATCATCGTGCAGCTCCAGGAAGATGTCCTCGAGGTTCAGGTCGCGCACATCGAGGGAAGCGGACCACTCGTTCTCCATCCGCGCGAGGAGGTCGGGCGTGACTCCCCTCACGCTGAGGAGCGCGCTGTTCCCATCCACCCGGGCGCGGAGGAGGCCGGGCAGTTCGAGATTTTCGGGAAGGGGCGCCTCCGAGCGCACGGAGATCTGCTTCACCTCGTCCTTCAGCTCGTCGAGTTCGCCGTGATAGCTGATCTCGCCGTCCTTGAGCATGGCCACGCGGTCGGCCACGCGGTCGGCCACGCGCTCCAGGTCGGAGGTGATGTGCGTCGAGAAGATCACTGTCCTGCCGCCGTCACTCATCAGGTCGAGAAGGGTCCGGAGAAACTCCCGCCTGGCCGACGGATCGAGGCTGGCCGCCGGCTCGTCCAGCACGAGGAGATCCGGCTCGTGCCCGAGCGCCTGGATGATGGCCAGCTTCTGCGCCTGCCCGACCGAGAGGCTCGCGGCCTTGGCATCCAGGTCGAGGTCCCAGTCAGTGGTCAGCGTCGTGACGAGCTTGCTGTTCCATGAAGGGTAGAAGGCCGCCGTGTAGGCGATCACGTGGCGGACCTTCATCCAGACCTGGTGGTTGACAACCTGGGGAACGTAGCCGATCCGCGCCTTGCTCCCGGCGCCGAGGCTCCAGGCCGGCTGGCCAAGGAGGATGGCCGACCCCCTCTGCGGACGGATCAGCCCGAGGGCGCACTTGATCAGCGTGGTCTTGCCGGCGCCGTTCTTTCCGAGAAGACCGGTCACCGAACCGGCCGGAACAGCCAGATCGATCCCGCGGAGCACGTCGAGAGCATCGTAGCTCTTCCAGACTCCTGTCATATCGAGTATCGCTTCACTCATTTTCGAGATCCTCCAGAAGCGGTTTGAGTACTGCGAGAATATCCTCGGGGCCGAGGGAGAGCTGGAAGGCCTTGGCAACCAGCTGCTCCAGGAGAGGCACGAGCTCCTCCCGGCGCTCCTTGAGCGTCCCCTTGGGCCGGCGCTCGGCCACCCGCATCCCCTGACCCCGGATCAGTTCCAGGACTCCCTCCTTTTCCAGGAGCGAGTAGGCCTTGGAAACGGTCATGGGGTTGATCTCCAGCTCTTTGGCAACGCGGCGCACCGAGGGCAGCCGCATTCCGGCCTCGAGCCGACCGCTCGAGATCTGGGAAAGCACCTGGTCCATCAGCTGCCGGTAGATCGGAACCCCTGAGGCGGGGAAAACCTGAAATTGGAATGATTCGCTCATGTGTATCAGTGTACTAATACACCACTCGCTCTGTCAACGGAGAAAACGAAAAAAAGTCAAAAACGCCCAGTTGGCCGGCTTTCCGCCGATAAATTGGTTTTCCATTAAATGATAAAAATTTTATATTAGCCACTTAGCCTGAAACTGAGGATCGGATCGAGAGGATTTCGCAACAATAATCGGGACACCCTCTCATTGTTGAACTGCCTGTCGATGTCGTAGCAACAACGACAGCGGGACTATCACATCGAATGGAGGAATCATGATGACTCGGATCAGAGGAATTACCGTTCTCCTGCTTGCCGCTCTCTTCGTCTTCGCAGCTCTGGCAGAAGCCCAGAACGTGCGGCCAGCAACCCAGGTGGACATCGGTACGGCCATCCCGGCCTACAGGCCCTCCGTGGACAGCGACGGCGACCTGACTGCCATCGTCTACAACGCCGACCTCTTCAGCGGTGTTTACGTGACCACATCCGACGGCCGGGGCATCAACTGGACCACACCGGTCCGGGTCGATGCCGATCCCCTCAACACGGGAAAGTACCCCCAGTTCGACTCCTGCGTCGTTGTGGACAACCGGATCTACGCCGCCTGGGAGGACGAGAGGAACGGCGCGAGCAACGAGGACGTCTACTTCAACTACTCCAACGACGGCGGCATCACCTGGATGGGTGAGGCCTTGATCGACAAGGGCTATCCGGCGGGCACCGGCGTGGTGCGCGACTGGCGCTTCGAGGTGTCGGGAGACCACGTCTATTTCCTGATCACCGTGGATTCGAATGGATCCTCTGACGAGGAGTTCTATCTCGTCGCCTCCCATGACGGCGGCCAGAACTTCCAGGCTCCCGTCTTCGTCCCGCAAGGTTTCGCCCCCGGAGATTTCGACATCGATTACTTCTCGATGGCTGTCGAGGGACTCACGGTCCACGTGGCCTGGCAGGATGATCGCGGCGGATCGAGCAGCTTCAATGACGTCTTCTACCAGAAGAGCATTGATGGCGGCGCCACCTGGCTCGCCTCGGACATCCACGTCGATACCTCCGGCCTGGCTGTCGGCGACGCGAACGGCGACATGCACCTCGCTGCCATGGGCAACCTCGTGGCCGTGGGATGGCAGGAGGAGCTGACCTCGTCGAGCAATGAAGAGGTCCGTGTCAACGTCTCCACCGACGGCGGCGCCAACTGGAACGGCGACGTGATGGTAGGCACCTACGATCCTATCTTCCAGGACGTCGATGGTGTCTGGCTCGCCTTCGGCGACGCCGGCGGCACGACGAGCATCGCCTGCACCTGGCGCCACCTCGAAGGAAGCGTCGACGAGGTTTTCGTCGCCACCTCTCTCGACAACGGCGCCACCTGGCCGCACGAGACCCAGGTCTCCACTGCAGGCGGTTCCTACGCGAGGTTTCCGCGCATCGACGAGATTCCACTCAGCCTGGCCGTCACCTTCAGCACCGGCGACTATCCCAACAGGTCCGAGACCGCCTATTCCAACGACGGCGGTCTGACCTGGACCACCCTTCAGACGTCCACCACGACAGGCGACGCCGACTACTGCGAGACCGGTTTCAACGTGGACTACAACAACGTGATCTGCGCCTGGCTCTCGGACGACCTCGGCACGAGCAACCAGAACAACGTCTTCACCGGCGGCTTCCGTCCCCAGACGCTCACCCCGATGGGCACCTTCACTGCCGGCGGGATCGTGAACTTCGAGATCAGCAACTGGCCGCTCACTGCGGGAGATCCGGAATTTGCCGTTGTCGCCTCCGCGAACCCCGGCAGCTTCAAGCTTCCCTTCGGCGACGGCCGGAACACCGGTCTCACCATGGACGCCTACATGAGAATGAGCATCAACCAGATCCCCGGCTTCCTCACCGGGACCGTCCTGCCCGACGGCACTGGTTCGACGCAGCCCTTCCCGTTCCCGGGCGCGGTACCTCCGGGAACGACGGTCTATTTCATCAGTGTCGGCCTGGACACGAACACCTATCCCTATCCGTTCGGCGCCATGACCGACATCGTGTCCGTGGTTGTTCGCTGATCTCGCGGCCCAGATCGCTTCTCGTGGAGCGCGTGCCGATACACGCTCCACGAGAAAACATGATACATTATGGCCTTCCCGGACATCATTCCGGGAAGGCCGGCCCGTCGTTCATCGTCTGTGCGGCGGGTATCTCTCGAACCGCGATCCGATCCTCTTGCAGGAAGAACAGATGCAAAATCAAGACGGGCAGGCGCCCAACCACCCCCGTTCGCTCGTTTCTGCGATCCTGACGATACTGCTTCTCACGGCATTGACCGCGATACCGACAATGGCGCAGAACGCGAATACCGGTCCCGTCGATGGCGAGGCATCGGATCGCGTCGGCATCAAACCGGCTTCCTCGAGCAGAGCGGGATCTCTCCCGGGGACGCGGACCGGATCGGTGTCCGCCTACGAGATCACATCGACCGGAGTCCTTCTCTCCGGGCAGGAGGCCGACGGGCAGCTTCACGACTACATGCTGGAAAACGACCGGATCGCCGTCGTGATCAGCGACATCGGCCACACCGTGCACTACGCCCTGAGCGGGGGCAACATCATCGATGCCGGATCGAGCATCGACCGGCTCGATTCCATCAGGGAGCTCTATTCCTACTTCGATGACAACTGGCCGCGCCAGGCCATCTACAGCTCGCTGCAGATCATGGACAACGGATCGACGGGCGGCCCGGCCGTGATCCGCGCGATCGGCGTGGATTCCGACGATCCCTCGCTGGAGGTAGTCACCGACTACTCGCTGGAAGCCGGTGCCGACCATGTCGCCATCACGAGCACTCTCACGAACACGGGCACCTCCGCCTTCGTCGACTTCGAGGTGGGCGACGCCCTCACCTGGGGTACCTGCCGCGAGTTCTCGCCCTGGTACGGATTCGACTTGAACGGGCAGACCACCACCGGGCCGTGGCTCGCCGGGATCAGCGATACGATCGCCTACGGCTACGCGGGACTCTACGGAGACATCTGGGGCCCACACGGAAGCATCTGGTCGGACATGAACGCCACGATGGCGACCATCGGGCCAGGAGACTCCTTCAGCTACTCCCGTGTCTTCGTCGTCGGGGAAAAAGAAATCGCATCGGTGGCCACGCTGATTCACGAGATCCTGAACACGCCCGTTGGCCTGGTGGAGTGCTCGGTAGTCGACAGCTTGACAGCAATCCCTGTTCCCGGAGCCGCCATCCATGCGTACAACGATGTGGGCGACATCTATCTCCTGATGGAAACCGACAACGCAGGGGAATCCCGCACGACCCTGCCGCCCGGAACGTGGCAGCTCGTTGCGTCGGCCTGGAACTATCTTCCTGAAAATGCGTGGATCGTCGTCGTCGACGGCGGATCCGTGAGCCACGACTTTCTCCTTTCCCCCGTCGGTTCGGGGAACTTCTTTCCCGAAATCCCGACGGCCCATCGCACCCCGGGAGACACGTTGACCGTGATCCAGCGCCCGCTGGTGAACATCCCGGCGATCGTGAGGGAGGGCGACATCCTCGATATCAGCTGCGACGCTGCACCGGGGGCCACGGGATGGACGGCGATGCTAAGGCGCAGCGAGATCGACGTTCCCCTCGACGTGCTGACCGCTACGTATGATCCATCCACGCTCTGGTGGGAACTGTCCTGCCTTGTGCCCCCGGTGCCGCTGCATGATCTTTACGATCTGCGGGTCACGGCTGACGGGGAAATCGCGGACATCACCAGGAATGCCGTGAAGGTGATCCCCGATTTCAAGGAGGACTACTACTTCATCCACATCACGGACACCCACCTGCCCACTCACATGTACTACACGGAACCCGGATCGGAGAACGACAGATCCGAGATCATCGACTTGCGCGAGGTGATGGCCGACATCGATCTGATCAACCCGGAGTTCGTTCTGCTGACCGGTGATTTCGTCAACGAGGGAGAGCTCGAGGACTTCCTGAACTGGCGCGTCTTCACCCGGGGCCAGGCGATCCTCAGCCGGTTTCCCGTGCCTGTCTATCTGACGGCCGGCAACCACGACATCGGCGGCTGGGACGACACCCCGCCGCCCGACGGAACGGCTCGGCGCGACTGGTGGCGATTCTTCGGGTGGAACAGGCTGGACGATCCACCGCCCGGCGCGCCCTGGTACACGCAGAACTACAGCTTCGACTACGGTCCCGTCCACTTCGTCGGTATGGAGGCGTACGACAACTACGACGAGTGGAGACAGAACATCTACGGGAACAGGAGCTTCACGGCGGGGCAGATCCAGTGGCTGAACGACGATCTTGCCGCGGCATCGGGAAGCTTGTCGCAGGTCCTGTTCTACCACTATGACTTCAAGCACGAGCTCGATCTCAACGCGCTGGGAGTGGAGATGGCCCTCTGGGGCCACGTTCACAGTGACCAGGGCAGCATTCACACCCAGCCGTACGATCTGGCGACGAACAGGGTTTGCGACGGAAAGCGGAGATACCGGATGATCCGGGTGTCGAACGGCGTCCTCCAGCCTCAGGAGTCCCTGTCAGCCGGATCGTCCGGCGAGAGCCTCATAGCCGATTTCACGCCGGCCAACAACGGCATGCACGACGACGTGACCTGCGTGCTCATCAACGACAACGACCAGAGGTTCGAGCACGGCCTGGTGAAGTTCGTGATGCCCAAGGGGTACGGCAGCGCCCAGGTCACGGGCGGCACCTTGCTGCAGGTCGACGAATCGGGCGACGTTGCGGTCTACTACGTGAGCGTGGACATCCTTTCCCTTGCGACGGTGACGGTCAACCTGCATCTGGTTCCGTGATCTTCAAGCGTTTTTGCTTGTTCCCACCCTGGTGCGTCCTCCCGCTCGTCTTGAGAAGGAGTCAGGGTCACATGCGGCGGGGAACCAGCAAGACCAGCACCTCAGTCCGTGACGGTCTCGCCGAGCGCGGTAGCGGCTTGCCAGGAATGTGATAGCCCACGCGAATGTTTCTATCGGGGAAGACGAGGTCGGCCCAGGCCTCCACCGTGTAGTCGGACAGGCAGGGGATCCCGGGAGGCGGCGAGTCCGGGCCGGGCTCGAAGTTGTGGGGATACTTGAAGGGGAGCGGCGGGGCGATCACGATCTCCCCGTCAAGGGCGGAGGACAGCTTCATTTCGAGTTCGTCGAAGAAGCGGTCGACTTTGTCGGTGGTCGTGTGCCACTCGGAGTGATGCGTGAAGGGCGGTGTCTCCTTCACGTTGACGACGAAGAGGAAGAGAAGCAGCAGGAGGCAGACCATTGCCCCGAGTTTCCGGGCGAGAGGACGGCCGCCGCTCCGGAGAATCACGATCGACTCCTGGAAAAGAAGCCCGGCCAGCATGATGAAGGGCACCGAGGTGTGAAGGGCGTACCAGGGGATGTCGGGCCTGGCGTTCTGGGCCAGACCATGGATCGCCCATCCCAGAACGATCCAGATCCAGAAGATGGCGGCACAGATTCCCAGCGGCGTCCTTTTCAGGAGAAGGACGGTCCAGAGAAGAAGCAGGGCGGGTATCAGCCACCGCATCACGGAAGCCGCGACAAGATCTTCCAGCACGTTAACGGGGTAGTAGGTGGAGCTCTGGAAGCCGGGCAGGATCTTGAGGGCGTGACCCAAGGCTGCAGACAGGTCGGCTATCCCCGACCCGGGTGCATCCTTCAGAACCTGCTGCCGAAGCAGGAGATAGAGGAGGAGGCAGCCTGCCGGAAGAACAGCGGCCTTCAGGGCCTGCAAAAGTCGGGACAGGTCGCTGAGGCGCGGCAGCAGAAGGTGCAGCACGAAGATCAGGGGAACGGCCAGAACGCCTGTTTCCTTGGCTCCCACGGCCAGGAGCGTGCACAGAGCGGGAGCCCAGATCCGGCTCGGGCCTTCGCGCCGCGAGCTGATCAGCGCCAGGAGAACGAAGAACAGGCAAAGGGCGTCGCCACGGCGCGCCGGGACGGCCAGGATGCTGGGCTGCACGGGGTGTGTCAGGAAGAAGAGACCCGCGAAGAGTATCGCTACAAGGGAACGGTCCCCGGCCAGGGAACGGAGAAGGACCAGAAGAAGAAAGAGGCAGGCGCCGCAGAGCAAGAGATCGGTCAGGTGGTAGCCCCACGGCTCGATACCGAAGAGGGCGTGTTCCAGGGCGAAGGAGAGGTTCAGCACGGGACGGTAGTAATGCCCCTTGGGAAAGCGCCCATCCATCAGCTCCTCGGTGAAGACGCCCTGAAGATCGGACATGCCGTCCACCTTGGCCGCGGCGATGATGGGATAGGTGTCGTGCCCGACGAGACCGAAGCCGAGATTCTCCGCGTAGATCGCGAAGACGAGCAGCATGGCTGCCGGAAAGGCCAGGTAGAACCGCAATGGGAGCCTCACCGCGCGCTCTTTCGGCTGAATATCGCTAAGGGAACCGGCCCGACTCTCGCTGCCTGAAACCTCGACGGGATCGCTCATCTCATTTCTTGCCATCGGAGTAGCCGAGAGCCCTCAGGCGTTCGATCTGTTCGGGAGACATCTGACGCGACCGGGCCCGGCTCAAGTCAAAGCGCTTCAAGCCATTTTTCGTCTCTCCGTACTCTTCCTGCATCCGCTCGAACAGATCGGCCGCCTGGGACGAGATGTCACTTTCCTCGTCAGGATCCGCGGCCAGGTCGTAGAGCTCATGCCTGCCGTTGGAAGCCCAGATCAACTTGAGGTCGTCCTTGTACAGAGCGGAGAGATTCCGTCGAAAGGGCGCGGGATCCCAGCTGCTGACCATGTCCTTGATCATGGTCACCGGACCCTCGAGCGGCGCCGGATATTCGGCCAGGCGCGCGCGCTTCTCCCTCGGCGAAAGCAGGCTGACGGTCCGCTGCGGCAGACCGGAGGGAGGGCGCAGGCCGGCCAGCTCGAGGAGAGTGGGAAAGATGTCGAAGTTGACGACGGGCTGCCGCACGCGTCCCGGCTGGACCTTACCGGGATAATGAAGAATCAGCGGCACACGCAGCAACCCTTCGTAGAGCGAGTACTGGTGATCGAGCATGTGATGCTCCCCAAGGTGCTCGCCGTGGTCGCTCGTCAACACCACGATCGTGTTGTCCAGGTGGCCTTTCATCTCGAGCGTGGTGATGAGCTCGCGGAACATCCCGTCCAGCTCGGCGATGCAGGCGTCGTACGTGCTGGACATGAGCTTGATCTCGTAGGGCCTGTACTCGTGCAGGCCGAAGGAGTAGAGCCACATCGTGTGCCAGGACCGATCCACGGTGAAGGATCGCTTCACCTGCTGGGGGTTCATGAAGCGGCGCCGGTACTCCATGGCCGGGATGAAGGGCCTGTGCGCCTCCATGTAGTTGAGAAAGGCGAAGTACGGCCGGTCGGAATCGCGCTTATCGAGCCATTGGAGGAGCCCCTGCTGCGCCAGCTCCCCGCAGGCCTTGATGCTCCACTTCCCCGTCTTGTTGCTGCGTATCCTGGCATTGATCTCGCTGCTCCGGTCGCGCGGATCGACCTTGCCGCGCAGGATCCGCATGGCTTGATCCATGTACTTGTCGTCCCAGGGGTGCTCTTCCGTCTCGAACCCCTGACTGAAGTTCTCCTCGAAGGAGATGTGCGGATTGGACGAGAAGAGATAGGTCTGGTACCCGCTGCTCCGGAAAATCTCGGCCAGCGTTTCGTGACTGTCGTCGAGATACGAGAAGTCGTTGTTGGCGCCGTGCTCGCTGGGCAGAAGCCCGGTGAACATGGCTCCGTGGGACGACGTTGTAGTACATGCTGTGGAGATGCAGTTATCGAAGACCCTGGCGTCTTCGGCCCACTTCTCGAGAAAGGGGGTCGTGGGACGGTCGTACCCGTAAAGGCTCAGCCTGTCGAGGCGGGTCGTATCCCACACGACGAAAAGAATGTTGGGTCGATCGCCGGCCGAATCCGTGCAGGAGCAGAAAAGGGCCGGGAGAGCGGCGGCAAAAAGGGCGAGCAAGACAAGAGGGAGAGCCGATCGATTCCTGCCGTGATCGAGCCGGGGAGCCGGCCGCCTGGCCGCACGTCCTCTCGACAAGACTCTTCCAGCAAACTCACCCGCGGAACCAACCATCCTGTTTCGTCCTCCTCGAATACGACGATCAGCGGCAGAAGCATCGGGATTGCCGGCGCCGGGGCTTCTTCCCGGACGCCGTCTCCATCACCCGGTCGAACACCGGCTGGTCTTGGTTATCTTTCGGGAAAAGTCGCCAAAAAAACAACAGGCGATCAGCGATACCGGCAGAAGACCAGGGGTTTTCGAGAATAAGGCACCGACACATGGACGTCAAGGCCGGGAAAACAGGGTCAAGATCGATTCTTCTTTGGCTGAAGGCTGTGTCGATACTATCATTGTTGTTTCGGTGTTTCCGGCACAGCCGTTTTGCGACCGAACCCAGGAAAGCGCGGTGAGACTGGCAAGCCATGTGGAATGTTGATCAGATCGAGACGGTCTCGGTGATCCTCGACGGTACATCCTCCGGCAGCGGCCAAAGATCAGCAACAGCCGCCGAAGCCGGAGGCGTGCTTCTCGTTAATGACATCGAGCTCGTCGAGGTCGAGCTCTCGGCCACGCAGGTCCAGGTCTGCGAGGACTGCGGTGTTCCCCACTGCAATCCGGGCGGATGGGTCGCGTTCAGGCGCATCGGCGAGAACGTTGTCTGGATCCCGGCGTGGCGCGAGATGGAGGAGAGCGAATGGGGCTTTCCGCAGTACGGTCCGCCTTCGTACCTGACCTCGGACCGGGTTCCCCGGTTCAGCCCCGCCTCGTGGGAGAGGCTTCGCACGATAATAGCAGACCTTGCGACTGCAGGAGAGCTTTCTCCCCTCGACTCCCGGGAGGCGGCCCGATGGTGCCAGTGGACGGCGCCGGGGCAGATTCTCGGCGAGTTTCCCGCGAAGCCCCGGTTGAACCGTGAGGCGCTTCTCGCCTCTTCCGATGGCGAGCTCGATTCCGACGCCGAAACAATCGATAGCTTTCTCAAGGAGCTCCACGATCCGGCGATGCCGATGAAACCGTTGTCGTCACCCGATCTGTCCCCGATCGAGCTCTGGATCGATCTGCCCGGAACACCATCCTGGACGGGCTTCGCCCGCGTCGGGGGCACCGTTTGCCTCCTCATCGACGGGGAGCTGGCCCTCGTGCGCGAAAGCGACGGTTGAAGCAATACCATGCTCGAACGCAAACACTCCCTGCTACGGAGCAGCATCGTGAAGAAACGATTCCTGTTCTTGATGTTCTGCGGTGCGCTTCTGTTCTCCCCTCTCTCCCAGGGGCAGGAATGGCCGAGGTTTCGCGGTGCCGACGGCACGGGCCTGGGGAAGGGCGAGTCGATACCCGTGTCGTTCGATCAATCGGATCACGACTGGCATGTCGATCTGCCCGGACCGGGGCACTCCTCTCCGGTCCTCTGGGGGAACAAGCTCTTCCTCAACTGGTCGCGGGACGAGGAGGGGAAGCGCGGCCTGGTCTGCCTCGATGCACGAACGGGCAAGCAGAACTGGTCGTGGGAAACGACCTTCGAGGCGTACCGGCATCACCGGGACAACTCCTTCGCCGCATCGACTCCCGTCCTGGACGAGAGCCGCGCCTATCTCTCCTGGATTTCCGGAGAGAGATTCATCGTCGAGGCGGTGAGCCACGAGGGAAATCCCGTCTGGCGCCGCGACCTGGGCGCCTTCTCCGGCAGGCACGGCGCCGGCGCATCGCCCATCGTGATCTCCGGCACGGTGATAGCGGGAAACGACAACAGGACCGCGGACAGCTTCCTCGTCGGTCTCGACGCAGCGACCGGCAAGACCAGGTGGAAGCATGAACGGAAGAGCGAGGCTGCGTCGTACGTCACACCGACACCCTACTATCCGGACGACGGGCCGGTGCAGGTCATCTTCTGCAGCCCTCCTCACGGCATATCGAGCATCAACCCGGAAGATGGAGCGCTGAACTGGGAAACGGGAGGGATCTTCATCCTGAAGAGCGTGGCCTCTCCCGTTGTTGCCGGGGACCTGATCTTCGCCACCGCAGGACGCGGCGGAGGAGGGTGTGAGTCCGCCTCGGTCCGGCCGGGCAAGGAACCGGAAACGGTCTACTCGCTGAAGGACGACATCCCTTACGTGCCAACACCCATCGTCGTGAAGGACCGGATGTTCGTGCTGAGCGACAGGGGAGTCGTGACGTGCGTCGAGGCCGGTTCAGGAAAGGTCCTCTGGAAGGAAATGATCGGGGGATCGTACTACGCTTCCCCGGTAAGCGTGAACGGGAAGATCTACTGCGCCAGCCGCCAGGGGGAGATGGTCGTGTTCGAGGCCGGCCCCGAATTCCGGCTTCTGGCGAGGAACAGGCTTCCGGGAAAGACCTTTTCCACACCGGCCATTGCCAACGGCCGGATGTACATCCGTGTCAGCGACTCCCTGATCTGCCTCGGCGGAAAAAAGAAGAAGAGCGGCGACGATCAATGATCGCCCGACCCCGATCACTGGATCGCTCCGTCCCACCCGTTCGTGAGAAGACCTTCTTCCACGTCGACCGCCTGGAACCAGAAGTGCATACCCGTCCTGTTGGGGCAGAGCGATGTGAAGAGTGCCATGCCGTTCGCGTCGGCGGTCCGATAGGGAAGAGCTTCGATCGGCGGTGTGAGAAAGAGATCGCCCCAGGGAGATGGTGTCGGTCCGCCGCCTCTGCGAGAGAGGGCGAAAACGACCGTGTCGAAAGGCCGGGCGTTCACCACCCTGAGGGTCGTGGGCTGGCCGGGGATCAGCTGGTCCACGTCGAGCGCCGCCTTGCCCGACGACCAGCGGACCGCATTGACGAGAAGGCGGACCGTGTCGGGATTCTGGTAGAGCAACTCGGTGGCAAAGGAATCGAGATCGGCCAGGTAGAAGGGTCCGAGATAGGCGGCTCTTCCTTCGGCAGGACCGGTGCTCCAGCAGACGACGGTCTCGCGGCTGTTCTGGGCGTACTCTGCCAGGACGAGGGATCCGGACTTGGTGCCGCCGGGACACCACTCGGCCAGGCTCGAGGAGTCGAACTGGAAGCCGTTCACACCGTGCGTGATCGGATGGGATGGATCGGTGATGCCCACCTCGTATCCCCACAGGTAGCCGTAAGGGACATGAAGGTGAACGGGCATGACGGCGTCGTAGTCGTGGTACCGGTTGAAGGCGCTTGTGTAGTTCGCGCCGCCCACGCCCACAACACCTCTGCCGTGATCTTCCACGAAAGACCGGACCTCGTCCTGGACCGTACCGTAGCCGGAGATGTGGTCGTCGAAATAATGCCCGCAGGAGCCGAAGATGAAGACATCGTACTCGAGCAGCTCGTCCATCGTGTCGAGCTGGTGATAGGCTGCCACGGTGGCATCGATTCCGGCGGTGCTCAGGGCGTTCGCCATGAAGAAGCAGGCGTCGTCGTTGTTGTAGAAGCCGGCATAGGAATGGATGATCACCGCCTTGATATGGTCGGCAGGCGTTGTGGATGCGGCCGATGGTGAAATCGTTCCGCTGATCGCGGAAGCCTTCGGATCGGTGTTCGCCGGGACGCTGCCGGCACCGCATTCCTCCGAGGCGGCGAGGCCGCCTGAGAACAACAGAGTGGACAGGACGGCGATCGCTGAAAAGCGGCCTACCCTGATGTCAATGCTCCTGATCATTTTCTCCATGCTCTTCACCGTGGCCATGCTCTCCGCTGCCCACCTCGGGATGGGCGGTCCATCCTTCGAAATCCCGGCTCTCGGCGGTCAGCTTGACCTCTATCTCCTCACCGGGAGCGAGGTCGGCGGGTGTCGTCGGGCCGAGTTCCCTGCCGTTCGACAGGTGAACCTCGACGCGGACCTTTCTGAGCGTTTTCTTCGTGGTGTTCGTGACCGTCCCGGCGAACGAGTTGCTGTCGCCGTCAAACGACAGGATCAACCGCGCACCGTTCCTGACCTCATCGTACGTCTCATCCAGGGCAAGCTCCCTGCCCGATTCCTCGCCCTGCTCCCTGCGATGCTCGCCTCCGTCCCTGTCGTGTTCTCCGCGGCCCTCACCGTGTTTCTTCGAATCACGATGCTCCCCTTTCTCCGCGTCACCGGAGCAGCAGCTCACGGAAAAAGCCAGGACTACAGTCAGAACGATCCAGGAAAGTCGATTCAGATTCATGTCTTGAACTCCAGCGTGGTCAATAGCACAAGGAAGCGGATCTTGCTGTCGATTGCTGATGGAAACGCGGCCTTCAGGATTGTCGTTCATCCGGTGATCGATTCTAGTGCGACAGCAGAGGTTCGTCAATCAACCGGCGAGACGCGCAGCCGAATCAGTTATAATATCGCGCTCAACGTGCGCAGCCCGTTGACGGAGCGCATTACCCGGCCGGCACCCTTGCAAACAGCCCGTTGAACAAGTCGTTCGGAACGAGAAGCCGTCTTTTCGGACTCGAAGCACTTTATCAACGGCCTGCTGAGGGAGAACAATCATGAAGCGGAAGGTCGCACTCCTCGCAGTTCTTCTCTTTCTCTTTTCCGGCAGCCTCACGATGGCCTGTTCGGCTTTTCTTGTGAGCGACGGCACCGTGGTGCTCGCCGGCAACAACGAGGACTACTGGAACCCCTTCACCAATGTCTGGTTCATCCCGAAGGAGGACGGCAAGTACGGCCGTGTCTGCTTCGGGTTCGACGATTACTTCGCCCAGGGCGGGATGAACGAGGCCGGGCTCTTCTTCGACGGCTTCGCCACGGCGCCCTTCGCGGTGAAGGCGAGGAAAGGCGGCGAGAGCTTCAAGGGGAACCTGATCGAGCATGCCCTGGAGACCTGCGCCACGGTGGAGGAAGTCGTCGCCCTGTTCGAGAAGTACGATCTCTCCTTCCTCGAGAGGGCCATGCTCCTTTTCGGGGACAGGTCGGGCGATGCCGTGATCATCGAGGGAGACAGGTTCCTCCGCAAGAAGGGACGGTTCCAGCTGGTGACAAACTTCTACCAGTCGCAGCACGATGGCGATGCCGTCCCCTGCGAGCGGTTCAGGATAGCCAAGGCCATGCTCGACTCGAGAAAGAGCTACGACGTCGATTTCTGCCGCTCCGTGCTGGCCGCCGTTCACAACGAGAAGAACTCGCCCACCACCTACTCCAACATCTACGATCTGAAGAACGGGATCGTCTACCTCTACCACTTCCACAACTTCGAGAACGTCGTTGTCTTCGACCTCGCCGAGGAGCTGAAAAAAGGAAAGCGCTACCTCGATCTCCCATCCCTCTTCCCGCGCACCTTCGCGTGGGAGATCTTCAGGAAGGAAAAGGTCAAGGTGATCGAGAAGCGCAACGCCAAGCGGAAGGTGGTGCAGCTCGATGCCGCCGCCCTGGCGCCGCTCTGCGGGGCTTACGCCGTTCCCGATGAGATCTCTCCCGACACCGAGGTTTATGTTTTCCTTCACGAGGGAAGCCTGTGCGGCAGGTTCAACGACGGGAAGCGGTTCGAGATGAAACCCGAGTCCGGAACCCGGTTCTTCCTGAACCGCTTCAATAGTGACTACGACTTCACCTTCCAGCGCGACAAGAAGGGGAAGGTCACGGGGCTGGTCGTGGAGATCGATGGAAAATCGATCAACTGCTCCAGGAAGGAATGAGCCGCTCTTTAATAACAAATTAATAAAAATACTCGCTATTCCCCGATTCCCGTGTATTAGGCCTCCAGTTTACCGGAACTTCGACAAAATCCAGAAAGCCCATACAAGAGTGTCGAACAGATATATCGAGGCGGCCTCCGGGCGGGAGAATAGTCCATGAAAAAGTTAATGTTCGTTGTTGTGTGTCTTGTTGCCCTCTGTTTTGCCGAGAGTGCTGACGCGGTGACCCTGTCATCCACCGGCACCTGTCCGGGTGTCATGAGCTTTGACATCACCGCTGCGGCGCCCTTTTCGAGGATCATGTACCTCCGTGCATTCGGCACGGGATCCTATCCCCTGCCGCCCTGGTCTCCCTGCGCAGGTCTGGTGACCGGGCTGGATGCAACGGCCACCTTCGTGACATTCGAGGAAGCGGATGCCTTCGGGGAATGCAGCGTATCCACATTCGTTCCTCCGGCAGCCTGCGGCTCGGTCTACGTGCAGTGTATCGACACCTTGACCTGCACCGCATCCAACGTGATCCTGATTACATGATCAACTTTTGACGACCTCCTGTTGAAGCAAAAAGAGATGACCCTGGAATTTCCAAATTCATGGTTCCAGGGTCATCGTTTTTTGTTGCCTCTTCTCGAAGCGGCCTGAAATGCTGGTGTCGATCGAAATGCCGCTCACTCTACGGTCAGCACCAGCAGATTCGTGAGCTCATTCCCCGCGAGAGCCTGAAGAGGGTGCTGCTCGTCATGAATCCAGGCTCCGGGAACAGCAGCCGTGAACAGCGACAGACCGTCGCTTCCGATATCCGGCATCATCATCGTAAATATTGGCTGAGCGAGAAAAAGATCGCCATAGGGAGTCGTTTGGGGCGGATCCTGGATGCCCGCTCCGTGCCCGAGCACGACAGGAGTTGTTCCAGGTACGCCCACGACCTTCACGTCGATGAGATTGCCGGGGATGACGTCGCCGATCGCGTAGAGATGAAGGTGAAGCTCATCGGCCCCCATGTCCACCCTGCCGTAGGGCCCTGCGATGCGAGGATCACCCTCGAAGTCCTCCGAAGGAAGGGAGGTCGCCGAGTTGTCCCCCGCATTCGTGCAGGGCGAGTTCCAGGTCAGGTGGAAGTCATCGTTCGCGGCATCGACGAAAAGGGGATCCGCGTCGATGTTTCCCGTTCCCGGCCAGCCGCCCTCGACGTCGCAGTAGGAGATCGCGGAAGCGGCCCCGTCGATCTGTTCGGGGGTGTTGTTCCAGAAGATGCTGTTGCACACATCATCCGAGGATGAATGAATGCCGCCCCCGACGCCGGTGTTGCCGGCCGGCGAACCCGTTCCACCCTGGCCGCACTGGTTGCCGTAAAAAGTACAGTTGATCACAGTGGAGGATTCAGCGTCCATCCCCGCACCGCTCCCGCCGTCGCCTCCGGCACTCGAATACGAGCTGCCGCCGTCGCCGGTGACACTGGCAGCAACGACACAATTGACAACGACTGATGATCTCACGTGCAGTCCCGCGCCGTCGCCGCCCAAGCCTCCATCATAATAATCGCAATCAGGCCCGTTCCCGGTTCTGTTCCTGTAAAAGCGACAGTTCAAAAAAGTGGCACCCGAGCCTATAGCGCCGCCCCCGCTACCTCCATTTCCAGCGTATCCTGTTCCCCAGCTGGCGCCGCGGCCGGTCTCGTTGCCTGAAAAGACAGAGTCTGAAATAGTAGTGGACGAATCGATGCAATGAACGCCGCCGCCGAAGCCTCCGTCTCCACCATTCGAGCCGATGCCATCACCGCCGCCGATCCCCGTCGTATTATCGAGAAATCGGGAGCTTGAAATCATGTGTGGCCCAGAACCCGTCATGTAGGCTCCCCCGCCGTCGCCTCCGTCACCGGCATCGATAGACGCGTCCGCGCCTTTGCCGGTGATATTGCTGCTGAAGATGCAATTCGAGATTGACGATGTATTGCTGCAGTATGTTCCTCCACCATGCCCCCCACTGCCGGCAACCCAGTCACCGATTCCACCTTCGCCTGAGCGATTATCCGAGATAGTGCTGTTCGTCATCGTAATATCGGCAGAACAAATCCCGCCTCCGTTTCCTCCGAAGCCGCCAATTGTGGGAGTACCCGCCCCATTGCCTGCACTGTTCGCTGTGATGATTGAATCCACGCATGACAGGGAGGTGCAGCATAGACCTCCTCCCTTTCCTCCATCGCCTCCACTACCCATTCCCTGAGGACCTCCGGAACCGGCGGTATTTGACCCGATGAGACAATCGATGATATCGAGCGAATCTCCATCGCAGAAGATCCCGCCCCCGTCCCCCCCGTCACCTCCGTCATTGCCGCTGCTGCCGGCGTTCCCAGCCGAATTGCCGGTTACCGTGCAGCCGGTCAGAACCGCCTGGCTGCAGTAAAGTCCTCCGCCACAACCGCCATGACCAGGATAACCATCACCCCAGCCGCCTTGGCCGCTATGATTCCCTGTTATCTGGGAATTCGTCACTGTCACGATCGAACAGAAGATCCCCCCACCGGAACCACCATCAGCACCCGTGTAAGGCGACGTGAACATGCTGTCGCCGCCGTTCCCGGTCCAGTTGCCCGTGATCAGGGAATCGGAGATGTCGATCGTACTGCTGGAACAGCCAAAGATGCCGCCGCCATTTCCCCCCGGTTCAGCCGGAGCTCCTCCTGAACCATCGGCTCCATCGAGCGTGCCATTGCTCTCGATGATACAGTTGTCAATTGTGGGATTGCTCGATTCGCACAAGATCCCGCCGCCTTGCTCGGCCAGACCGTTGGTCAGCTTGAATCCTTCAATGGCGGGAGGCAAACCCAGGTCGGGCGAGAAGGTCACCACGCTGCCCGCCTGGCTCCCGTCGATGATCGTGAGCTCCGGACCGGACTCGCCGCTGACCGTGATCGCCTTTCCCAGAAAATCGATGTTCTCCACGTACGTCCCGGAACGAACGACGACCGTGTCACCGTCAAGCGAAGCGTTGATGGCATCCTGGATCGTTCCGTAGTGATCAGGCACGTAGATTACGGCCGGGAAGCCGATGGAAGAGAGAATACAGAATACCGCTACGACCAATCCACAGCGCATCACACACCTCCATCGATAACAGGATTTGTCCCGAAAGATCCGTTCCTGGCTGTTCGTACTGCCCTAGATGATCATTGATAAGGCGCAGCGAGTTTTTTGGCAAGTGTTTTCATGCCGGATCAAGACGCCATGGTCCGGCGAATCAGCGAAATCGCCGAGGCCCCGGTACTGAGCAGCCGGGGCAGTTCCCAGCTGCCGGCTCGAATGACTTCTTGCACGGGCTCCCCGAGACTACTCGACACCCAGAATCCAGAGGTTGCTCAGCTCCGTTCCCACGAGTGCCTGTAGGGGGATTCGCGTCCCGGGCGGCAGCGTTGTTGTCACCACCCTGTCGATGAGTCTCACGCCGTTGTCCGGAATGGGATTGAAATGCACCCTGTGCTCCCAGGGCGGCAGCAGCCATAAATTGCCGTATGCCGTGGGATCGGGCGTCGGGCTGACTCCGGATCCGGAAATCAGCATCACGGGATTCGTCTTCGGCCATCCGATGACGACACCCGTGGCCTTGCCTCCCGGCGACACCTTGCCCCGGATATAGAAGTGCGCGTGGAACTCGTCGGCCCCGATGTCCGGAAAGGCGAAGAGCCCGGTGCGCGGATCACCCTCGAAATCGATGTCCGGGAGCCCGGCCGCGTTCCTGTCGCCGGCCGAGCGGCAAGGGGAGTCGAAGGGGATGTGGAAGTCGCCCATCGCGGGATCGAGGAAGAGCGGATCGGCATCGATGTTCCCCGTTCCCGCGTAGCCTCCCTTCACGTCGCAGTAGGTCACGTCGAGACCCGCGGGCAGCTCGTTCGGCACATTGTCCCAGAAGATCGTGTTGGTGATCTTCGGTTTCGACTGGTAGACGTAGATGCCGCCGCCGTTGCCGGCCGAGTTCGCGAAAAAGGTGTTGTTCGTGATGACGGGGTCCGACGAGTATCCGATGTAGATCGCTCCCCCCGTTGCATTTGCCACGTGATTCCCCGTGATGATGTTGTTCACGATATGCGGAGAAGAGCTCGTCAGGCAGAAGATACCGCCGCCGGCACTGGGGCCGTCGTTGTCCATGATGAGATTCCCGATGATCACGGGAGACGACTTGGTATTGCACGAGATGCCGCCGCCGCAGAGAGACGTGTTCTTGACGATCACGTTGTTCCTGATTGTGGGTGACGAGGAGGAATTGCAATGAACACCTCCGCCTTCACCCCAGATCAAATCGCCGCTGCCGTTGGTGAGGGTGAATCCCTCGATCACGGAATCGGCCGCTTCGAGGCTGAAGAACGTGACGCAGCTGCCGGTTTGATTTCCGTCTATCACCGTGACGCGAGGACCCAGCTCGCTTCGCACCGTGATCGCTTTGCCGTTGAAGTTGACGTTCTCAACGTAGGTCCCGGGCCGGACGACGACCGTGTCGCCCTGCGCGGACGCCTTGATGGCATCCTGAATGGTCGGCTGATCGTCGGGAACGTAGATTTCGGCCGAGAAGCCGATGGACGAGAAAAGGGCAATCGCGAGCAGGATCGATCCGCAGCGCATCACACACCTCCTTGTTTTCGCTCCAGCGATGGTCGGGTTGGCCCGTGAGTCCAATAGGACCGCCATTCTAATATAAACCGGGTTTCATGGAAACAAAAAAGAGGCGTCAGAGGGCTACACAGCCATGGATCTCGTCCTTGGCTGCACGACTTTCAGCGCAATCAGCGAGCGTTCCGGAGCAGCGCTCCGCAGCAGCGATCAGGCGTTGCCGCGGACAGTCAAACCGTAGAGCTCGGCGTAGGTTCCGGCGTGCCTCACGAAATCGCCGCAGTAGAGGATCGGGTGCGGCCCCGGATAGACGGAGCGGATATCCTTCACATCGCGCATCTTCACCAGCACGCGCGTGGCGCACCCGCCCGTGGGCGGGCAGGCCGGCGAGCTCTCGATATTGCCCCCCCAGGCATCGAGCGTCTTCTTCCCGGAGTGATACTTGAACAGTGTGGCCGCTTCGCCGGCCGGCCACTGCACATCGAGGGCGAGCGTCTTGGGCATCTGGTGGAAGAAGGGGCGCAGCAGATAGGGCGCGCTCTCCCCGCCCGGACCGTGCAGCCTGGTGGCGCAGGTGCAATGGGATCCGAAGTAGAGATTCTCCTCCGTGTCGAATTCGGGGTTGTGCTGGAATCCGCCGCGGCCGAAGAGGCGAGCTCCCAGCATGAGCGAGAGGGTGGCGTTGAGGTCGTTCTCGCAGCCGCAGGGAACGAGGTTGCCGTTGTTGAGAGCGAAGCTGAGGCACGGCTTGCGGTGCTTGAGGAAGAGGCACTCGATGGTGATGGCGTCGGCCTCGTGGCGTTCCATCAGCTTCAGCACCGCCACGTGGGCGCGCGCGGCATCGATGAACGCCTTCTCGTCGAGGTCCATGATCCTGTCGGCGCTGCCGCGGACGAAGCGGGCCAGCTGCTCCACCTCCGGCGTCGCCTGCACCTCGTCGAAGAGGTCGTTGAAGTGGCCGGCAGGTACGCCGTGGATGTCCATGCCGAAGAACGCCTCCCTGTCGTCCGCCTCCTCCTTGAGCCGGCCCGAGACGCGCAGCAGCCGGCTCTGCGCCATGCCGGAGTGGGCATGAACGCTGCGTAGCCCGCGCTCCAGCGCGGCAAAGTTCTCGATCGAGTGGATGTACTGAACGCGCGGCGCGTGGTCGAGCTTCTTCGGCGGCAGCTGGTGGTTGGCGCCCACGGGGTGATAGACGATGACCGGACCGTCGAAGGACTCGATGATGGGCACGAGCTTCGAGCTGAAGGAGTTCCAGAAATTGAAAAGGAGGAGAGCATCCGGCTTTGTGCTCTTCACGTCGTTGATGAAGCTCTCGATTCCGGCGGCCGTGTAGATGGAAGCGTCGTCGATTTTCAGGGCGAGATCGAGGCCGTGTGCTATGCCGCTAATCCGGTCCATGAACAGGGCCTGCTGCTCCTCCGGCTCGAACTGGTTCCCCGGCCAGGTCGACCACTTGTGCCGGCTCCAGCCGTCCTCGCACTTGCCCTCGAGCACCACGTCGGCAGGCGGATAGAAGAAGGCGCCGCGCACGACGGCCGCACGCCTGGGGCGCGGAGCGGCTGTCAGCTCCAGGGGGATCAATCCCGTGCAGCCCCCGGGCAGGAGGGCGCAGGCGGCGAGGGCTGATGCCGACTTCAGAAACGTACGACGATCAACAGTGCTGTTCATCAAAACACTCCTTTCAATCGATGGGGAGCCACGTCTCGTGGAGGTGTACCCAGAGCGGCTTCCCGTTCCGATCCCGCTGCCGGAAGAGAACGGTACTCACTCGTGCCGTGGTCGTGGAGCCGAACTGCCACTCTTCGTAGGTCGCGAGGGCGTAGTGGTTCGAGGAAAGGCGGTAGCGGGGATTCCGGATCTCGATCCGGAAGGAATCGTCACGCGAACCGTGCGCTGACCAGAAGCTGGCGGTAACCTGGGCGCGGTCCTCGGATGTCCCTCCGGGATGGATGATCATGAAATCGCCTGACAGCACTTCGCTGAATCGCTCGAAGGCCTCGCGCGTCTTCGGCAGACTGCCGCGCATCCACTCCTGGATGAACCGATGGAGGTCGATCACCTCGTCGAGGATGGGGTGACTCATTGGGTTCTATCCTCTTCCGGACCGCAACGGCGCGCAGCCTCGTGAACGTTGGAAGCAGGTTCCATTCTATGTAAACGGCAGATGGAGTACACAGGCTTTTCAAGGAGGCCGCCCGGAATGGTACGGGATCGATCTCCGGATCGATAAACAGAGCTCCCCCTCTCTGGAGGAGAGGGGGAGCATTCCCACCCGAAGCACCGTCAGACCGGGTAACCGTCATCCGTCTTGCTGCATCAGAAGCGGTCAGGGCAGCTTCTGAAAAGTGAAGAGATCGAAGTCAAGTGTTGAATCAGGGTAGTGTCCGATGAACGGCCATACGGTGTACAATCCTGCAGGAGCGCCACGCGGCACCTTCCCGGGGATGTTGTATCGATAGATGGTCGATTTGGCCGGCACCACGACGTTCATCAGATGAAAGGGCCCCATGGTCCCGAAACCGGGTACATCGACCATGGCCCATGCCTGAAGGAGGAGATTGTCGAACGTGTAGTTGGTCGCGCTGCCGTTGACGTAGAAGATCCCTCCCGTCGACGGAATGATCGCGGGCGGATCGACCACCGAGACGGAGAGGCTCACCGTCTGTTCGCCTCCTATCTCCACCATGAAGATATCGTGGCCGCCGGAGCTTGGAAAAGTGGTGGTGCCGGCGACCATGTAGTTCCCGTAGGAGTTCTGCACGATCGAGTTGGCGGCGTCGGCGCCCACATCGCCGCAGGTCTGCGTCCAGAGCTCATTGCCACTGCTGTCGGCCTTCACGATGTAGAAGTCGCTGTCCCCGGCGCCGAACGAGTAGGTGTAACCGACGGCCAGGAAACCTTCATGAAAGGTCTGCAGCACCGAGCGCGCCCCATCATCGCCAGGCCCGCCGTAAGTCTGCGACCAGAGCTCTGTGCCGCTGCTGTCGGTCTTTACCATGTAGATATCGAGATCGCCCCCGCCGAAGGAATCGGAAGAACCGGCAAGGATGAAGCCTCCATCGGAGGTCTCCTCGAGCGAGAATGCCATGTCGTGACCGGGTCCGCCGAACGTCTGCTCCCAGACCATGTTTCCAAGGAGGTCCACCTTGATCAAATAGAAATCGCACCCTCCCGCGCCGTAGGAATAGGTATACCCGGCAGCGACGAATCCCCCCCCATCCGAGGTTGTCAGCACCGCCTGGGCAGAGTCGGATGCCGGACCGCCAAAAGCCTCCGCCCACAGGGTATGGCCGCTCGCTCTGGTCCTGACCAGATAGACATCCTCGCTGCCCGCACCGTAGTAATCGGTGCTGCCGGCGACGATGAAACCGTGGTCCGGATTCTGCTGTGACGCGTTGGCAATCTCGTTGCCGGGACCGCCCAGGGGCAGTATCGCTATTTGATTGCCCTGCTCGTCCGTCCTGACCAGGTAGAAGTCGAAACCGCCCGCCCCGTAGGAGCCGGTCGAACCGGTGATGATGTATCCCCCGTTGGAGATCAGCTCCAGCGACTGGCCGAATTCATCGCTGGCCCCGCCGTAGTTGTGGGTCCGGATGATGTCGCCCTCGACGGCCTGAGCGCTCGAGACGGCCAGGAGCGCCAGAAAACCGCTGATCAGGATTGCCTTCAAATGAGCTTCAAGTTTGTTCATCGCTTCCTTGTACATGGTTGAACTCTCCTTTTCTCGCATCCTCGAACCGAGGTGAATCAGATGACTTGCACTTCCTTTGCAGCGGAACCGTCAAGCTCCGCCAACCATGGAGAAAGAAGGCGCGCCGGAACCGAACGCCCTGGCGAGCTTTTTTTGGGAATCCCCGAAATCCGACCCGACGAGCTTGTCATCGCGCCCAGGTGAAGCCCTCCGGACAGCTCCCTCTGAAAAAAACAGGTGTCGTTATAAATCCAGCAAATCAAGTAAGTTAAAACCACATGGAGCCACGGGGATTATGGTTTTTCGCTGAAAAATCCTTTTGCTTGTTGCGAATCGTCTTTGTGTATGTATACTCACATACACTTGGTTATTTTCAAAGCAGGATCGAGCGCCATGCAGCTTTACATCAACCCGAAAAAGGGAGTTCCGGCCTGGAGGCAGATCGTCCAGCAGGTGAAGAACCTGGCTGCTGCCGGCGCCCTGGAACCGGGGGAAAAACTACCCTCCGTCCGCGCGCTGGCAAAGGAGATAGGCGTCAATCCCATCACCACGGCCCGGGCCTATCGCGAGCTCGAGGCCGAGGGAGTGATAGAGACCCGCCAGGGCGCGGGCACCTTTCTCGCCAGCCGGCGGATCCTGCTCACCGAGGAGGAAGCCCTCCGCCGCATCCTCCCGCTCGTGGACGAGGCGCTCGTCAATTCGAGGCAGATGGGCATGACCTGCGAGGCTCTGATCAAACTGATCCGCGAGCGAAACAGCGAGGTCTTCAAGGATAAGGAAGAAGAATGATGTCGCCACCCCTGATCGAGTTCAACGATGTCACGAAGGAGTTCCGCTTCACCCCCGTTCTGAACGGCCTTTCCTTCTCCGTCCAGCCGGGCAGCGTCTACGGGCTTCTCGGCCGGAATGGAGCCGGAAAGACCACGGCGCTCCGGATGATCTTGTCGATGGAGCAGCCGACCAGCGGCCATGTCCACGTTTTCGGAACGCCGCCGGAGGATCTCGACGATGTCGAGAGGTCGCGGATCGCCTATGCGGCCGGCGGCCAGATCCTGCCTCCCTACATGACCGTGGCCGAGGTGGGCCGTTTCGTGAAAAACGCCACGCCCGCCTTCGACGACAGCCTCTTCACCGAGCTGATCGAGGAGGGACGGGTTCCCTTCGACAAGCGGGTGCGGGCCCTGTCGCGGGGACTCAAGCAGCGCCTGCGCCTGTCCCTGGCCTATGCCAGGAGGCCGAAGGTCCTCGTGCTGGACGAACCGACCGAGGGGCTCGACACGGTGGTGCGCTTCAACCTGCTGAAGCGTGTGCTCGACGTGGTGGCCGAAGGCGATTCCTGCGCCATCGTGTCGAGCCACGTGCTGGGCGACGTGGAGCGGGTCGTGGACAGGATCGGCCTCCTTGCCGGAGGGCGGATCGTCCTGGAAGGGGAAATCGATCTCCTGAAGGAGAGGATGCAGCGGATCCGCCTCGCCTGGGGCGGGGCCGACGATCCCGGACCGGATCTCGAGAGCACGGCCAGGGCCGACGGGGCGCTCACCTTTCAGCGCGACGGCCGCCAGGCCTGGTTCGTCACGGACCGCTACAGCCCGGAGTGGCTGGCCTCGTTCAAACGGAAGTTTCCCGGCTGTGTCGTGGAAAACGACAGCCTCGACCTGGAAGAGATCTTCTTCGAGCTACTCAAGGATGAACGATGAAAAATCCGGCCCGCGCGATCGAATGGAGCGCCTTGCGCTACGAGGCGAAGAGAATGGTAAGGCTCAACCTCACCAAGTACATGTACGCCCACATGGCCTGGAACATCCCCGTCAGGACCAGCCTTCTCTATGGGTTGTCCATGTTCGGGATCATGCTTTTCCTGTCCATGTTCCTCTATGGAGGCTCGCGAATGTGGTGCCTCCTTGTCATTCCAGCCGCTCTTGCCATCGGCAGGTTCTCCTGGGCGGAGCGGAGCCCCCTGTTCAAGGATTCTCCCGCCGAATTCATGGCAACCTGCGGCTTCTCCGCTCTCACCTGGTACCAGGCCAGCCTTCTTTACGGTCTCCTGAAATCGGTCCTGATCGGGCTCGTCTTTGCCGCCATCTCGTTGTACCTGCTGTCACGGAACAGCGCGCTTCCTATCACGGACGCCGACTGCTGGATCATGGCGTCGCTTCCCGTTGTTTCGGGTCTTTTCTTTCTGCTCCAGTTCTCGTGCGAGCAGTCTCGCCGGCTCATCGCCCTTCCGCTCGAGAAGAAAGGGAAAGACGGCAAGGAGCTGCCCAGGGTGATCGTCCGGAAACGCCCGCCGCAGCTGATGGGCGTCCTGGCATTCTCCTTCTTAATCAATGTCGTTGTTTGCGGCATGGGTATCGAACTGGTCGTGGCCGAGATTGTCGGCCACTCCCATTTCATGATCCCCCTGTTCTTCTCCTTCGTTGTTATCTGCCTGCTCATCGACTCCATCAAGCGGGTTCGGGGGAAATGGAGCGCCATCGATATTTACGGATTCCTCATTGTCTCCCTTTTCACTCTTTTCATCTGGATCTTCATCCTCCTGTGGAAGGGCTCTTCGGCCTGGCTCGGCGCCCTGTTTCTGCTTCATGACTATGTTCCCCCGATGCTCGTCTTCTTCGTCGTGAGCGCACTGTTCCTGGTTCTGGCCTGGAAAGCGGGACGCCGATCCGCCGGCGACCTCGTCCGGGCCGGAGATTCGATTGCAATGAAGGAGGTGGATTGATGCTGAGCAGAGTCTACATGATTGCCGTGGTGGGTACCGTCCTCCTCCCGGCTCTGGCCTCGTTCCTGCTGGCGACTGGAGAGCACAGGTCGAGCATCGATGAAGTGAAACTGGATGTCGAGAAGATCCTTCTTGGCCTCGAGCAGGACCCC
>CAYZWU010000022.1:34314-39493 GCA_964482235.1 uncultured Phycisphaerales bacterium
CAGGACCCCCTCGAGAGGTTCAAGGTGCGCTCCACCGCCGTTCTGCGGTTCCGGTCGCGCGAACAGGTACGATGGGTTTTCGAGCCGCTTCTCGACCGGCTGGACCCGCCGGAGGGGAAAGAAACGGCGGAGCAGGTTCTCGAACGGTGGGAGACAGCGTCCCGGGCCGTGACGAGCGGTCTTCTATACCACTCCTTCGACCTCTGCCTGGACAAGGATCTGCTGGCCGGCCTGGAGGCGTACCTCCATCTGCCCGGCCTCCCCCATTTCCTGGAACACGGTCCCGCGGGGAACGAGCTGCACGAGGAGATGCAGGACCAGTGGAAAATGATGCAGTCCTCCTGCTCCGAACCAAAGCCATTCCTGATATCCGGTTGGGAAGCGGATCACGTCGAATTTCGCCTCTACTGCCTGCGCGACAACACGCGCGGCGCGCTGAACATCTCTCTCTTCGAAGCCGCCATGAAGCGACTCAACAAGTCGCTGGAGGAATGGGATCCCCGGAAAATCGAACCGTGGCTGGCTCTCGCATGCTTCACCCGCACCCCGGCCGTAGCCTCCCCGGCGAGCCTGGAGCATTATCTCGACAGGGCGGTCCGGGGAGAGCGCTGCCCCTACATGCTGAACGCCGCATCGCTTTATCTTGACGTCGCCGAAGCGAACAAGATCGCCCGCTTCATGGATCGGCTCCACTCCCTGGCGGATTCGGGAGATCCAGGCGAAAAGGTGCCTGATCACATCGTGCTCCATCGCTTCATCCGTGCCGCGATCCCGGTCCTCTGCTCCCAGGAGAAGGAGGAAGCGATCCGCACACGCCTCGACTGGTGGGAAGATGACTGCGACCCCGAGCTGGCCTCGGCCTTGCAGGCAGCGAAGAAAAATGCCGCTCATTACATCGACCGGGGCATGGTCCTTCACGGCGCCTTCCGGGAACTGATGTGCAAACTCGGGCGGTCAAGCCAGCTCCGGTACCACGGGCACCGGTTCATGGAGCTCTGAGAACCCGTCTCACATTAGCTTCGCGCCCAGGGGGACGTCGCGGTCAGGCACACAGAGGGCGACCTCTCCCTTCTCGTTGTGAAAACCGGTGACGAGGCACTCGGACATGATCGGGCCGATCTGCTTCGCCGGAAAGTTGACCACCGCGACAACGAGCCTGCCGGTCAAATCCTCCGGCTCGTAGAGATCGGTGACTTGGGCGCTCGATTTCTTCAGGCCGATCTTTTCGCCGAAATCGACGTGCAGGATATAGGAGGGTTTCCGGACCTCGGGGAACGGCTCGACGCTCCTGATTCGCCCCACGCGAAGCTCCACCTTGCTGAAGTCATCCCAGGAGATGGTTTGCATTGATTTTTCCTCGATTGCGGAAAACGCTGCGGCCGGGATTATGATCTCTTTCCCGGTGATGACCCGGGGGGAAACCGTCAGCCGTTGCCGCACACCTTCGCTGCCTCGGCGACGTCGCGGAGGAGCCTCCTCGCCGACTGGTACTTCGGATCGATCTCGAGGGCCTTCTCGCAGCACTCCATCGCCTTCTCGTACTTTCCCTCTGCCCTGAGAATCAATCCCATGTTGAGGAAGGCTTCTTCCCACGGGCCCTTTTTCTTTCCGATCGCGCGGCGGAAAATGCTCTTTGCTTCGGCGAAGCGGCCCTGCCGGGCAAGAAACTCCCCGAGAAAAACGAGGTTCCCCGTCCTTCCCCGGCTGTGCTCGACAGCCTTCCGGTACCACCGCTCTGCTGGCCCCTTCGAGCCTTTTTCATCGTACACCCTGCCGAGCCCGACGTAGACCATGTCGATCGGCTTCCCGGGAAAGAGGGCAAGAGCCTTGCGGAAGGCCCTGACCGCCTCGTCGTAAAGAAAGAGGTCCGTCAGGACGCTGCCGAGCGTGTACCAGGCGTAGCCGTCATCGGGGTAGTCGCGAAGGTACTGCCGCGCGCGTTCGCGCACGCACGCCGTGCTTCCCTTGCCGTATGCCGTCATCAGGGCCTTCCACTGGCGGCGTCTTTTCGGAGGCATCTCGTCGAGATTCATCGTGTATTCCTTTCTTTTTCATTTCCTCAACGGCATCGAGCGATGCCAGGCCAGGACCTTTTTCGTCAGCTCCTTCACAACCTCGGGGCGGTCGCCTGCGAGGTTCTTCGATTCACCGGGATCGCTTGTCAGATCGTGGAGGAGCGGCCTCTTGCCGTCGTGGTCGCAGAGCAGCTTCCACTTGCCGTGCCGCACGGCCAGGTCCGGCAGGTTCTCGACACCGTAGTAGCTTTTTCGATCCGGAGGGCGGCTGAAGAAGATCGGCGCCTTTCGCGATTCTTCCGATTTCCCCAGCAGCACGTCCATCAGGTCCTCGCCGTCGTACCGGGCGCCCTCCGGTCCCCTGACCCCTGCCAGCCGCAGCAGCGAGGGAACGAGGTCGATGGCCGCGAACACCGACTTCCGGTTGCGCTTGCCCATCGCATCGCTGGCCGTCAGGCCCGGGCCCCAGACCACGAGCGGGGATCGGATGCCGCCCTCGAAGAGGTGCGTCTTGTATCCCTTCAGCGGATCGGCGCGCCCGGCCCCCTTCTCGCAGCCGTTGTCCGAGCAGATGAGGATCAGCGTGTTGTCGCGGAGCTCCTTGCTGTCGCGGACTTGGTCGAAGAGCCTGCCGAGCTGCCTGTCCATCGCCTCGAGCACGCCGAGATAACGCTGCCTCTTGCTGCCGTCGCCCCATTTCTCCTTCGGCGGCCAGAAGGGGCTGTGCACATCGTCAGGCCAGAGGTTGATGTAGAACGGCTTGCCGTCCTTGCGGGCCTTCTCAATGAAGGGGATCGCCGCGTCGACGAATCCGCCGGTGATCCCGGAGCGCTGCATCCAGGTCACTGGGCCTCCCAGGATCTCGGCCTTCTCCCAGATCCGGCCCCTTTCGCCGTCGGGCTTCATCGTCAGGGGCAGCAGCTTGGGGCCGAGACCCTCGAAGTTGGTCAACGATTCGTCGAAACCGTACGACCTGATCGCCGGGGCGTCGGTCACATCGCGCTGACCGCCCATGTGCCACTTTCCGAAATGCCCCGTTGCGTAGCCTGCCTCCTTCAGGCTTCGGGCCAGCATCGGCGCCGCGGGATCGAGCCACTGCGCCATGCCGCGATTCTCGTTCAACTCGCGGTGCGCCAGGTAGGAGGTGATGTTCCAGCGCTGGGGGTAGGTACCTGTGGAGATGGCCACGCGCGAGGGGGAACAGATCGGCGAGTTGACGTAGAACTGTTCGAACACGACGCCCTCGGCAGCCATCCCGTCGATGCAGGGTGTGCTGGCCGACCTGTTGCCGAAGCACGACAGGTCGCTCCATCCCATGTCGTCGATGAACAGTAGGATGATGTTGGGTCTGGATCGGTGCGGGGCGGCCCGGAGGGAGCTCGGCAGCGCGGCGACCACAGTTCCGGCGAGTGCCGTTTTCAGGAAGCTGCGGCGCGATACCGTCTTTTTCATGATGGTCTATCCTCTGCAGGAAGTGACACTCATCAGGAGCGATCCATTTTCGGGTGATCGAGAAATGTTCGCCCGATTCCTCTCAGAGATCAACTGATATCGGACCCGTCCCCCTGCGCCCCGTTGTCTCGAAGTAGCTGCCGCCGTAGAAGTGCCAGGGCAGGCTCGACAGGATCTCCACCGCTGACTCGGGTGTCACCGAATCGACCTTCTCCCGGGGCAGCAAGCCCTTGTACCACCGGCCCGACGCGGTGAACGCCTCGTACTCGACGAAGTACCGGAGCCACTTCGATCCGCAGGCCCTGCACGTCTCGATCGACACCTCGCCGAAGCGGTTGTTCGTCTCATCGATCCCCAGGGCCTCGGACTCGAAGTCGGTGTAATGAAAAGGCGGCGTCATGCAGCGGCAGTCGCTCATCGTTCCTCCTTTTTCTTCCCCTGGTCCATATCGAGTCGATCGGCAGGCACCCAGCCAGCCACCCCTTCCCGACCGCGCGCCCGGACCCAGCCGCTTTCGAGGAGCAGCACCTCGAGCTCGTCGCCCGGCTCGACGGAGAGCTCCCGGCTGTTGTAGTCCCGCAGGAGAACACAGACACCGCCGCTGATTGCGATCCATGCCTCGGGAATCCAGGCCGACCTGCCCGATCGGGCGGTGCACCAGAGCCAGCCCGCCCATTCCGAGGGCTTTCTCTCGAAGCGGAGCTCCTCGCCCTTCCTGATGGCGAAAGAGACCGGATAGGCTGCTTCGTACGATGCGATGACTCGCGCTTTCACGATTCGGGTCCCCCCGTCTCGACACTATTGTCCCGTCTGCTCCTGTACTCCCGTGAAGGGAACACCTCAGATCCCGACTAATTCTGATAGTCCTTATACCAAACACAATAAGCGGGAACGATTGTCGCTGCGATTCTCCTGCCGACCTTATCCGGCCTCGGCGGCGCGGAGATCCATGAAAGGGATGCCCTCCCCAGTTCCTGCGCTATCAGAGAAGCATGGGAATTTCCCCGATTCCCCTTCAGCAGACCTGGCGTACGCCTGGAGAGTGCCCTCGCGATGGAAAAGGAAAATCCGGACCGCCCCACGTGGAACGACGAATCCTGGTTCTGCCATGATCTGGGAACCAGCCCGATCCCCGGCGTCGGCACCGTCCTGGTGTCGGGCGCCTCGGGATACATCGGTGGCCGGCTCGTCCCGGAGCTTCTCGTCCGCGGCTACGAGGTCCGGGTCATGGTGCGGGCGCCGGTCGGCTGGAGCGAGGAGGCCGGGCCCGGCACGGAAATCGTCGTTGCCGACGCCCTGGACAGCGAATCGCTCGAGAAGGCGCTCTACGACGTTCATACTGCCTTCTACCTGATCCACTCGCTGGTGCACGGACCGAACAGGTTCGCCGACACCGATCTCAGGGCGGCGCGCAACTTCAGGAAAGCGGCCGAGAAGGTCGGCGTCAAGCGGATCATCTATCTCGGCGGGCTCCACAGCTCGAGCGGGGAACCGTCGGAGCACCTTCTCAGCCGCCTCGAGGTCGGATCGGAGCTCGGCCGGGGCGGCATACCTGTCACCTCGGTGCGAGCCGGCGTGATCATCGGATCGGGGAGCGCCTCGTACGAGATCATCCACCACCTTGTGAAGAACCTCCCGGTGATTTTCATGCCGAAGTGGATCGGAAGCCGGTGCCAGCCTGTCTCCGTCCGCGACGTGATCAAGTATCTCGT
>CAYZWU010000022.1:39593-62850 GCA_964482235.1 uncultured Phycisphaerales bacterium
GGATCGGAAGCCGGTGCCAGCCTGTCTCCGTCCGCGACGTGATCAAGTATCTCGTGGGAATCCTCGAGACACCGGAAACTGCTGGACTCAGCCTGGATGTGGGTGGAAGGGACGTCGTGACCTACAGGGAGATGATGGAGACGCTGGCCGAGATTCTTCACAAGAAGAGAATCTTCCTGCAGGTGCCCGCCTCGAACCTTGGCCTCTTCTCCTACATGGCGAGCCTGATAACACCCGTCCCGGTCCCGATAATCCGCTGCCTGATGGAGGGGTTGAAGAACGACGTGATCTGCCGCGACGACTCGGTGAAGAAGTTTCTGCCCTTCGAACCGCTCGACTACAGGGAGGCCATCGCGCGGGCCATGACACGTGAGGAGCAGGACCGCGTCTACACGCGGTGGAGCGACGCCTACCCGCCGGCCCACGAACTGGCCATCAAGCTGCACGAGCTCGAGGAGCCTCCCAGGTTCACGGCGGCCTACTCGCTGCTTTCGGACAAGAGCCGGCGTTCGCTCTTCCGGTCCGTCTGCACGGTGGGCGGCCGCGAGGGCTGGTTCTACAACAACTGGATGTGGCGCCTCAGGGGAGCGGTGGACCGGCTCTTTCTCGGCGTGGGAACGCACCGCGGCAGGCGAAGCCGCGCCAACCTCAAGGTGAACGATGTGATCGACTTCTGGAGGGTCGAGGACCTTCGGCCCGACGAAAGGCTGCTGCTCAGGTCCGAGATGAAGCTGCCGGGGCGGGCCTGGCTCGAGTTCCGCATCGAGAAGAACGGCGGGAAGAACCGCCTCTCGATAAAGGCCTACTTCGACACGCGCTCCCTGTTCGGGAAGATCTACTGGATGGTCTTCATGCCCTTTCACCGCTCCATCTTTCGAGGCCTGATCGAAAAAATCTCGAAGAAGGCCAGGTAGCGGCGGCGGTTCTATCCCTTTGACAGGCAAGATTGGCGGCCGTACCGTATCGATCGAGGATGCAGAACCGGATCCCCGGCAGGGGATGTCGATCTGGAGAATCGCATAACGAGGATCATGGCACGAAACCACCATTCACTTTCCGACAGGCTGTGACAGTGGTTCTACAGGTTCGCATACAGTATCCTCCTGATCTGGTGGTTCATCTTTCGGCCTGCGATGCAGGGTGTGCACATCGCCGTCTGGTGCGGCGACAGGATCCTCCTGGTCAGAAACTCGTACAGGCGGCGCTACACCCTTCCCTGCGGAGGCGTGAAGAGCGAAGAGGATATCCGGCTTGCCGCTTGCCGTGAGCTCTTCGAGGAAGTGCGCATCGAGGTCGATCCGGACGAGCTCGGCCTCGAGGGGAACTACCTGAACCGCAGCGAGTTCAAGAAGGATCACTTCGCCCTGTTCGAGATCCGCTTCACCAGCGAGCCTCCCCTGCAGGTGGACAACAGGGAAGTGATCTGGGCCGGCTTCATGACGCCCGAAGAGGCCTTGCATCTGAACCTCTTCCCGTCGACGGAGCGGTACATCAGGGAAAGCGTCGATGACAACACAGGATGACGATAGCATCAGTGGGACAAGCTGATACTGATGATGTAGTTTTCATCGTTCCATGTGGAATAACCGACCAATGGGCCTAGCTTCTTCATGTACTCTATCCAGAATTTCTCGTCCTCACTGAGATTGGACTTATCAAGTTCAAGGGTCTCAATAGCGAGTTCCTGGAAAAAGTCATCATCGCAATAGAAAACACAATTGACCTTTTCTGGAAGGCTGGGGATGAGACCTAAATATGCTTTCTTGTTTGTTACCGGATTTTTCTTACCACACAAACGATCGATTGCGGAATGCATGACTATTTGCATGGGAGCGTAGATCAAATAATCATCGGTCACGCAAGTGCAGCTTCTAACATTGTTTCCGCTGTACTTGTAGACAACCTCTTTCCGGTTGTGGTAGCCCTTCTTGTATCTCTTGTTGTCTGACTTGACCCGGTCTCCAAGGATCTTCCGGAAGATCCCGCTGGATTTCAACTTCGTGATCATGCAGAAGCTGTCCTCCATCTTGCCTGGATAGCAATAGATATGGAGACAGTCGCTTATCGCATCGGTGAATTCTTTCAGGGAAAGGCCATAATTACTCTTGAACGAATCTTTGAAATCTTCCTTCACGGCCGAGCCGAAAAACAAGCCAATCACCTCAGTATAAGAGAGTACGGCTTTTGCCAGGTCCGCATTCATGGAAGCGAACATCCGTGCAGAGGAGGGAATCTCGTTGATATTGCGAGGAGAAAAACCAACTCCCTCCAAAGCGCTTCCGATACCAATGCCACCTCTATACTCGACGGCGTGGAGGGAGAGATTGATTTTACTCGCGTCTATCGAGAAGCCGATTCCAAGTCCTTCACCACCTCCCAGAACCGTTCTGTGTAGTTGATTCCATGGAAATGAACCATCTTCCCCTTTCAGCAATTCATCCTCGGGTGTGAGTGCTGCAGCCAGATCGGTAACGAGCTTTCTGTCATTCAGTAAGAGATGAAAATCCGTATCCAGAATCCCGTAAGATTCGCCAATCTTCCCCGGAGGCTGAGGGCCATTCTTGATATGTCTTTCCACATGCCTGTCGAGCAGTTTTCTATTGAACGAGGCGAAGTAGTGCGATCCGACCAGCCCGATGCAGAACTCGCGATAGTAAGCCGATTCCGGTCTCTTTATCGTGAGCACATAAAGCTCGCCGTGCTTCCAAGTCTTACTACTCAACTTGAATAGGTCTGTTCCTTTCGGGCTGTTTGCGAACTCCCTGATTCGATGCAGGAGATCCTTTTGACGCCCACCCGTATCACCGGCAATCAGAAGGGAATCACCCACGATCGGGAAGATATTTCCCGGTTCTGGCCGTAGATCCTGTAATTCCTCAGCTAATTCATCGAGAACAATCAACATTTCTCCATCGAGAGACCGGAGGGATTTCTCGATATCAAAGGGAAAATCTGACTTGATCAGACTCCAGTATTTATCCCAGAGAATCTTGAGAGAGCCGAGTTTCATTTTATCGAACACCAGATTCGACGGATTCTTGAAACGGAGCACTAGCAAAGGCTCATCGAGCATGGATGCCAGAAGGGTGGGACGGACGACCTTGATCGGGTGGTATATCGTATCAAACTTGTTTCCGGCCGAGTCATAACCGGAAATCCAGATCGTCCGTGTCGAAAGGGTGACCGGGACCTCTGCAACCCACGACTCTCCATCGCGAATCTCTGCAGTCACGTTGTTTACTTTCAGAGAGATCTGACTGATATCCGATACACTGCCTTGCACACGCAAGTTACCAACCGCAACATCCTTGCCTTCGCTGGGTCTCACGATCTTGACCCGAGGAGCAGTCCGGTCGCAAACGACCGTACGTTGCATAACAGTCTCGTTTCCTGCCTCATCTCTTGCAGTCACCTTGACTGCGTATCTTCCTTCGTCGGCAATAGGGATGACGGCCTCGAACGTGCCATCCTCATCAGGCACTGTCGTGTTTTTCTCAGCGAGATCGATACCCTCTCCAGCGGACGACAGGTTTGTATCTAGCGAGGCAACACCGCTGGTAGCGTCCGTTGCTTTGCCACGTACCGTCACACTTCTGGCACGCGTGTAAAAAGTGTCGGGAAAATCATGAATAGCCACGACCGGCGCGGTACTGTCCACTTTGATTCTGAGAGGCACACTGTTGAACAAACCGGCTTCGTCTTCAGCCCTGACTGTGACGTCATGTTCACCATCTGAAAAAGCGAGTTCTGTGCTCCAGTTCGATCCGTCGAGGGATAGAGGTTCTTCGTCGAGTGTGAGATCCAGTTTTGAAATGTCTTCGGCACGACCGGAAATTCGGATAGGCGACTTGGTCCATTTCTCTCCCGATGGCTCATCAATGAAGAGCAAGGGTGATGATCGGTCGATCGTTATTGCCAGAGGGATTATCTCATCGATCCCGTTCCTGTCTTCGATTTTCACCTCAATATCCAGGCTGCCTTCATTGACCTTGACACGCTGATAACTGAAACGGCCTCCGATGATATCAACGGGTACGCCGTCGATGGCCATGGTGTCAACGATCTCATTGCCGACGGATCCCTCGATCAACAGGGGATCGCCCGATACTATATCTCCGTCAACCGGATTCTCGATCCGGATTGACTCCATCATCTTTGCCGTTATCACCTTTTCCAGGCTTGTCGAAAGGGAATCCAGGCCGTCGGGATTACCGATTTTCCCGGCTGCAACGATCTCGAAAGCGTCTCCCGCTTCCTCCTCGTAGAGATCGAATCCCTGGTCGAAACCGAGAAACCCCTTGAGCTGGGCGTTCTTGATGAAGGCCGCGGTCCGGTAGCCTCTCTTCTTCAACGCTTCGGCCATGGTCTCGTGGCTGCCGTCCAGCACGTCCGAGGTGATCCGGTTCATCGTGTCACGGTGGCTCCCCTCGAAGACGCGGTGCTCGCTGGGATGAAGTCCGGTGAAGAGAGACGGAACGGCCGACTTGGTCCAGCTCGACGAGCTCCAGGTTGTCTCGAAGACCAGCGACCGCTTGGACAGCTCGTCGATGTTGGGGCTTGTCTCCCGGTGATAGCCGTAGCAGCCGAGGTGATCGGCCCGCAGTGCGTCGATGCAGATGATCAGGATGTCGGGGGGCGTCTCCTGTTCGGACGGGTCCTCGCCGCAGCCGATCAGCAGCCCGCAAACCACCAGAGCGGAGGCTATGAGTCGAACTCCATTATTCCGGAACAGCATTCTTCCCGTCCTCTTGTTGGCCAGTTTCAAGAATCACACTGCCATTGACCTGAAACCGGAGAAGGAAGCCGGGAGCGCGTGTTGCACTGCTGCTGTGTAGGCACCGGCTCTTCTAATTTAACTATCTCAATATGCTTCTGTGTCAACATCCGTGCAAGAGATTTTCAATTCGGAGCTCGTCATGATAATGTCATCGATGTCGAAGCTCTATTCGGCGGACTGTCCAGGAAGCTACCTTTACGAAAACGTGAACAACTGAAAGATCGAGGTGTTTCATGCGTCTTGTGCTGCTTCTCTTCCTGCTTCTTTCCATCCCTGCTGTCTCCTTTTCCGCCACCATCTACGTTCCCGACGACTATGACACGATCCAGGAGGCGCTCGATGTCGCCGTTGGGGGCGACATTGTCATCGTCAGGCCGGGTACGTACATAGCGTACGAGCTCGATTTCAACGGAAAAGCGGTCACGCTGCAAAGCGAATCCGGGTCGGAGGTGACGACCATCGATGGCGACTATCAGCGCAGCCTGTTCCTTTGCCAGACCGGCGAGGGTTCCGGAACGGTTGTCGAGGGCTTCACCCTGATTCACGGCACGGCGAATCTGGGCGGCGCCTTCTACTGCCAGGGCGCATCACCCACGATCAGGAACAACGAAATCCGCAACTGCGGAACATCGGTCATCGCCTGCCTGGATCAGTCCTCACCGGAGATCGTGGACAATCACATTCAAAACAATTCGGGAAGAGCCGTCTATTGTCAGACCAACTCCTCGCCGAATATCACCCGCAACATCATCGAGTACAACAGCGGTGGCGGGATCTACTGCAAAACCGGTTGCAATGCAACCATCACCGGAAATACCATCCGCCACCACCAGGCCGGAGTCAGCGGCATCGGGATCTACTGCTACTCGTCATCTCCCAAGATCTATCACAACTTCATCTTTGACAACAAAAGCGTCGCGGGCGGCGATCAGGGCGCCGCCATCTTCGCCGTTCAAGGCGGTTCTCCCGAAATTGTCAACAACCTGATCTTCGACAACGAATGCATGAACGGCGGCGGGATCGGCATCACCAACTTTGCAGGAGCATCGATCGAACAAAACACGATCTGCAACAACACGGCAAGAAACGATGGCGGGGGAATCTACGTTTCCGACAACTCCTATGCCTCTGTCAAGAACACGATCATCTGGAACAACACCGCCTCTTCAGGAGTGTCCATCTATCTCGGCGCCACGCTGGAACCGTCGACGATCGACATCTCGTTCAGTGACGTCGCCGGCGGGAACAACCGCCCCCATGTCTATGTCGAAAACGGCTGCACCCTCAACTGGGGCTCCTCCATCATCGATGCCGATCCGCTTTTCATCACCGGTCCGGGCGATGAGCCGCAGAACGGTTTCTATCTCTATCAGAATCCGCCGCAGTCGGGTTCGGACAGCCCCTGCGTCGATGCAGGTAGCGATCTTGCCGCAAATCTCGGGATGGATCTCCTGACGACCAGTACCGATCTGGCGCTTGACGAGGGAACCGTGGATCTCGGCTTCCACTACGAACCGTTCACGCCTCCCTCGGGGCCGGACCTGGTGATCACCTCGCTCACGGCCGACACGACGTCGCTGGAGCCCGGCCAGTCCTTCACGGCGACCTTCGATGTCACGAACAGCGGAGACGAGGCCTGCGGCGGCGAATCGCAGATCGCGTTCTACCTGTCAAAGGACGATTACGTCTGGCTCAACGATATTTTTCTCGGCGAGGCCACGGTTCCCGATCTGGATCCCTGGGGCGTTCACAGCGCGTCGGTCTCGTTGAACGTGGGAAACAACGTCGGCACATGGCATCTCGGAGGCTACGCCGACTGGATGGATGTCATCCCCGAGACGCAGGAGTACAACGGCTTCTCGCAGGAAACGATCGACGTCAATTCGTTGTGGAGCGACATCACGACGATCTCCCGGACAGCTGGCGATGACGTGACCTTCGACCTCCGTCCCGGAGTCGATTATGACCGCAGGCTCTACTTTCTCCTGGGAAGCATGACAGGCACCTCGCCGGGTATTCCCCTTCCAGGAGGCGGTGTTCTTCCCCTGACGATGGATTCCTTTACCAGGTATATAGTTATCAACTGGAACTATCCGCTGCTGCAGGGTTTTCGGGGCTACCTCGACGTCAACGGCGAGGGAACAGCTCTCTTTGCCCCGGGACCCGACGAGATCCCTCAGTCGCTGATCGGGAGGACGCTCTACTTCGCCTTCACCACCGAGTATCCGTACGACTTCCAGTCGAATGTGGTCACCGTGGATGTCGTTCCATGACAGGCCGTCTGTTGAAACCCGATTCTCGATAAAACTTTCAATGGAGCAGCCGAGCTCCGTATATATAATACTTTCCTGATTCGGCCCCATGGGGAAGATGGGGTCCGCCGCAGTTGCTGCCGCGGAGCGTTTCGCCCGGAACAGGTTGATTTACCGTGAGTTGTGGAGCTATTTTCATGTCTTATCGCTGCTTGCCCGCATTCCTTCTCCTGTTGTTTTTATCAACTGCGCTCATGACCGCCGTCACCGCCCCGCTCGCTGCGGAAGAAGAAACAGCGAGCACGACGCCCGGCAACCTCAGGAACCTGACACCCGTTCCGGCGAAGGACGTGACGATCGACGACGACTTCTGGACACCCCGCATCGCCGCGAACGGCAAGGAGGCGATCCCCCACCAGTACCGGATGCTGGTGGAGACCGGCCGCATCGACAACTTCCGCGCCGCGGCGGCCAAGGCGAGAGGCGAGGAGGCGGAGTTCAAGGGACTCTGGTTCAACGATTCCGACGTCTACAAGTGGATCGAGGCGGCTTCCTACCTGCTTGGCCGGGGCGAGTCCCCCAAGCTGAAGGCGCAGGTGGATGACACGATCGCCGCCATCGCCGCGGCCCAGCGGGCCGACGGATACCTGAACACCTTCTACCAGATCCGGCATCCCGACAAGATCTGGACCTGCCTGAACATGGGGCACGAGCTCTACTGCGCCGGGCATCTCATCCAGGCTGCCGTCGCCCATTTCCAGGCAACGGGTGAGCGGAGCCTCCTCGACGTGGCCCGGAAGTTCGCCGACCTGATCTGCAGCACCTTCGGCGAGGGGAAGAGGAGAGGAGCTCCGGGCCACGAGTGCATCGAGATGGGGCTCGTGGACCTCTACCGCCTCACCGGCGAGAAGCGCTACCTCGAGATGGCGGAGTACTTCGTTCTCGAAAGAGGGAAGAAGCCGTACATCTTCGAGAACGAGGTCCATCCGGAAGGGATGTCGCAACACCGATTCGAGCCCGACTACTTCCAGGCGCAGGCGCCGTTTCCGGAGCAGAAGGAGGCGGTGGGGCACAGCGTGCGGGCTCTCTATCTCTATGCCGGCGCGGCCGACGTCTACGCCGAGACGGGGAACCCGGCCCTGTGGCCGGCCCTCGACGCGATCTGGGAGAGCCTCTACCTGCGGCGGGCCCACATCACCGGCGGACTGGGATCCGTGGCCGGTATCGAGGGATTCGGCAACGACTACGAGCTTCCCAACGAGACGGCCTACAACGAAAGCTGCGCCGCCGTGGCCGGAATCATGTGGAACTGGCGGATGCTGCAGCTCGAGGGCGATCCGCGCTATTGCAGCGCCATGGAGCGGACGGTCTACAACGCCTTTCTCGCCGGCATCTCGCTCGACGGCAAGCGGTACTTCTACCGGAATCCGCTGGCGTCCAACGGTGAGCACGAGCGCAAGGAGTGGTACGGCTGCGCCTGCTGCCCGTCGAACCTCTCGCGCATGCTCGCCTCGCTCGGCAACCTCCCCTACAGCACCTCGGACGAGGGGATCTGGATCCACCTTTACATGAGCGGCACGGTCAAGACGAAGTACGCGGACCTGAAGATCGAGAGCGAGTTCCCCTGGAAAGGAATCATCACGATCACGGTGACGCCGAAGACGGACGAGGAGTTCTCCATCTTCCTCAAGCAGCCCATCATGACGCGCGAGACTCTTTCCGGGATCAACGGGAAAGAGCAGTCGATCTTCGACTCCGTGCCGATTGAGGGCTACGGCAAGATCCGCCGCAAGTGGAAGAAGGGCGACTGGATCGAGACACACCTCGATCTTCCCCTGGCGCTCATCAGGGCCAATCCCCTGGTGAATGGAAACTTCGGCAGGGTGGCCGCGCAGCGCGGCCCCGTGGTCTACTGCATGGAAGAAACGGACAATCCCTGCCCCGATGGGATGATCGACTACTTCGCCGTCAGGAAGAGGCCGCGGGTCAAGCAGGAGTACATCCCCAGCCTGCTCGGCGGAGTGATGAAGATCACTGTGGACGGAACCTATCCCGACATGGAGAAGTGGCCGGGCGGTCTCTACGAGCGGGCCACCCACTCGCCGCAGAAGAAATCGCTCATCCTGATCCCCTACTACGCCTGGAACAACAGGGGTCCGGGATCGATGCAGGTCTGGATTCGCGATACCTTGTAGCAGTCCGGGCAGTCGCAATCGACCGGATGTCCGGTCTGCATGATCCGATCAACTCGAGAAATAAAAGATGTCAGTAGAAATAGATGTTCGGTACGAAGGAGAGCTTCGGTGCCGGGGTGTTCACGGCCCCTCGAAGGACGAGGTGGTGACCGATGCGCCGACGGATAATCACGGCAAGGGAGAGGCCTTCTCTCCAACGGATCTCGTCGCCACGTCGCTCGGGGCCTGCATGCTCACGATCATGGGCATTCAGGCGGAAAAGGACGAGGTCGACTTACGAGGCATGAAAGTGCACGTGGTCAAGGAGATGACCGAGAAACCGCGTCGGCGGATCGGGAAGATCACGCTCCGCTTCACCTTGCCGGAAGGTCACACCCTGACGGACAAGCAGATCACCAAGCTGAAGCGCGCCGCGAATCACTGCCCGGTGCACGGAAGCATCCACCCCGACGTGGAGCTCGATCTCAGCTTTGAGTAAGGACCGCGCAGATACCGGTAAGATACCGAGCCCGCGCAATCTCCGCCATATTCGTACGGCGCCACACACGTATTCGGTACCTCCGCACCCGAATATGGCGGAGATTGCGCGGGCTCGGTATCTCGGTATCTGCGGGCTAGAACGGCGAGAAGCCGCCGGCGCTCCAGTACTCCTCCTTCAGGATCTCGGCCTGCTTCTGGAGGACGGCGAGGTGGCCCCGCTCCCACTCGGCCAGCTCCTCGAAGAGCTTTCGCGCCGTCTCGTCGCCCGTTGCCGCCTCGGCCTCGACCTTGTAGAAGTTGACGGCCGATGTCTCTAGCTGGATGCCGATCGAAAGAGCGGTCATCTCGTAGTGGGCCGAGCCGATGCGATCCTTGATCTTCTCCGAGAAGATCGGATGGCTTCCCGTCAAACTCACCGGCGCACCGAGCTTCAGCCCGGCGGCGGCCCGGCCGTTCTCGAGGAACGACTGGTAGTGCCCCTTCAGGTACTCGAAGTGCCCCTTCTCGTCCTCGGCAAGGAGGCGGAAGATCTCCTGGCCCTTCGGGTCCGGAGTGTTCTGGGCCGCCATCATGTAGAAGTGATATCCCTCGTTCTCGGCCTGCATCGCCTGCTTCAGGGCCTCGGTGATCCTCTTCGTTCCGCTATCCATTGTCCACGCCTCCTCGGAAATCGACTCGCGGTATTCGTTTTCGATTCCCTATTAATAACCCGGAACCGCGGGGATGCAACGATTCCCGAGATACCGAGCCCGCGCAATCTCCGCCATATTCGTACGGCGCCGCACACGTATTCGGCACCTCCGCACTCGAATATGGCGGAGATTGCGCGGGCTCGGTATCTCCTCCTACTCGACGATGATCTCATCCACGAAGAGCCAGCACCTCTGCCCCTTTCCCGGATGCCAGACCGGGCAGCGGGAGAGGTTCTTCGCCTTGACGATCAGGTAGCGGACCCTCCTCTCCGGGAACTCGATGGTGAATCTGACTTTCCTCGATTCGGGCTGCTTCCGGGATGCCTCGCAGGCCTTCGATCCGGCGGAAGTGAAGCTCGTCCCGTCGAGGGAGACGAGCAGCTGCACCTCTTCCGGCAGGAAGATCCAGCTGTTCTGCGTCTCCAGGCAGCCGAGGGAAACCCGGCTCACGTCCATGGCGGCACCTAGATCGAGCGTGGCCTCCAGGTCGTCGCCCTCGAAGCCCATCCACGATCCATCGTGAAAGCTTAGCGTTCCGAGCCGGCAGTTGGTGAGCCCCAGCTCCTCGCCGCCCGGATACTTCCCGCTCCACCTGTTCTTGAACCGGACAGGCTTTCCCGCAGCCTTGTGGACCGGTATCTCCTTGCTGGTGACCTTCCCCTGCAGCACGCCGTTCCGGAACGATCCGGCCCTGAGAACGGTCGACCTGTCGATCAGCAGCTGTCCCGCGTAGCAGGCCGACGAGGCGGCGGGCTCCGAGCCGTCGAGCGTGTAATGAATCGGAAGCCTGCCGTGCTCCGTGCTCAGGGAGACCTCCACTCCCTTCCCGGCGACGAAGCCGCTTGCCGTGACGCTCACGTTGTAGAGGCTTCTCGCATACCCGATCCCTCGGCGCTCCAGCAGGAGAAGGTGCGGCTCGAGGCGGGCCACGAAGTCGTCCCACTGCCTCCCCTCCTTCGGCGTCCACCCCACCTCGGCAATGGCGAAGAGCCTGGGGAAGAGCATGTAGAAGGCGTGCTCCTCGCGCTGGATCGACTCGCCCCAGAGGTTGCCCTGAGTGCCCAGGATGCACCCGGCTCTCTCGGGCGGCAGGGCGGCCGGTACCGGATCGTAGCTGTAGGCGGTGCTGAGCCGGCACTGCGCGTAGCCGAGGGGCGGCTCCAGCTCGGGATCGCCCTGCTTCAGGTCGAGGTAGCAAAAGGAGTGCGGGGTCATCACCACCTCGTGCCCCGCGCTTGCCGCGGCGATCCCGCCCTTCTCCCCGCGCCACGACATCACCGCGGCATTGGGCGCCAGGCCGCCCTCGAGGATCTCGTCCCATCCGATCATCTTCCGCCCCCGGCTGTTGATGATCCTCTCCACCCTCCTGATGAAGTAGCTCTGCAGCTCCAGCTCGTCCTCGAGGCCTTCGGCCTTCTTTCTCGCCTGGCAGTCGGGGCACTTCTCCCAGGCGGACTTGTTGCACTCGTCGCCGCCGATGTGGATGTACTCGCTCGGGAAGAGGGCGATCACCTCGTCAAGGACAGCCTCGACGACCTCGAACGTCCTCTCCTTGCCCGGGCAGAGGGTGTTCTCCGACATGATGCCGCCGGTGGCGACCGTGTAAGCGCCGTTGTCGCAAGATATTTCGGGATAGGAAGCTATGGCCGCCCGCGAGTGGCCTGGAATGTCGATTTCCGGAACGATCGTCACGAACCGGTCGCCGGCGTACTCGATGACATCCCTGATCTCCTCCTGCGTGTAGAACCCTCCGTATGTCGCCTTCTCGCCCGGCTTCTGCGGCTCCCGCCCCACCCACGGCTCGTCGTTCCGGTCGACGCGCCAGGCTCCGATTCTCGTCAGCTCGGGACAGCCCTTGATCTCAACGCGCCATCCCTGATCGTCGGTGAGATGCCAGTGAAAGACGTTCATCTTGAGGGCGGCGAGGAAATCGATGTTCTTCTTCACCAGCTCGAGGGGAAGGAAGTGACGGCTCACGTCGAGAAGCTGGCCGCGCCAGGGAAACCGCGGCCTGTCCTTGATCGTGCAGCACCGGATCCGTCTCGATCCCGGATCGTCCCTGCTCTCGAGGCTCGCCGTTGCCAGGAGCTGCCCGAAGGTCTGAAATGCGTAGAAAAGCCCGGCCTTGCCTGCCGCGGACATCGTCACGGTCTTCGGTGCGACCGTCAGCACGTAACCCTCGTCCCCCATGACGGCGGTATCGCCGTCGAGGTCGAGAAAGATGCAGCCCGATGACGGCGGGGCTCCCGGCACAAGATTGCACTTCAATTCAACGGAACACTCCCGTTCGATGATCGACGTGAGATGCAGGGCAAGATCGTCCTCGATAACGGCTCGATCGTTCGTGACCAGCTTCGTCCCGGAGTCGAGAACAAAGAATCCCTCATCGGGAACCACTGTTCCCGGCCTGGGTATTATCGGAAACAGCATCCCGGCTTCCCCTTCTCCTGGCATCGTGATTCCCGTCTCCTCGCCCAGCGATCGGGCGGAGTCGATTTCCCGGTCCTTTTGCGTGTCGCCCGCGCATCCGGAAAAGAGGAGGGCAACGCACACGACAGTCAGGGTCAAGTTGCATTTCATGCTTCGGTTCCTTGTTCGATGCTCGTGAAAATCGATCGGCCCGAAAACGGATCTTTCGGGACGGCCTGTTCGAAGCGGTCTGTCGTCAGGCTACCATTCCCCGGCGTAATCCAGCACGTGCGGCTCGGCAAGATGCTTCACGTACTCCCAGTGGATCCCGGCAATCTGCCGGACATGCAGCAGGTCGTGGCCGGTCCAGGCGGCGAGGATGTCGCCGGCGCGGATCGCTCCGAGCAGAGGATGCTCGTAGACGTTTTCCCATTTCGGCGACTCCAGGTTTTCGAGCCACTCGATCGATTTCTTCCTCTCTTCCATGAACAGGCCCAGCGTCTCCTGCAGATCGCGCTCCGCGTAGCCTCGCTCCTTGACCCAGGCCTTTGGGTCGATGCCCGGCCATGTCTTGCCGGGTTCGTGAAGGAGCAGGTCGAGGCGGACGCGAAAGTCCTCCCTCTCCTCGTCGAGGAGGTGGGCCGCCACCTCGACGATCGACCACTTCCCGGGCGCCGGCTTCCAGCACGCATGATCGGCCGTGAGGCTGTCCACAAGCCTGTGGATCATCTCTGCTCCGGCTTTCAGCCTTCCTATCAAGGACGAGCTGTCCATCCCTTCACCCTCCAGACAATATTGAAACCGTTGATCTTCCGGATCTTCCGCCAGCCCGAGCTGTCGTTCATCGATCTGATTCCTGATGCAGGAGTAAATGTAATCCGAGGCGGAATGGTCAGAGAAACCTGTACATCCATCTGGTCAGGGAGATGTCGCCCTCGATGTGGCGGATCGCCTTATCCACGGAATACTGGCAGATGTATCGACCGGGATCGTAGGGCTTTTTCTGGACCTCGTCGGTGTCCAGCTTTCTGAGAAGCGGGAGGGCTCTCCTGTCGCCGATCTGGCCGAGAGCCCAGATCGCCCTGTTCTTCTCCTTGAAGGGGACGTCGTCGGCTTCGATCAGGGCGATCAACGCCTCGACATGGTCTCCCGGATATCTCTGCTTCGCCCCGGTACAGGCCTCGTCCACATCGACGAAGATCTGCCGCAGCGAGTAGCCGAACAGGCAGGTTCCCAGCACGAACACAGCCAGGCCGATCGGAATGGTCCACGACCAGATCGTGCTCGATTTGGATTTCGATCCCGGGTTCATCTCAGGTTACACCAATCAATGAATGAGAAGTACATCGAACCATCATCGTGCCGCCAAGTCAATCCATCCGCGCGGAGCGATGCTAAACAGGATCTTTATGCTGCTCCGGCCCGGCCTGCCAGACGACGGCCCAGCGAGACGAGAACCAGAATGGCAAAGGCCGTCACCACGTCCGTGGGCCCGAGCGGCCAGTCGAGCAGGTACGACAGCACGAATCCGAGCAGGGCGGCCAGGAAGCCGAAAAGGGACGACAGGACGAAGAAGGAGGCCATGTTGAAGGCGATCTGCCTTGCGGCGAGGGGCGGAAGCACCATGAGCCCGAAGACCACGAGCGGACCCACCGTGAGAACACCCACGGAGATCGCCGAGCCGAGAAGGAGGTAAAGAAAGATGTCCCAGCAGAGGACGTTCTTTCCCAGACTGACGGCCGCCTCCCTGTCGAAGGAGACGAGCAGAAAGTCCCTGCGAAAAAGGAAGATCAGGACAAGAGCCAGGCTGAAGAAGATCAGGATCGCTCTCACACCCTCGTCGCTGACGGCCAGGATCTCCCCCTTGAGAAGCACGTCCACGTGGCTCGTGCCCACTGCCGCTCCGGCGAGAAAGAGGATCGTCACTGCCGCGGCCAGGGAGTATCCGGCCGCGATCCGCCCCTCCGGCGTCCCCCCGCCGCGGCGCCCGAGATAAACGAGCAGGAGAAGAGCCGTGAAGGTGAAAAGCATGGCGAAGAAGAGATGGAAGCAGAACCCGGCCTCCGACTCGCCGTGATCCGCATCCTGGACCCAGAGGCAGTTCCAGGCATGGAGAAAGAGAAAGCCGAAGGCCACGCCGGCCGCGGCGAACTGGGGAACCGCCACGCCGAGGAAGACCATCCGCCTCACAACGAAGAACACGCCGAGCAGCGGGCAGATGGCACCGACGACGAGCGAGCCGATGATGCTGTTCGAGTAGAGGGCGACGATATCGAGCGTCGTTTCGATCATCTCATTGCCCTCCTTCCAGACGATCCCGGACCATGGCGGCGGAGAGCATCTCCTCGACGCTTCCCCGCTCTATCCGGCCGCGGCTCACCCAGAGCACATCACGGACATTCTCGCGCACCATGTCCATCTCGTGACAGACGAGAACCACGGCGAGGCCGCCCCGGTTCAGCGCGCCGAGCAGGTCCATCACCGCCTTCTCGCCCGCCTGATCCACTCCGCTCGTCGGTTCGTCGAGAAGAAGGATGTCCGGCCGCGTCATCAGGGCGCGGGCGATGAGCACCCTCTGCTTCTGACCGGCCGAGAGGGAGGCGAACAGCTCCTTGCGTTGCCCTGCCATGCCGACCCGCTCGAGCACGCTGCCGAGATCGTTCCTCTCCTTCTTGCTCGAAAGGGAGAGGCGCCTCATTCTGTGGTAAGCGCCCATGGTCACCACCTCGCCCACCGTGAGAGGGAAGATCGAGTCGAGGGCCTGCACCTGCGGCACGTAGCCGATCACCGGCCTGCGGCCCGAGAGTTCGCCGAAGCGGACGCTCCCCTCGATCGGCTTCAGCAGGCCGATCATGCCTCGCAGCAGCGTGGTCTTTCCGGCTCCGTTCGGCCCGACGATCCCGAGGAAGTCGCCCCGCATCACCGAGATGTCGACACCGGCGATCACCGGGGAGCGGCTGTAGCCGAAGGCCGCCCCCTCGAGCGTCATCAGCACCGGGCCGCCGGCCGGCGGGGAGCTGTCGACACCGGCCGCGCTGTCTTTACTTGGATTCATGATTCTCTCCCAGCTTCCTGGCGATCTCCTCCGGAGAGGGAATGGGCTTGCCGCACGCCCTGAGCAGCGCCTTGAGGTTGTGCTCGATGAAGTTGAAGTATCCCTCCACCTCGGGCCGCCCGCCGCTCATGTTGGGCAAGGTCACGATCCGTATCCCGGTCTTGGATTTCAGGAAATCGGGATACTTCCTCGAGTAGTACTGCTCCTTGATGATCAGGTCCGCCTTCTCGCTCTTGATCCTTCGGACGAGCCTGGCCAGGTGCCGCGGTGTGGGCGCGATGCCGGGCTGCGGCTCGATCTCGCCCACGACCACGAGACCGTACCGATTGACGAAGTAGCTCCACGACCGGTGGTAGGTCACCACCTTGACCCCTTTCAGGGGCCGCGCCAGGATCTCCCACTCCTTCAGCTTCCGGTCGAAGCGGGCCAGGTACTTTTTCAGGTTCGCGCGAAAGGCGCCGGCATGCTCGGGGCAGGCCCGGCAGAGGCCGTCGCAGATCGTCATCGCCGTGAGCCGCCCGTTCACCGGATCGGTGTTGAAGTGGGGATTCCCCTCGGGGTGCACATCCCCTTCCTCCCGGCTCGCCTTTTCGGGCTTCTCCACCGGCTTGACCCGCGCCGAGCAGTTGACGAAACCGGGAGACCCGGGCTGGATCTTCGTGTTCCGGCAGTTGTAGAGAAGGTCGGGCAGCCAGGCATGCTCCATGTCGAGCCCCATCTCCAGGAGAACGTCGGCCCTGTTGAGCATCAGAAGAAGGCTGGGCTTCATGGGGACCTGATGCATGTCCTCCGTCCCCTTGGTGATGCTCTTCACCTCGACGAGGTCGCCGCCGACCTGCTTTGCCATGTCAGCCAGATCGGGAATGGTGGCCACCACCTTGATCCTGTCGCCCGCGGCGGCCTCGGGCGCTTGAAGGCCGGCAAGAAGAAAAGCGGCCAGCAGCAGAACAATAACTTTACTTGGAGTGATGCGTTTCATTTTCTCACCTCGTTTCAGATCGAGTGAAGGGACCTTGCGGCCTCGACTCCTTGCCCTGGGCAGGCGGCCGGAGGCCGGTCCACTTTGTTTTCTACCAGTCCATGCCGTGGGTGTGGCTTCCGATGACGATGATCCACTGGAACATCACCTCGTGGTGGTCGTCGCCGGTCATGTGCTCGTGTTCGCCGCGCTCCATGTCGACGAACCGGTACTGCATTCTCAGCCAGTTGTAGTGGGAGACCTTCCAGGTGAGCCATGTCGAGTAAGCCTTCTGTCCCACGTCGGAGTGCCGGCTCATCTGGTAGAGGTCCGCCATGGCGCCGGCGGACCAGTAGGGATTCCACGAGTAATCCCCCCAGAGATAGCCGCCCGCGGCCTCGTGCTTGAAGTAACTTCCCTCGTCCTCCTCGAAGAACCGGCCGTTGCTCACGAAGGCCTCCGCGCCGATGTAGAGCTCTTTCCGCGCCGCCGGATCCTGCCACTTCCACGTGGCATCGATGCCGTATACGGCCTGGCGGTTCTCCGCAACCTCGTGCTGGACCTCCGGCGTCCAGAGGAGGCTGGTTCCCAGCTGGAGGGACGTCTCCTCAGTCAGGTCGGAGTAGCCCGTGAGCCGCATGTTGTAGGCATAGTTGTCCATGTGCCTCTTGTGAAACACGTCGTCGTGGTCGTGATCATGATGAACGCCGCCGATCTGGTGGCTGTGGCTGTCAGCTTCGGTGTAAATGCCCAGCGACCAGCGCACCGGGATCTCGTCCGTCAGGCCGAACCAGTGATGCAGCTCGGCGCCCGTCGCCTGGACGCTCCCCCCCAGATAGTCGTAGTAGACTCCCGGCTTCTCCACGAAGGGTAGCTCGTGCTCGTGTCGCTGCCCGAGCTTGCCGTGGTCGGCCAGGATGCGGCCGGCCTTGACCGAGAGGTTCCAGGGAAGGCGGTTCAGCACACCCGCCGCCTCGGTCACGCCGATCCCTTCGCCCTCGCTCCCCTCGAGAACGGCGTAGGCGTAGCCGAAGGGATCGATCTGGGCGTTGATGCTGAGCTCGGCTGCACGGAAGTAGAAACCGTCCTGGCCGTGGTAGCTCTCGTCGCCGGTCTGGTAGTTGAGAATCGTGTCGAGAACGAGGCCGATGGCCGGGTTGAAGGTGGTGGAAAAGCGATCGGTCTGCCCCAGGCTGCCGATCTGCCCCGGAGCGATCCCCATGCCCTGGAGGCCTTGACTCCGGCCCGGGGAGGGCTCTCCCTCGCCGGACCTCTCCTGCACTAGCATTCCTTCGGTCCCTTTCCCCAGGAGCTCCACCTGGAGCTCGAGATCTTCCAGCCGCTCCAGAAGCTCCTGATAATCGAGGGGCTGTTTTATTTCGTCCTCTGCCTGGGCCGCGGCTTCACCTGCAAGGAGCGAAACGGCTCCCGCCAGGCAAAAGAATAGACGCAAAAAAAGGCTCATCTCTTTTTCTCCTCATTGAATCCGGGTTACGTCGCACCGCCCAAAACGCCCTTCTCGTTTCGAGACAGGGAATGCAGGCACGTTTTCGCACGCTGCGAATCGAGGCGGTGGATCACATCAAAGCTGTTGGTACGGACGCCGATTCAGGAGGAGGATGGAGGAGCCCGGCAGGGGGGAAGGCGAAAGCATGGATCGATGACGACGATCCGGTCGTTCAGGGAAAGCGGCGCAACTGTCGCTTCGAGCCTGAGATCCGGCACGGGATTCGGGTTGGGTGTATCGCCGTAGCCGGCTTGCAGAGCCTGGCACTGGCTGCAATGGTTCGTTTCGTGGGTCGGGGGGGAATGATCCTCGCAGCAGTGTTCGTCATGGAGATGAAGACAGAGAGCGAGTCCGGACAGCAAGAGAAAGGCAGATGCTGCCAGAAAGATGAGGGCGATGAATCGTTTTGCACCGGACATCGGCGGCATGACCCATACAATCTGAAAAAAGCGGCTTTCCGGTCGATATCCTCTATATCGCCAAACCAGAATCGAAGCAACCGGAAAAAGCCGCCGGTTTTTTCACCGGTACTTCAAAGCCGGTCAGCGAGAATTTAATATCATGGTTCGATATCGAAATTCATATTAGATCGATGTGAAGGGACAACTCATGAGATTCGCAACAAGAAGCTGCCGCCCAGCCTGCCGCAAGATCTCCCTCCCCGTTCTCCTGCTCCTGGCTGCCGCCGTGATCTGCGGCTCGCTTTCCGGTCAGAGCATCAGCGACGCGCGGAAGAGACTGATCCTGCCCCGCGACCTGGAGAAGCCGGATCTTCCGCTCTCCAGCGGGAAGTACTTCGAGGAGCTCCCGCAGGACTGCGCCGTGATCGAAGTGCTTCTGCATGAAGACGGTTCGATTCTCGGTTTCGAGAAGAGGACGCTTCAGGATCTCGAGGCCGGCACCGCCCACGCGAGGACCATCCGCGATGAAGGCCACATGCATCACATCTTCAGGTACGGCGTGTCCCTTGCCGGCAACAGGGTCATCAAGAGTGCGGGGCGAACCACCACGATGCCGGACATCGATTTCGTGATCTATACGTCGGGCGAAACACCTCTTTTCAGGTTGACGCATCTTATGGCCATCGCCCGCGATGTCGACATCTACAGGTTCTACATCGGTGCGAGGGATCGTGAAACGCGGATGGAAGGCCTCGTGCCCTGCTTTCTCCACTGTCATCCCGTTTCGAAGGAAGGGCTCCCCGAAAGGAAGCGCCTGGCGAACATGCACAGCGTCGAGCTCTGGTACACAGCCGATTCGCTGAAATACGACTTCGGGAGACTCGGCCACAGGGGTTCGGCCAATCCATTTCGAACGCTTTCGGAGCTCGAGGAATGCATCGACGAGCTCAGGGACATCAACGATGAGGCGAAGTTCTGCCTCATGCCCAGCCATCCGATCGACTTTCCCGACGATCGATGCCCGGCCAGGGTCAGACACCTGGTCGACCTGATGACCCTCCTGGCCTCGAAGGGCGGCGATCTGAAAAGCCTCGAAGCTCCCGTCGAGCTGCTGGGAATGCCGGGGCAGGGAGAGACCGCCCGCAGGCTCTATGTTCGAAACCGCGTCTACATCGAAGCCCCGGCATCGAGTCTCTGTGAAGAAATCGACTTCTCGTCGAACGACTGCCTCACCATCCATATCAACCGGAAGGACTATTGCCTCGTCACCGTGAACCGCCGCGGCGGCCTCCGGAACTTCGGGAGGGTGGACGACAGCATCGATCCCATTCGCGGCCTGCTCTCCGCCATGGCCAAGCGGTTCGACAGGGAGAAAGACGACAAGGCCTCGACGATGTCCGTTCTCATCCGGGCGGACAGGGACGCCGGATTCAGGTCGATACAGAAGCTCATGCAGATCTGCGGGCATCAGGATGTCTTCGTCTACAAGATCATCTTCGGGTGCAACCTGGCGATGCCCGTCATGGGATCGGGCAAGGAAAAGCGGCTCTGCCTCTCGCAAAAGCCGCCCGAAGGAGGCATCAGGGTCTATCTCGCCAGGGAGTCCCTGGAGGAAATCCGAAGCGTCGAGATCACCATGCTCCACGAAAAGAACTCGGAAACCGGCTTCAGGCTCACGGTCAACGGCAAGGCGCTCAGCGGAGCCGGCATGATGGACGAATTTTCCCGCCTCATGAAAAAAGTCAATGAACAGATGCCCGAAGCACGGCCGCTCTTCTTCCCGGACCGCAAGATTCGATACGGCCAGGTCATCGACCTGCTCACCCGGTGCCGGCGCGCCGGATTCTCGGAGTTCTCCTTCGGCGGTGTTCCTCTGGATGATTGATCGCTATAATGCCGGCGAATTGCTGATCCACAGCTGAAAGAAGTTTCTCGATGGAAAAGGTCTATTACAGGGTTTCCGGTCGTGTCCAGGGGGTCTTCTTCCGGGCTCACACCGAACAGACGGCCCGGAGTCTCGGATTGACCGGCTGGGTCCGCAATACCAGGGACGGCTGCGTGGAAGGGGAAGCCTTTGGCAGCACGGAAGATCTGGACCGGTTCTTGGAGTGGCTTCACCAGGGATCCCCCCATTCCAGGGTGGACGAGGTGGCCTTGAAGGAGCGGGGCATCACCGAGAAGGCGCCGAGCACCTTCATTGTCCGGTATTGACGGCGCCTGAAGAACCGAACGCCCCGTACAGGAAAAACGGGCAGCCCCCCCCGGCATTGCAACGGATTTCGCCTGATCTTTCTTATTTTTTATCAAGAAAGAGGTTACGCACAGACCTGTGCACCGGTTCGGGTCGAATCAGGCCCCAAAAAAAAGGGACCGGTGTACCTTGATGTACACCGGTCGCTAGGCTTCCCTGTCCCCCTCTCCTGTCCCCCTCGTCCGTAACGGAGTCTCCGAAAATCCATGGGCCCCCTACCCGAAAGATCCCTTCTCTCCGGTCCTTTTTGGCACTACTCCTTTTCGACAACATGCATGGTCCGCTTGAGCGGGAAAGTCAAAATACGGATTTTCATGACGTGCTCCGTCTGCCCTTTGCGCTGTCTTGGTAGCCGAACAGCTGCCTGCTCATCTGGCGATTAACCAAAACCACACGTTCGGCGTAAGTTAGGAGATCAGATCATGAAATCACGCGTTGTTCTCGGACTTTCTCTAGCCAGCCTGCTTTTCCTCCTCGGTTTCCTGATCCTGGCTGACCGGAGCGAAGCCCGGCAGTACCCGACGGTCTCCAGCACCTTGCAGCCCATTGTCATGTGGTCGGGCACCCTGGCAGAGATCCCCGACGGCTGGCAGCTCTGCGACGGCACGAACGGGACGCCCGACCTGCGCGATCGATTCGTGCTGGGAACTCAAACGGGCGAGGTTCCCGGCGAGACGGGGGGAGCGCACGAGGTGCAGCTCACCGAAGCAAACCTGCCATCGCATCGCCACTATTTTCAAACCGAGACTGACGGTGTGCATCAGCACAGCTTCGAGGATAAACATTGCGATCTTTTTCCTGACATCCTTGCCGGCGGCGCTGTCCTGGCAGACCACGCTGGCGAAGATTACGATTATCCAAGCCACACCAGCGATTCCACCGGTGATCACTCTCATACCGGGATCACCGATCACGAGGGGAATGCGGAGCCCTTCGACAACCGTCCGGCCTGCTTCCGGTTGGCGTTCATCACGAGAGTAAAAGGGAAACCTCGGTCGGCATTCGGGGTTGTCAAAGGATCAATCATCGTATGGTCCGGAGAGGATTCGTCGATTCCTGACGGCTGGCAGCTCTGCGACGGCACGAACGGCACACCCGATCTACGCAGCCGATTCGTCGTTGGTGTTCAGGACGGCCAGGATCCAGGTGAGACGACGGGAACGGACGCGATACAGCTTGCCGTCGAAAACCTGCCTGCGCACGATCATCCCTTTCAAACAACGACGGCTGGATATCACTCACACACTTACTCGGACACCTGGGTCCTTGCTACTACTCTATATACAGCTGGTCCCATTCTCATTTACAGTACGTGGGCTGCCGACTATTGGGAGTACGAAAACAGTTCACTAAGCGGCTTTCACTCCCACACCGGTACAACCGGATATGAAGGAACCGGCAATGTCATCGACAACCGTCCTGTCTACTACACTTTTGCCTTTATCATGAGAACAGCGGCAACCGCTTCCACTCGAGCACAGTCAACAAAGAACATCCAGCACGTTGAACGGCATCTGTACCCGATTCCCAAGGGATCGATCGTTTTCTGGTCCGGTGATGAAACGACCATTCCTTTCGGATGGCAGTTCTGCGACGGATCTAATGGATCGCCCGATCTACGCGATCGATTCATCCGGGGAGGAGACACGCCTGGTGAAACCGGCGGATCGAATTCCTTAGAGATCTCCCTTGGAACAATGCCCCAGCACGATCACACTTTTACCACAGATCCAAACGGAGAACATTCCCATCTGATCAAGGATCATTTCCGCGATGTCGTCGGCTACTGGGTAATGCCTTGGTATTACAAGGAGATGGGCAACTTACCTTTTCAATATGCCACCCACCATCTGGATCCTACAGGAGACCATTCTCACACCGGCTATACGGAATACAGCGGACTCACATCGCCGGAACCCTACGACAACCGACCGGCCTACTACAAGCTGGCCTTCATCATGAAGGTCCTGTAGATACCGGATACCGAGCCCGCGCAATCTCCGCCATATTCGCAGGGTTGATTCCACGAAATGAGAAGCTGCCGGACCTGCGAATATGGCGGAGATTGCGCGGGCTCAGTATCTTCGCTCCAGCAAGAAGAGCAGTGCCGCAGCACGAAGCTCCTCGTCCAGCGCCTCGTCCGCCCTGATGCGGTCGGCCGCGTCCAGCGGCGTGGGTAGCTCGCGGAGAAGGCGGTCCACCAGCGGTTCGACCTCCTTCCGCAACGCCTCGGCCCGGCGGATCTGTCGGAAGCGCTCGTCGCGCGGGACCGTGTCCCAG
>CAYZWU010000022.1:62950-78843 GCA_964482235.1 uncultured Phycisphaerales bacterium
CGCCTCGGCCCGGCGGATCTGTCGGAAGCGCTCGTCGCGCGGGACCGTGTCCCAGACGCGGACCGTGCGGTCACCCGATGCCGATACGATCCGCGTTCCGTCGGGGCTGAAGACCAGGCCGTGCACGTAGCTGCCGTGACCGCGCAGAACGGCCGCCTGCTCGAAGGTCTCCGTGTCCCAGAGGATGATCGTCCCGTCGTTGCTGCCTGACGCGATGCGGCTTCCGTCGGGGCTGAAGTTGACGGAGAAGACCTCGCCCTGGTGCCCGCGCAAGGTGGCCAGCTCCTTGTTGCCGGGAAGATCCCAAATCTTGATGACCCCCTTGATATCGCCGAAGACGAGCCTCTTTCCATCGGGGCTGAAGGCGATGGTCAGGACAGCGACGTCGTGCCGGGTCAACTGGCTGGCTGTCCAGTCTGTTGCCGATTCCAGGATCTGGATTTCACCCGACATGAACCCCTTTGCCATTTTGGAGCGATCAGCACTCAAGGCCGCATGGTAGTCGTTCCAGAGGGAGGCCTGCGCTCCCCCCTGGGCGAACTGTCTCCAGAATACCGGGAAATTTCTGTTTTCCGCGAGCGCCTTGAAATTCTCCTCGTCAACGGGCGTACGTGGAGAGGTCACCCGATCGCCGGTCGCAGGATCCCACAGCACGGACTCGATCAATCTGGTTCCGTCGAAGGTGAAGGAAAAAATACCGCGAGCGCCGATGGCCGGCAGCGTGGCGAGCCGCTTGCCTGTCAGCGCATTCCAAAGGCAGATCGTGTTGTCCCAGTCGCACGAGGCGATGAGCCTGCCGTCGGGGCTGAAGACAACGCGATAGACGAAGCTCCGGTGTCCCTCCAGCACGAGGCGGGCGTCCCGCTGCCACGCCCACACCCTGGCACCGTAGGTGTTCCCGCCCACGAGCATCTCGCCGTCCCTGGAAAAGGCCAGCGACGTGATCGGCCTCGGTGTCGAAGCGTTGGTGAGCACGCGCAGCGTCGTCCCGCTCGCGAGATCCCAGACACGGGTCGTGCCATCTGTCGATGCGCTCGCCAGTTGAGCCCCGTCAGGAGAAAATACGATCGCCGAAATCGGCTTGGTGTGGCCGTGAAGGACATCCAGCCTCTCGAGGGTCGCCGTATCGTACAGGCTGATCATCCGCTGGTAATGGCCGATGGCCACACGCTTTCCATCGGGAGAGACGGCCAGCGCCCCCGCGCCGTCGCCGATCGGTTTCTCGACCAGCCTCTCACCCTCCCTCGAGTAGATGTAAAGAAAGAAGGTGCCCCCTCCGAGCAGTTCGTCGCCGCGGTTTCCGCCGACGATGGCAATCCGCGAGCCGTCGAACGAGAAGTCGATCTCACGAGCGATCGTCGGAAAGGGATCCGTAAGGAATAGCGTCTGCCCCGTCGACGTATCGAAAACTTCGGTTCCCTCCGTCACCGAACTGATCGCGACCAGGGAACCATCCGGACTGATGGAGACATCGGATATCTGGGAAGGAACAACCGGCCGCTCGACCTTCCGGACGCCGCTACCGATCTCTTCCACGATCAGCTTCCCTGACCTTCTGTCCAGAACGGCCAGCAGCGAACCGTCGGGTGACAGTTCCGGATCGGTCAGTTTTCCCTCACTCCGGAATTCCGCAACGCTCTCTCCGGAAAGAAGGTCGATCAGCTCGATTCCATCGCCGCGCTCGAAGGCTCCCAGGGGGCCTCGACCGGGGTGAAGGACTGATGATGTCGCGAAGTTAGACGTCCCTTTCAGCCTGGGCGCTCCGGGAGCCTCGCCGGCCATGAACTCGCAGAGATGCGATTCGAAGCAGGTGTGGAGATGCCGCCACTCCCAGCCGCGGAACTCGTCCGGGACCGCCTCGAGGTGGGTGAGGCCTCGCAGCGGATCGTCCCCCCCCACCGCGTCGGCGGCCGTGATCTCGAGCCTGATCGCCGCCCGCTGCGCATCCTCCTTGCTCTCGGTTGCGCGCCTCTCGCCGCGGACGGCCTGGACGGCATAGTTCAGCGACGTGACGATCCCGAGGATCAGGATCAGGAACGAGAGCGCCAATCCCATGACGAGCCCCTTGTGCCGCCTGGCAAACTTCTTCAGCTGGTAGAAGGTGCTCGGCGGGTGGGCGGCGATCGGCTCGTCGGCCAGGTATCGCCGCAGGTCGGAGGAGAGGGCCGCCGCCGTCTGGTAGCGGCGCCCGTGGTCCTTTTCCATGGCCTTGCACACGATCGTGTCCACGTCGCCGCGGCAGGACGCCACGATTGATGCGAGCCGCGTCGGCTCCTCCTCGCGCACGATCCGGGCCGCCTCTGGAATCGGCTTGTGCCGCAGGTCGAAGGGGAGGCGCTCCGCGAGCAGCTCGTAGAGCATGACACCCAGGGCATAGATGTCGCTGCGCTCATCAACCTGTCGCGAATCACCGGCCACCTGCTCGGGACTCATGTAGGCGATGGTTCCCACCAGCTGTCCCGTGCCGGTCTGAAGCGTGGTGAACCGGGTGTCCGCGTCCGTGGCGCGCGCGATGCCGAAGTCGAGTACCTTCGGCTGGCCAGCAACGGCAAGGGATGCACCCTCGCCGGCAGGCGGCGTCGCCGCCTCATCTACCACGAAGACATTCTCCGGTTTCAGGTCGCGGTGAACGATACCCTTCTGGTGGGCGTGGTGTACGGCATCGCAGATGCGTGCCACGAGCTCGAGGCGTACCTTGATGCCGAGGTCGTTCTCTTCCGCGTACTTCCTGAGTTCCTTTCCCTCGACGTACTCCATGGCGAAGTAGGGCAGGCGGGCCTGGCCGGCATCGACCTCGCCCGCATCGTAGATCTGCGCTATGCCGGGATGCCGGAGCCGGCCCAGCACCTCGGCCTCGAAGCGGAACCGTTTCAGCAGGCTCTCGGACAGCAGACCGGGGCGGATCATCTTGAGCGCCACGCGGCGCTGGGGATGGTCCTGCTCGGCCAGGAAGACCGCGCCCATGCCGCCTTCGCCGATCTTTTCGAGAATGCAGTAGGGGCCGATCCGCTCTTTCAGGGGGGGCGACCACCCCTCCGGGGTGGCCGTGCCGTTGCCGGCGATCCCCAGCGCTCCGGCCAGGACCTCCTGCCCCTTGCTGATGTTCTCCTCCGCGAAGAGGCCCCCGTCTTCCTCATCGCCTGCCAGCAGACGTTCCACGTCATGACGCAGCTGCTCATCGCCCCGGCAGGCGCGATCGAGAAACGCTCCGCGATCGGCGCCCTCGAGATCGGCCGCCTCGAGGAAGATTTCCATGATCCGCTGATAACGCTCGTCGCTCATGACAGGCTGTCGCCGCTAAGCTCGCACCTGAGAAAGGCCCGGGCCGTGCGCCACTCGCGCTGGACCGTCCTGGGGGAGAGTTCGAGGACATGGGCCACCTCGGACTCGCTGAGACCGGCCAGGAACCGCATCTCCACGATGCGACACTGACGGGGAGAGCGATCGCTCAGCCTGGCCAGGGCTTCCTCGAGGGCGATCAGGTCGAAGGTCTCCGCCTCGGCGGAAGGGGTGGCGAATCCGGAGAGGGTCACCTGGTTTCCCTTGCCCCCCCTCTTGGCCGCCTTCTTGCGCCGGGCGTAATCGGTGAGAATCCGCCGCATGGCCCGGGCGGCAACGGCGAAGAAGTGGGCCCGGTCCTTCCAGTCGGACTTCTCCGTGCCGGCCAGCCGCGCAAAAGCTTCATGAACCAGGGCGGTGGGCTGAAGCGTGTGCCCCGGCCTCTCGAACTGGAAGAAGCTGATCGCCAGCGCGTGCAACTCGTCGTACACAAGGGGGAGAAGGGCCGCAGCTGCCGATTCGTCGCCCCTTCCGACCCTGGCGATGATCCGGGTGATCTCCTTCGGGGAATCGTCTGCCATTGCCTTCAACCGAGGGGACGAGGCTCCACGGAGCCATTGATTGATCGTTTCGCTCAGGACTCGCTTCAACAGTATAGGCCCTCGGTTGACGTATCGAAAGATCTCTTCCCTTCTTACAATCAAAAAAGATCCTGGTCATGACGCGAGACAAGATGAAGGCAGGTTCTGAAAAACCATCGCTTCAGGGGACCCATTCGAGATACCTTCGATCTCTTCAGGTCGATGTGTGTCGTTTCGGGCACGATCGGAAAGTCATCCTTCCCGAGCAGAAAACTCACGACATTCGTTGCCGTCAACGCTCCGGAGAGCATGCACGCCATGCCCACCGAAGGAACCTTGCCTTCATCGACCTTTCGGGTAAAAAGCGGCCAGTCGAGGCGCGGCTTGAAGCAGAAGAATCCCGTTGCGAATCGCTCGATATATTCCTTGAAGGCTTTTTTATCTTCCCTGGATGGAATTTGACCAAAATACCGCTCAAAGGAGGGACTCCGCGTCGGATGGAAGAAGGCAATGGCTGCCCCGAATCCCAGGATCGGACAGCTGACGACCGGAATGCCGCGCAGCCGCGCCGAATCGTAGAGGAGCTTCTTGATCTCCATCTCGTAGAGATCGATGCCATCGATCACCACGCTGCCGTCGCGAAGGAAATCCTCGATGTTCTCTTCCGTGACTCCTTCCGGAAAGACCTCCACCTCGATTCCCGGATCGATCTCCAGGAGGCTCCGTGCGACCGTTTCAGCCTTGTTCCTTCCCAGGGTGCGGGTCGACGAGCAGGCCTGCCTGTTCAGGTTAGTCTCGTCAAACGTTCCCGGATCGGCGATCCTGAAGCGAGCGCACCCGAGACGAGCCAGGGATTCGTAGGTCCAGCCCCCCACTCCGCCGGCGCCCGCACCGCAGACAACGGCCTTTTCCAGGATGGATTGTTCCGCTGCCGTGAGGATCCCTTCATGTCTCTCCAATCTGTTGACAGCGGGGATCATCACGATGGCTTCCTGGGATTAAACCGGGATCTTCCTGCTGAGGACGTACTTGTTTTCTCTCCGGAACTCCGAGAGATAAAAAGTCATCTCCGAACATCCATTCGAATATTCAAACTCGTGAAGAACAAAACTCGAGAAGCTGGCCAGAGTCCCGGATTGGATTATTTTTCTGTACAGATAGGTGTGAAACTTCGGAGCGAACACGTACAGCTTTTCCAGGCTGGAGCTGAAGCAGATCTCCCCTGCCCTTGACAGCAGGTAATGGACGTCCTGGATCGTCTTCTTCTGCTTGCTGATAACGAGCTTTGATATTTCACCGGAGGTCGGCAGCTCCTTTTCGATCCCGGGATTCGTGTCCTCTCGAACATACTCGAGACAGGGAATGGAATAGCCGTTCCAGATCGTGGGACAGTGTAATTCGAAACCTCCGATCACTTTCCCGGATCTCTTCAACACGAAGACATCAAACTTCTGTCTCTCACGAAGATCGAGCCTGTCGTCCACTGAAAAATAGACATCGAATCGATCGAGGTACTCTCTCTGGACGATCCGGTAGTAGTCCCTCAATTCGGACGGATCGTCCGAACGATCGAGTGTCAGACCGGAGGATTCGAGATCCTGTCGTTGATGACCTGTTTCATTGTGGATCTTCATTACGCTGCATCCTTGGCCGGGACTGCATGGTCAGGGCGATGCGTGTCCACTGTCTACAGCGCAAGGGGGGAGAAGGGCACGACAGGAAAAATCGGGTTTTATTTCAGGGGCCGGTCTGTTGTCCCGGCTCGTACTTGACCGGGCCTGTTTGAAGTCCATCAAGCTCGTTGTTGCCACGGTACTTCCGCGAGAAACACAAATTCCTCCTAATCACCCCCCCCCAGAAAGTTCTTGAAAATCAGGACTTGACATACCGATTTTCAAGAATATTCTACAGCCATGATAGAAAGACCGCGCTTTCTCGAAAGAATAAGGGATTCACTGGAAGCCAATCCGATCGTGGCTTTGCTCGGACCCCGCCAGTGCGGGAAAACCACACTGGCCAGGCTGCTGGCAGACAACAAACAAGGCGACTACTTCGACCTCGAGAACCATGTCGATCTTTCGCGCCTCGAAGCGCCCATGCTCGCACTCGAGAAGACCGAAGGCTTGGTTGTCATCGACGAAATCCAGAGGAAGCCCGAACTTTTCGAGACCCTCCGCGTTCTCGCCGATCGTTCCGATTCGCGAACCCGGTTCTTGTTGCTCGGCAGCGCTTCACCCCATCTTGTCAAAGGGGTGTCCGAGTCATTGGCCGGAAGGGTCGGATTCGTGGACCTGACCGGCTTACATCTCGGGGAGGTCGAGGCGAATAAGGAGATGGACACTCTGTGGGTACGAGGCGGATTTCCAAGATCCTATCTTGCCGGAAGCGATTCCCGCAGCATCGAGTGGCGCGACGATTTTATCCGTACGTTTCTCGAGCGAGATATTCCATTGCTCGGTATCACAACCGGTGCCGAAACACTCAGACGGTTCTGGACGATGGTGGCTCACTATCACGGTCAGGTCTGGAACGCTGCGGAATTCGCGCGTTCCCTCGGTTGCGCCGAAGCGACGGCGCGCCATTATCTGGACATCCTCTCCGGTTCCTACGTGGTCAGGGTGCTTCAACCGTGGTATGAAAACCTGAAGAAGCGTCAGGTGAAATCCCCGAGAATCTACATTCGTGACAGTGGAATCCTGCACGCGCTCCTGGGATTGCAGTCGAAGGAAGATCTCGTCAGGCATCCCAAGCTGGGTGCATCATGGGAAGGATTTGCCCTTGAGCAGGTCATCGCGGCGAGCGAGAGCCGGGATGCCTACTTCTGGTCTACGCACAGCGGTGCGGAAATCGACATGCTGCTCTTCAGAAAAGGAAAACGGCTCGGATTCGAAGTTAAATATACTGACGCACCGAAGACGACAAAATCGATGAGAATCGCGATCAAGGATCTGAAGATCGACGATTTCTATATCATCTATCCTGGACAGAAAAGCTACCTCATAGATAAGGCCATTACGGCTCTTTCGATCATGGATCTCTTCTCCCAATTTGGACGCCGCCGTTCTGCAGACGACCCGGCGCCGCAAGATCCGGCTTGAACGATGAAACCTGGGGCAGTCGATTTTCGAAGCGTGTCCTTTACCCACGACGGGGCGAGCGATCCCTTGCTGAAGGATCTCACCTGCAGCTTCCCCGCGGGATGGACGGGAATCGTCGGCGCAAACGGCGCCGGCAAGACGACACTGCTGAAGATCGCGACCGGCATGCTGAAACCTGTTTCGGGTTCGGTGCACATTCCGGGTACGGCGGCCTACTGCGAGCAGCGGACCGACGACATCCCCCCCTCTTTAGCGAACCTGCTCGACTCGACGGACCGCGAAGCCTGCCGGATCAAGGGCAGCCTGGACATCGCGGCAAGCTGGCTGGGTCGCTGGGATCGACTCAGCCACGGGGAACGCAAACGCGCCCAGATCGGAGTGATCCTGTGGAACCAGCCCGAGGTGCTGGCCATCGATGAGCCCACCAACCACCTCGACGTCGAGGCCAGGGAACTGCTGGTGGAAGCCATGAAAACCTTCCGGGGCATCGGCCTCCTGGTCAGCCACGACCGTGAGCTCCTCGATGACCTGTGCCTTCAATGCCTCTTCATGGATCCGCCGGAATCCCGGATGCGTCCCGGCGGCTACACGAGGGGATCGCGGGAAGCCGCCAGAGAGGAGGAACACCTCCGCAAGAGGTCCGCTGCCGCCAGGACCGCCCTGAAGAAGCTCAGGCGCGAGACAGCCAAGCGCAAGCAGGCCGCCGCACAGGCGGACCGCCGCCGTTCGAAACGCGGACTCGCGCGCGGCGATCATGACGCCCGCGAAAAGATCGACAGGGTCCGCGCCTCGGGCAAGGACGGTGCGGCCGGGCGGCTCTTCAGCCAGCTCGATGGCCGTCTGCAGCAGGCCCGCGCAAAAAAGCAGAGCATCAAGACCAGGAAGGTCCACAGCCTGGGAATCTGGATGCCCGGCTCCCGCTCGAGGCGGGATCTTCTCTTTGAAGTTGAAGCCCGATCCTTCGCCCTCGGCAGCAACCGCCGGATGATGATTCCCGATCTATCGATGCGGCCCGACGACCGCATCGCCCTGACAGGACCCAATGGCGCCGGCAAGAGCACGCTGGTCCGGCACGTCGTCCAGTCCTCGAGCCTGCCCCAAGAGCGTGTCACCTACGTTCCCCAGGAGATCGACCGGCACTCCGGGAAGGACATCCTGGATCGAGCCCGCGGCCTTCCGCCGGACAAGCTCGGTGTGATGATGACGGCGGTGAGCCGCCTCGGTTCACGGCCGCAGCGCTTGCTGGATAGCGACGAACCCAGCCCCGGCGAGACACGCAAGCTTCTGCTGGCCATCGGCATCGCCCGCGAGCCGCACCTGATCATCATGGACGAGCCGACCAATCACATGGATCTGCCGTCCATCCACTGTCTCGAGGATGCCTTGAAGGAATGTCCCTGCGGCCTGCTGCTCGTCAGCCACGACCGGCTCTTTCTCGAAGGGCTCACCAGCAAGCGCTGGGATCTTTCGCCGGACCAGGCAGGCAAAACCGCCTCTTTCACCCTGAGGGAGCTGCGCTGGGAATGACGGATACCGAGCCCGCGCAATCTCCGCCATGTTCGCTGGTCCGGCGCCATACCATTTCGTGACATCAATCCAGCGAACATGGCGGAGATTGCGCGGGCTCGGTATCTCAGCGCGATGCGAACCGCTCGAGCAGCAGCAGGAGAGCCGCGCGGCGTAGTTCCTCGCTCAGTGAAGCGTCGGCGCGAAGGCGGTCGGCCACGTCGAGCGGGTCGTCCAGCTCCTCGAGCAGGCGTGTCACCATCGGCTCGGCCTCGATCCGTCTCTCCCGAGCCTGCTCGAACTCGTGGCGCCGTTCAGCCAGGGGGATCGAGTCCCAGAGGCGAACCGTGCCGTCGCCGGAGCCGGAAGCGATCAGGGTGCCGTCAGGGCTGAAGCAGACGGAGTGCACGTAGGTGGTGTGGCCGCTCAGGACAAGGACCTCGTCATAGGTTTCCGCGTCCCACAGGAAAATCATCCCGTCGTTGCCCCCGGTGACGATGCGGGCTCCATCCGGGCTGTAGTCGATGGAGTAGACGCTACTCGTGTGCCCCTTCATGGTGGCCAGCTTCTCGCCCGAGGCGAGGTCCCAGACGTTCACCGTTCCATCCCGGAGACCGGAAGCCAGTTTTTTTCCATCAGGGCTGAAGGCCACGGACAGGACGCCGCAGTCGAAACTTCCGATTTTCTTGATGGTCTCCTTCGTTGCCAGATCCTTGATGAGGATCTCCTCGCAACCGCTCTCGAAATGGTGCTTGCCCTCTCGCATGGATCGCTTGAGTGTTCGGAACGTGCCCTCGGCAACGAGGGTGCCGTCAGGACTCGAGACCCGACGCTCGCCGGCGTCGGGAGACTCTTTCGCGCCGCAGGCGGCAGCAGCCCAGTAGTCGAGATCCGGATCGAGCAGCTTTTGATCCATGGCTGTCCGAGGTACGCCGACGGCCCGGCAGGCGGCGGGATCCCAGATGGACACCTGAATACCGTCGGAAACGAGCAGGCGCGATCCGTCGCGGCTGAAGCTGAGGCGTCGATGAGGCGACCTGGTTCGAAATGCGGCGAGGGGCTCGCCGGTGAGCCCGTTCCAGAGGCGCGTCTCTTCCGTGAAGGCGCTGGACGCCAGGAGCGAGCCGTCGGGGCTGAAAGTGACATGGTAGACGTAGCTCTCGTGTCCCTCGAGCACGCGGCGGGCATCGAGGTTCGTCGAAAGAAGACGAATTGTCGAGCGATGTCCCATGGCAATCATTCTGCCGTCCCGGGAAAAGACCAGATAGGAAGGACCCTTTCTATCAGGAAATCCCAGGAAGACGCGTTCCGGCTGGCCGGTATCGAGGTTCCAGAGACGGATCGTGTTGTCCGCTGACGCACTGACCAGACGCCGACCGTCAGGGGAAAAGGCAAGGACGCTCACCCCATCCGTGTGTCCATTCAAGACATGGAGAGGTTCGAAGGTTGAACCATCGACGATACGGATCGTCCGCTGCAAATCCCCCAGTGCGAGGCGCGTCCCGTCATGGCTGAAGGCTATGACATTGGGGCTCTCCGTGGTTCTTTTCAGAAGGAGCCGTTCTCCACTGGTCGTGTATTGATAGAGATTTCGACCAAGCGTGGCCACAGCGAACCGCTCTTCATCGGGATCGCAATCCATGGTGCGAACAATATGATCCAGGGTCTCACGCACCGCCATCCTGCCAGTGGCCGTTTCAAAGGCAAAGAAATCCATTTCGGAACAAAAGAAGAGAAACCTGCCCTTGGAGCTCAATCGCAATTTTATGCTCTGCGGACCTGGAACCGGTATCTCGGTCAGGCGCTTTCGCGTGGAACTGTCCCACACGATCAGCTTTTTCTCCTCCTCTGACAGTGCTGCCAGCCGGGACCCATCGGGTGACAAGCAGAGCTGGGTCAGCTTCTCGGGAGCAGAGAATACCGCCCGAGCCCGCCCGCCCGGTATCTCCACCAGTTCGACGGTCCCTTCCCGTTCCTGCAGGGCAACAACACTCCCATCACCAGCGACCGCGATCCCGTGGAAGACTCCCGTGAAATCCGCCAGATTTGCCTGGAGCCGCGCATTCAGATGCCGCCACTCCCAGCCGCGGAATTCGACGGGGATCATCTCCAGGTGCTTCCGAGCGCGGTGCGGATCCTTGTCTCCCACGGCCTCGGCCGCCGTGATGCTGAACTGGTAGGAGGAGCGGCGCGCGTCGGCCTCGCCTCGCGTGGCTCGCACGGCGAGAACGACGGAGATGACGATACCGGCGATGAGGATCAGGAAGGAGAGCACCAGCCCGCCCACGAGCCCCTTGTGGCGCCTGGCGAACTTGCGGAGCTGGTAGAGCGTGCTCGGCGGATGGGCGACGATCGGTTCGTGGGCCAGGTAGCGGCGGATGTCCTCCGCGAAAGCCGAGGCGGACTCGTACCGGCGCTCGCGGTCCTTCTCCAGCGCCTTGCAGGTGATGGTGTCGATGTCTCCCCGGTAGTCGGTGTGGATCGAGGCGAGCCGTGTGGGCTCCTCCTCGCGGATGATCCGCCCCGCCTCGGGGATCGACTTCTCCCTGAGGTCGAGGGGAGGGCGCCCGGCGAGGAGCTCGTAGAGAAGCACCCCCAGGGCGTAGATGTCGCTCCGCTCGTCGAGCAGGCTCGAGTCGCCGGCCACCTGCTCGGGGCTCATGTAGGTGAGTGTGCCGATGAGCTGGCCCACGTCGGTCTGCATCGTGGTGACCTGCACGTCCGAGTCGGTGGCGCGGGCCACGCCGAAATCGAGGATCTTCGGCTGACCCAGGTGAGCGAACTCGCTGGACGCCTCCGCTCTGGTGGTCCCCGTTGCCTTGACGACAAGAATGTTGTCCGGTTTGAGATCGCGGTGCAGGATCCCCTTCCGGTGGGCGTGGTGCACCGCATCGGCGATGCGCGCCACGAGCTCGAGCCGCGATCTCACGTCGGGGTCGTGAAGCTCGGCGTACTTCTTGAGCCCCACGCCGTCGACGTACTCCATGACGAAGTAGGGAAGGGAGCCCGCGTCGGTGTCGATCTCGCTCGCCTCGAAGATCTGGGCAATGCCCGGATGCTTCAGCCGGCCCAGCACGTCGGCTTCGAAACGGAATCTCTTTATCAGGCGCGGGGAGAAGAGGCCGGGACGGATCATCTTCAACGCCACGCGGCGGCGGGGATGGTCCTGCTCGGCCAGGAAGACGGTGCCCATACCGCCTTCACCGATCTTCTCGATGATGCGGTAGGGGCCGATCCGCTCGAGCGGGGGCATGGAGGAACCAGGAAATTCAGGGAGACCTCCGTCAATCCCATCGAGAAGCTCGCTGCCGATCTCGGATCTCTTTTCGAGGAGGATCTCGTCATCGAGATCGTCATGACCGAGGAGGATCTCCACCTCGCGGCGCAGCTCGGCATCCCCCTGGCAGGCTTGAACGAGGAAAGCCTCCCTGGCTTCCCCCTCGAGGTCAGCCGCTTCGTGGAAGATCTCGACGACCTTATGATATCGTTCCGCGTCCATCAAAGGGCATCGCCTGAAAGTTCGGCCTTGAGGAACGCCTTGGCCGCGCGCCAGTCGCGCTGCACGGTGCGGGTGTTCACGCCGAGGACGTGGGCAACGTCCTTCTCGGAAAGCCCGGCCAGGAAGCGCATCTCCACGATGCGGGCCTGCCGCTCGGAGAGGCTGTTCAGTTTGGCGAGGGCCTCGTCGAGAGCCACGAGATCGATCTCCGCCGCATCCTTGAGGGGGGTGATCAGCCCGAAGAGAGTAATCCGCTTCTGTCCCCCGCCGCGCTTGGCCGCCTTCTTCCGACGGGCGTGGTCCGCCAGGATCTCCCGCATTGCCTTGGCCGCAATCTCGAAGAAGTGGGCCCGGCTCTCCCAGCTGATGTGCGAGGCGCCCACGAGCTTGACGAAGGACTCGTGGACCAGGGCGGTGGGCTGAAGGGTGTGCTCGGGCCGCTGCGACCGGAAGTAGCTGCCGGCCAGGGCGCGCAGCTCGCTGTAGACCAGGGGCATCAGGTCATTGACGGCCGTCGTGTCCCCGCGCACCGCCTTGTGGAGAATGAGGGTGATCTCTTCCGTAGACCTCGTTTCCATCAGGTTCACATCCTTGTCGAAGCACTTCGAAGCGACAATGCTCGCGACTATAACCCATTTGTCCCGACGAAAGAAATTCCATTCCGGGATGGCCTCCTCGCTGAAAAAACAAATTCTCCACTCTTTCTGTCGTGCGGCCGGCGGCTTTTGCGAAGTGTGGCTGAAAAGCAAGTTTTTTTGACCTGCTGATTCAGAGAACAGCTCGATTGAAAGGAGATTTGAAGATGTCGCGAAAAAGAACAGCATATTTCGCATTTGCCCTGTCCCTGCTCCTGCTCGTATCCGGTCCCGCGTGGGCTCAGAATGGATCGCAGTCCGACCTCGATCAGCTTCACGATGACCGCAATGAAGTCGAATTCACCACCCTGTCGGACAGCCTGGAAAGCCTCGATCTCGCGGACAGGATGAACGCCGTGATCCAGCTCGAGATGTTCTGCGACATGACACCGGAGCTGCGGCAGAAGACCGAGACGATCGAAAATCTCTGGAACACCGGAAACTTCGACCGGGCTCTCGCGGCGCTCCGGCTCTGGGAGCGATCGGGCGGCGCGCCCGGCGCTGTGGGCATCAACTGGAGGATTCCAAAGACAACGCAAGGCCTCACCCGGGGAGACGGAGACGACACGATCGTCGACTGGCGCGGCGACGCGGAAGGGGTGCACCTCGCGGTGCACGAGGCCACGGGAAACCTCTTCACCGTGATCCAGCGCGGATCGGGGAACACGGAGCTCTGGACCGTCCACATGTCCACGAACGGCGGCCTGTCGTGGACTGAAACGGGCCTCTGGGGGGCATCCCAGATACAGGAGATCCAGGACGTCAGCATCGCCATAGGACGCGACATGTTCCTCAACGAATACCTCTATGTCGCCTATGTGGCGCACGATGGCGTGGACGACTTCTCCCTGGCGCGCTTCAGGCGCGTCTCCACCGTTGACGGAACCATGGACACGGGTTTCGGCTACATCGAGGTCTTCGACAAGGGCGTGGAGATCGAGGAGGTCGCCCTCATCTCGGAGATCGACTACGGCGGCGTCAATCTCTGGTACTTCGCCATCCTGGCGGACTCGTCGCTCGTCTGCTACGTCTCTCCCGACGGCGGCAACTTCTGGAACGAAAATGTCACGGGCATCACAGCTGCCTTCAACGGCCTGGATGCCGTTGACCTCGATGGATCCCCTTTCACTCTGGCCGTCTCCTACTGTTCAGGCCCCTTTGCCTCGCTGGCCCTGAGAAGCACGACCTCCTGGGTCACCATCACCCTGGACACGATGATGCCCGTTTCTCCCACGGCCATCTCCGCCTGGGACGACAACATCGTGGTGGTGTACACGGACGTGACCGCCACGTGTCTGCGTTACAGCGCCTCGGACAATGGTGGCAACTCCTGGACCAGCGGCGACATCGCCACAAGTATGTTTCCGGTCATCCACTCCTTCGACGTGACGGCACGCATGGACGACGGCATCTCGGTGGTCTACCAGGAGGAGACCGGTGATTCGGACACCTGCTGGCACACGCACTGCGACTACGGTATCTACGATTTCAGTCCGCCCGAGCCGTTCAACGAGCTCGACGTGAACACCGGCTCGGACATTTGCATTGAACGGCTGCCCTCCCTCTCGGGAACCCCGGAGTACGGCATGCTCTGGATCCACGGTGACACCAAGCGTGTCTTCTTCGACAGGGTCGACATGGTGGTCGAGGCGCTTTCCGTTGACAACTACGCCATCTACGCCTCAGCAGGGGGGGGGACGGTCAACTTCACCCTCGATGCCGGATCAGCCTACGCCAACAGGGGTTACTACCTCCTGGGAAGCACGTCGGGCACCGAACCGGGCACGCCTCTTCCCGGTGGGATGGCCACCCTGCCCCTGAACTGGGACGGTTTCTCGAGCCTGGTGCGCAACAACATGAACTCGTCGACCTTCAGCGACTTCAACTGGTATCTCGACTACACCGGCAAGGGCGCCGCCCAGCTCAACGCAACGGTCGTGCCTCCGACCTACGTTGGTCTGAGCGTCCACTTCGCCTTCTGCCTGCACAGTCCTTATGACTATGCCTCGAACCCCGTGGAGATCAGGATTCTGCCGTAGATCGGGTTGACGATTCTTAGCTTTTGACGAGCTCGAGCCGCTCCTGTCTTGATGACGGGGGCGGCTCGGGTTGTTTTAGTTTCCTACCAGTTTATACGACCATTGGAGGCGCCCTGAAAAGCTCTGGCGGTCTCCGTCATTTCGACCTTTCCCATCGAAGGAGATTGTCGGACTTTGAAAACCTCCAAAGGACTCGTACATATGAGGACCGTGGACCTCGCCTGGAACATGTTTCGAGAATGAGCCGCTTCCCCCCTTCACGATCTCTTTCACAATGCGACTGCTATTCGGCGGCTGTTGCCATATCCGAATTGTCTTGTCCGATTGAATCTGAGTGTTCCCCGACTTGTAGCCCTGGTTCTTTTCGAGCTCCACGACGTGCCACTTGATCGTCAGGTCGACGGAACGGCCGTGGTTGGTGATCTTTGTCGAGTAGGACACTTCCAGAAGCGTCCAGTCGTCGGTATCCAGCTCCCAGTCACCTGCCCGCAATCGAGCGTCGCGCGGCCCCGTTGTGATCTTGATCGAATCATGGACGATCCTGCTTCTTGGCGGCACTGGCTCAGGTGGCTGGTCCCTCACGGGTCTCGTCTTCACGTTCAGATGATGGAACCGGACCTCGACTTTGGTTCTTGTCCCGGCCTCATCACCTTTCGTGTCGCCGACTATCTCGAAACTCTGAACAAAACCATCAGACGGTCCGAGTATCGTGTCCGGTTCATGATCCGTGTCGGTGAAGACGATCTTGACCGGGGCGGTCGAGCAACCAACATGTGTGATCTCTCTTCCAGCCGGTGCCTTGTACACACAACTCCAGTCCTTGACACCTCTTGCCTGGGTGTAATCCTTGTGCGCCTTGCGACCCTTCCACTCCAGGGCATCCATGTATACCCAGGCCTCGATGGAGTCTTTCAAGATTCTCAACCTTGCTTCTATTGTGATCCGTGGACCGTTTCCGTGAAAATCCCGATCACCGCGTATATGGGGAGGGACAAATGTCAGGTTGATCAATTTTTCCCCGGTGCGGAATATGTTCATGTAGGGATTCCAGCTATAGGACGTGGCAAAATCACCCCAGCCATTGAAGTAGATCCTGGATATCTTCGCGGGTTCCATGGCAAGCTCGCCTCCGCGCAGATCCTTTCCGTCGTCTCCATCATCCCACTTCCAGGGCGCGTGAGCCGCGTTATTGCTGCCATTGTCCCCCTGTGTCAGGATAGTTGTCGCCTGAAAAACTCCCTCTTGGGGGGAGCCGA
>CAYZWU010000023.1:0-74244 GCA_964482235.1 uncultured Phycisphaerales bacterium
GTATCTATCTATTTCTATATTCATCCAATTGCGTAGACCAAAAATTGCACCCATATCTATTATCCGAACGGTACCTACAACGGCACATGGTGGTTCTCGTCCGGCTGGCTGACCTGGCCCGCGAAACTCTTCGGCAGTGAAGGAGAGGCCGACATGACGTTCTACGGCGTCGGCGCTCAGGGTAACGACACCGGGCTTTATGCCGCGGGGAGTTTCACTGGAGGCGGCAGCCTCCTCTTCCTGCTGCGCGAGAACGAGACAGGTCTGGATGGATGGCTCGCTGCCTCGTTTCAGGAAACAAACCAATACTTGCAGAACCAGGACATCACGCGGCTGGTGGGTGGATTCGCCTCCGGATTCCCGATCCCAATGAAGAACGCCCTAGGCGATTTCTATTTCCTGAATGGGACCGTCCCGCCCCAGTTCAGCACCCGCACGGTCTATTTCCAGGGCCTGCTGGGCGATCCGCCGATCCAGCAGCCGCCGATCGACGCGTCGAACGGGCTGAGAGCCAACTGAAAAGAACGCCTGTGGCTGCCTTGACGGCGCAGACACGTATACCCGTATCAGCGAGGTGAAGACGGACTTTGGAAGTTTGCCTTGTCCAGACGGAAAACGGCCTGCCCCACGTGGGGCGCGAGTGCACGGTGGAAGATTCCGTGGCCCACGTGGGCCAAGATCCGCCTCGTCCTGGATTCCGGAAAAAATGAAAAAGAGCTTCCCGAATAGCGTTCTGATTTATGGAAGCGCCTTCGTGATCGGGAATCGTGCGTCTTTTTCGATCGAGTGCGGTGAGTTCTGCTGCGGCCCACGTGGGGCGTTGGCACGGGAGGTCAGTGCCCGTCTCGACTGAAATACAGGGAGGTTTCTTGATGAGGAGATCGATGAACAGGCTTGTTCTCACTTTGATCTGCTTGGCTTTCTGGAACGGGACTGCTGTTGCGCAGTCGGAAATTCATGAAGTAGCCGGCGTGCGCTGTGGTCTCTGGAAGAACGGCGAGGTTGTACCGCTGCCAGGAGGTCCGCCCGATCACGGGATTTGCATCTGGGATAACTACTCCATCTCCTCCTGGTGGAGCGGCGTGGATACAGGCTATATCAATCTGGACTGGGGGAAGCTGCCCGTACCGTCGAGCGGGCTTTCTGACCACGTAATCGACGGCTTCACCTTCGCGTACGGGACCAACAACAGGGATCCTGCTGGAGACGCTTTTGCCGTCTACTACTATGATAGCTGCACGGGCTGGGGCAATCTGGGGGTTCATGAAGCCGCGTTCTTCTTCCAGGGTCTTCCCAATGGGTATGGCTTCCCGACCTTGCCGCCGGGGTACGGTTGGATCTGGAGCGTCACATACGATATCGAAGGTACAGGGTACGAGTTTTTTCTGGGGCGTGAGCTGGGCAATGGCATGATCCGTCTCCAGACAGCGACCATGGGCAGCAACGGTCTTGCTATGGGGACACGGATACCGAATACAGGCACTGAGAACGCCTTTGAGGTCTATTATCCCAGCGGTAAGTACAATGGGACATGGTGGGGACATAATTGGTGGGCCACATGGCCTGCGGAACTCTTCGGCAGTGAAGGCGAGGCCGACATGACCTTGTACGGCGTCGGCGCCCAGGGCAACGGCACCGGCCTCTATGCCGCGGGAAACTATTCGGGGAGCGGCAGCCTCCTCTTCCTGCTGCGTGAAAACGAGACCGGTCTGGATGGTTACCTGGCAGCCTCGTTTCAGGAAAGCAACCAGTACCTGCAAAATCTGGACATTACGCGGCTCGTGGGGAATTTTGCTGCCGGATATCCAAGATCGATGCAGAGGACGCTCGGCGATTTCTATGTCCTGAGAGGGACCGTCCCCCCTCAGTTCAGCACATGTACTGTCTATTTCCAGGGAATGTTGGCCGATCTGCAGATGCAGCCGCCGCTGATCGATGCGTCGAACGGGCTCAGGGCCAACTGATCAGGATACCTGCCGCCGACTGACGGGCCGGCTCGCAATGGCGATTATGAGGATGTGCACGATGAGAATCATGCTTCTGTTCCTTCTGACAGCTTTTCTCTCCGGATCAGTGCAAGCCCAGAACCGGGCCAGCGAGCTCATGAAGGCGGACGGCGGCTCCACGGTCCAGTGGAAGAACGGCGAGATCGTTCCCGGCGGCTTTCCTGACAGGGGCGGCTCGCTCTGGAACAACATGGCCATCACTCTCTGGTGGGGGAGCTGCGACACCGGCTACATCAACCTCGATTGGGGAAAGCTACCCGTTCCGTCGAGCGGGCTTCCCGATCATCTGATCGACGGCTTCACCTTCGCCTACGGCACGAACAACTGCGAGGTCGACAAGGAGGAGTGGGCCGTCTATTTCTTCGACAGCTGCACAGGGTGGGGCAACACGGGGATCATGGAATCCGGTTTTGTCTTTACCGGGCTTCCCGGCCAGCCGTGGTGGCCTTATTCGTGGATATGGTCGATTCAGGTCGATCTCGCGGGTACGGGTTACGAGTTTCTTCTTGGTCACGATTTCGGCCTGGGCCTCAGCCGCCTCAGAACACCGCTCATGGGTCTCACCGGTCCCACAGTGGGAGACATGCCGAATACATCGGGGAACGGTCCCACTGGGACGGAGAACGTCTTCGACATCTATTACCCGGACTTCATCTACAACGGCAGCTGGTGGTTCGGGACCGGTTTCTGGGCGACGTGGCCGGCCGAGCTCTTCGGCACGGAGGGCGAAGCCGACATGACTTTCTACGGCGTCGGCGCGCCAGGCAATGACACGGGACTCCATGCCGCGGGCAGTTTTTCGGGAGGCGGCAGCCTCCTCTTCCTTCTTCGTGAAAACGAGACCGGTCTCGATGGCTGCCTGGCCGCTTCCTTCCAGCAAACGAACCATTACCTGCAGAACCTGGACGTCACGCGGCTGGTAGGCGGGTTCGTTGCCGGCTTCCCCCGACCGATGCAGGCTGCCGTCGGCGATTTCCATTTTCTGAGAGGGACCGTCCCGCCTCGGTACAGCGGCTGCACAATCTACTTCCAGGGGGTGCTGGGCGCCTCGCTGCCGGTGCAGCCGCCGCTCGATGCCTCGAACGGCCTCAGAGCCAACTGAAAGAAAGCCTGCCGTCGCATGACGGGCCGGCTCGAGATGTCCAGAACGATGGAGGTGAGCGATGAGGATCGGACTCGTGCTTCTTCTGGCGACTCTTCTTTCCGGATCCGCCGAAGCCCAGGGCCGGGCCGGGGAGCTCATGAAGCCGGACGGCGGATCCACGATCCAGTGGAAGAACGGCGGGATCGTTCCGGGCAGCTCTCCTGATCGGGGCGGCTCGCTCTGGAACAACATGGCCATCTCCGCCTGGTGGTCTGGTGTCAACACCGGCTACATCAACCTCGACTGGGGCAAGCTGCCCGTGCCATCGAGCGGGCTTCCCGACCATCTGATCGACGGCTTCATATTCTCCTATGGAACGAACAACTGTGAATTCGACATGGAGGAGTGGGCCGTCTATTTCTTCGACAGCTGCACTGGGTGGGGCAACATAGGGATCCTGGAATCCGGCTTCGTCTTCACCGGACTCCCGGGTGTACCCTGGTGGCCCTGGTACGGGTGGGTCTGGTCGATCCAGGTCGATCTCGAGGGATCGGGCTACGAGTTTCTTCTCGATCAGGATTTCGGTCTGGGATTGAGCCGCCTGAGGACACCGCTCATGGGCAACACGGGTGCCGTAGTGGGAGACAGGCCGAACGCCTATGGCAACGGCCCCACGGGCACGCAGAACGCCTTCGACATCTATTACCCGAACCTCAAGTACAACGGTAGCTGGTGGTTCGGGAGCAACTTCTGGGCGACCTGGGCGGCCGAGCTCTTCGGCACGGAGGGCGAAGCCGACATGACGTTCTACGGCGTCGGCACGCAAGGCAACGACACGGGACTTTATGCCGCAGGAAGCTTTTCGGGAGGCGGCAGCCTCCTCTTCCTGCTGCGTGAAAACGAGACAGGTCTGGATGGATGGCTCGCTGCCTCGTTTCAGGAAATGAACCATTACCTGCCGAACCTGGACGTCACGCGGCTGGTGGGAGGATTTGCAGCCGGATTTCCCATGCCGATGCAGAACGCTCTCGGTGATTTCTACTTCCTGAAAGGGACGATCCCGCCCCAGTGCAGCGCCTACACGATTTATTTCCAGGGAGTGCTGAGCGATGCGCCGCTCCAGCAGCCGCCGCTCGACGCATCGAACGGCCTCCGGGCCAACTGAAAAGGACGTCTGCCACGCCCTGACGGGCTGACTCGAATAATCCAGATTGTCGGAGGTGATCAATGAGGATCGTGCTCTTGTTATTCCTGGCGACTTTTCTTTCCGGATCTGCCAAAGCCCAGAATCAAGCCAGTGAGCTCGTGAAGCCGGCCGGCGGATCCACGGTGCAGTGGGTGAACGGCGAGATCATTCCCGGAAGCTCCCCTGACATGGGAGGCTCGGTCTGGAAGAACATGGCGATAGCGGCCTGGTGGTCGGGTGTCGAAACGGGCTACATCAATCTCGACTGGGGCAAGCTGCCCGTGCCGTCGAGCGGGCTTCCCGATCACCTGATCGACGGTTTCACCTTCACTTACGGCACGAACAACTTGGAGGTGGACATGGAGGAATGGGCTGTATACTTCTTCGATAGCTGCACCGGCTGGGGAAACGTGGGATTGATGGAAGCCGGCTTTCTGTTCACCGGGCTCCCGGGCGATCCGTCGTCGTGGATGGGGGGGCTCGGTTGGGTCTGGGTGATCCAGGTCGATCTCGATGGATCGGGCTACGAGTTCCTTCTCGATCAGGATTTCGGCCTGGGAATGAGCCGCATGAGGACTCCGCTCGGACTCGGCGGCACGGGTACCGTGCTGGGAGACAGGCCCAACGCGTGGAACAACGGCCCCACGGGGACGGAGAACGCCTTCGACATCTACTACCCGAACCTCAAGTACAACGGCACCTGGTGGTTCGGGAGCTACTACTGGGCGACCTGGACGGCCGAGCTCTTCGGCTCGGAGGGGGAGTCGGACATGACCTTCAACGGCGTGGGTGCCCAGGGGAACGACGCCGGGCTCCATGCCACTGGCATCTTCACGGGAGGCGGCACAACCCGGTTCCTCCTGCGCCGGAACGGCCTCGATGCAGACGGTTATCTGATCGCCTCCCTTTCGTCCGATCACCGGTACATCGGTGGCGCCTACGATCTGACGCGGTTGACGGGGCCCATGATAGCGAGTTTTCCGAGGATGATGACGAGTCTCTACCTGGGGGACTTCTTCGTTCTGAACGTCGATGTTCCGGCCGCGCAGAGCCACATGACCGTCTACTTTCAAGGGATTCTGGATGAAATACCGGCATTGCAACCGCCGCTCGATGCCTCGAACGGCCTCCGGGCCAACTGATCCTCGACGGGGAATGGACTGCCGGAGCTACCTGATCGGATCTGCAGCGTGCAATCGGGGGGCGCTGACGCAGAGCCGTGGAAAGTAGCAGTTCGAGCCTGCCGGTTCAGAGCGGGAGGATCACGTCGTCGAGCGCCCGCTTCGGCACGTGGTGAACGTCGCTGTCGTCGCGGAAATACTTGATGTTGCCGTCAGGGCCCACTTCTTCGAGGACGACCTCCTCGCCCGGCACGCCGAGAGCGATGATCAGCAGGATGTCGTACTGGTCCGGGATGAGGAGATCCCGCGCGAGCCGGGTCTTGTCGATCGATCCGATCATGCACGCCCCGATCCCCTTCTCCATGGCGCCGAGGACGATGCTCTGCGCCGCGATCCCGGGATCGAGCCCTGCGTTCCTGGCCACCGACCTGTCGCCCAGAAGAACGATGTAACCCTTGGGCCGCTCACCCTCCTTCGGGCCGGGCCAATCCTTGAGATAGCCGGCCCAGGCGATGCACGGGAAGATCTTCCCGTTCTTCGGCTCCTCGTAGGAGAGGACGAACTTGAGCGGCTGCCGGTTCGCGCCCGACGCAGAAAGGCGCGCCAGATCGACGAGCCCGCTGAGCGTCTCCCGCGAGAGGGGATCCTGCTCGAAGCGCCGGTAGCTGCGCGTCCTCTTGACCAGGTCCTTCATTTCCATGGCGTTTCTCCTTGCTGAACAGGCCGGTTGACTTTTCAACGGGCTGTCAAAGCTTCACGCCGAGCTGCCGGCAGAGGAAGATCGTCTGGTCGGTCTCCTCCTCGATCTGCAGGCTGACCGGCGTGCCGCCCGAGTGGCCGGCCTTGGTGCTGTAGAGGAGAAGAACCGGCTTCTCCGGTCCCGAGGCCGTGGCCGACTGAAGCAGGGCGGTCATCTTTCGCGCATGGAGCGGTGCCACGCGCGTGTCCGCGTCACCGGTGACGAGGAGGACGGCCGGGTATTCCACACCGGCCTTCACGTTGTGGTAAGGCGAGTAGGCGTGGAGGAACACGAACTGCTCCGGGTCATCGGCCGAGCCGTACTCGGGGATCCAGAGCTTGGCGCGCAGGAACATGTGATACCGCACCATGTCGAGCAGGGGGTAGGTGCAGATCACGGCGCCGAAGAGGTCCGGCTTCTGGCAGAGGGCCGCGCCGACCAGCAGGCCGCCGTTGCTGCCGCCCGAGATGGCGAGCTTCGGCGGGCTGGTGTAGCCCTTCGCGACGAGCCACTCGGCCGCTGCGATGAAGTCGTCGTACACGTTCTGCTTCTCGCCGAGCATGCCGGCGCGGTGCCACTCCTCGCCGAACTCTCCGCCTCCGCGCAGGTTGGCCACCACATAGACGCCGCCGAGCTCGGCCCAGGCGAGGCCGAAGGCGCTGAACCGCGGCAGCAGGCTCGCGTTGAAACCGCCGTATCCCGTGAGCAGCGTGGGATTCGAACCGTCCAGCTCGATCCCCCTGGCATGGAGGATGAACATCGGCACCCGGGTTCCGTCCTTCGACTCGAACCACTTCTGGACCACGACGAACCGCTCGCTGTCCACGGGGATGTCCCGCCTGGCCCAGATGTCCGTCGTCCCGTCCGCCACGTCGTACCGGAAGATCGTGTTGGGAATGTGGAAGGAGTTGAAGGAGTAGAACGCCTCGCTGTTGTCCCAGAGCCCGGAGACGTTGCTCACCGTGCCGAGCGCCGGGCCGGTGATGCGGCCCGTCTCCCTTCCCTCTGTGTCGAAGATCTTGACGCAGGAAACCACGTTCTCCAGGTACCGAACGAAGATCTTGCCGCCGCAGAGGTTGAATCCCTGGTTGACGTGCTTGGTTTCAGGGATGAGCTCCCTCCAGCTGCCGCGGGCCGGATCGGCAAGATCGACAGCCATGATGCGGCCGTTCGAGGCCTGCCAGTTCGTCCAGAGATAGAGCGTGTCGCCGCCGATCTGCGCCCGGAAACGGCTGTCGACGTCGTTGACCAGCGGAACGACGGGACCGCCTTCAGCCAGGTTCTGGAAGTAGATGTCGCTCCGGCGCGCCCCGGTCCCGTGGAAGACCGTGAAGATCAGGTATCGCGCGTCCGGACTGAGGCTTGCGGCGATGATATGGCCGGGACCGATCGACGATCCGAAGACGAGCTTGTCGCCGGCGACCTCAGTTCCCATCGCATGGAAGTAGGCTCGCGGACCCTCCTTCTCGATGCGCGCGTAGTAGAAGCCGCTCTTGTCGGGGAGCAGCCTGCCGCCTGTGTAGAGCGCTCTCGGAAAGCTGTCGGGCAGATGCTGCCGCGTTGCGACGTCGAGCATCCGGATCACGGTCTCGTCCTCGCCACCCTTCCGGACCCGGTAGGCGACCAGGCTGCCGTCAAGCGACACGTCGAGGAGCCTCACGCTCGTGCTGCGGTCCTCGCTCATGGGATGGGGATCGACGAGCACCTCGTCCTTCCCCGTGAATCCCCTGCGCATGTAGATGATCGTCTGTTCCTGGTCCGCCAGCCTCTTGGAGAAGAAGTAGCAGCCGTTGCGGAGCCGGGGCGACCCCAGGCTGTCCACCTTCATCAGCTCGGCGAATCTCTTCTCGAGCCTCTCCCGTCCGGGGACCGGATCGAGAAAGGCGCGGGCATAGCTGTTCTGGACGTCGATCCATTCCCTCGTCCGGGGGCTCTCCTGATCCTCGAGCCACCTGTACGGATCGACGATCTCGATGCCGTGCAGGCTGTCGACCACGTTTTCGATCTGCGTGACCGGCGGCTTCCCGGGCAGGGGAGCCGTGTCTGCCGCAATCCGGTTGTCGAGACACGACTCCTGTTGATCCTCCGGCAAGGGCGTGTCGCAGGACACGAGCACCAGGGAACCGAGCGCGAGAACGATCGTCAGAAGAAAGAGTCGTGGAATTGCGGACATGATCTGAGCTCCTTGTCTTCAAAGATGGCAGCGAGACGGTGCAGCCGCAGACTGCCCGGACAGGGGTGCCGAAGATTGAATTGAGCAGCCCGGATCTGGATTGGGACTCGGATGTCGACGGGCTGTTTTTCGGTCTGTTATTGTTTATCGCGCGCTTCGGAGCGGAGGAACTTCATTTCCTCGACGAACTGGGCGATCGACTTCCTGTCCTCGTCCGCGATGTTCTTGAAGTTGCACTTCAGCTGAACGTCCGTGGTCGAATGCACCGATTCGGCGATCGCCACGTCGGCCTCGAAGTAGTGCCCCTTGCGGAAAAGGGGAAGCCGGAACTTGATCTTGCACTCCACGCCTTCGAGCAGCTCCTCGCGGCGCTCGGGGATCCGCAGCGTGATGCTGTCCTCTTCCAGGGAGGCGATCTTGCCGATGCAGGTCTCCTTGCCCGAGCCCGGGATATGGATGATGACACTGCTGTCCGCGCCCATGTCCATGCCTTCTCCCGATGCGCCTATCTGCTCGAGCGCCTTTTCGGGATCGTCGCCGACCTTGAAGAAGGACATCAGGCCGAGGGTGTCGAGCACGTTGGCCACGAACTTGCTCGGCCGGCAGATCATCAGGCTGCCGCCGTTCTTCTTGACTTCCTTGTGCGTCTTGACAAGCGTGCCGATTGCCGTGGAGTTGATGAAAAGAACGAGCCGCATATCGGTGATCAGGTATTTGATACCGTTTTTGAGCAGTTCCTGGATTTCCGCCATGAAAGGGCCGCAGACGAAGGAGTCGAAGTCGCCTTTCAGGGTCAAGATGGCCGCGTTTTCCCTAATTTCCTTGATGAGCTTCATCGTGATCTCCAATGGAATGACGCCGCAGCGCCCTGTTTGAATCAGGGAATCAGCTTATCCAGGTGGCAACCGCCATTTCAAGGAAAAAGTACCCTGACGGGCTGTTAATCGCGTTTCGCGGCACGCCGTCTGCGGGAGGCGAGCTCGGGAGCCTCCTTGATGCAGTTCCAGAGGATCCGCGCCGCCATGCGGAGGAGCTGGCCCGATCCCCGGATGAATCCGGGCGGGCCGGCGCCCACATCCTTCCACCCTGCATCGTCGGGCTCGAGGGTCTCGTAGTTGTGGAAGAGGCGCCCCCAGTCGCTGGTCAGGGCCTGGTGCACGACCCTGTTGCCTTTCCGCGGATACCAGTACCAGTCGTGATAGAGCACCGACGCGATGTAGGCCCAGGGGGCGAGCCAGGTCTTCAGAGACCACTCGATGAAGGGCTTCAGCTTGCCCCAGTAGATCCTGTGCTGCATCCGGGACGCGAAGGTCATCTTCTTGAAGGGTCCCACGAACTGCCAGTTCTCCTTCGCCGCGTCGCCGTCCCCGACGATCTCGATCTCCGCCGGATCGCCGCACCCGAGTCCCAGGTCGTGGGCTTTCCGGATGAAGCCGATCTGCATGGGATCGAAGCCCATCAGCTTCGCGGCCACGGCGTCGATCGCCACCTGGTCCGCCGAGGCGAGCAGGACGTTCTTCACGTGGGGGATCATGCAGCGCGGTCCGGGGCCGTCGCCTGTGAAGGTGCCGTCCATGACGGCGAAGACGCCCCTGTGGATCTTCTTCTGGATCATCAGGAGGTCCACCAGCGTCTCGTGGATCACGGGATGCGTCCAGTGGCGATGCTCGTTGAGGAGCCCGCCGAAGGCGTTCTTCATGGCCCCGGTGGTGGTGGTGAAAACGTGCGTCTTCACCGTGGGGAGATGGATGATGTTCTCGCCGATGAAGCGGCGCGGTATGGAAAAGCCCTTCGGATAGACCTCGTTCAGGCAGAGGAACTTCTTCGTCAGGTCGCCCACCGCCTCGCCGATGTCGATCCACTCCTCCCCCTCGTAGAGGTGGACGTTTCGGAGGCCGTGCGCCTCGACGACGGGAAGCTGCTTGTTCTCCCGCTCGCCCAGGTGGGCGTCGATCACCACCGTCCGGTTGTGGCAGGCGTGGATCAGGCCGGGGTCGTAGCCGTCCCTCTTCATGGCCCGGATCACGCCCTCGAGCTGCCAGGGGGTCGTGGAGCAGCCGGGGTAGAAGAAGTGCCAGCTGATGTTCACCTTGAGCGCCGTGTCGGCGTCATCGCGGATCACCTCCCGGTATCCGGCGAGGTTCATCAGCCTGTGGTGATCCTCGAGAACAGTGGCCGGGCTCGTTCGTAGCAATGCGACTTTTGAGCGTGTCATGGCTTCATCTACGGTTGCTGCGGTCCGCCTGTTGGGAATGTTCGAAGATCCCGGGACGATGCTGCGCAGAAGGAAACGAACTCTTTTCTCGGCCGCGATCCGGCACCGCGGTTTGCCTACACTCGCAATATGGAAAGTGAAAGTCAACAATCCCACGAATCGGCAGTTTCGCTGCGGGAGTGAAAAGTTTTTTTTATGGCTTTTAAATTGTTCGATAATGCGTAAACAAATGATGTATCTATGACAGGGAACGGTTCCGGTCGTTCCCCGGATGCATCGTGTTCGAGGTGTCGCCTTCATGGTCGAGTTTATCAACGCCATCTTCTACATGTTCAACGAGGCGGCACTCTATCTGCTGGTCGGGTTCGGCGTGGCCGGCATGGTGCGCTATCTCCTTGCGGAGGAGCGCTTTCTTCGCTGGTTCGGGAGAGACGACTTCGGCTCCGTGATGATCGCCTCGCTCCTCGGCATTCCCCTTCCCCTCTGCTCCTGCTCCGTGCTGCCAGTTGCCGTGGCGATGCGCCAGCGAGGAGCCAGCCGCGGGGCCGTGGCCTCCTTCTCGGTGTCCACTCCCGAGACTGGGGTCGATTCGATCAGCATCACCTACGCGCTTCTCGATCCGATCATGACGGTGGCGCGGCCGGTGACGGCGCTGGCCACCGCGCTGGTGACCGGCTCGGCCGTCAACTGGCTCTATAAGAACGACCCCAAGGACGGAGATCAAAACGGCATCGAGAACGGCCAGGACGGCTCGACCTCTGACGCCTGCGCCGGAGAAGACGATGCCGGGGGGAGCTGCTGCTGCAGCGCAAAGAGCCCCGGGGAGACGCCCGAGGGGCAGCCGGAGGAGGACGGCAACTTCTTCCTGAGGTCTCTCCGCTTCGGCTACGTCACCCTCGTGGATGACATGGTCTCCATTCTCGTCTTCGCTTTCGTTTTCTCCGGCCTCATCACCGTCATCCTGCCGGACAGGTTCTTCGAGTTCCCCATGGCCCAGGGCTTCTCGGGCATGCTGCTCATGCTCTTCGTGGGCATCCCCTTCTACATCTGCGCCACGGGATCGACGCCCATCGTGGCGTCGTTGATGCTCAAGGGCCTCTCTCCCGGTGCGGCCATCGTTTTTCTCCTGGCCGGGCCGGCCACCAATGCGGGGACCGTGATCGCCCTCATTCGTTATCTCGGCAAGAAGGCCGTGGCCGCCTACCTCATCTGCGTGGCCGGCATGACGCTTCTGGCCGGGCTGGTGGTGGAGTCGATCTACAAGGACTACAGCCTCGATCCGGCGAAGGTGGCGGGCCAGGTCTCCGAGACCGTTCCGTCGACGATCAAGGTGATCGCGTCGCTGATTTTCGGCTGCCTGCTGCTGCGCAGCGCCGTTGTGACCGGCATGCTGTCCAGCTGGGGAGAATATCTCCGTAAGATCTGCCGCCCTCTTCGATTCGACCCGCTGGGCGGCAGGGCGCGCCTGGCCGCCGTGGCCGCAGTCCTGATCCTCTACGCCCAGACCTCCTTCTCTATCGTTAATCCGGGTGAGGTCGGCTGGGTCGTCCGATTCGGTGAGGTGACGCGCTCCCTCGACAAGCCGGGTCTTGCCGTACACCTGCCGTGGCCCTTCGAGTCCGTCGAGGTCTGCCGGGCCGACCAGGTGCGGACCGTGGAGCTCGGCTTCGAGCGGGTGCCCGCGTCGGAGGAGCCCTACGGATTCGTCAACCGCGGACTCGGCGGCGAGTTCGTCTCGACGGAGCTGGAGAGCGAGTCCGAGGTGATGAACGGCGACGAGTCCATCGTGGCCGTCCGTTTCAGCGTCCATTACTCCTTGAGCGATCCCTACCGGTATCTCTTCAGGAACTCCGAGCCCGACGAGGCGGTGCGGGCCTTCTCCGAGTCGGCGGTGCGTGTGATCTGCTCGGCCATCGACACCAGCACGATCCTGGTGGGGCACAGGACCGAGCTCGAGGAGCTGATCCACTCGCTGATCCAGCGCGAGCTCGACAACATGGAGGCCGGCGTGCGGATTCTCGGGGTCACGCTTCTCGATGTGCATGCTCCGCCCAGCGTGCATGCCGACTTCCGCGACGTGGCGAGCGCCTCGGAGGACAAGGTCAAGTTCAAGCGCGAGGCCGAGAGCGACTACAACGAGAAGGTCGCCCTGGCGCGCGGCGAGGCGTACAGGATCCTCAGGGAGGCGGAGATCTACAAGGACTCGAGGCTCACCGAGGCCCGGGGCCGCGCCGATGCGTTTCTCGAAAGGGCCGAGGCCTACGCCAGCTCGCGCGAGCTGACGCGCCTGCGCCTCTACATCGATACCATGGAATCGATCCTGTCCACCACCGGCGTGATCATCCCCCTGGACAGCGGGATCGCCGTGGATCTCTGGTTGAAGTCGCTTCCCCCGGCCGTCGAGGAGAACAACGAGAAGGGGGGGGACAAGAGGTCAGGGGAGAGGGAATCGACTGAAATGAACATTTTCCCCTGGGAGCAATGAGATGAAAGCGATCGGAATCGTGCTCCTCCTGATTATCGTGACGGCTCTGGCCTCCTGGGCATTCCTGTTTCAGGTGGAAGAGACAGAGTACGTGGTGGTGACCTTCTTCGGCGATCCGTGGCGCATCATCAAGGAGCCGGGGCTCCAGCTGAAGTGGCCATGGCCCGTCGAATCGGTGATCCGGATCGACAGGCGCACACACATCACGTCACCCGAGGCTGCCGAGTTCCTGACCAAGGACAAGAAGAACGTGCTGGTCAGCTTCTTCGTGGCCTGGTCGGTGGATGATCCCCTCCAGTTCATCAAAACGGTGAACGACCGCCTCGGCGCGGAGTCCCGGCTCCAGGACCGGATCCGGTCCGAGGTGGGAACCCAGCTCAGCCGGTACGATCTCAGTGAGCTGGTCACCCTGGCCGAGATCGACGAGTCTGCTGATCAGTCCGGCGGGGAACCGGACGGCCTGGCGCCCATGACGATGGGGGACAGCCGGATCATCGAGATGATGGACCGCATCACCGACGGGACCGAGGCCTACCTGAAGAAGGAGTTCGGCATCAGGCTCTTCGCCGTGCGTATGAAGCGCCTCAACTTTCCCTCGGCGAACAAGAACGCCGTGTTCCAGCGGATGAAGGAGGAAAGGAAGCGGATCGCCACGAAGTACCGCTCCGAGGGCAAGGAGCAGAAGGCGAAGGTGGAGGCGGACGCCGACCTGCAGAAGGCTCTGCTTCTCAACGTGGCCAGCAGGGACGCCGAAAAGATCCGGGGCTCGGCCGACGCCGAGGCCACGCGGATCTACGCCGAGGCCTATGCCCGCGATCCCGAGTTCTACGAGTTTCTCCGGAGCCTCGAGGCCTACGAGAAGATGCTCGACGAGAAGTCCACCATCGTCCTGCCTGCCGATTCGCCCCTTCTCAAGGTGCTGTCGCCCTATACGGAAAAGGGAGCCGGTGATGAGTGACGCCCCGATCACAGGCCCGCCGGTGCAGAAGGCTCCCGCTCCGGGGACGCCGGGGAAGGGCAAGGGATTCCTTTTCCTCGTCGTGATCCTCGTCGTTCTCCTTCTGGCCGTCGACTTCCTGTTCACGGGGATCTGCACGATCAACCAGGACGAGCAGGGCGTGGTGCAGCGCTTCGGAGGCGTGCACCGCAGGCTCGGCCCGGGCATCCACTTCATCCTCCCCTGGCCGATCGAGCGGATCGAGAAGGTCAACACCGCAGAGACGCGGAAGATGCCCGTGGGTTTCCGCCTGGCCGTGGGTGTGGATCCCACGCCGCCCGGCCCGGCCGAGTCCGAGTGGCTCACCGGCGACACCAACGTGATCGACATCGCCATGTGGATCCACTACGTGATCCGCGATCCCGAGCTCTATCTCTTCAACGTGGGTCCCGGCGAGGCCGATTTCCTCATCCGGAAGTGCGCCGAGAGCGTGCTGACCCGGAAGATCGCCACCATGCACGTCGACGACGTCTTCACCATCGGCAAGCTCGAGATCGAGGAGGCGACGCGCAAGGGAGCCCAGACCCTCCTCGACGGGATCGGCGCCGGCATCACGATCCTTTCGGCCAACCTCCGCGAGGTCTCACCGCCCATGGAGGTGAAGGAGGCCTTCAACGACGTCTCCCGGGCCAAGGCCGACATGGAGCGCCTGATCAAGGAGGCGGACGGCTACGTCAACGAGATCATCCCCGACGCCAAGGCCGTGGCCAACGACACGGTGCAGAAGGCGCGGATTTACGAGAGCCGGGTGCTCAACGAGGCCAAGGGCCGTGCCGAGAGGTTCACCATTCTGCAGGCCGAGTACGCCCTCTCCCGCGAGATCACGCGGCAGCGCCTCTTCCTCGACACGATCGAGAAGGCGATGCAAAAGACCGACAAGATCGTGGTGACCCTCGACGAAAACGGCAAGGCCGTGGTTCATCTCCTGCGGTGAGAGACTGTTTCGCCCTCACTCCCACCGCTTCTCCCACGCCTCGGGCTGATCCTTGAGGTACTTGTCGAACCACTCGAGCATCATGCGGCGGTGCTCGTAGTAGATCGTGCGGCTGCCCGCGATGCCGTGCTCCTGCCCGGGGAAGCGCACGTAGGCCACATCCTTGCCCAGGACCTGAAGGGCCGTGAACATCTGCTCCGACTCCACCGAGGGGACGTTGGTGTCCGATGTCCCGTGCATCAGCAGCAGGGCGGAGCGCACCTTGTCCGCGTTGAAGAGGGGCGAGCGCTCCACGAAGAGGTCGCGGCGGTTCCAGGGGTAGCTTTGCGCCATGGCGGTGTCGCCGTAGGTGTAGCCCCAGATCCCGCTACCCCAGTAGCTGGCCAGGTTCGAGATGCCGTAGAGTGAGCACGAGGCCTTGAAGAGGTCGGTCTTCGTGATCAGGCTCAGGGTCATGAAGCCGCCGTAGCTGCCCCCGTAGGCCGCGATCCGCTCCCTGTCGATGAACGTCTTCTCCTCGAGGAGCTTCTCCACGCCCTCGATGATGTCCGCGGCGGCGAGCTTGCCCCAGTCGTTCACGTGGAGGTCGGAGAACGCCTCGCCGTAGCCCACGGCGCCGGCCGGGTTGACCACGTAGAGCATGTAGCCGTTGGCCGGGATCCAGTGGTAGTAGGTGATGGAGAAGCGCTCCATCTGCGGCGCCGTCCCGCCGTAGAAGTAGACCACGAGGGGGTAACGCTTCTCGGCGTCGAAGCCGGGCGGATAGAAGAGGAAGCCGTCGAGGGCCTGGTTGCGCGAGTTGACGAAGTCCCACTCCTCCCAGGGGCCGAGTTCCATCCGCTTCATGAAGCCGGCGTTGGGATCGAGGATCTCCTTCTGCTGCCAGTCGTCCAGGTCGGCAAAGTGGAGGGTCTGCGGCGTCTCCACCGAGGAGCCGGCAAAGACAGCCGCCTCGCCGCCGGAGGCCAGGGACAGGGCGGTCACCACCGTGGGGCCGTCCTCGAGCACCTCGATCCCGTCCGTCCCGGAAGCCGGCACGCGGGCCAGGAGCTGCCGCGTCCGGCGGTGGGCGATGAAGTAGATCCTGTCGTCCGCGGCATTCCAGAAGAGAGGCGAGTTCACGCACTCGTCGAAGCTGTCAGAGCGCCGCTCGAGCGTCGCCGTCTCGATGTCCAGGATCCAGAGATCGGTCTCGAAGTAGTTGTGGTCCTTGGCCTCGCCGCCTGCAGCGACCTGGGCCGGCGGCCCGGTGAAGGCGATCTTTCTGCCGTCCGGCGACCAGCAGAGGTTGGCGGGCCAGTTCTCGAAGGGAAAGGTCGTCCGCAGAACGAGGCGTTCCTTGCCTGCCTGCAGATCGAGGGCCCGGAACTCGGTGGCGAAGAATGGCCGCTCCGGAACGGGATAGCGCTTCACGAAGACGATCGTGTTCCCGTCAGGCGAAAGGGCGAAATCCTCGATGGCAAACTTGCCCGTTTTCGTGAGGGCGTGCCGGACGCCGCCGGTCACGGACACCATCTGCAGCGTTGCCGTCTCGTTGTAGTCGCTCAGGCGGCTGTAGACGCCGTCGAGGCGGACGTATCCCGACTCCTTTTTCGCCCCGCCGCTTCCCGTCTGCCTGAAGAAGATGAATCGGCTGTCTGCCGACCAGACGAACCGGCCGATCCCCTTCGTGTCGGCGAGCACCGTCACGGTCGTGCGGGCCGCCGGATCGTGGCACAGGAGCTTCCCCCCGTTACGGAAGGCGAGGAGCTTGACGTCGGGCGACCAGGTCAGGCTGCCCGAACCGCCTCCCGGAGTCAGCCGGCCCGTTTCCTTGCCTGAGGGCATCTCCAGGAAGACGATCGCCTGGGAGCGCGACGACGAATCGAGCTTCTTTTCCGTGAGCGCGAGGGCGAGGCTTCTCCCGTCAGGCGACAGGGCGAAGGAGCCGAGGGAGGAGAGGTTGTTCGATTCGAAGAGGTCGGTGAAGCTCCGCTCCGGTGATGTGGAGAACGAGAGGGTTCCCGCCTCGCCCGCCGCCTGAGCCTCGAGCTTCCAGGCCGGGCCGCCTTTTCCCGGCAGGTCGATGCCCTTCACCACGATGCGGTGCTTGCCCAGGTTGAGCGGCAGGGAGGCTTTCGCCCTGGACGGCTCGTCTCCATCGCCCGCGAACGCGGTGCTCCGCGTCTTCTCCTTCCCATCGACGAGAAGGGCGAAGGGACGGTTCCCCCGCACCTCTATCGTGACCTTCTGCCACTTCGTGTTGACCAGGTAGGCGGCCAGGTAGACCACCCGGGGGGTAGCCTCCCCTTCGGGGCGCTCGCTTTCGATGATGCCGCCCTCCGTCCGGACGGTTTTCCATTCCATCGTCCGGCCGGGGAGCCACGGCCCGGATCCACCCTCCTCTGGCCAGGCTGCCCGGTCGATCCATTTTGCGTCGAGAAAGGCGCCGGTCCGGGCCGCATCGCCGCTCTCGTCGAAGGCGGGCGCAATCAGGGGGAGAGGCCCGGCCGCCAGCCATTCCTCGATCGGGACCGGCTGCGGAGCCTCTTCTGGAGCCTTCTCCTTCTCCGGTTCGGCCTGTTCCTCGGCCGGGGCCGCCTCCACTGTCTCTTGAGGATTTCCCTGAGCCGCCGGAACCTTCGGGGAGCTGGTGTCCGGTCCCTGCTGAACCGGCTCGTCGGTGATGCAGGCAAAGAGAAGCACTGCTGCCAGGAGTGCGGCAACGGTCTGATTCATGGCAACCTCCGCGATCACTTTTCTGATGGGTCGGTGAGAGCAGCGTGCTACTATACATGGCGTCCGCCAGGAATTACAGACCGGACGGCGATTGACGTCTCCGCCTTGACTGGTTATTCTCGCGCGAATTATATTTCGAAGAAGCTGTTTCTGGATCCACGCAATCGGAGAGCGCCATGGCCGAGTCGTCGAGCGGGAAGAAGGTGATATTGAGCGGGATGCGTCCCACGGGACGTCTTCATCTGGGCAACTACCTGGGAGCCCTCGAGAACTGGGTGAAGCTCCAGGACGAGTTCCAGAGCTATCACCTCGTGGCGGACTACCATCTTCTCACGACCAACACCGATTCCTCCGGGATCCTGCACAACACGCAGGAGATGGTGAAGGACTGGCTGGCTGCAGGGCTCGATCCGCAGAAAGCCCCCTTCTTCCGCCAGTCGCAGATCAAGGAGCATTGCGAGCTTCACCTGATCTGCTCGATGCTGGTCACCACGGCGCGCCTGGAGCGCAACCCGACGCTCAAGGAGCAGGTCCGCGACCTCCACCTGAAGACCGTGGCCTACGGGCACCTCGGCTACCCGATCCTGCAGGCGGCGGACATCCTTCTCTACAAGGGCAACTTCGTTCCCGTGGGCGAGGACCAGGTGCCTCACGTGGAGATCACCCGCGAGGTGGCGCGGACGTTCAACTCCCTCTACGGCGAGGTCTTTCCCGAGCCGCAGGCCAAGCTGACGCGCTTCGCCCGGCTCCCGGGGCTCGACATGCAGGCGAAGATGAGCAAGTCCCTCGGGAATGCCATCGATATGGCCGATCCGCCCGACGTGGTCTGGGACAGGATCAGGACAGCTTTCACCGATCCCACGCGGATCCGGAAGAACGACCCCGGCCACCCGGACGGGTGCGCCGTTTTCCATCATCACTGCCGCTTCAACTCCGATCAGGAGGAGGTGGTGCGGACGGAGTGCGAGGCCGGCGACCGGGGCTGCGTCGACTGCAAGAAGGAGTGCGCCGCCAAGATCAGCGAGTTTCTCGCTCCTCTTCAGGAGAGGCGCGCCTACTACGACGACCATCCCGACGAGGTGATGGATATCCTGATCGACGGTGAAAAACGGGCCCGGGAGACCGCTCGGAAAACAATGGACGATGTCCGTGCCGCCATGAATCTCGGCTGATCCGTGCGGGCCGGCCGTCGCTCGACCCGGCGCTTTCGCCATCGATCGATCTTCGAGGGGAGGAACGGAGCATGGTCGAAAACTGTCCGCCTCATCGGAGGGCAGCTGCCTGGATGGGTGAGCTCGAAGCCTTCCAGAGGCATGCCTTCGATCCCGCGCAGCTCGGTCCCGCGGGACGCGACAGGGGAAAGCCCGCACTTCTCGTCATCGACATGCAGCGCTTCTTTCTCCAGCGGGAAGGCCGGGCCTTCCTGCCCGAGGGCCGCGCCGCGGTCCCCCGCATCAAGGCCATGGTCGACGCTTTCCGGGACGCCGCGCTGCCCGTGCTTTTCACGAGGCACGAGGATCGCCCCGGGGACGAGGAGAGCGCCATGGCCCGCTGGTGGGGCGCCGTGATGGAGCCCGGCGATCCGATGCTCGACATCGTCCCGGAACTGGCGCCCCGCGAAGAGGAACTGGTGATCCTGAAGGAACATTACAGCGCTTTCCGCGACACCGGGCTGGCTGGTGTCCTGTGCGGCCTGGGTGTGTCCGGCGTGGCGGTGTCCGGTGTGATGACCCATCTCTGCTGCGAGACGACGGTTCGCGACGCCTTCATGGAGAACTTCGATGTCTTCTGCGCCGTGGACGGCATGGCCTCGTCGACCGAGGAGCTTCACCTGGCTGCCCTGAAAACGATGGTCAACGGCTTCGCCATCCCGGCCCTCTCCTGCGAGATCGCGGCAAGCATCGCGGGAGCCGGCTCGTGAAATGGGATTTCGACGCCGTGGTGGTCGGAGCAGGACCTTGCGGCGCCGCTGCCGCCCTGCAGCTCAGGCGTTCGGGCGCGACCGTCGGGCTGTTCGAGAGGCGTTCGGTGGGCGGCCTCTTGCGCAACGCACGCCTGGTGGAGAATTACCCCGGTTTTCCGGGAGGCATCACGGGGGAGCGATTCTGCACCCTCCTCGGGAAGCAGCTGGCCGTCCAGGGGATCGAACCTATCCATGAAGCCGTTGCTTCTGCCGAACCGGTCGCCGGAGGCTATGCGATCGCAACCGAGGCGGGCGGAACCGCGACATGCCGCGTCCTGATCGCGGCCACGGGAACGCGGCCGAGAACGGGACTGCTCGAAGAGCCGTCTGACCTGGTGGGACGGAAGATCTTCTACGAGGTGGCGGATATCAAGCTGCCACGGACCGGCGCCAGCGTGCTTGTCGTGGGCGGCGGCGACGCGGCCTATGACTACTCGCTCAACCTGGCGGACCGTGGGGCGGAGGTCACGATCCTCCGGCGCGGCGAGCCGCGATGCCTTCCCCTTCTTCTCGAGCGGGCTCGGGCCGGCGGAAAGGTGAAGGAGCGCGCCGGAGCCGCGACCATGGCCGTGGCCTGCGAGGGATCGGCCCTGTCAGTGAGGATCGAAGATCGCGGCGAGATTTCCGAACTTTCCGCCGATTTTCTTCTCGTGGCCTGCGGACGCATTCCGGAAGATGCCCTCTTGCGAAGCCTGGCGCCAGATTGGAGAATCGACGCAAGGCTTCCAGGCGGTCTCCTGACCGGCGGGGATCTGGTTCGCGGCCTGCACCGCCAGGCCGGCATTGCGGTAGGCGACGGTCTCGCCGCGGCCATGGCTGCGGCGGAGTACCTGAAAGAACGGAGTGACACAGAGTGCAAGTGATCGCTGCTTTCGGGAAGGATGAGCTGTCCACCGTTTTCGTGGGACGGACGGAGGGGGAGAAGAAGGGCCTCGTCGAGTTCGTGGAATCTGTCCAGCCGCCCATCCCGCGCGAGAAGAAGTGGGTGCTCATCGTCTCCACCCTGCTCGGCTGCCCCATGGGTTGCGCTTTCTGCGATGCCGGGGGTTCGTACGGCGGCCGGCTTTCTTCCGACGACATCGAGGCGCAGATCGATTTCCTGGTGCGGCGGCGCTTTCCCGACGGCCGCGTCCCCATGCCGAAGTTCAAGATCCAGTTCGCCAGGATGGGGGAGCCGGCACTGAATCCGGCCCTTCCCGGATTGCTGCGACGCCTCCCAGGCCTTTACGAGGCTCCCGGCCTGCTGCCTTCGGTCTCCTCCGTTGCCCCGGCAGGGACCGAGCCGTTCTTCGAGGAGCTCCTTCGCGTCAAGAACGGATATTACGGCGCAGGCCGCTTCCAGCTGCAGTTCTCCATTCACACGACCGATCCCGATGTGCGGCGCCGCCTGATTCCGGCCCGCACGATCGATCTTTCCTGGGTGGCGGAGTTCGGAACGCGGTTCCGCAACCCGGGCGACCAGAAGGTGACGCTCAACTTCGCGGCGGCAGAGAGCGTTCCCGTGGACCCGGCGGCGATCCGCCGGCTCTTCGGACCGGACGATTTCATCATCAAGCTGACTCCGGTGAATCCCACGGAGAAGGCCGCCGAATCGGGGCTCAAGAGCGCCATCGATCCCGCCCGGCCCGAGTCCGGCCTGGCGTTGAAGAGGGCGTTCGAGAAAGAGGGATTCCAGGTGATCCTGAGCATAGGCGAGGTCGAGGAGAACGACATCGGCAGCAACTGCGGCCAGTTCGTGAGCCGGATCCGGAAGGGCGGGGATCTGGCGGGGGAGCGGTATTCAGCGCGCCTCTATGCATGAAACAAAAGAGGAGGACGGGATGAATCCCGGCAAGAAGCGTCTCAACATCTTTCTCATCTCCGACGCGACAGGGACAACGGCCGAGTCGGTGATGACCTCTGTTCTCGTTCAGTTCCCCGAGGCTGATACCGAGATCCGCAGGTTCCCCTTCGTCAGAACGATGGAACAGCTCGAGGAGATCGTCAAGATGGCTCCCCTGCACGAGGCCATCATCGTCTTCACGCTGGTGTCGAAGAAGCTGCGCAAGGCGCTCAAGAAGAAGGGAAAGGAGAGAGGGCTCACCGTCGTCGACGTGATGGGACCGCTCTTCAAGTCGCTCACTCACATCCTCGACCAGACGCCCACCAAGCAGCCCGGGCTCCTGCAGCAGTCCCAGACCGAGATGTACCGCGTCACCGAAGCGATTCATTACACGCTGATGCACGACGACGGGCAGGGGCTCGACACGATCGAGCAGGCGGACCTGATCATCTTCGGCGTTTCGCGAACGGGCAAGACGCCCACGAGCATCTACCTCTCGTGCCGAAAGCTCAAGGTGGCCAACGTCCCGATCATCCTCGATATTCCCCTTCCCAGGAACCTGATGCGGAACCCCATCAAGAAGGTCGGCTTCAGCATGGGGATGGAGCGGCTGATGCAGCTCAGGACCGAACGGGTCGGCCGGATGAATCGGGCCGCGATCCCCGGCTACTCGAGCAAGGGCTACATCCTCAAGGAGCAGGATTATTGCGAGAAGCTCTTCAGGCAGTTCAACAACTTCTGGGCCCTCGACGTGACGGAGCGCTCGATCGAGGAGACGTCGGAGTGGATCACCCACACCGTGCTTGGCTCCTAGTGGGCGGATACCGAGCCCGCGCAATCTCCGCCATCTTCGCGAGAGAGTCGTTGCCAGTCTGCCTTCCGGTCGGAGTTGTGCACTCCTTCAGAGCGGTGGGACGTCGCGGGGGCTTCTTTACACCGCTCTGAAGGAGCGCACAACTCCGATTGGAGAGACTGTATTGCCGACTCGGGTCGTTTTTTCCCGTTACCGCAAATAACCGGGCCCATGCATTTTCCGCCACTTGAACGCATGTTCCTATGGGTGAAGAATCCGTCGTCGAGCCTCCGCAATCTTCGCCGGTTTCACTTCAACTCGGGAATCGAGTGGCGGGGATTTCCACTGCACCGCATTCCGCCCGTTGTCACTGGCATCCCTGTCTCTTTGTTTGAGATTGTGCGAGCTTGCTATCTCCAGCCTCGCAGTCTTCTCTCAGTAATAAAAACAAGAAACCTACCGGGCGAAGTGCCACCCCCGGCAAGCGTCGAGCATCTCCCCCTCGTCCTACTGAAGTGAACGGTCCCCAACCGGCGTGAGCAGCCCTGGTCCGCTTCCTTAAAGGAGCGTCTTCGCGACGTCCGGAAGCGGACCAGGGGTGCTCACGCCGACGCGGAGGCAAACAACTCCAGTCTAAACGAGGTTATGAGCTTCGAGCAATTCCGTTTCGCACTTCGGGCAGTAGGTGTGGCTCATTCTGGCGTCGGAGTGGTCTCTCAGATACTGTTCGAGGGGGAGCCAGTGGCCGCATCCCTGTCCGGCTTCCGAGTCGTCGCGCACCGAGTGGCAGACGGCGCAGGTGGGGATCACGGATTCGTACATCATGAGCCGCTGCTTCGCGCCGATGTCGCGGACGGAGAGCAGGGTGGCCGGGCTTCCGCCGTAGCGGACCTCCTTTTCCACCACCTCGACGGGGACGACCTTGCCGGCCCTGTCGACCAGGCTGGAATGGAAGCACGGCTCCGGGGCGATCCCCTGCCGCCGCAGCTCGTCCCGCCTCGTCATGGCTTCGCGTTCCCTGCTGTCAACGCTCTCGAAGAAGGACCGTCCCTCGTATCCCCTGTCTGGAAATCCCACGAGGTTGCGGAACGCCTTGTTGGCGAACATCACGCTGTTGTCCCTGAGGATCACGGCGCCGTCCGAGATGCTCTCCGCAAGGATGCGGTACATCTCCTCCGACTTTTTCAGCTTCTTGGTCCGGCTCCGGATCTTCTTCTCCAGCTCGCGGCTCCAGAGCACCATCAGGTCGGCCATCGGGCCCAGTCGTTTCAACGCGAGAATCATGGCGAGGCTGACGAGGATCGCCGTGGAGAAGAGGATCAGGAGAGCGGCTTTCCACACCGGTCCGCGGACGGCGTTTCGATCGACCTTCACCATCAGGCCCCAGTCGGTGCCGACCACGGGCTTGAAGGCGGAAAGGACCTGGACGTCCCTGTAGTCAATGCTCCGGATCAGGCGGCTTTCTCCCTGCGACGCCATGACCAGGGGGAGGACCGCCTCGCGATCGGCAGGTATCACGCTGCTCCATTCCCTGACAGGGAGGCGCGGCGAGGTGAAGAAGATGACGGAATCGCCTCGCCGCGACCCGAGGTGCACTTCGCCCGATTCCCCGAGATTCAGGCTGTCGGAGAGGGCGTCCACCAGGTCCGGCGTGCCGAGGCAGACCTTCAATCGGGGCTGTGGCCCGGGAGAGGAGCTGTTCAGGAGGCCGTAGAAGAAGATGTGCGGAAGGCTCGGCTGAAGGCAGGGATCGCCGACCCGGACCTCGCGGGGGGAAGAGGGGAAACCTGGCTGCCTCCCCTCGTCGATCCTTCGCCCCGCCTTTCCGAGGAGTTCTCCATCGGGCGATAGTACAGCGGCATGAAGGACGTCGGGGCAGTTCTCGAGGCAGTATTCGAGCTGGGATTCGACCTCTGCGCGGGCCGCCTCGTCTCCGGCCGGGCTTCCTGCGGCCGCTGCAGCGGCTTCGGCAAGCCCCTTGTTGCCCGAGAGAGCCAGGGTGACCGCCCTTCCGCGGTCCAGGCTCCCCTCGATCAGCGATCCCCGGTTCTGCAGGGCGAGATAGAGCTTCTCCTTGGTGTTGTCCACCAGCTTTCTTTGAAAGTAGTAGAAGGTCACGAGCGCCACGAGCAGCGCCGTGAGGATGGAGAAGATCGCGTGCGACCGGAGGAGCTTCAGACGGAACAGCGCCGGTTCCCGGGAAGGATGATCCTCCATGCGTCCTGCTATTTTTCTTGTTGGCTTCACGGTGTTTCATTCCGAAGGGCGCATCGGTTATCATTCTTTTTATCGGACATCATCGTGCTGCAACGGATTCTTTCTTACTTTTTTATGCGGAGGGGAAAGGTGAAACTCTGCTTGAATCTGCTTTTTGCCATCGCTGTCGTTCTCGTCACCCTGTCGTGTTCCGGTCTCCAAGAGGAAGAGAAGTCTGTCACGATTGAGGTCTTGCCCGAGGCCCTGCAGCCGACGGGGTGGAATACAAGAACCATGTGGGAGAGCGACGCGCCGGTCTGGTCCGTCTACACGGCGGACATCCTTCCGGGCAAGGCGGGCACCGAGATCGTGGCCATGGACGAAAACGGCCGCGCCACGCTTCTCTTCATGAACAACGACCAGCCGCTGCCGTGGCACATCCTGATGGACGGCATGTGGCTCGGTGCGGCGGCATTCGGAGATGCCGATCCGGGCGTGCCGGGCAAGGAACTCTACCTGGCCGGTTCCCGCGGCAACCTCTACCAGGTCGTTCCGCTGAAGCAGGGCGGATTCGAGAGCCGCGTCATCTGGTATGCCCGGGACGAGATCCACTGCCTGATTCTCGGCGAGGTCGTTCCGGCCAATCCCGGTCTCGATCTGCTGGCCTGTACAGTGGGAGGCGAGATCTGCCTGCTGACGCCGCGCCGCGCTGGCGGAGCCTGGAGCGTGGAGCTCCTCTACAGGGAGCCGGCCCGGGTCCGCGACGCCGTGGTTTTTGATTTCCATCCCGAGCTCGAGGGGGACGAGATCCTCTACGTGAGCCGGTCCGGCCGGCTCGTCATGGTTCGGTGGAATGGCACAAGCCTCGAAACCAATGCGGTTTACAGCGACTCGCAAGGTCTGGCCCGGATTGCGCTCGGCCCTGTGCTCGAGAGCGGGATGCCGGTGGTCTACACGGCCGGCGACGACGGCCGGATCCTGCGGTTCACGAAGAGTCCATCAGGAGGCTGGTCCGGGGAGCCGATCTTCGAGGGCGAGGCCGGTGCGCGCGGTGTGGCCCCTGTCCGGATCAGCGGCGACGGGAGCGAGGAGTGCCTGGCGATTTTCGGCTACTCGAAGGAGGTGGTGCTCCTGAGACGGAAGAAGGGTGAGCTCTGCTTCTCGTCGGAGATCATCTTCCGCGACTCGGACAAGGGGCACTGGCTCGAGGCGGCCGCGCTGGACAGCCGCTCGAAGAGCGACGAGATCCTGATCTCCGGTTACAGCGGGAAGGTAACGCTGCTCTCCTTTGACGAGGCTGCGGCCTCCTCTTCCGGACCGTGACGGCTCACTTCTCGCCGACCTGCCTCAAGGAGAACGAAAGTGCGGCCCAGCCGTCGATCTCGAAGTGCTCGATCCGGACCGGGTGGGCGCCCTTCTTCAACGTAACAACGGCTCTGTCCTCGGTGGGGGGATGCCAGGTCCAGTTGTCGATCACCAGCTTTCCATCGATCCAGACCCTGATTCCATCGTCCGAGAGCGTGGTGATCTCGAAGGTGCCTGCCGGAAGAACGAGGTTCGTTTCCGCCACGGTGCCGAAATGGTCGGCACGAAGGGTGCCGCCGGGCGCCGCCCCTCCCCAGTTGAAGGCGATCGCATCCAGGACGCGAGCTTCCTTCGGCTCCGTCCGGATCAGTTCCTTCCATGATTGTGGATCGGTGCGCGGATCCTTCTCCCGGTCCCACTGATAGAACTTCACCTCCCACTCCGTGGAGAGCAGCGTGCCCGATGCGGCGAGCCTCTCCCCGCCGGTCTCGACTCCCAGGTGGAAGCGGTGCAGCCCCGGTCTCGCCGCTTTCACGACGACCGTTGCCGGAATCGTTCCCTTCAGGGGCGAGACGGACAGGCCGTCAGGCACGTTGCGGATCTCGAATTTTCCCCCCTCCCCGTAGATGAAGAACCGGCCCTCGTTTCCCGCGGTGATCGAGGCGGGCCAGACCTTCGGCTTCCTGAAGTCGTATGGTCCCCACTCGTCCACGAGAATGTACTCCCTGCCGCGGCGGGCTCCCTCGGGCAGGAAAGTGTCCATGGTTCCCCTGCATTCCGGAGGGCTGTAGTCCCGCGACCGCTTCCCGAGGTCGATGCTCTCCGCTCCTTCGTCGGTGCGGTTCTCCTGAAGGCTCGTGTTCTTGCACTTGTCGTCCTCCTTCACCGACGTTCGGCATCCGATGAAGGCGTTCCGCTCTATCGTCGTATCCTCGGTCTCCCTGAGGCGGACGGCGATCCCGTCGTGTCCACGAGGCTGGGATCAGAGGGGATTCCTGTCACCCATGGACGGAACATCCGTCTCGCCGATGATCCCGAGGATTTTGCCGCTGCCGTGATCGAGCTTCTCCGGAACAGGAAGGAGGCGGCCCGGATGGCGGCGGCGGGACGGCGCTTCGTGGAAGAGCATTTCGCGTGGGATGTGATCGGCGCCCGATTCGAGGAGACGCTGCATGCGGCCGCGGCAAGGGAGGTCGTGACGTGAGAGGAACTCTGGCTGTCTACAGGGAAAGGTTCGCCAGGGGGAGGGTCTACTCGCCCGTCTCCTACCTGCTCGGCTCCTTCCTGCGTCGGCGCTTCACCGAAGCCGGCGCCGTGGCGTGGCTGCGCGGTCCGCCGATGCCGCGGATCGAGAAGAGGAACGGCGAGATCAGGGTGGCCGACGTGGCTCTCTATCCCGGAGTCGCCATGGTCTGCCGCAACGGCGGCCGCATCACCGTGGGCGACGGAACCTACATCAACCGGAACAGCTTCCTCTATGCCGAGAAGGAGATCTCCATCGGAGAAGGAGGCATGATTTCCTGGGACGTGATCATCACCGACACCGACGGCTTCGGCGAGAGGGGAGGCCCGGGCCGGACCCGGCCCGTATCGATCGGCAGGAACGCCTGGATCGGATCGAGGGTCGTGATACTCGGGGGCTCGACGATCGGCGACGGCGCCGTGGTGGCCGCCGGATCGGTGGTTCAGGGCCATGTGAAGCCCGGAGAGATCGTGGCCAGGCGGCCGGCCCGGGAGCTCCATGCCCACGCGGCGGCGGAGGAGATGAAAGGAGGGGCTGCATGATCGGCTTTCTGAACATCCGTCGGATGAAGAAACGGTTCGCCACTGCGGGAGACGTGATCCTGGAGCCGGGATCTCCGCGCCCGGCGATCAAAAACGAGGGCGGCGAGATTCACGTGGAGAACATCGTCCTTCATCCGGGCACCAGACTCTGGGTCAACAAGGGCGGCGTCTTGACCATCGGCGAGGGGAGCTGCCTCCACAGGGGCGTGGAGGTCATCGCGTGGAAGAACGTCCGGATCGGCCGGAACTGCACGATCGGCTGGGACGTGCTCATCATGGACACGGACCTGCATCCCATCGGGGACAGGCCGATGAAGAATAAACCCGTTGTGATCGGAGATAACGCATGCATAGGTTGTCGCAGCATCATCCTGAAAGGTGTGACGATAGGAGAGGGGGCGATCGTGGCAGCCGGCTCGATCGTGACGAAGGACGTGGCGCCGAACACGGTGGTGGGCGGGGAGCCTGCGAAAGTCGTGGCGCAGATCAAGGCAAAAGCCGCGGTCTGAAGAACCCGAGGGTGGCCCTGCTGCGGGGGGCCTATTTCTCGCAGTTCGAGATGCAGACCTACGAGAAGATGCTCGCCGAGATCGATCTCGAGGCCTTCGCCCTGCGGATCAACCGCTTCTCCCTCGATCTGATCAAGGTGCCGTGGCAGAGGGTCCTCTCGATCGACGAGCCGGTCACCTGGGTATCGCCCAAGCTGGGCTTCTACTTCAACCTCTTTCTCCAGGCCACATGCGGGCTCGACTACCTGCACCTCGGCCTGGTGAAGAAGCTGGCCGGCTTCGACATCGTGCACACCATGGAGACGTTCAACGCCTTCTCCTATCAAGGGCTCCTGGCGAAGCGGCGCTACGGCTCGAAGCTCGTGGTGACCGTCTGGGAGAACAGGCCCTTCGCGGCTGAGCGGTTCAGGAAGAAAAGGGAGATGAAGTACGAGGTGCTCCGCGAGGCCGATCTCCTCGTGCCCATGACCGACAGGGCGAAGGAGTGCCTGATCCTCGAGGGCGCCGATCCGGCGCGGATCAAGGTCCTGCCCGTGGGGATCGATGTGGAGCAGTTCCGGCCGAAGGACGGGGAGAGCCCGATCCGGCGGAAGCTCGGCATCGGCGCCGACGAGGTCGTGATCGTCAGCGTGGCTGCCCTCAGGTGGGAGAAGGGGATCCACGATATCGTGCACGCCTTCCAGCGCATGAAGATGAACCCCCTGCTCTCGGGGCGGAAGATGAGGCTGATCCTGGCCGGCTCGGGCCCGGAGAAGAAGGAACTCGACTCGATCATCTCGCGGCTCGGCCTCCGGGACGATGTCTTCATCCGCCGCTTCGATTACAACGAGATACCGGATGTCTACCGCGCCGCCGATATCTTCGTGCTGGCCAGCTGCGCGCGACGCGGCTGGTTCGAGCAGTTCGGCTACGTGCTGCCCGAGGCGATGGCGAGCGGCCTGCCCGTCGTTGCGGCCCAGAGCGGATCGATCCCCGAGGTCGTGGGGCCTTCGGGTATCATCGTTCCTCCTTCCGACTTCATGGGCCTTGCCGATGCGCTTGCTCCGCTCGTGGCCGAGAGAGGCATGAGAGAGGACCTGGGCCGGAAGGCACGGGAAGAGGCCGTGCGGCGGTACGATTCGAACAAGAACGCCGAGAAGTTGAAAGAGGCCTACCTGGATCTGCTGGAGGACCGCAGTCGTGAATAGAATCCTGCTCGTCACTGCAGATGCGGAACGGATCAAGGACGAGTTCGACCTGGGCGGCCAGCCCCGCGTCGACTTTCTCGAGATAGCCAAGGCGCTCGATGCGGAGATCATCAGCTATTCCGACGTGGACAGCGCCACGGCGCTCACCGTCAAGCTGGTGCGCCGACTCCTCGGCCGCAACGTCGCCCTGGCGTTCATGGGCTATCGGCAGAAGGCCGACTCCTGCTTCACCACGGCGGAGAACGTGGGCATGGCCCTCGCCTTTCTCCTGCGTTTTCGCCAGAGGCGCCCCTCGCACGTGATGATCAGCCACAAGCTCTCGGCCGGGAAGAAGAAGTGGATCTTCCGCGCCCTGGGGCTCAAGAAGAGCGTCGACGGCCTCATCGCCTACACCTCCGAGCAAACCCTGTTCGCCGAGAAGTGGCTCGGTTTCGACGAGAGCCGGCTGCACCGCATCCAGTTCCACTGCGACCACACCTTCTTCAAGCCGCCGGAGAGGGAAGCGCTGCCCCGGGAGGGGATCGTCTCCGTGGGGCGCGAGCTGCGCGATTATCCCACGCTGATCGAGGCTGTCAGGGGGCAGGATGTCCGTGCGTCGATCGTGGGTTCGTCGCCCTGGTCGAGGAGGCGCGACCTCCTGACATCACAGGAGATCCCGTCCAACGTGCAGCTCCTGTCCGGGCTGTCCTACGAGGAGCTGCGCGATCTCTACCTCTCCTCGGCCCTGGCCGTTGTGCCTTTGTTGGACGTGGACTCTCCCGCAGGAGTGACATCGATCTTCGAGGCCCTGGCCACGGAGACGCCGGTGCTGGTGAGCCGGACAAAGGGGATCGAGGATTCGATCCGGGACTGCCCCGGCGTCATGACGGTGAAGCAGGGCGATCCGGCCTCGCTTCGGGACGCCATCGCGGACGCCCTTTCGGACAGGGACAGGCTCGCCGCGATGGGCCGTGACGGCCGGGAGGCCATCGAGAACGACAGGAGCCTCGATCATTTCGTCGACACGATACGCCATATCGTAGTGGAGGTTTGAAAGTTGAGTGAAAGAAGCATGGGTGCCGGACTGCTGAAGGGAAATTCGCCCATCAGTCTCTTCAGGAAGGCCTGGGGCGTTATCGAGGCCAGGTATCGTCTGAGGAAATTCAGCCGTCTGGGAAAGAGACCGCGCATAACGGGAAAACCGCGCGTGATCAACATGGGCTGGATGGATATGGGGGACAGGGGGATCATCTTCTCCCACATCGTGCAGTCGGAGCTCGTGAGCCACCCCGAGGGGCGTCTCGAGATCGGCGACGGCGTCTTCATCAACTACGGTGCTTCCATATCGGCTCACAACCTGGTGAGGATCGGATCGGGCACCCAGATCGCCCAGTATGCCGTGATCATGGATAACGACTACCACCGGGTGGGCAACCTGTCCGAGGCTTCCGAGTCGAAGCCGATCATCTTTGGGAAGAACGTCTGGCTTGGCGTGCGGGTGGTGGTGCTCAAGGGCGTGACGATCGGCGACAACTCGGTGATCGGCGCGGGGAGCGTGGTGACCAAGTCGATCCCTCCGAACTGCCTGGCCGGAGGCGTGCCCGCAAAGGTGATCAAGTGTTTCGATCCCGAGGAAAGCGATGACACGAAGAGCATCGAGAGGGAGCCCGCAGTAGTGGGATCAGTTTCATGATTTTGATGGATATCCTCGTTGCGATTCTGTTTCTCTTTGCGTTCCTGTTCGCAGGCGTGAGCCTCTATCTTTTCGGGCTCACCCTCGCCTCAGTGGCCGCCTCGTTCCGGAAAGGGAAAAGAGGGGGCGGCCGGACACGCTTTGCCGTGGTGATCCCGGCCCATGACGAGGCCCTCAACATCGAGAACGTGGTGAAGGGCGTGCAGGGCGTCGACTACCCGGCCGATCTCTTCGATGTGGTGGTCGTGGCAGACAACTGCAGCGACGACACGGCCCGCCGCGCCCTCGACGCGGGAGCCGACGTCGTGGAGAGGGAGGACAGCGAGCGCCGCGGGAAGGGGTATGCCCTGGACTACGCCTTCAAGCGTCTCCTCGAGCAGGAGCCCCGATACGACGCCTTCGTGGTGCTCGACGCGGACAGCCTCGTGTCCGACAACTTCCTGAGGGAGATGGATGCCGCGATGGAAAAGGGCGCGCAGGCCGTGCAGGCCCATTACGACGTTCTCAATCCGGAAGAGAACTGGCGCACCGCCCTGATGTATACCGCCCTCTGCGCCGTTCATCTGGTGAGACCCCTGGCACGCTCGCACTTCGGACTTTCCGTCGGCCTGAAGGGGAACGGGATGTGCTTCTCACGCGAGGTGGTCGATCGGTTTGGGTGGAACGCCTTCTCGGTGGTCGAGGACATGGAGTACGGATTCAACCTCTGCCTCGAGGGGATCGCCGTCGATTTCGCGCCGCGCGCCAAGGTCCGGGCTCAGATGGCGGCAGGGGAGAAGGAATCCACCACGCAGAGAATCAGGTGGGAAGGCGGAAGGCAGGCCATGGTGCGGGAGTGGTTCTCGCTCCTCCTCTGGCAGGGGATCAAGCGCCGCAGCATCCGCTGCCTCGACCTGGCCGTCGATCTGCTCATTCCCCCTCTGACCAAGATGGTGGCCGCCACCGTCGTTCTAGGCCTTGCCGCACTTTCGCTCTTCCTCAACGATCTGGCTGGGTGGCCGCTGCCGGCGCTCTGCGGGATCTCGCTGGGAATGCAGGGCTTCTATGTCCTCGTCGGGCTCGTCCTCAACAGGTCGCCGATCCGGATCTACCTGGCACTCCTCCACGCACCGTTCTTCATCGTCTGGAAGATGTCGGTCTACCGGCTCATGAAACGGGACAAGGGGGTCGATCAGTGGGTGAGAACGGGAAGGACCAAGATCGGGAGCTGAAGACCGGGAGCTGATCGGAATCAGCCGAGCTGATCGGAATCAGCCGAGCTGATCGGAATCAGCATTACCGGCACAGGGCCGTCTTCAGCTCGGAATCGAGCTCCGCCTCATCGAGCATGCTCTTGATCTCCCCCTTCTTCTTGATCTTCACCAGGTGATTCGAGGGAGCCAGCCGGTCCTTCAATCTCATGATCCTCTGCAGGCCCGTGCTGTCCATGAAGTTCAGGTCCTCGAGATCGAGCACCAGATTCTCCACGCTCTGCGCGGGCTGGATCGCATCCAGGTCGATGGCAGGAGCCGTGAGATCGGTGAGCTCGCCCTTCAGGTCGACGACCAGGGAGCCGTTCTTCTCCTCGGTGCGGCAGTCGACCTTCCTGCCCGCATCCTTGTCTTCGAGCAGACCGACGGCCGCTTCCACGTCTCTCGAAATCAGCGGCTCCAGGTGTGCGTGGATCCTCATTGCGACCATCAGGCCCTTCAGCCTCCCGGAAACACCGCTCAGCCTGAACGGCATGCCGGCATCGCGAGCCCATTTCTCGAGAGCCAGGATGAAGCCGAGCCCGGCGGCATCGCTGTATCGCGTGTCGCCGAGGTCGAGGACGAGATGGTCCAGATCATGAGCCTCCCGGAAGACCAGGTCCCCGTGCCCGGCTGCGTTAGACCTTCTCAGGGCGGAGGAGGCGTGGAGGATGCCGACGTTCCCCCGCTTTTCCAGATGCGGCGCCGGGTCGGCCCGGCCGAATCGCGCGATCCTGTGCCAGAGGCGGTTCATCCTGTCGGCCAGGATGGAAAAAACGAAGGCATGGCCGAAGATGACCGCGCCGCGCGAGTAGCGCAGCCAGAGGCGCCGCGGTTCGGCGAGGATCCTGTAGATCCACTCCGTCCCCGTCTTCTGCATCCAGCGGGGAGCCCTCTTGACCCTGCCGGTTACGAAGTTGAACGTCCCGCCGATGCCGATGGAGACTGGCACCTCGAGTCGATGGCGGATGCGGCGGAACCAGAGCTCCTGCTTGGGATTGCCGAGGCCGATCAGCAGGACGTCGGGCCGGCAGGCGTTGATGTCCCTGATGATCGGCTCGTCGTCCTCGGGAAATCGGAGCAGGTTCTTTCCCTTGATATGGATGAAGGGCGACGATTTCCCGCTGATCCTGATCGAGGGATTCATGTCGATGAAGAGGTCGGAGACCCTGGCAAGGGTCTCTTCGTCACTGCCGAGCAGGTAGACGCCGAGACCCTTCGTTCTCCTGACGAGCTCGGGCACCAGGTCCGAGCCGGCAACGCGTCCCGGCAGGGGGGCGCCGAGCAGCCTGGCAGCCAGCACTACCGGCATCCCGTCGGCGATCGAGAGGTCGCTCTCGCGATAGACGGAGTGGAGCTCGGGGTGCTTCGTGCGGAACGAGCAGAACCGGATGATGTTCGTCAGGAAGTCGACGTTCGGTGTGGTGATGTATCTGGGAACGCCGTCCTTCCTGAACATCTCGATCCACGACTCGATCCTCTCGATCGTCCCGTCGAGGTCCACCACGTCGAATGGCGTTCCGCATACTGCCACTCTTTCGGCTATGGGATTCATGGCTTCCCCCGGGTGGTTTCTACCTGCTCTGGCCTTATTTCGGCTGATTCCGATCAGCGCGGCTGATTCCGATCAGCCCTCGAAGGCAGTGAGCGCTTCCTCACGCGTGTTGTAGATGTCGAAGATACGGTGCATGCGGATCAGCTCGAAGAGCGCCCGGACAGGTTTCGAGACGCTGCAAAGCTTGAGATCGCCGCCGTCGGCATTCAGCTGGCGCAGGCAGGAGAGCAGGGCGCCGCAGCCCGAGCTGTCGACGAAGCGCATCTCGCTCATGTCGACCACGAGCTTCTTGTTCTCCTCGAGCAGCAAGCCCATGTCGTTCTTGAACTCCTTGCTGTTGGCTGCGTCCAGCGATTCTCCGGGTAGGACCACCACCGTCACGTCGTTGTACTTTTCGATGCACAGGTTCATCTTGTTTTCCCCTTATCAAGAGAGACAACGTATCTGTTTCATGAGGTCGATTCTGCTCGTTCCGCTCTCCTCGCAGGTGTGCGAGACCTCGTCCATGATGCTTTCCATGATGTAGAGGCCGAATCCGCCGTTCCTCGAACCGTCGAAGTCCGGTTCCGGCACCGCGTTCCTGTCGAAGGGAACTCCCTGGTAGGTGATACGGATCTCGATCCTGCCCTCCTCGAAGAATGCCTCGATCCGTATCTCCTCGTCGCTGCTGCTGACCCCATGACGGATCGCATTCGCCACGGCTTCGTTGGCCGCAAGCTCCAGTTCATTGAGCACGCTTTCATCCAGGCGGTCCAGAGCGGTCTCGTTGCAGAATCTCCGCAGGAAGGCTCTGACCTTGGAGAGCTCGTTCAGATCGTTCGAAATCGATAGAATTGACTGCACGTGATGGTTTTCCGCATGCAACAGGGTCGTCAACAAATCCAGCGACAAGCTAAAAATCGGAATTATCGACCGTTTTCTGGATTCCATTTTCTGAAAAAGAACGAACGCCGGGTGCAGGGGCCATTGGCTGTCAAGTTAACGGCAGGGGATTCCGATGAGATATCTCATTGCAGCTGGTGCTGGCAATGGAGGACATAAAGAGAGGATCGCACCGGTTCCGCCGTATCTCGCGCGGTCTCGGTCAGGCTCCGGCAGCGATCCATGACGGATAAGGGGTACTGCAGGTCATGAAAACGTTGATCGTGGATGATGATCCGCTCACGCTTCGAATGCTCGAGAGAGCGGTGAAGTCCAGGGGGCATGAGGTCAAGGCGTTTCTCAAAGCCGAGGAGGCATGGGAAGCCTACCGCAAGGAGTACTATCCCCTCGTTCTGCTGGACTGGCTGATGCCGGACGTGGACGGATTGACCCTCTGCCGCCGGATGCGGGAACTGCCCCATGGCGACATCAGCGTGATCCTGGTGGTCACGGGGCGCGATCAGCCCGAGCACCTGAGAGAGGTGCTGGAAGCCGGAGCCGACGACTACTTGACCAAGCCGATCAGCTTCAAGCTTCTCGATGTCCGCCTGTCGATCGCCTCTGAGCGCGTCGAGCTGCGCAAGCTGCGCAAGCGCGCGGAGGAGAATCTGAGGAAGCAGGCGGACTGGCTGAAGGTCACGCTGTCGAGCATCGGCGATGCCGTCATCTCAACGGACAACGCCGCGGCCGTCACATTCATGAATCCCGAGGCGGAGAGGCTGACCGGCTGGACCATCGACCAGGCTCGGGGCGTCGACATCGACCAGGTCTTCCAGGTCGTCGACGAGGAAACCAAAAAGGTCAGGGAGAGCCCGGTGCGGCGGTCCCTGGTAGAGCAGGATATCGTCGAGCTTCCCGAGGACATGATTCTCAAGCAGAGAAACGGCAAGGACATTCCTGTCGACGATTCGGCCGCCCCGATCAAGGACCAGGACGGCGGGATCCGCGGCTCCGTTCTCGTCTTTCGCGACGTGACGGAGAAGGTGCGGGCGCGCAAGGCGCTGATCCGGAGCCTCGACGGCGTGCAGCGGGCCAAGCGCGAGTGGGAGTCCACGGCCGATGCCCTTCCCCAGCTCGTCTGTCTCCTCGGCCGGACCGGGGAAGTGATCCGCACCAACCTTGCGGTGGAGCAGTGGGGGCTTCACCGCGTGATCGACGTGAAGGGGCTCGATTTTCACAGCATTTTTCATCCCGACTGCTCCGAACCGAACTGCTATTTCACGGATCTCTGGAAACGGGTGACAGGGGAGCTGGAAGAGGAAAGGCCCATCGACTTCGAGATGGAGGATACGGTTCTCGGCCGTTTCTTCCGCATCCAGTTCAGGCCGATCACGGCAAGAAAAGAGACCGAGAGCAGCGACTCGCAGAGTTTCGCCGTGGCCGTGGTCGAGGACATCACCAAGCGCCGCCTGATGGAGAAGGAGCTGGAGCAGGCGCGCGAGCAGGAGACTGAGATCGGTTCCAGGATCCAGAAATCCCTCCTGTTCGGAGAGCCGCCCCGCGATTTCCCGGATCTCGAGGTGTCGGCCATCAGCATCCCGTCGCGGACGATCGACGGCGACTTCTACACCTTCTTCAAGCACAACGACCGCTGCCTCGATCTCGTCGTGGGCGACGTGATGGGCAAGGGGATCCCGGCGGCCCTGATCGGCGCAGCCATGAAGAACAACTTCCTCAGCGCCATGAGCCACCTGATCGCCGCCAAGGCCGGCCGCCGCCTTCCCGAGCCCCGCGAGGTGATCTCGAGCGTGCACGAAGCCATGGCGGACAGGCTGATGAAGCTCGAGAGTTTCCTCACGCTCTGCTACGCCCGCTTCGACCTGGAAAACAACAAGGTCGTGATCGTGGACTGCGGCCACCCGAGAACGCTCCACCTCCTGAGCCGCACCGGCGAGTGCCGGAGCCTGGAAGGCTGGAACATGCCTCTCGGCTTTGCCAGGGAAGAGACGTACAAGCACCTCGAGGATTCCTTCGAGCCGGGGGACGTCTTTCTCTTCTACTCCGACGGGGTCATCGAAGCGCAGAAGGAATCGGGCGAGCTCTACGGCGAGCATCGCCTCATCGAGTTCCTGCAGAAGAACGCCGGGATGCATCCTGACGACCTCACGGACAAGGTCAGGAAAGAGGTGATCGCCTATGCCGGTTCCGAGACCTTTGCCGACGATCTCACCTGCATCGCCGTGCAGGTGCCGATGGGATCGACCCTGATCGAGCGGCGCACCGTCAATCTCGTGATATCGAGCGACCTGGCGGAACTGTCGAAGGTCCGGGAGTTCTTCTGGCGGTTCTGGAGCGACGTGCCGTCGACGGCCAGGGACGAGGAGGCGGGGATCCGGCTCGAGCTGGCCTTCATCGAATCGGCCAGCAACGTCATGCGGCACGCCTACGACGGCCGGACCGATCGGCCGATACGGATCGATGCCGAGGTCTCCCACTCGGGCAAGGTCTCCATCAGGCTCTGCCACCTGGGCGCCGGTTTCGATCCGCAGAAAGTGCCGCTTCCATCCTTCGACGGATCGCGCGACGGCGGCTTCGGCTGCTTCATCATCGAGAACTGCGTCGACCGGGTGACCTATACACGCGATGGCGACGGCTGGAACGTGATCTGCCTGGAAAAGGATCTCCTGCGCTGCAGGGCGAAGCAGATTTCGTAGCCTTTCGCGCCGGTCCGGGACGAATCGCATCTTTCCTCTCGAAATCCATGGGGCACCGGGGATAAACTAGCCCGACGCTGTTTTGACCCCCTGATCCGATTCATAGAATGCCGAGGTGCCTGATGAGATCGAACCGTTCGTCCCGCATCATCTGCGGTGTACGGGAGCGGCGGAAGACCGTGCCCTCTCTCCTGGTCGTGCTTTTTCTGGTTCCTTTCCTCCAAGCAGCCTCTCCCTTGTTCGCGGAAGAGGGCGGCGACGAGTCGCGGAAGGTGTTCACCCTTCATCGAATCGTCCGCTACGAGCACAGGCTCGTCAATGCCGGCGACTCGCCTGCCGACATGGAGATGTTCGTCGCCCTTCCCCGGAGCAATGCACGGCAGAAGATCCTCCATGTGTTTCCCGATCCAACCCTCGAGAGGGTGGCGGCGGACGAGTACGGCAACAGGATCGCCTTCTACCTGGACAGGGATGTTCCTCCCGGCGACGTTGTGGCTCACGGCTGGATCGCCGAGGTGGAGATCTCTTGCCTCGTCTGCGATCCCGGCCAGGGGAGGAATCCCGAGGCCAGGCTGCCCCGCCAGGAGAGGGAGATCTTTCTCCGTGACGGCGAACGGTACCTCCTGGCGTCGCAGGAGGTGAGCGCCCTGGCGCGGGAGCTCGCCGCGGATTCCGCGGGCGAGCAGGAGACCGTGCGCCGCATCTTCGAGCACCTGATCCGCAATATCCGTTACGAGAGGGACGATGTGTGGGATCCGGCCCCGGTCGTCCTGGAACGGAGATCAGGGTCGTGCTCGGAATACAACTTCGCCTTCATGGCGCTTTGCCGCGCTGCCGGGATTCCGGCGCGCTACACGGGCGGGGTCGTGCTCAAGTCGGGACGGGAGACGAAGTACGATCCGGCCGTCACGGAGGACGCCGTTTTCCACAGGTGGAGCGAGGTCTTCCTCAACGGGCTCGGCTGGTTTCCCGTCGACTGCAGCCGGGCCAGCGGCGAGATGGTCCGGTACGGCAATCCGGACAACTACTACGGCAGGCTGCCGGCCGGGCTGCTCCAGTGCGTGAGCGGCGACGGGGCGGGCGATTCACCCCTGGGATGGGATTATCTCTCGAACGAGTCCAAGCCGTTCGAGACCAGGGACTGGGCGGGAAAGGTGGGATTCTGGATCAGCGGCGTCCCTCGCGACACGCTCGAGACATCCGTCGCCCTGAGGGAGAAGATGCTCCGGGAGAAGCAGGATCGAGGGCTTTTTGACCGGCTCGTCGCGAGCTCCCTCGACAGGGAGATCCTCTTCTTCTACAGGAACCTGCTGGAACAGGACGCGATCCCCGAACTGGTGGAAGCTCTTCTTCATACCGGCCACCCGGAGGCCGTCTACTGGTCCCTCCTGAACGAGCATCGCGGTGTGAAACCGCGAAAGGGAAGGCAGTGGCGGGCCCTCTGCGGCGAGTTCCTCGCGGCCCAGATCGAGAAGCATTACGAGGGAACGGACGGCAAGAGGGATCTTTTCACCTTCGAGTACTGGTGGCGCAAGGCCAGGCCCGCGGTCCGGTGGGACGAGGAAAAAGGCGTCTTCGTGCTTCTAAGCGAGGAGATCAATATTTACTGAGGATACTTGCGGCAAATATATCCGTCCTGAAAGCCGCATCTTGGCAGAACATAGAATCGCATCGGGCTGCCGATCAGCCTACTTCACCAGGGCGTGCTTCAGGAAATCGGAGGCGCTGACAGTCCTGAAAGACCACTGCCCCTGTTTGATATTTGCGACGGTCAGGCCTGTAAAAAGAACAACCTCGACGTGATCACCATATACCTTGAACAGTTTGATCTGATGGGGGCGCTCCGCCAGGGCATCTGTCGAGAGAAAGCATGTGTCTCTCATCCCTTTTCGAACGGATATCATATTGAGATTCATGTGCACATGGCCGGATAAGACCATGACAACGTTGCCGTGCGCTCCCAGAATTTTTCTGACCCTCTCGGCCTCGGGCATGAGGCATGGTATGCCGGCCGATGCAAACGCCGTCATTGTCAGGAGATCAGCCTCCACCAAGCGATGCGTGAAGAAAACCACGTGCTTTTTTCTGTTTCGGGAGAGGTCTTTCTCCAGCCACTTCAGCTCCATCTCATCCGGATAAATCCCCATCATGACAAAGTGCCATTCATTCACGTCGAAAGACAAGCATCTCTTCTTGAATACTTTGACGTAATTGTAAACACCACCGGTTTTGCGCACATCGTGATCGCCCTGGCAGGCGTAGTACGGGCACTTCAATTTTCCGAGTATCGTTCTGCTTCTTCGCAAGTCGTCCAGGTCGCCGTTTTCAGTGATGTCTCCTGTATGGATCAGAAAATCAGGTTTGATTTCATTGTTGATATACTTGACCGTCTGTTCGAGTATCGGGAACGAATTGGCCAGATCCTTCCAGTGGTTGGCTTTCAGGTGAGCGATTTTCGAGAATGGATTCTCAGGCGGCCTTCCGGAACTGATGGTGGTGGTCAGGCAGTGCGTGTCCGTCATCTGCACGAAGGAAAAGAGGGGTTTGTCGGTTGCCGTTGCCTCTGCTCGGCACAACGGTGCAAGCAGAACCAGGATCGCCAGCTCGAGTGAGTAGTATCTTTGCCAGTGTTTCATCTGTAAAGCCTGAAGCAGGCGGCTCAGGGTCCGGGCGGGCCGGCTCAGATCCCCCTCCTCTCTTTTTCCTCGGGAAAGAGCGGCAAGGTGCGCGTCCGCCTCGCCTTTTCCGAGTAGGTGGAGAAGTGTTCGCGGCATCGCGGCGCGTACGATTCCTTGCCTCCCACCACGATGATCGGCGAGTCGCTGGGCGCCACCTTTCCGTCGATGAAGCGCTGGACGCGCGTGGCCTCCCGCCCGCAGATCTCGCCGTTCGATTCGAAGGTGCAGATCGCCTTAAGGTAGATCATGTAATCCGCCGCCCGGACGAAATGGGACATGTCCCGCTGCCCGTCCCTGAATGCGAAGTAGTCATCGCGAAAGTCCTTGAGAAGCCCCGAGGCGACGACGATGCGGCCCGTGTTGGCCATGCCCTCGCAGATGTCGATCACGTCGCTCGAGAAGAACTGGACCTCGTCGATTCCCACGACCCGCGTGGCGTCGTCGAGGATGTCGAGGATCTCCTTGGCAGAGGACACGTACTCCACGTGGCGCTTCAATCCGTCGTGGGACGCGATGTGGCTGCGCCCGTACCGGTCGTCCAGCGCCGGCTTGAAGAGCTGGACATTGCGGCCCGCGATTTCGTAGCGGTTGATCCGGCGGATCAGCTCGGTGCTCTTGCCGCTGAACATCGTCCCGATGATCAATTCCAGGGTGCCGTGCCGTGCTTCCATGGAAATTCCTCCTTCAGGGAATCGTATCATGGGCTTGATTCGAAGGCATAGCTTCCATTAAAATCTAACTTTCTCGACCTTTCTTTCAGAACAAGAAGGAACTGTCTGGTATTGTATTTCTATCTTATTGATATAACTAGTGTTATCGCCAGGGAGGATTTCTCATGTATGGCAAGATCAAGGAAGACCTCATCAGGGATCTGCAGGCCACGCGCGACGCGGGGCTTTTCAAGCAGGAACGGATCATCGTTTCGGAGCAGGGCGCCGAGATCAAGGTGAAGGGCGGTCAGGAAGTTCTTAACTTCTGTGCCAACAACTATCTCGGTCTCTCGAGCCATCCGAAGCTCATCGATGCGGCGCACAAGACCCTCGACGAGTACGGCTACGGAATGAGCTCCGTCCGCTTCATCTGCGGCACGCAGGAGATCCACAAGGAGCTGGAGAAGAAGGTCTCCGATTTCCTCGGTATGGAGGACACGATCCTCTACGCCGCCTGCTTCGACGCCAACGGCGGCGTGTTCGAGCCCTTCCTTGACAAGGACTGCGCCATCATCTGCGACCAGCTGAACCACGCCTCGATCATCGACGGCGTGCGCCTCTGCAAGGCCCAGCGCTGGGTCTATGCCCACGGCGTGATGGGTGACGAGGAGATCGATTTCCAGGGCAAGATGCTCAAGGGGCTCGAGCGCTGCCTCAAGGAAGCAGCAAGCTGCAAGTACCGCCTCGTCTGCACCGACGGCGTTTTCTCCATGGACGGCGACATCGCCAAGCTCGACGAGATCTGCGATCTGGCTGAGAAGTACGATGCCCTGGTCATGGTCGACGACAGCCACTCCACCGGGTTCATGGGCAAGACCGGCCGCGGAACCCACGAGCACTGCGGGGTCATGGGCCGCGTCGACCTGATCACCACCACCTTCGGCAAGGCTCTCGGCGGCGCCTCGGGCGGCTGCACCTCGGGCCGGAAGGAGATGATCGAGTGGCTGCGCCAGAAGAGCCGTCCCTACCTCTTCTCCAACACGGTGGCCCCAGCTGTGGTGGGCGGCACGATCCAGGTGATGGATCTTCTCACCGAGAGCACCGAGCTGCGCGACCGCCTCGAGGAGAACACTCTGTACTTCCGCGAGAAGATGACCGAGGCGGGCTTCGACATCGTGCCCGGCGTCCACGCGATCGTCCCGATCATGTTCGGCAAGTTCGAGAACGACGCCAAGCTGGCCCAGGAGTTCGCCAACGACCTGCTGGACGAAGGGATCTACGTGATCGGCTTCTTCTATCCCGTCGTGCCGAAGGGCCATGCCCGCATCCGCGTCCAGATCTCGGCCGGCCACAATCGGGAGCACCTCGACAAGGCGATTGCCGCCTTCACGAAGATCGGCAAGAAGCACAACGTGATCAGCTGAGTCTTTGCCGCGATCAACAAGGGCCGGGGCCTCGTTTCGAGGGTCCCGGTCCTTTTTTTTGGGTTCTGCAGCAGAATTCGAGAGTGGAACGTGATCGGGAGGAAGCAATAGCACCCTCGCCGCAGAGCATCAAGATTTCAGCCCCGATTTCCGAAAACCAATTACCGGTCCATTGCCGGCTGGGGTGTTCCTGGAAAAGACAGAGATCTCTCTCATTCAAGGGCATTGGCGTAATTCATTTATTGGCAATTAATAATGTTATCGGGGATCCAGAGGGGTCTCCTCAGTTCACGGGGTGGGGTGGAAAAGAGTGCCGTCTTCTGTTGCGTGGGATATCAAGGGCATGTTAGAATGCACGACTTGTTTACTCGAAGAGAAAGAGACAGATCCTGGAAAGGGCCGTAAATTGAAGATTTCCCTCGACTGCATCTCCTGCATCATCCAAAAGGCATTCCAGACCTGCGAGCTGGTCGGTATGGAGGATTCGGAGAAGGAGCTCGTGTCGCGGAAGATCCTGCAGATGGCCTCCGAGGTTTCCTTCGATCAGACATCTGCCCATGTCACCCACGAGATCCACAAGTTTCTCAAGGAATATACCGGTGAGGATGATCCCTACCGCAATGCGAAGAGCTTCTACACCGATCTCGCCCTGAGAGCCTACCCCGAGCTGAAGCTCACCATCCAGGAATCGGGAAAATCCTTCGAGACGGCCGTTCGCATGGCCCTGGCCGGCAGCTCCATCGACTACATCTTCAACGGCAAGATCGACAACGTCGTGTTCTTCAACAAGATCGAGAACGTGCTGAACAGCCCGCTGCGGTGCGATCACATCGACCTGCTCGGGGAGAAGATCCAGTCGGCAGAGACGATCCTCTACCTGGGCGACAATGCCGGTGAGACGGTCTTCGACCGGCTCCTGATCGAGGAGCTGCCGCGGGACAAGGTCATCTATGCCGTCAAGGGCGGGCCCGCGATGAACGACGCCACGGAGACCGACGCCCGTTTCGCCGGCCTGACCGACGAGATCATGGTGATCGAGAACGGATCCGACGCGCCCGGCACGATCCTGGACCTCTGCTCGAAGGAATTCCAGGAACTCTTCCACGAGGCGGACCTGGTGATCTCCAAGGGGCAGGGCAACTTCAAGACCCTCCACAACCAGGAGCGTGAGATCTTCTACATCTTCCGGGTGAAGTGCGTTGTGGTTGCCCGGCACCTCAACTGCTCGAGAGACGACCTTCTGGTCTGGAATTCGACGTTCAGCCCCACCGCCTCGGGCGGCAACGGATAGCCTCGCCGCGATCCGCCTCGCCGAATTCCCGCCGCTCACCGACCGGGTGGCAAGCCCGGCCCCCTCTCCGGCGTTGCGCCGAACTGACGGAGCTTCGCGTCCGCCTCCCACATGATGCGCGTTCTCTCCTGTTCCACTGCCAGGCGGTGGACGGTCTGCCACTCCCTGACGAGATCGTTCCTGCGCCCGGGCAGCTTTTCCAGGGTGAGGGCCAGGTTCTTCCGCGCTGCGATGAACCGGGGCTCCCTCTCCAGCGATGACTCGAAGGCGGCGGCGGCCTCCTCGAAGCGGCCCTTGCGATAGAACTTCTCGCCCAGGTTGTGGAACGACATGTAGCTCTCCTCGACCTCCCCGCTCGAGAGGAGGAGCGAGCCGGTAAAAAGGACCGCGAAGGCGGCAAGGCCGACTCCCGCGGCGATCGTCCGCCTTGCCGCGGCAACCTGCCAGAGCCAGGTCAGGCCGGCGCCGGACAGGATGATCAGCGTGGGGACGAGAGCGAGGCGGAATCGATCGGTGACATAGAATCCGATCAGGACGGCGAATGCGACGGCGCCGATGATGAGCAGGGGGGCGGCCGCCGTCAGCTGCCGGCGAATCGCGAAGAGCCCCACAAGGGCCAGAGCCAGGACCACGGGGAAGCGTCCCGGCGTGAAGCGCAGGAGGGGAGAGAACCGCTGGACCTGGTAGTAGTTGCGGTCGCCCGGATACTCGTGCGACATCAGCACGAGCTTCAGCTTGTGAAAAAGGAGGGCTGTCCAGCCGCCGGGCTCGGACTTGATGTAGTCGATCCCCTTGTCGAAATAGAAGTCCGAGATCTCGGAGGGCTTCAGGAGGCGACACGCCTCCTTTTCAGCCTGCTTGCGGAAAGACTCCTCCATGGCGCGGGGCGTCCTGACCTCGTCCACCGTGAAGAGGCCGGGGGGGACATGATAGCGTCCATTGGCTCCCTCGTGGTTTCCCATGAAGAAGTTGTGCCCTCCCGATGAGTTGATCAGAACGAGGTCGTCGGCCTCGGTCAGGTTGTGGAGAGCAGGGAGGGCCACCACGGCGCCGACGCCCGCGAGGAAGGCGGCCGACCGGATCATGCCCGCGCTCTTCAGCCTGCCATCTCCGAGAACGATCCAGGCAGCGAGAAGGAGATCGGCCAGGAGGAAGTAGCTGCGGGTTACCGTGGCCATTCCGCAGACGAGACCGCAGGCGATCCAGAGAGGGAGGCTGCCGCTCCTGCGGCTTTTCAGGAAAAGGACGAGAGCGCCGAGGGCCAGAAAGAGGTGCAGGGTCTCGGAGAGGAGGACCTCGGAGAAGAGGATGAACGGTCCGTAGAGCGCGGCCGTCATCCCGGCCAGAAAGCCTGCCAGGGAACCGAACAGCATGCGGCCCGCCGCCGCGACGAAGCAGCAGGTGAGGGACGAGAGCGCGATCTGTACAAGGATCACCGGGAGCGGCTCGGGGCCGAATACCGTGTAGAGGCAGCCGAGAAAGTAGGGGAATCCTGGCGCGAGGAAGAAGACCTTTCCCTCCGTCAGCTCGCCTTCGGCGATGCGGTTCGCCCACTCGTGGTAGAGCAAGTCGTCCACGTTGAAGGCGCAGTAGAAGGGGCTCGATTCGGCCGAGAACCAGAGGTGCAGCAGGCGCAGGGCCAGGGCCAGGAGAAAGACGACCAGGAGCGCAGTCCTGCCCCTGGACCGGGACGGTTCTTCCGCGGCGGTACCGTTCGGGCCAATCTGTCTGGCTTCTCGATCGATCACCTTACTCCGGCATGAAGTTGCCCGTGTGTGCCGTTTCGATAAACCGCGTCAGGAGCCGCACGGCAGCTTTCAGGTCGCTCTTGTGGATCATCTCGACGGGGCTGTGCCCGTATCGCGTGGGTATCGAGATCGTGATCGCCGGGCAGCCGGTGCGGGCCCGCTGCATGGCGCCGGCGTCCGTGCCGCCCCGGGGGAGGATCTCCATCTGGTGCTTGATCCTGTTCTTCTTGGCCAGGCTGGTGAAGAACTCAACGAGCCCGGGATTGCAGATCAGAGAGGCATCCATGATCTTGATCGCCACGCCTTCGCCGAGGGAGGTGATCCTCTTCTGGGCCGCTGCGCCGGGGATGTCGCAGGCCAGGGTGATGTCTACTGCCACGGCGATGTCGGGGTCGATGCCGAAGGCCGCGGTGGAGGCGCCCCTGAGCCCCACTTCCTCCTGGACCGTTCCCACGGCATAGATGTCCGCCTCATGGGAACGGGCGGCCTTGAGCGCCTCGAAGATCACGTAGGCGCCCACGCGGTCGTCGAAGGCCTTCGAAACGTAGCAGTCGCCCACCTCCACGAATCCGCGGTCCATGGTGACCCAGTCGCCCATCTGGACGAGCTTCTTCACCTTCTTTCCCGGCAGGCCGAGGTCGATGAAGAGATCCTGGATTTCCAGCTTCGCGCCGGCCTTCTCCTTGGGCAGGATGTGGATCGGCTGGGTGCCGATCACTCCCCGTATCGACTTGCCGCTGACGGTGTGCACCATGACTCGCTGGGAGAGCAGGTTTCGAGGATCCCATCCGCCGATCGGCAGGATCCGGATCCAGCCGTCATCCTCGACGTGGTTGACGATGAAGCCGATCTCGTCGATGTGCCCGGATAGCATGACCTTCCTGGCCGGCTGTTTCTTCTTCCTCGCCGCGGCGGGTGCGCCTTTCTTTAAACAGATGATGCTGCCCATGGCGTCGACGGTGATGTCGTCGACCATACCGGTCATCTCGTCGCGAATGATCCGGCGGACCGCGCCCTCCCTTCCGGAAATACCGTCCGCCTCGCAGAGCCGCTTAAGAAATTCCATACACTGCATCCTCCCAAGAGTAGATTGCCTGCCGTTCCCTCATTGCTTTCTGGATAAGAATGAAAACCGAAGCGGACGGTTCATAAAAGGAAAAAAGAGAGGACTTTGAATCGCGGGGCCGGAGGCGGCCTGACCCGGTCCCTGCCGGAGGGGAGGAAGTCGCGAATGATCCGAACGCGCCGCACGGGACCGAAACAATGGAATCGGTCCCGTGCGGAGGTGTTTCGTCGATCAGTAGGTTATCTCAACGGCCGCGGCGTTGGACTGGTAGTCGAAGGGCCTTTCCAGCGTGTAGGCGAAGTGCAGGATCGTACCCACGGGAAAGGATACGAACGGCACGCTCAGGGTGGCCGCAGCTTCTCCCGAAGCGTCGAGCGTGCCCCGGAAGTTGCTCAGCATAGCATTGTTGTAGTTCGCCCGGATGTAGTTGAACACGGGATCCCGGTTCAGCGGCAAGGTGGCGCCGCCGGGCAGCAGTGTTCCCGGTTCCGTGCCCGAAGCCGTGCCCAGGAGGAAGTAGTCCCTGCCGGCACTGGCGGCGCCGGCATCGATGGAGAATTCGATCGTGCCGCCCCAGCTGATTGACAGGCTGTTATGGTCCAGGGAAAGAGGGCCCAGGGCGTGGAAGAACCAGATCCCGCCCGTGGGGCTTGCCGAGTAGTTCCTGTTGCCGCTCATCAGGTCGAGGACGCCGTCGTTGTCCCAGTCGACAACGTCGATCCGGGCATAGTACTCGACGTCGAGAACGGCGCCGCCGGCCTGGAGGAGAACGGAACCGTTGAAGGCCGGTGCGGCATCGGTCCCGATGTTCTCGAAGTAGTAGACCGTTCCGGAGTATTCACCCACGACAAGGTCCTTCTTCCCGTCGTTGTTCCAGTCCGCGGCCACGGGGCTGCAGCGGCTTCCCACGTCGAGCGTCGTTGCGCCGTTGAGGATGTAGCTGGCGCCTGAGAAGATCGGGGAGGCATCGGTGCCCACGTTGATGAGAAGCCAGATCCTGCCCGAGTCCTCTCCGCAGATCACATCCTTCTTTCCGTCGTTGTTCCAGTCGACGATGTAAGGCGTGGAAGTGTAGCCTGCGTCCCAGCTCGTGACGCCCACCTGGAGGTTGGTGTAGCCGCTGAAAGCAGGATCAGCATCCGTTCCGGTGTTGAGGTAGATTCGAACATAGCCGTCGCGACCGCCGGTGATCAGGTCCTTTCTTCCGTCGTTGTCCCAGTCCACTACTCGTGGAGTCGCGCCGACGCATCACCCGTAGTTGGCCATGATCGGCGACCCGCCGGAGTAGATGTAGCCGCCGCCGTTGAAGAGCGGATTGAGATCCGTTCCCTGGTTGAGATAGAGCTGGACGTACCCGTATCCGTACTGGCCGATCACCAGGTCCTTGGCTCCGTCGTTGTTCCAGTCCACCACGCTGGGGGAGGAGTGCCTGTCCACTTCGAGCGGGATGTTTCCGTCCATGATGTAGACGCCGCCCGCGAGCTCGGGGGCGTCTGCACGCAGCGTGCCGATGCTCACGAGGAGCAAGGCCAGGGCTGCCCCGAATGCCGTTGCTTTTCTCATTTTTTCCTCCAAAGATGATACGTGTAACTTCACGACAAGGCTCCACCCGCAACGGGGAGCCGGTACTTCTTCTGTGGATGTTCGAGTTTTCGGCGTTTTTTCGGCTAACGATATTCAGGTGATCGATCTTCTATCGAGTTGCATTGTATCATGCTGTGGAATCTTGCGGATCTCTGATTAAATAGATTATTAATGGATAAACGACCTTGATGGAACGGCGGCTCCGTGCCATTAGAAGCGGATACGGGAGCCGCGATGGTAGTGAGTCCTTGACGTGATTCCGGATCGACGAGGAGGAGCCATGAGACGAACCGTGATCGGTGTCATGGGAGGCGGCAGCGCCGTCGAACGGGATCTCGAAGCGGCGCGCAGCCTGGGAGGCAGGATCGCCGGGGAAGGCTGGGCGCTTCTCAACGGCGGGCGCGATACGGGGATCATGGAGGCGGCGTCGGCAGGCGCCCGTGGGAAGGGCGGTCTCGTGATCGGGATCGTTCCGGGCGACTCGATGAGAGGCGTCTCCCAATCGCTCGACATCGCCGTTCTCACCGGCATGGGATCGGCAAGGAACGTGATCAACGTGCTCTCGAGCGACGTTGTCGTGGCCTGCCCCGGCGGAGCGGGCACCCTGTCCGAGATCGCACTGGCTCTCAAGTACGAGAAGAAGGTCGTGCTCCTGGGATTCTCACCCGGCGGGGCGCTCGATCCGTCCCGCTGGCCGGATCAGCTGTTCCACGTTCATGAGCCGGAGGAGGCGATCGAGATGATCCGCAACCTGCTCCCGCGGGAGAACCGGGAGAAGGAGGAGTAAAAGATGCGTCATGCCTGGAAAACCGGAATCGGTTTCGGATTGACCTCGGGAGTGATCACCACCCTGGGGCTCGTCGTCGGCCTCTACTCGAGCACCAACTCGAGGCTTGCGGTGCTCGGCGGCGTCATTGTCATTGCGCTGGCCGATTCGCTCTCCGACGCCATGGGGATTCACATCTCCGAGGAGTCCGAGGGCAAGCACACGGAAAAGGAGATCTGGGAAGCGACCCTGGCCACGCTGGCGGCAAAGTTCGTCGTGGCCGGATCGTTCGTGGTCCCGCTCCTCCTCTTCGATCTGCAGGCCGCCATCCTCGTGAGCGTGATCTGGGGATTCCTTCTCATCGGCGTGTTCAGCTGTTACATTGCGCGCGAGAGCTCGTCATCGACCCTGCGGGTCGTGATCGAGCATTTCGTGATCACAGGTCTTGTCATCGGAGTCACGCACCTGATAGGAGGCCGGGTCGAGGCCTGGTTCGGCGGCTCGTGACATGAAACTCGATTCCGGAGGAAGAATGATGAGACGATCCCGTTCCAGGGGTTTGTTCAACTTGCTGTGCGCTGTCGTTGCCGCGATCGGCTGCTCGTGCGGAACCGGTTCCAATGACGGAGCGGAAGGGGGAAAGGGCCCTCTCGCCATCTCGAGCCCGGCGTTCGAGAATGGTGCGCCCATTCCGGCGTTCCACACGGCCGACGACAAGGATCTCTCCCCGCCGCTGCGGATCACCGGTGTTCCGGAGGGGACGGGGAGCCTGGCACTCATCTGCGAGGATCCCGATGCGCCGTCAGGGATCTTCGTCCACTGGCTGATCTACAACCTTCCTCCGGACAGGGAGGAGCTCGCCGAGGGGATCTCTCCCTTCGAGCGGCTGCCCGATGGAGTCTTGCAGGGAACCAACGATTTCGGCAACACGGGATACCGCGGACCGAAACCGCCGCGTGGGAACAGGCATCGCTACTATTTCAAGCTCTATGCCCTGGACGGGAAGCTCGACCTGGAGCCGGGAGCCGGCAAGGCCGATTTCGAGAAGGCGATGAAGGGGCGGATCAAGGCGGAGGCCGAGTACATGGGGACGTACATGAGGCAATGAGGCTGCCCGGGCTTCACTCGTCTTCCAGGTAATGCTCCAGATCCACTGGAAGGCTCTCCACGTACTCGCGAATCCCGTCCCGCACATGGCGGAAAACCTGGAGCCGGATCTCGTCGCTTCCTTCGGCCGCGTCGGGATCCTCGAAGCCCACGTGAACCGTTTTCACGTCTCCCGGAAAGGCGGGGCACCTGTCGGCTGCCGAGCTGCAGAGGGTGACAACGTAATCGAAGGGGATGTGGGTCACCTCGGCGATCTCCTTGGACCTCAGGGACGACGTGTCGATCCCGTCCTCCTCGAGGACCTGGATGGCCATCGGGTTGACGCCCTTCGGCTCCGTACCGGCGGACCAGCACTCGATCAGGTCGGACTTCAGATGCCTCGTGAGGGCCTCGGCGATCTGGCTCCGGCAGGAGTTTCCGGTGCAGAGAAAAAGGACATTGACTTTTGTCTTTGGATGCAGCATGGCAGAGTAGTGTAGCTGCGGCATCGGGCCGTTCAACTCAAATCCGTTTCTGCGCGAGGAAAGGGCATTGAATCTCTCATTCCAATATCCTTCGGTACTCTTCGGACGTTTTTCCTTCGTCTTCCTGATGCTCCTGTTCTTCTTTTCCGGCTGCGGAAAGGAACCCGGCGAGGAACCGGCGGCTTTGACAACTCCCCGGCCTGCCGCCACGCCTGCCGCGAGAGACGGGGTGACCGTGCGTGTCGATGTCAGGAACGGGGAGACCGACGAGCCGCTGCCGTCGGTGCGGATCGCCCTTCTTCTGCAGCAGGGCAAGGGGAAGCGCGATGTTTCGGTCCAGGAGACCTGGACGGACAACAGCGGGCGGGCGGAGTTCACCTTCGATCGGCCGGTGAGAGCCGCCGTTCGCAGCGAGTTCTGCCTTGAACCGACGGAGATCGACCTCGCCGGCGATGGGGACGAGGCGAGGGAGATCGCTCTCTCGGTGCAGCCGTCATTCAGGCTATCCGGTCACGTGAAGGATCCGTCGGGGAAGCCGATCCAGGGCGCCACGGTCTACATCTACCGCCGGCCTCCCGCAAGGGGCACGGCCCGGAATCCGCCGCCTCTGCCGGCAGGCCCCGGCGGGATCCGCGAGTTCGAGAGAAGAATCTCGCCCGATCCCGGCCTGGCGGGCCGGACGGTGTCCAAGGCGGGCGGCGCCTTCGAGATCGAGGTCAACTCGCCGCAGGCTTTCGAGGTGGGGGCGTTCTGCGAGGGGTACATCTTTTCCGAATGGCGATACACGTCCTTCGATCCGGTCCGAGGCGAGCATGGCTCCCTGGACGTGATCCTGCGGCCCACGGCCTCCCTGGAGGTGGAGTTCCTGAACACCAGGGGGGGTGCCGTGGCCGGTTACAGGATCCAGGTGATGGAGTCCTCCGTGTCGGTGCGCCGGAGGATGTACACCGAGCGGATTTCCACCGCCTTCGCCGCAGCGGCAGTGACCGACGGTGCCGGGAGGGCGCGACTCGTCGTTCCGGCCGGGATTCCCCTCGAAGCGAGGGCCGCCCTCTTCTTTCCCGCCGCCGGACCGGCGGAGGGGGAGCGTGACTTCCTGCGGGAACAGCCCCTGGACGGTGTGACCCTGTCCGCCGGCGAGGAGCGCAGCCTGATCGTCACACCGTTCCGCAAGGTGAGGGTCGCCTGCCGGGTGACGGATCGGCAGGACCGTCCCGTGCCCAGGACGGAGCTCCTGTTCCCCACCATGAATGCACTGACCGATGAGAACGGGACGGCTTCTCTACTCGTGCCGTACAACCTGTCGCTCGCCGTCAGGTACCGGGCGGTCAAGCCCGGCTTCGCCCCGGTGGAGGGCGTCCTTCCGCAGCTTGTGGATTCGAAGGCCCGGGAGATCGATCTGCCGATCGTCCTGGGTGAAACACCTCCCCTGATGGTGGCGGCCTCCACCCCTCCCGTGTCGGGGATCTGGATTCTGGGAGATGATGCCGGGCGCCATTCCGGCGAGATCGAGCAGGGCGAGGCGCTGCTGCCCGAAGAGTTCCTCTCGCCGTCCTTTCGCCGGGACGGGAGCCGATGGCAGTTCGTTCGTCCCCGATCGGAATCGTGCACCCTGCTGGTGCAGACGGGGACGTTCCGCTTCGATACGGTGCAGGCCGACCTGACCGGGGATGATGTCGTGGAATGCCGGCCGGAACCCCCACAGAAAGGCGCGCTCCTCGAGGGGCGTGTCGTCCTGCTTCCGGGATGCCGGCCGCAAAGCGTGCAGGTTGTCTGCATGCGCAACGATCTTCCTGCCGTCCGGCGCTTCGATCCCTTCGGGAAGCGCGGCGGCTCGATGGGCTGGGAAATCGTGGACGCCGGGCAGGACGGGGCGTTCCGTGTCGAGGGGCTCGTTCCCGGCCGGTACGCCTTCGCCGCCGTGATGATGGAATGGGGGAAGCGGTCCGAGGCCTACGCCGAGCTGACCGTCCCTCAGGGAGAAGGCAGCCTTTCCCTGGAGATCCCATTCAGGGGAAAAAGATCGGGCTTCGATCTCCTGATCACGACGGGGGACGGAACTCCTGTCCCGAACAGGGAGGTCGCCCTTCTCGATCCCGTTGATACGCCCGTCATGATCTCCATGGCCATGGCGTCCCACCTCATCACCGATGAAAGGGGTATCGCCGAGGTTCGCGACCTGGTTCCCGGTCGATACGGATTTATCGTCTCGGCCGCGGAGCAGGGAGGGATTCCGGTCCCGGGTCGCGTTCTCTTGAAGGAAGACGGCATCGTCACCGTGGCGGTGAAGCTCGACTAGCAGCCCTGGCAGGCCGCGCCGGAAGCCATTCGGGAACGAATGTTCGGGTGGTTGCAGCGATCGCCGATGCAGTCCACTGCATTCCTATGCAGCCTTCTCCACTGCATTCCTATGCAGCCTTCTCTACTGCATCCCGATGCAGTCTACTGCATCGATGTGCCCACGACGTTCGATGCTTCTCCCTGCTGCGCCGCCTGGAACCAGATGTTGCGGCCGGCGCCGGCGCTGGGAATCGGGACGATCCAGTCGATGGCTCCCTGGGAATCGGTGGTGCCGGACCGGCCGAGCACGGGATTCCTGATTCCGAGAGTCACATTCAGCTGCGGTACCCAGGTGCTTCCGATGCCGGAAAGGCTGTAGATCAGGTAGGCCGCCGTGTTCGGTTGGCCGCCCACGAGCTCGAAGGTCCCGTTCTGGCCGGCCATCAGCGGCGTCGGGCTGACGCTGAGGGTGAAGGACGTCGACACCCTGGGCAGCTCGTAGTCGGCGATCACCGGCCTGTGGTCCGACGCAGTGCTCGAGGCCTGGCTCGGGGTCGGGAAGTTCTGCACCTCGGCAGGGATCTGGCCTGACGAGAGGTTGCCCGAATAGAAGATGAAGGAGAGCTGCTCAGCGGCGATGCTGTCCTGGTGAGCCAGGTAGTCGTACTTGCTGTTCGAACCGAATGTGCCCCGCTGGCCGGAGATCGGCTCAAGGGCAGTGTCGTACAGGGCGTCGGTCCTGTCCCGGTCCGTTCCGTCGTTCTGCGTCGACTGGGCCCGCACCATCCAGAGGGCCGGACCGTCCCTGCCGTTCGAGAACTCGTCCTCGTTCCAGTCGCCGCCCCAGATGAAGGGGGTGTCCGGATCGAGGATCGAGGTGGCCGGGGGATAGTCGTTGATCTTGTTGTTCGGGTCCGGTGAGCCGGTGCCTGCCCCATTGAACCAGTACTCGACCAGGTAGGCCGAGTTCTGGGCCGCCTCGAGGCGGTCGGCCTTGTCGGAGCTCGAGCTGCCGGCCTTGAGATGGCTGTTGCCGATCACCAGGTTCTTCAGGTATTCACCGTCAGGCAGATTGATCTCGGCGAGCTGGAAGCCGCGGATGCCGCCGTCACCGCCCGGCGCCCACTGGTCGGAGTTGACGTAGGGCATGTCGCTCAGCTGGCTCTTCGTATCCCCGTTGAGATCGAGGAAGGGGTACCGGCTGGCGATCACGTTCCTGTTGTAGCCGTCCGTTTCGCTGCTCACGAAGATGTAGGGCAGGGAATAGCCGGGGGCGTATTTCTGCACGTAGGCCGTGACAGGGATGTTGCCGTTGTAAGGATCGTATCCGCCGTTGAGAAAGAGGTTGAACACGGTGAGGAGCGTGGAGACGGAATCGCTATTGTATCCCGTTCCGTTTCCATCGTTGTCACCCGCCTCCTGGATGATCAGCACATCGGGCTTCAGGGCGGCCACGATCACCACGAGGCCGGTCCAGTTGTTGTATCCCTCCTGCTTGGTGTTCGTGGAGCAGATCCCGTCTTTCACGTTCCAGGTCATCACGCGGAGGTATCCCGAATCCTCCTTGCCCCATTCCCCGTTGTAGGGATCCCACTGGGCGAAGGCCGGCGGGCAGAGGAGGCCGGCAGCCAGCAGGAGGAGGGCAGCAATTGAAAACAGAGTTTTTTCGGGGCGGTTCATTCTGGACTCCAATGAGATCGGAATTCTGTTCAGGCTTACCGGGCTGCATTAAACCACAGATCCCCGACGTCCTCAATGGGGTGCTAGAGGATCGATGTGACGACAAGATCGCTGAAAACCTGCTGTTCCGCCGTCTGGAGCCGGCAGTCCTCCCCGGTCGGATCGACGAAGAGAGGGTTCGACGAGATGTCGTTCGGGCCGGGGGTGCAGCTCTCGTAGCCGCAGCCGTGGAAGCAGTTGTAGTCGATCACAGGCGAGGAGCCGCCGGAACAGTAGGCTCTGTAGTTGTTCGTGATCAGGCAGTCGTGGGTCGATGGCGTCCTGGATCGTCGGGGCGTCGATCGGCACGTGGATCGTTCGGGCATCCGATGCCCAATGAAGAGCGAACAGCAGGAAGGGAATGAGAATGGTTTTCGTTCCTGCGGCCATGGCGTCCCACCGGGCCCAGGGAGAAATGTGGGAACGAGAACAGTATACCGGATCGCCTGCTAGCCGTCTTCCATCTTCAGCACGGCAAGGAAGGCGTCCTGGGAGATCGAGACCTTCCCGACCTGCTTCATCCGCTTCTTTCCCTTCCTCTGCTTCTCGAGGAGCTTGCGCTTCCGCGTGATGTCGCCGCCGTAGCACTTGGCGATCACGTCTTTCCGGAGGGCGCTCACCGTGGTCCGCGCGATGATCTTGTTTCCGATCGCCGCCTGGATCGCCACGCTGTAGAGCTGGCGGTCGATCAGCTTCTTCAGCTTCTCCGTCAGCTTCCGGCCCCGGCGATAGGCCTGGCTCCGGTGGATGATTGTGGAGAGGGCATCCACGTTCTCCTGGTTGATCCGGATGTCGAGCCTCACCATGTCGGCCGGCTCGTAGCCACTGGGTTCGTAGTCGAAGGACGCGTATCCCTGGGTCAGGCTCTTCAGCCTGTCGTGGAAATCGAGGACGATCTCGTTGAAGGGGAGGTCGTAGACGATCACGGCGCGGGTGCCGGCATGGAAGGAGAGGCTCTTCTGCTTGCCGCGCCGCTCCTCGCAGAGCTTCAGGACGGCGCCCACGTACTGCTTGGGGCAGTGGAGTGTGGCCAGAACCCTGAGCTCCTCGATCTGCTCGATCTCGTTCGCCGCGGGGAGGCGCACCGGGTTGTCGATGTAGATTTCCCGCCCGTCCTTGCACTGGATCCTGAACACCACGGAGGGGGCCGTGGTGATGAGGTCGAGCTCGAACTCCCGCTCGATCCGCTCCTGGATGATCTCCATGTGGAGGAGGCCGAGGTAGCCGCATCGAAACCCGAAGCCGAGGGCCGCAGAGACCTCCGCCTCGAAGGAGAAAGAGGGGTCGTTCAGGCTGAGCTTCTCCATGGCTCGGTGCAGGTCCTCGTAGTCATCGGCCGAAACGGGGAAAAGCCCGCCGAAGACCATCGGCTTCGCCTCCTTGAATCCGGGATAGGGTTTCACGTGCTCCGATCGAGCGTGGGTCACCGTGTCCCCGATCCTGACCTGCTTCAGGTCCTTGATCGCGGCGGAGAAGTAGCCGACCTCGCCGCGCCTCAGCGCGGGCACGGTGCGGTCCTTCGGCGTGAAGACCCCGAGCTTGTAGACCTCGAGCACCCTGTCGGTGGAGAGGAAGCGGATCCTGTCTCCCGGCTCGAGGGATCCGTCGATCAGGCGGACCTGCACGACGGCTCCGAGGTAGGAGTCGAACCACGAGTCGTAGACCAGGGCCGCGAGCGGGGCGTCGTCGCTGCCCGAGCGGGGGGGCGGGATCTGCCGGACGATCGCTTCCAGGACGTCGGGCGTGCCCTGGCCTGTTTTCGCGCTGATGCAGAGCGCCTCGGAGGCGTCGATGCCGATGATTTCCTCGATCTCGTCCTTCACCCTCTCGGGATCGGCGCTCTGCCTGTCGATCTTGTTGAGAACGGGAATGATCTCCAGGTCGTTGTCCAGGGCCATGTAGACGTTGGCCAGGGTCTGGGCCTCGACGCCCTGGGTGGCGTCCACCACGAGGAGCGCCCCCTCGCAGGCGGCCAGGCTTCGCGAGACCTCGTACCGGAAATCGACGTGGCCGGGCGTGTCGATCAGGTTGAGCTGGTAGAGCTCCCCGTCGCGGGCGCGGTACTCGAGACGCACCGTCTGGGCCTTGATGGTGATGCCGCGCTCCTGTTCCAGGTCCATCTTGTCGAGAACCTGGTTCCTGAAATCCCGCTTCTCGATCGCGCCGGTCAGCTCGAGGAGCCTGTCGGCCAGGGTCGACTTCCCGTGATCGATGTGGGCGATGATGCTGAAGTTTCTGATCTGCTTGGTCGACACCGGAATCCGGGAATCCTTTTCTTGCGGCCTGTTGACCTTCGGTTTTTCGTCCTATCCAAAAACAGCGGCAGTTTGGGTACTATATCGTTGTTTTCAAACAATGCAATGAGACAGGCGGGATGAAACCGTGATCCTTCCCTTTTCGACCGATCCCCTGGGGCTCTACTGCCACGTGCCGTTCTGCACGAGAACGTGCGATTTCTGTGCCTTCTACCAGTTCAGGCCGTCGCGCGGCGACGTGACGGCATTCCTCGACGGCGCGGCCAGGGAGATGGCTCTCTATCCCCATGCCGGCAAGGTGGATACGGTCTTTTTCGGCGGCGGCACGCCGGGGCTGCTTTCGGCGAAGGATCAGGCTGTCCTGGGCCGGATCGTGCTTGACGGTCTCGATGAGCCTCCCGGGGAGTGGACGGTGGAGATGGCGCCGTCGACGATCAAGGCGGACAAGATGCGCGTATTGCGGGAGCTCGGGGTCACCCGGATTTCCATTGGCGTGCAGAGCTTCGACGAGGCGATGCTCCGCCGGCTCGGGCGCTCCCACGCGCCGCACCGGGCTCGCGAGGCTCTGAAGGTCGTCAGGGAGGCCGGCTTCGAGAACGTGAACCTGGACATGATCTTCGCCTTTCCGGGGCAGAGGTCGGACGAGCTGAAACGGGACCTCGAACAGGCGATCGCGCTCGAGCCCGAGCATATCTCCGCCTACTGCCTCACCTACGAGGAGGGCGCCCGGCTCGTGAAGAAAGGTGCGGGCGGACGGTCCGGAGAGGGGAGCGACAGGGAAGCGGACCTCTATCTGAGGGCGTGGGACCTCCTGGAGGAGGCCGGCTTCGAGCAGTACGAGATCTCCAACTTCGCGATCCCCGGCTTCGAGTGCCGTCACAACATGAACACCTGGAAGATGTTTCAGTGGATCGGGATCGGCCCCTCGGCCGCCTCGCAGTACGGGGGGATGCGCTACGCCAATCCTGCCGATTTCGAGCTCTGGCTCGACGGCCCGGCTCGAGGCCGGCCGGCCAGGGAGGACGAGGTGCGTCTCGATGCGCGGCTGCTGATCGAGGATGCCGTGGTGTTCGGGCTTCGCATGAGCCGCGGCGTCGATCCCGCGCGACTGCAGGAGCGGTTCGGGGAGATCGATCTTTCCTTTCTCGATCCGCTCTGGAACGACCTGGCATCCGAGGGGCTGCTGGAGAGGAGGGCCGGCGGCGACCTCTTCCTGACCAGGAAGGGTCGGCTCGTCGCGGACCTCGTCGGCGTGGAGGTGATGGCCGCCTTCGAAGGGGATTCGTGATTCGATCCACTCGAGCCTTGCCGGCGACGCTTGATCCTGGAGAATACGATTTACCGATCATGAGAATCTCCACGGAAAAGGACGGTGGACCATGGACGCATTGAAACTGCTCGCCGTTGCGGTCAGCATCTTCTTCGCACTGATGATCGCGTCTTCGGCGCAGGACGCCTCCGAAGATCAAGCGAAACCGGACCAGGAGAAGACGCCCAAGCCGCAGGCGTTCCTCGAATCCCTCGTCGGTTCCTGGGAGGGCACGTGCCGCACCTGGTTCCGACCCGGCCAGCTGGCCGACGAGTCGAAGGTGAAGGGCGAGTTCAAGCTCGTTCTCGGCGGCCGCATCCTGCGCCATACCTATGCGGGAGAGATGCAGGGGAAGCCCCGAAGCGGCGAGGAGACGATCGCCTTCAACGCGGTGAACAGGAAGTTCCAGATCTCGTGGATCGATGATTTCCACATGAGCTCCGCGATCCTGTTCTCCGAGGGCGACGGAACGGAAAAGGGTTTTTCCGTCTTCGGCAAGTATGATGTCGGGGCCGGTCAGCCTCCCTGGGGCTGGAGGACCGTGTTCGAGTTGAAGGACAGGGATCATCTCACGATCACCGCGTACAACGTGCTGCCCGATGGAAAAGAGGCGAAAGGCGTTGAAACGGTGTACACCAGGAAAAAGGGATAGCGCGGTTCGGAGGGTATGCCGGGGGAGCGCCCCCGATGCCCCATTGACAAGGGGCCTCCTCCTTCACTAGGCTGAGCTCCGTTTTGATCCCGAGCCGGAGAACACCGGGAAGGATGAGATGAAGCCCAGATGCGGATGGTGCGGCAGCGACCCGCTGTACATGAGTTATCATGACGAAGAATGGGGCGTCCCCGTTCATGACGACCGCCTCCTCTTCGAGTTCCTGATCCTCGAGGGAGCGCAGGCCGGGCTGAGCTGGCTGACGATCCTGAAGAAGCGGGAGAACTACCGGAAGGCCTTTCATTCCTTCGAAAGCGAGCGCATCGCCAGGTACACGGAACGCGACGTGGAGCGCCTGCTCGGCGACCCAGGCATCGTGCGCAACCGGCTCAAGATCGAATCGGCCGTCAAGAACGCGCGGGCCGCCCTGGCGATCGGAGAGGAATTCGGATCCCTCGATGCGTTCCTCTGGCGCTACGTGGACGGCAAGCCGCTGCAGAACCGGTGGCGAACGCTGGCCGGGATCCCGGTGCAAACCGGGATCTCCGACGCGATGGGCAAGGACCTGAAGAGGCGCGGATTCAGCTTCGTCGGGTCGACGATCTGCTATGCCTTCATGCAGGCGGTTGGCATGGTGAACGACCACGTCACGGACTGTTTTCGACATGGCGAGATCGAGCGCCTTGGCTGACGGCGCATCGCCGGCGTCGACAACTCATCGGCAGCCTCGTATCGGCGCCCTGCAGAGGAAGAAGATACGATGAGATATCCTTGCCTTGCACAGATGCTGCTGCTCACCCTGATAACGGCGTTTCCCGCGAGAGGCGACGACATCGCCGATGCGGCCGGCCAGGCGCCGCCGGCCGTGGACATCGCCACGGGCAGCGAGATTCCGTCGGAAGGCTACTGCGACCAGCCCTACGTGCTGAAGCTCGCCGACGGCACCTGGCTCTGCACCATGACGACGGGCAAGGGTCATGAAGGCCAGAAGGGACAGCATGTCGTCTCGTGCCGCAGCCGGGATCGCGGCAGGTCGTGGGGCCCTCTCGTCGACATCGAACCGGCCGACGGCCCGGAAGCGTCGTGGGTCATGCCCTATCTGACGGAGTACGGCCGCGTCTACGTGTTCTACACCTACAACGCCGCAGATAAACGATCGGTGATCGCCGACGACGAGTACAGCAGGCGCCGCGTCGACACGCTCGGCGAGTACGCCGTCAAGTTCTCCGATGACGGCGGGCTGACCTGGTCGCGGAAACGATGGTTCATCCCGGTGCGGGAAACAGAGGTCGATCGGAAGAATCCATACCAGGGCAAGGTGCGGTTCTTCTGGGGAGTGGGGAAGCCGATCCGGCACAAGGGAGCGCTGTTTCTCGGGTTCTCGAAGGTCGGCAGGCTCGGAAAGGGTTTCATCGCCGTCAGCGAGTCGTGGTTTCTCCGGTGCGCCAACATCGAGACGGAACGCGATCCGGCGAAGCTCGATTGGGACACCCTTCCCGAGGGCGACATCGGCCTCAGATCGCCGGAAGGAGCGATCGCCGAGGAGGTGAACCTCGCGAGCCTCTCCGACGGCAGCCTCTTCTGCACCTATCGAACCGTTGCCGGCCACCCCTGTCACGCCTACTCCCGCGATGACGGCAGGACCTGGAGCGGTCCCGCGTTCATGACCTACCGGCCGGGCGGGAACCTGGTGGACCACCCGCGCGCCGCCAATTTCGTCAGGAGGCTCGCCGAGGGCCCCTATGCGGGGAGGTACATCTACTGGTTCCACAACCACGGCGGAACAGGTTATCAGGGGCGGAACCCCGCCTATCTGCTCGGAGGAGTGGAGCACGACGGCGATGGGGGAAAGGTCATACACTGGGGAGAGCCGGTGGCCGTGCTCTTCGACAGGAACGGGAAGGTGCGGATCAGCTATCCGGACTTCATCTGGGATGACGGCCTCCACATCACCGAGACCCAGAAGACGACGGCACGGGTTCACCGGATTCCGGGTGCCCTGCTGCAGAGCCTCTGGGGCGAGAGGGAGAAGGATGCGGTCTCCTCGTCGGCTGCGGGATGCCTCGGTTCGTTCCGGCCCGGCAAGCTGTGGCTCGATGACGAGGGAGTCCCGATCAACGCCCATGGCGGCGGATTTCTTTTTCATGACGGCGCGTACTACTGGTTCGGACAGCACATGATCGAGGGGAAGGCGGGAAACCAGGCCCATGTGGGCGTCCGCGTCTACTCGTCCAGCGACCTCTACAACTGGAAGAACGAAGGAATCGCGCTGAGCGTTTCCGACGACCCGGGAAGCGATATCACCAGGGGGTGCATCCTCGAGCGGCCGAAGGTGCTCCACAACGCCGGGACAGGCAAGTTCGTCATGTGGTTCCACCTCGAGCTGAAGGGGACGGAATACATGACTGCCAGGAGCGGCGTCGCTGTTGCCGACTCCGTCGCAGGCCCCTATCGCTTCATCGAGAGCTTCCGTCCCGACGACTGCATGGCGCGGGACATGACTCTCTTCAAGGATGACGACGGCAAGGCCTATCATCTCTATGCTTCCGAGGACAACCAGACGCTTCACATCAGCCTGCTGACCGACGACTACCTGAAGCCGGGCGGCGAGTACAGGCGGGTGTTCATCGGAAGGTACATGGAAGCTCCGTGCCTCTGCAAAAGAAGGGGGAAGTACTACTTCCTTGCTTCGGGTTGCACGGGGTGGAAGCCGAATGCCGCGAGGGCGGCCGTGGCGGATTCCATCTTCGGGCCCTGGATGGAGATCGGCAACCCCTGCAAGGGGATCAATCCGGACAACGGCCTCGACGAGAAGAAGACCTTCGGCTGCCAGAGCACGTTCATCCTCCCCGTTCAGGGGAAGCGCGACTCCTTCATCGCCATGTTCGACATGTGGCGCCCCCGGAATGCCATCGACGGGCGTTATGCCTGGCTGCCCGTCCGGTTCAGGGGGAAAGGGTTCGAGATCGAATGGTCGAGCGAATGGGATCTCTCCTTCTTCGACAGCGGGCGGTGATCGAACACAATGGTACGTTGACTCTGATCCGGACGAGGTGAGATGACCTTCTCGAGACGACTGCTGTTCCTTCTGCCGCTGATCGCCGGGCTGGCATCGTGTCAGATGTCCGATGCCGGGGCTGGCGACCCGCCCCCGGGCGCGTTCGAATGGCCCGAGCCGTCGATGGAGAACCGGCCGGGCTGCTACTGGTGGTGGATGGGCAGCGCCGTCGACAGGAAGAACATCACCCGGAACCTCGAGATGCTGCAGGCGGCCGGCCTGGGTGGGTGCACCATCGTGCCGATCTACGGGGTCAAGGGCTGCGAAGACGGATACATCAAGCACCTGACGCCGGAATGGGTGGCCATGATGAGCCATGCAGTGGCCGAAGCCGGCCGGCTCGGCATGTGGATCGACATGACCAGCGGCACCGGCTGGCCCTTCGGCGGTCCGATGATTTCCGGCGACGACTGCGACGCCGCCGTGGTCTACGAGGAAGGCGAGCTCTCCTGGAAGTTTTCGGGAAGGAACGTGAAGCGCGCCGCTCCCGGCGGCGAGGGAAGGGCGATCAATCCCTATTCGCCCGCTGCCATGAAAGCCTACCTGGCCCATTTCGACAGAGCCTTCGACAGGGAAGGTGTCGATCTGCCGCGAGCCATGTACCACGACTCCTTCGAGTTCAGGGGGAACTGGTGCCCCCGGTTCATGGAGGAGTTCGAGAAGCGCCGCGGCTACGATCTGAGGCCCCATCTCCCCGCCCTTTTCGGCGAGGGCGACGAGGAGAAAGCGGCGAGGATCAAGTGCGACTATCGCGAGACCCTTGCCGACCTTCACCTCGAGTATCTCGAGGCCTGGGTCGAATGGTCCGGCAGCAAGGGATGCACCACGCGCAACCAGGCTCACGGCTCGCCGTCGAACCTGCTGGACCTCTACGCCGCCTGCGGCATCCCGGAAACGGAGACCTTCGGCGCGACCTCCTTCGGGATTCCCGGGATCCGTCGCGACGAGGACAACGTGCGGCGCGATTTTCCGCAGCCTCTCATCAACAGGATGGCCTCCTCGGCGGCGCACGTGTCCGGCAAGCCGCTCGTGGCGGCCGAGGCCTGTACCTGGGTGCGCAACCATTTCCGGGCCGCGCTGTCACAGGTGAAGCCCGAGATCGACCAGCTCTTCCTCAACGGGATCAACCACATCTTCTTCCACGGATCGTGCTACAGTCCCGTGGAGGCGCCCTGGCCCGGTTGGCTGTTCTACGCCTCGCTGCAGTACAACCCGCGCAACGCGATCTGGCGCGATGCTCCCTGCCTGAACGCGTACATCACGCGCTGCCAGTCGATCCTGCAGTCCGGAAGTCCCGACAACGACCTGGCGCTCTACTGGCCGGTTCACGACATCTGGCAGAATCCCCGCGGGATGCAGCAGCAGCTCACCGTGCATCACGCCGGGTGGCTCGTCGATTCCGCCTGCGGCAGGACGGCGGCCTGGCTCGCGGCAGAGGGGTATGGATTCGATTTCATCTCCGACCGGCAGATCCTGGCCGGCAGGGCGCAGGCCTTTCGCGCCGTTCTCGTGCCGGGAACGGGACATCTGCCCCTGGCCACCTTGAAGAAGCTGCTCGACCTGAACGACAGCGGGCTGCCGGTCCTTTTCCTCGAGAGCCTGCCTGCCGATGTGCCGGGCTTTCTCGATCCGGAGACGCGCCGCTCGGTTCTGAAGGAGCTTCTCCGAGGGCGCGATGGGTTGGCCGTCGAGCAGGACGACCTGTACCGGCGGCTGGCTGCCGCCGGCGTCCTGCGCGAGCCCATGACGGACAGGGGGCTCGATTTCATCCGGCGGACCCATGGCCGGGGGCATCACTACTTCGTTGCCAACATGGGCGCAGAATCGGTGGACGGCTGGATCCCCCTGGGCGCGGCGTTCGAGAGCGCCGTTCTTCTCGATCCCCGGTCGGGAGACATCGGCAAGGCGCGGATGCGGGAGGGCAACTCCGTTTTTCTTCAGCTTCTTCCGGGGGAGACGCGCTTCATCAGGACGTTCAGGGATGTGGATGAGGCCGGTCCCGAATGGCCGGCATACCGGAAAAGCGGCGATCCGCCCATCACCGTCGCCGGACCCTGGCAGGTCGTCTTTCTCGACGGAGGACCGGTGCTGCCGGCGTCCTTCACCACGGCCCGGCTGGAATCATGGACAGATCTTGGCGGCGACGAGGCCGGGCGATTTGCCGGAACGGCACGCTACACCATCGAATTCGATCTCCCGCGGGAGAAGGTCGCCGATGAATGGATGCTCGATCTGGGCGACGTGCGCGAGAGCGCCCGCGTGAAACTCAACGGCAACGAGGTCGCTGCGCTCTGGTCCGTTCCCTATTGCGCGAAGGTGGGGGATCACCTCGTCGCCGGCCTGAACCGGCTGGAGGTCGAGGTCACCAACCTCTCGGCCAACCGGATCCGCGATCTCGACAGGCGGGGGGTGAAGTGGAGGATCTTCCACGACATCAATTTCGTGGACCACAACTACAGGCCCTTCGACGCCTCGCAGTGGCCGGTTGCGCCGTCGGGGCTGCTGGGCCCGGTGACGCTGGTGCCCATGAAAGAGAGCGAGCCTTGAATCCCGGGCTGCCCTGTTCCTCGAGGAACGCCGATGCAGCCCGCCAGGAGGTGCGACATTGAACAGGATCGTGCCGGCCGGCGCTGCCGTCCTGCTTCTCTCTGCCGCCGGCCTGGCCTGGCTTTACTGCCACGGGCCGGGATCGGACGACAGCCACCGAACGAACAGGCAGTCCAATCTCTGGAAGGAGGGCAAGGCGCCTTACGATCCCTCTGTCGTCCTCCGCTTCATCAATGTCGATTTCGTGAACTCCCTGAAAGGAAAGTCGAGAGCGGAAATGGAGAAGTGGTTTCCCGACCTGCGGTCTCCGGGGGAGGCCAACGAGTATCAGCGATATTACAGCGAGTCCGTCTCGGGGATGGACTATCTCTGGATCGGCGATTCCGCCTGGGGGATCGAGTTCGATTCGGGGAGGGTGAAGGAGCTTCACCTGCTGAAGGGATAAGGCGGCGATGGAAGAACCGCTCCGTGTCCCTGCTCTTTTTCGATTCCCCATGAGGCAGCAGCCATGATTCGCCCTGTTGGCAAGGAGGATGTCGGCGCGGTCTGCCGCATCCAGAACCACTACATCGAGAACTCCATCTTCACCTTCGAGGAGGAGGCGATCTCCGCCGGGATGATGGGGGACCGGATCGAGGAAGTGACGGCTTCCCTTCCCTGGCTGGTCTGCGAGGACGAGGGCGGACTCGTCGGTTATGCCTTCGCCAGCAGATGGAAAGGCCGATGCGCCTACCGCTACTCGGTGGAATGCTCGATCTATCTCGCTCCCGAGGCAACGGGCCGAGGTTTCGGAAGCCGGCTCTACGGCGAGCTGATCGCGATCCTGCGGGAGCGCGGTTTCCACACCGTCATCGCCGGAATCGCTCTCCCCAATCCTGCCAGCGTGGCGCTGCACGAGAAGGTGGGATTCAGGAAGGTCGCCCATTTCGAGGAGGTGGGCTGGAAGTTCGACCGCTGGATCGATGTTGGGTACTGGGAGCTCATTCTTTGCATGAGATGAACGATCGTCGTGACAATGCGCACCATTCCGGCTCGCCGGCGTCAGAGAGGCTGCTCGTCTCTTCCCGGACGCTTTTCCGGATTTTCCTGATCTTGCTGTTCGTCGGTGGCGCCTGTGCGGCCGTAGGATGGTTCAAGTTCATGCCGAGGGGATTTCCTTTCCCCCATCCACGCTTCTGGGTCAACACCGTCCTTCCGCCTTCGCTCGCCGTTTTCTTCACGGTCGGCGCCATCGCCCTGGTCGAGAAGAAGGACTCCGCGCCGCGCTGCCTCTCGGTTTTCATCGGGATTTCCATCGTTGTTGCGGGAATCACGGGCAGGTGCCTTTTCCCGGAGAGCCTGTCGGGGATCCTCCTGCTCCTCGCCCTTTTCAGCGGCCTCTTCGGCATCATGTTGCCCGTGACCGCGTTCCGGTATCTGACGGGGGGACGTGCCTCGCTGCTGGCCGTCGCCCCCTTCGCCGCCGCGGGCGTGGCCCTGGGCATCCTTCTGCCCTGGTCGCAGCGCGGCGCCGAACCCGGCACGCGGCCGCATCTCTCCTTGATGCCTCCCATCGAGACGGCTCTCGACGATGGAGGGATGCCTGTTGACCTGTCGGACCGCGTTCGGGTCGGTTTGTCGGCCGGATCGGTCTCGTTCGACCTGACCGGCGGAGCCGTCAGCCTGTACCCGCTGCTCACCTTTGACAGCTGTTCTCCGGATCGGTTCTGGACGATCTTCGCGCCGCGGGAAGCGCAGAGCCCCCCGGTGCGGCAGGTGGTCGGCACGCGGCTCGACAGGGGCAGGGTTCTCGTTGTTTATAGCGATGCGGGTCGATCCGCCCTTCAGGTCGATGCGTCCGCACCGGACGGCTCCGTCAGGATCGAGGCCCTGTCGCAGCTCGATTCTCCCGTCTACTCGCACCTCAACACCTTTACGGAGATCCATCTCTCGGGGATCGAGAAGCCGGCGCTCTCCTTCTCGCCCTGCCCCGGCGCCGTTGAAATAACGCGGTCCGACTATCCCTTCGACAGGCCCGCGCGGCTCGCTTTCATCGATGCAGAGAACGCCTTTCGTGTCGTCGAGGCCGACAGCGCCGAGAAGGGGCCGTTCACCACGCTGGCCGAGGGTGTACTCCCTCCGGGCGAAGCATTGACGATCGAGGTGCTGAGCGATAACAATGTCGTGTGCCGAATCATTCTGGAAGATTGGGCCGGCCAGTCCAGCAGGCAGCTTTCACCGACTGCAGGATGGGGGCTGCCCGAGAACGCCATCGAGTTTTCTCTTGCTGGCGGCGACGGGAGCGGTGAGGCGGCCATCTTCGTGACCCTGGCAGGCACATCGGTCGGGAGGGGGTGGGACAGCGTCGGTCATGCCGCCGGCTGCTACAGGAACCGCATCCGCATCACGCCGTGAGAACGAAACGCTCGATGCCCCGATCCGGCATTGCGAGAAGAGTCGAGCTCGGAAGAAAAATCTTGAGAGTACAAGGAGTGATCATGAAGAAGTACAGCATTGTCTTGATATGCCTGCTCTTCGCCGTCCAGATTGCCGCGGGCAACGAGATCAAGCTGCTCGAGCCGGTCCGCCTTGAGGCGGGCGGCGAGTGCATCGATACGGGAAAGCAGATCGGGCACAGCGGCCCGGTCACGATGGATTTCGACAGGGACGGGAAGACGGACCTGCTCGTGGGGAGCTTCTCGGGAAAGATCCGGTTCTTCCGCAACAAGGGCAGCAATGAGAAGCCGGTCTTCGAGGACAAGGGATTCATCGAGGCGGAGGGGCAGCCGATCAAGATCAACAACTGGTGATGCATCGGCATCCGTCCGCAAGGTGCGGACATGAACGGCGACGGCCTCGAGGATCTCTACACCGGCTGCTTCGAGGGCTGCATCTACGTCATCCCCCGGAAGAAGGACAAGAGCTACGGCAAGCCGTATCGCCTGCTCGACAAGGCCGGGAACATCCTGCGCGTCGGCCAGTACTGGGACTACGACCTGAAGAAGTGGACCAACGTGGAGACGAGCCGCTTCAAGGAATTCCTGGGGATCTCGGCCACGGCCGTGGACTGGGACGAGGACGGCGACCTCGACCTCGTCATCGGATCGAACGAGGGGAGGATCTTCGTGCGGTTCAACGAGGGCAGCGCCGCGAAGCCGGCCTTTGCCACGGAGAGCACACCCCTGAAGGCCGGTTCCGCTTCCATGGAGGTGAAGGGGGGAGGCGCCATCCCCGCGGTGGCGGACTGGGACGGCGACGGCCTCTTCGATCTGATCAGCGGCTCAGGCGACGGCGGCGTGGTCTGGTTCCGGAACGTGGGCGAGAAGGGCAAGCCCGCATTCGCAGCGGCACAGGTCCTGCTCGGCAAGCCGAAGAAGTCGGACGAGGAACCGGCCGGTCCGGCATCCCGGACCCTCGTCTATGCCACGGACTTCGATGCGGACGGCGACCTCGATCTCCTCGTGGGCGACAACACGTTCCGGCCGGAACGACACGGCTGGGTCTGGCTCGTGAAGCGGGAGAACGTCGAGAGCCGCTGAGAGGCCGGCCCTGCAAAGTAGATAGAATCGAGAGCTTTCGCCGATCGAATGAGGGGCAGGGAGAAGGCTATCGCCCTTCCCGGAGCTTCTGCAGCCTGGCGTCCAGGACCCCGCGGCTGGGATCGTTCGGCGGCACCATGCTCCGGGCTGTCTCGATCGCCCTGATGGCGTCGGGTCTTCTGCCCACCTCCCTGTAGATCGTGGCGAGGAAGACCCACCACGACACGTTTCGGGGCTGCAGCCTGACAGCTTCCTCGATCCTCGCGATTCCCACCTCGTTCTTCTGGCTGCAGAGCAGCTGGCCGAGGAAGAAGTGGGCTTCCGCGAAGAGGGGATTGATCTTCACCGCCTCCCTCAGGTGGAGGATCGCCTCGTCGACCTTTTCAGTGCCGCCCTGAACGAGCAGGCGGGAGAGGCCGAAGTGCGACTCCGCGCTCCGGGGATTGATCTCGAGCACGTTTCTGTAAAGCTTCTCCGCCTCCTGGGTCTCGCCACGGCCGGCGTAGATCGTGGCCAACCCGACAGCTGCCAGCTCGTAGGCCTCGCCCGCGTGGCTGCCCTTGAACGCGAGCTTCAGCTCGCGCTCGGCCGCGCCGACATCTCCCTTCTGCAGGAGCGCCCAGCCGAGCTGGCGGTGGAGCGGCGCGTAGTCCGACTTCAGCTTCAGTCCGGCGCGGAAAAACTTGATCGCCTCGTCGAGGTTGCCGGCACGCTGCTCGATGTCGCCCAGGATCACGTAGCCCTGGAAGGCGGGATCGATGATCTTTTCCGGCCTGTCGTTTACCCACCAGAAGGCGGGAACGAGAAAGATGATTCCGAGACCGGCAGGGATCCATCTTTTCTCGCGGACGGCTTGAGCCAGGCTCTGGACGGCGGCGCAGGCTAGTAGAATCAGGATCGGGGTCACGGGGATCCTGTACCGCGTGCAGACGAAGAAGAGGATGACCGAGGCGGAGTAGATCAGGACGAATCCCCAGAGGGGAAAGAGGCGCCAGGACCTTCGAAAGCAGAGGAGAAGCCCCAGGAGAGCCAGCGGGCCGATGAGCCCGAACCCGATCGGCAGGATCTTCACCACGGGAGCGAACTGCTCGGCAAAGAAGCGGATCGGCTGGTTGTTGGCGATCTCGGCGTTGGTCCAGAAGTAGCGGACCTTCCTTGCAGTCAGGTCGAGCCACGCGCCCGGCTCCCCGGTGATGTAGTCGAAGGATCGCTCGAAGAAGTGCTCCGACACCTCGGAGGGCTTCAGCTTCTTCCCTTCCGCCTCCTCGGCCTGGGCGATGGCGCCGAAGTAGCCGCCCCACCAGTCCGGGGGCGTGCCCGGCACGACGGCGCGCGTGCCGTCCGATTCCGGATTGTTGCCGATGTAGAAGTTGACCCCTCCCTGGGAGGAGATCAGGACCATATCGTCGCCCTCGACGTAGTTGCGGATCGTGACCGGCAGGATCGGGACGAGGCAGAGCAGACCGAACAGGAAGGCGCGGACAAAGGACCTCTTCCAGTGAGTGCGATCGGATAGCAGGATCCAGAGGCAGACGGCCAGTCCGAAGAGCAGGATGTTCGGCCGCGCCAGGGCCGAGAGCCCCATGATGAAGCCGCTGGTCAGATAGAGCGGCAGGGAGCGGTTGTCCTGCGCCCGGATGAGCAGCCAGAGGAAGAGCAGGTCGAGAAAGACGATCAGAGGAACGATGAGCAGCTCCCCCTCGAAATAGAGGAAGAGCCAGTACGTGGCCGCCACGATCCCCGCCGCGGCACCGACGATCCTTCCGAAAAGGCGGCGGCCGATCACGAACACCAGGCCGCAGCTCAGGGCACCCATGGCGCCCTGGATGATCCGGGGGATCAGGTAGTCTTCACCGAAGAGGCTGAAGCAGGTTCCGAGAAACCAGGGATAGAGGGGGGCGCGGAAGAAGGGCATCCCCTCCATGAACGACTTCCCCTCCACGAAAGCCCGCGCCCACTGGGCGTGATAGAGGGGGTCCATGATCGGCTTGTCGAAGATGGGATTGTCCCTGTACTGGTAGATGTAGATGAGGCGGAGGATGAAGGCACCGGCCACGATGGATAGAAAGAGGATCCGGTCCTTCCATTCCTTGTAGAAGAAAGAACTGTCTTTGAGGTTGTCGTTCATGTTCCGGCTCGATCCATGGCACGTCGCTTGATCTCTTATCGACTCGGTCGATTTCTTATCGACTCGGTCGATTTCTTATCGACAAGAGAGGGTGTTTTCTTCCGCCATCCCCGGCCAGGCGTCCTGTTCGTTTCCGTCACTCTCGCTGCCTGCGGAACGGCGAGCGGCACCGGGCCTTCTCGAGGAGCCGGTCGGCTCGTTCGCCCTCCCCCTGGTCGCGGAGCACCCGCGACTCGAGGCGCAGCGCCTCGGAGATCATGGAGGATCGGGGATCGTACCCGATGAAGGAATCGGAATCACCCAGCTCCTGCCGCACCACGGTGCGTTGTGGCGGATGATATTTCAAGATGAAATAGGCAAGCCTGTAGTGACGGGCCGCTTCGGCCGTCATCTTCCCGGCCGCGGCCCGATCGCCCAGGGCCACGCAGAGCCTGAACTCGGCAGGCGACATGTCCGGCCGGCAGCGGAAGGTGAGCTGGGCGAGGAGGTCACTCAGCTCGGGGCAGCGACCCGACTGGAGCAATCCGCGGCAGAGCACGCCGAAGACGGCGTCTCCCATCTTGAAGATGTCGCCCGATTCCTCGAGCGCCGCGATCTCGTCGAGCATGACCTTCTCGATGATCGGATCGGGGTAATGGAGCAGCGCGTCCATCACGTTGGCCGCCCAGTGGTGCTTCTCGATGTGGATCGGTCCGCCCGTCTCGGCGTGCCACATGTCGAGGATCGCCTGCTTTCTTCGGGCGCGGCTGGCCCGGAAGAGCAGCCCGGCCAGCAGGGGCGGCGTCTCGGGATCGCGGTGCTCGGCCAGGGCCTGGGCGGCGAAGAGCGCCAGGGCCTGATTCTCCTCGTTGCCGAGAAGGAAGGAGCTCTGTCCCGTTCGAGCCTCATCCAGGAAGCGGGATAGCCTCTGCCGCAGCTGCCAGATCGCTTCGGCGTCGCGGCTGCGGACCAGGGCGCGGATCGCCTCCTCGGCGGCGCCGCGGCCCATGTCGAAACCCGCCGCCGACAGCTCCATGAGGCGGGGCTTCACATCGACCGCCCGGTCGGAGCTCAACGCCTCGATGGCAGCGGTAAGGATCTGGAAGTCGCTCTCCGTCCTGATGATCCTGATGATGAAGCCGGCAGCCGCGGATTCGAGGCCCGATCCCTTTATCGCCTTCAGGAGCGTGGCCTGCGCGTGGCTGGTGAAGGCGGGAAACGCCGCCTCCAGCAGCTCGATGCATCCGGGATCCCCTCGCATCATCAGGGCCTGCAACGCCCTCTTCTTCAGGAGAACGTTCTCGTCCCGGACCATGCGGTGCAGCAGTTCGCCTGTCCGGGATCCCGATGATTCGCCCAGGGCGGTGGCCAGGCGGACGACCCAGCTGGAGTCCTTCTCCTGCCACTGCTTCTCCACTTCCGCGGCGATGAAGGCGTCGGCTTCCGGCTCGTCGAGGCGGATCATGGCGAGAAGGATCCGTTCCCGATCCTCGATGCCGGGGCGAAGGGCGTAGAGGGACCTGAGTCCGGCAACGGCAGGGGGGACGGTCTCGGGCTCCGCGATCCGCGAGAGGGCCGCTCCCGCCTCGATGGCGGCCGGTCCGGTTGATTCGATCTCGGCCAGCAGGATGGAGGTCACGATGGGGAGGTTGGTCCCGCGCGCCGCGTCGGCCAGCATGGTGGCCAGGCTGCCTCTTCTACGGGGCACGACTTCGGCCCGGAACCTGGCGCCCAGGTCGTCCACCAGGGCCTCGGGCGGATCCCGCAGCCTGCAGAGAGCGCCGAAGGCGGTGCGGGCCGCTTCACCCGTTTCGTTGATCGCTGTTTTGGTCAGAAGACGCACGAGAGCCGGATGCTCCTTATGTCCGGTGAAGATGGCGGCCTGCTTGACCGCCTTCTCCCTGAGGTCGCCCTCGAGAAGGGGAAAGACCGCGGCCAGAGCTTCCGCTCCCTCGGCAAAGGTGCCTCTGTCCAGGTAGTTCAGGCAGGCCGATACGATCTCCTCGTTCTCGATACGGGTGCGACACCAACGATCGAGCACGGGGATCGAGCTCCGTCCCAGGGCGGAAACGAGGAGGTAGACGATCTGGCCGGGGGGGTGCTTGTTCGCGTTGATCTCCGATTCGAGCAGACGGATCAGGCTGCCGGGAGCCTGATGGCCGAGCCAGCCGATCAACGTGTCCGCCGCATCGGCCACTTTCCCTTCCTGGACCATGGAGAGCGCGATGAGCCGGGGAAACCGGGAGACGACCGCCTCGAGCCCGCTTTCCCTGTCGCTGGTTGCCACCAGGGCATTGAGAGCCATCAAGCCGTTCGGGGAGAGGCCCTCCCTCTCGACGACTTCTCTAAAGAAAGCCTCATTGCCGGGCCGGGCCAGCGGAAGGCAGCTGATCAGGAAGCGGCGGAGCTCGGCAGACGAGAGTCCTGCCGCTGCGTCCCGGAGAAGGTCGGCGGAAAGATCGGCCTCCAGGTCGTCCATGAAATGCAGGGCCGCCCTTCGGATCTCGGGATCGCGATCGCCTATCGCTGCGAGAACCGGTCCGGCTGCCTCGGGATGCCCCGAGGCGGTCAGAGCCAGGACGGCGGCGCGCCGCACGGACCAGAACGGATCGTCGAGGAGAGGGAGAATGAGATCGATCTCCTTCAGCCGGAACGCGGAGTTCCTGATCCCCTGCAGGGCTGCCGCGCGCACGGTGAAGCTCGGGTCGTTCAGGAAGGGCAGGAACCGCTCCGGCTCCCGCCTCTGGCTGGCAAGGACCTGGACAGCAGCCAGTCTCCTGAAGATCAGCCGGTCCGCCGCCAGGCTGTCGACGGCAGGCAAGGCGGCATCGCCGATTCCGGCGAGAACGGAAACGGCCAGCTCGCGTTCCACGTGGGGTGATTCCAGTCGGATCGCTGCAGCCGATCTCCCGGCCAGATCGGAGTGGTCCTCCGGCGCGTCGGCTCCGGCAGGATCGAACAGGCTCAGCAGAAGGAGGATGATCCCGGCCCGCACCATGCCGCGAGGCGTGAGGGCGGGAAGGCGGGTAGATGGCGAAAAGGCACGCCGGCCGTCAGTCAATTCAGCACCCGTTCCCGTTTGAATAAGACCGGAACGCCTGGGGCAGATGATCGAGAATGTCGTTGGCTGTCAGGGAGATCTGTCCCACCGATGCGGCGGCCAGGTCTCCGGCCAGACCATGGATGTGTGCTCCGAGCGCAGCCGCCTCGAAAGGATCGTCGATCACGTGCAGCAAGGATGCGATCAATCCGGTGAGCACGTCGCCGCTGCCGGCTGTGGCCATGCCCGGATTGCCTGTTTCGTTGACATGATACCTCTCGCCGTCGGTGACCACCGTTCCATGGCCCTTGAGAAGCACGATCGACCTGAGGCGCCGGGCCAGCTCCCGCGCGGCGTCGAGGCGCTTCGTCTCGTCGGGAGGGGTCCGCGTCTTGGCCAGGCGTGCGAACTCGCCGGGGTGGGGAGTGAGGATCGTGGGATTCTTCCTCTTCTGGACAACGGAAAGATCCCTGGCCAGGATATTGAGTCCGTCGGCATCCACCACCAGGGGAAGCGGGATGTCGCGGATGAGGGACAGAACCAGCCCCGCTGTATCGGGCTCGAAGCCGATTCCCGGTCCGAGGGCCATAACATCCGCATTCTCAACAGCCTGCAGGATTGGAGAGGCCGCATCCCTTCCGAGAGTTCCCTTGTCCGTTTCAGGACACGGCACGAGCGTGTAGCAGCTGAAATGAGAGGAGACGGCCGTGGCGGCAGTCAGGGGAACGGCAATCCGGACCAGCCCGGCGCCGCCTCTCAGCGCCGCGGCTCCTGCCAGCGAGGCGGCTCCCGGCATGGCTCTGGATCCGCCCACGATGAGGATTTTTCCGAACTTTCCCTTGTGGGCCGTTTCCGCACGGGCGGGAATGGTGGGTAATTCCATGATCCGCGACCTTTTTGTTGTTGTGCTATTATAAAAAGCTGAACGAATGATCCCCACGGCAATCGGCTGCCTCGAATCGGCGGAACGACGCCGCTGGCGGGTCCGAATCGTGAGAAAGATTGAACAGGAGCATTAAACGGAATCAAAGGGTATGATACAAAGAAAAATCGGGTCTCCAGGTCGGGTACGGATCGACGTGTGGCGGAGGCTGACGAGATCTGCTTTGTCGGGATGAGGAGTGAACAATGATTCCCGTTGAACTTTCCAGAATCGTTATTCGTGACATGAGCGATCAGCAGTACATCTACGTGTCCGAAAAGAATGGAAAGCGCTCCTTTCCCATTGTCATCGGGATATTTGAGGCCATGGAGATCCAGCGTAAGATCTCCAGGATCACCACTCCCCGTCCCATGACGCACGACCTGGTCCGCCGCCTCATCGAGTCGCTGGGCGCCGAGCTCAAGCAGCTGGTTGTCAACGACCTCAAGGATGGAACCTTCTACGCCGAGCTGCACCTGATCCAGAACGGCAGGGAGATTCGCGTGGACTGCCGTCCCAGCGACGCCATCGCCCTGTCGGCAGCGGCCGGCACCCCGATCTTCGTCGAGGAGCACGTGATGGACATGGTCGGCAAGGAGGAGGGCGATGAAATCGATTCCGGCGAGGGGGAAGACCTTTTTTCCTAGCGCCCGATCTGGTAGACTGCGCCGCTTGCTCAGCAGCCCGCTGAACAATTCATACTGACGGACTGCTAAACGGAGGGATGGCAGAGTGGTCGATTGCGGCGGCCTTGAAAGCCGTTGACCTCTTCGGAGGTCCGTGGGTTCGAATCCTACTCCCTCCGCCAGA
>CAYZWU010000024.1:0-74234 GCA_964482235.1 uncultured Phycisphaerales bacterium
ACCTTCCCCGCCTGGCTTTCGATTCCTTCAGGGACGACGACCAGGTTTTCGCCGAGGCGCAGAACATCATCAGCACCTATCATCCCTCGCTGGCTCTCATCAACTTTGCCGACACGGACGCTCGCGGACATTCGGGCGATTTCGGGAGATACACTGACGCGATCGAGCACGCGGATTCGCTCGTGTACGATCTTTGCCAGACGATCTGGAACGATCCGCACTACGCGGACAACACGGCCATCTTCATCCTGAGCGACCATGGACGCCACCTGGAAGGAATCCTCTCCGGCAGCAAGGATCACGGCAGCACCTGCATAGGCTGCCGTCCGGTCCCATTCCTGGCGATCGGGCCCGACATCAAGGTCGACCACGAGGTGCAGAGCAGAGCGAATCACTGCGACATCCTGCCCACGGTGGCGCACCTTCTCGGCTTCGAGGCCCACATGGCCAAGGGGCGGATCCTCGACGAGATGCTCGTTTCGCCTCCAGCGGTGAAGGAAACGGCATGGAATCAGCCTGCTGTGGCCTGCGCAAACGGAAAGGTCCATGTGGCCTGGAGCACGCCGAAGGGTGGCAACCAGCAGATCGCCTACGCCAGGAGCCATGACAACGGAGCGACCTGGACGGGATTTTCCTTTCTCAGCAACGCGGTCATCGCCTGCGATCCCAGCATTGCCGCGGAAGGCGACCGCGTGGCCGTTGCCTGGGTAGCCATGCGGCTTGACGGATCCTGGCAGGTGGCCTTTCGCGAAAGCACCGACGGCGGGAATACCTGGTCGATGACGTCATCGGGTTCAGGCATCTACTCCTACAGGGCTGATCTTTTCCCCCACGTGGAGTACCTGGGAGGATATCTCCATCTGGCCTGGAACGAGGCGCCGATGACGCTGTTTCTATCCCTCATCCGGGACGGGGCCGTGCTGAGCGTCAGCCCGCATAAAACGGATTTCATGGCTGGAAAGGTGCGGTGCGCTCCTTCGCCCGATGGGGCGCACGTTGTCTTCATGAAGTACATCGAGGTCGAGAACAACTGGGACATCATGTACACCCGATGCTACAACAACCAGTGGTCGATTCCGGTCAACATCTCCGACTCGGCCGGCGACTCGCTCAGGCCGGATATCATCTGGGACGGATCGGCCGTCCACGTGGTCTGGGCGGAGAAGATGGACGGGATCTTCAAAGTTGTCGTGCGGAGCAGTCCCGACGGAATCACCTGGGACGACCCTTTCGAGGTGGTGGCAGGCCAGAATCAAGGCAGCTGGCATCCCAGGATAGCGGCTGCCGGGAGCAACGTTCTCCTGACGGTCTGGGAAGATCTGTCCCTTTCCGGTTCCGCGGTCTATTCCTCCAAGAGCACGGACGGCGGAGCCAGCTGGAGCACACCGAGCCAATTGACACCGTTGCAGTATCGCGCCATCTGTCCCGACATGGACATCGATTCTCAAGGGCGATTTCACGTGTTCACGATGCAGGGATCATGGCCGAGTAACGTCGGATACTTCAACTACGATCTGTAGCAGATTCGATTTCTGGCAGACCGATAATTCGGTTCATTGTTTCGTTCGCAAGGAATGCACCTGTAGCTGGCGGGGGATACTGCCATGATCGATAAGATGGTACCTCTTCTTTTGACGGGTTTCTGGCTTCTCGCCCTGTCGGGCGCGGAAGTCCGGTCGCAGACTGCGCCTCTGGCCGACACGCTGACTGCCGACTGCACCCAGCTGCGCACGGACATCGGCGGGACGATCAACTTTCATCTCGATGGGGGAAGCGCCTGGGCCCACGCGCAGTATGTTCTTCTCGCCACATCCTCGGGACCGGGCAGCACGCCGCTGCCCGGCGGCAACACGCTGCCGATCACCCGCGACTACGTGACCGACTTCATCTGGCTTCACAGGACGGGATACCCGCCGCTGATCGCTTTTTCCGGTTTCCTGAACGCCAGCGGCGCGGCAGACGCCACCCTGGACTACCCCTACCCTCTCCCCCTGCTGCTTCCGGCAGGAACAGTGCTCGACTTCTGCTGGACCACCATGTATCCGTGGAACTTCCAGTCGAACATCGTCTCCATCGATGTCATCGATCCTCCCGTTGATTACAGGTACGACGACGGCAGCACTGAACTCCTCGTGGGGTGGATGATGGGCGGCGACATCTGCTGGATGCACCGGTTCGACGAGATGCCGGGATGCGAAACGATCGTCGACGTCCAGACGATCTGGGGCTCGGCCGCCTTTCCCGGCTACAGCCCGGGGAACGGGACTCCGGCGAAAATCCATGTATGGGAAGATCCCACGGACGACGGTGATCCGAGCGACATCGTGCTTATAGCCAGCGAACCGGTGACGGTGCAGAACGTGGACACCGACATCATGAACATCTACCCCCTCGGCACGCCGGTAGCCATCAACGGAGAGTTCTACGTGGGTGTGGCGATCTCCCACTTTGCCGGGCAGAACACCGTTCCCGTCGACACGACCACACCTTACCGATGGGGCGACGCATTCCTCTGCGGGACCGACACGATCGGCGGCTTCGATCCCGTCAACATCATGGCCAACACCTACCCGCCCCTCGAGTTGGGTAACTACTGGTGCCTTCGAGCCGGCTTCTGAAAGAGGGAGCATTCGGTGGGGGCCTCCGCGGGGAGGATGTGGTTGGAATTTTGCTCCCTCATGCATTCCTTCGGAATGAAGTCGGTCGCAAAAATCCAACCACATCCAACCGTGGACGATTTTTTCTCGCTGCTTGTGTCTGTCAGGCACATCTATTTTAATTTTGATAAATTAAGAGAAGAGGATTCTGTCCATTTGTTTGGGGGATCGAAATGAGTCGACTCGCACAGGGAAGAGAGTTCTTTCAGATTGTGCATCGCAGCTCGATTCTGCTGACCGTTCTTTTCTTGTTCGCGCTCTTTCTCGCAACAGAAATTACGCAGGCTGATGAGAGAGGCGACGGCGACTCGCTTCTTCAGCAGGCTCGAGTCTTCTGGAAGGAGAAGCAGTTCACAGAGGCCGCCGAGGCCTACCGGGAGCTGCGCGATCGCTTTCCCCGGCACGAATACGTTCGAAGCGGAAATGCCCAGTTCTGGCTCTGGTGCTGCCTTGGCAACGCGGGCCGGATCAAGGAGGAGATCGAGGAGATCGAGTCCTTCCTCGATGATTATCCCGCCCATCAATCCTGCGCCTATGCCCTCTACTTCCTCGGAGAAGCCAGGAGAAAAGCCGGGGACGAGAAAGGGGCGAAACGCGCCTGGGATGAACTGCTGAAGAAATACCCCGACGACAGGATGGCCGATGTCGTTCGAAAGGCACGAAGCGGCGGAAGGGAGGCCGCCTCCCCGCGGAAGGGTGGAGGCAGAACCCTCGGTGTCGATTATGTCGACTATGCCGTGAATGCGGCCGCCTGGCTGAAGTCGACGGCGCGCAACGGAGAGGGCGGGATCTGGTGGCCGGAGAAGGAAGGAGGGGACAAGGACGACCTCTACTTCTACAGCGGCTCCTCGGGACCGTGCTTCTTCTTTCTCAATCTGTACAGGATCACGGGAAAGGAGGAATACGCCGGCCTGGCCAGGCAAAGCGCGAACCTTCTCCTTGACCGCGGCAGGCCGGAAAGGGGGAGGTTTCGCTTCACCGATTCGGCGGGCCTCTATACCGGGGACGCGGGAATCGGTCACGTCCTTCTGGCTCTTCATCGCGAGTTCGGCGACGTGAGCTATCTCGACGGGGCCCGCGCTGCAGCGGACTCGATCGTGGATCAGGCCGGGGCGGACGGCAGGTTCGACGGCTGGGACGGGAACATGGACATCATATCGGGTGCGGCAGGAACGGGATTGTTCCTTCTCGAGATGCATGCGAGTACGGGCGACGAGAAGTACCTCGCCTGTGCGTCGGAGGCGGCGGAATGGCTGATCGACAGCGCCGATCAGGCAAAGGGCGCTCTCAAGTGGAAACCCGGCTTCTCCATGGAACGGTTCTACACAGGCTTCTCGCACGGCACGGCAGGGATCGCCTACTTCCTGGCGAGGGTCCACGAGCGTACGGGGGAAAAGCGCTTCCTCGCCGCCGCCGAGGCCGGCGCCCGATGGCTCGAGAAGAACGCCCTTGCCGAAGGGAAGGGACTGAAATGGTATCACTACGAGCCTGACGCCATGGACCGGTTCCAGACGGGCTGGTGCCACGGTCCGGCCGGAACGTGCCGCCTCTTTCTCGAGCTCTTCAGGATCACCGGCCGGCGGGGCTACCTGAAGACCGCGGAGAAAGGCGCGGTCTGGCTCGGAGCTTCGGTCGATCCGGCGTCGGGCAAGGGGTTCTGGGGGCTTTCGGCCTGCTGCGGGGCCGCCGGCGTGGGCGACTATCTTCTCGATCTCTTCCTGGCAGGGGGCGACGAGGAGCACCTCGAGCATGCGGCGCGGATAGCCGGACTTCTGATCGACCGGGCCAGGACCGCGAAGGAGGGGTGCCGCTGGAGCAACAGCGGATCGATTGACAAGACCGGGAAGCTTGTCTGCGATACGGGGTACATGGTCGGCGCCGCCGGAGTGGGATCGTTCTTCCTGAAGCTGCACGCCGTTCTCGGCAGCATGGAGCACCGGCTCATCCCCTTTGCCGACATGCCGGCATACGAACCCGTGGCTGCCGGCGGCTCGAAGGGAAAGAAGCGGGACAGCACCTACGTCGTGATGACGAACGTGGCGAAAAGCTCGGGCTACTACAAGGCTGTCCGCAAGCTGATCGATCTGCACGGCGGCACGGTCGTGGTTTTCGATCCCGGCCGGATGAACGCCGCCCGCAGGAAGCTCAGCCGCATCGGCCCGCGCTACGTGGCCCTGGTTTTGGCGCCGAGCGACATCGACGCCAACCTGCAGCGGCAGATGATCGCCCTCTCCACGCGGATGGACAGCGACCCATTCTGCGACTTTGCTTTCGGGTTCGTGACCGGAGCCACGTCCCATGACGCGATTTCTCTTGTGGAGAGGAGCAGCCGCGTCAGCAGGCACGGGATCAGGAAAAGAAAGGTCGGGGCCTCCGTTGTCAGCGGAATGAAGTCCTTCGCCTACGACGGGGGAGGAACGAATCTTCTGAAAGAGCTCGGATACGAGATGAAGACGGTCTACTGGGCCTGCGTGGAGGACGATCCCGATGTGCTCGACTTCGTGAAAGACCACCTTGCCGACATCGAGGACGCCGGCGTCGTCAGCCTCGGTGGATGCGGCGATCCGGAGGGGATCTGGCTCTTCTCCGACAAGAGAAACAGGGATTCGTCGAAGCACTGGCCCTTCGATCCCGACAAGGTCGGCTTCGATCCGAAGGGCGAGATGCCGCGCATCATGGCGAGGCAGTTCAGCAGGATCAAGCTCGGCTCAGCCGTTGTCTGGTCGGGAACGTGCCACAGCGGCGTCCTGCATCGCGCCTTCGTGGAGAACGACATCGTCTCCACCTTCGGCAGGGTAGACCGGGTGACCGAGTACATCGTTCCCAAGGGAAGGAGCCTGGCCAAGAGCATCCTGTCCGCCGGCCCGTCCGCCTACCTCGCCCCGATCGGCGCGAATCACGGCTATGCCTGCCTGGTCGAGTCCTACCGCGCGCTCTCGTCGGGAATGCCTCTCGGCGAGGTGATGCGCACGCGCTACAACGAGATCATCTTCGCGGCGGGCGGAAAGCTGGATGTTTTTCTCTTCGTGCCCGGCGCCCCGGAACCGCGCGAGGATCCGATGCGCGGCGGGGGAGCGAACCGCGCTCTCTTCGGTGATCCGCGCTTTGCTCCCTTCGCCGAGTCGGGCAAGGAGTGGCTCGAGAAGAAGATGGAGCTGATCGAGCAGTGGAACGAGCTCTCCGTCGCCTGCAAGGTCATGGACACGGAGTCGGGCATGTTCTGGGACATGTTCGGCGACGACAACGCCAATCCGGAACGAATCTACACAACGGTCGCGCTCCCTGTGGATTTCGGGACGGTGGACCGCGTGACGGCCGGCGCCCGGGATGCCGAGGGCGGCGTGATCGAGACGACCGGCCCGGCCTGGGCCGTGGAGAGTGTCGACGGAAGAAGCGAGATCCATCTCCAGGTGAACGCGCCGACCGGATCGTTGAAGAACAAGGGAACAACGGTGGAGTTCAGGATCTACCCTCGTTCCGGAGAGTGACCGGCGGCGATGGTCCGCTCTTGCGAGAAGAGGCGTCATTTGCCAGAATGACAGTTCATTTACCTGTTGCACGTCTTGCATCGTTGTCGTCGGGCCCGAGGATTCAGGGACAGGAGCCTATGTTTGCGCAGAGGGAAATCACCGACCTGTTGATTCACGCCGCCAAGGGAGACCGCGATTCCCACGAGAAGCTTCTCGAACGGATCTATGACGAGCTGCGCGCACTGGCAGGGCGGCATCTGAGGCACGAACGCTCGGGGCACACCCTCCAACCAACGGCCCTCGTGCATGAGGCCTACATGCGCCTCGTCGACCAGACCCGTATCGAGTGGGAGAACAGGAAGCAGTTCTTCGCTCTCGCGGCGAGGATGATGCGCCGGGTCCTGGTGGATCACGCCCGCAAGGACAAGGCGAAAAAGCGTGGTGGTGGACAGGCTGCGAAGGTGCCCATCACGCAGATCGTCGATTTTGGGATTATGAACTCCTCCGACCTGATCGACATCGACGATGCCCTGAAGGAGTTCGCCGCCTTCGACGCGGAGAAGAGCGCCCTCGTGGAGCTCCGGTTCTTCGCCGGAATGACCATGGAAAAGATTGCCGAGACCCTGGGCGTCTCCATCGGAAAGATCGAGCGCGACTGGCGACTGGCGCGAGCCTGGATCTTCAAGAGATTGCGAGAGATCAAGGGCGATGGATCCAGCGAAATGGCATGAGATCGAGGAGATCTTCCACGATGCCTCACGGAAGCCTGCCGAGGAGCGGGCCCTCCACATCGAAACAGCCTGTCGCGGCGACGAGGACCTGAAGAAGGAGGTCCTCGCCCTCCTGGCCGCCCAGGAGGAAGCGGGCGATTTCATGGACAAGCCTCCCCTGGAAAAGAAGGTCGATCTCGACACGGCGACGTCGCTCATCGATGCAGAGGAGCGTTCCTTCGTCGGCAGGGAGATCGGCCCCTATCGCCTGGAAGATGTCATCGCCGCCGGCGGCATGGGAACCGTCTATCTCGCCGCCCGGACCGATGAGTCGTTCCAGAAGAAGGTCGCCGTCAAGCTGATCCGTGGAGGATTGCTGAGCAGGGAGATCATCCGCCGCTTCTATCGTGAACGCCAGACCCTGGCCAACCTCGACCACATCAACATCGCCAGACTCCTCGACGGCGGCACGAGTGATGATGGGCACCCCTATCTCGTCATGGAGTTCATCGAGGGGACCGCGATCGACACATACTGTGATTCGCACGTTCTGACCGTCAACGAGCGCCTGGACATCTTTCTCAAGGTCTGCGCGGCGGTCCAGTACGCCCATGGCAAGCTCGTTGTGCATCGCGACATCAAGCCGGGGAACATCCTTGTCACCGAGGATGGCATTCCGAAGCTGCTCGACTTCGGAATCGTCAAGATCCTCGATCCCGAGGCCGAGCCGAGCGCCGCGATCACTCTCACCGTGCAGAGGCTGATGACACCGGAGTACGCGAGCCCCGAGCAGATACGTGGAGACACGATCTCCACGGCAACGGACGTCTATTCCCTGGGAATCGTTCTCTACGAGCTTCTCACGGGGCACCGGCCCTACCGCTTCGAGAGCCGGTCGGCCATGGAGGTGGAGCGCATCGTCTGCAAGGAGGATCCGCCTCGGCCGAGCGCCGTGGTCACCGAGGTCGTCCAGCTCTCGACTCCTCGCGGCGACACGTGCACTCTCACGCCTGACAGCGTGAGCCGCACCCGTGAAGGCCGTCCCGACAGGCTGCGGCGGCGGCTGGTTGGCGACCTCGACCACATCGTGATGAAGGCTCTTCGCAAGGAGCCCGAGAAGCGGTATACGTCGGTGGAGCATTTTGCCGAGGACATCCGCCGACACCTGGCGAGGCTGCCCGTTCACGCCCGTCGGGGCACCTGGAGGTACCGTGCCGGCAAGTTCGTGAAGAGGAACAAGACGGCAGCCCTGGCGGCCGGCTTGATTCTCCTGGCCACTGCCGTGGCTTGCTACTTCGGCATCGCCGATTCGCGCCGTGCGGCGGACCAGGAGGCGGCTCAGCAGGTCCTCGATTTCCTCACACGCCTCTACGAGAATCCCCTGTCCGAGCGCACTCCGCGTGAGCAGGTCAGGGAAACGCTGGAAGCGAAACACACTCTGGAACTGGCCCGCGACCTGAGCGACCAGCCTGAAGAGCTTCTCCGGTTCGCTGCCGCGATCTACCAGATCTGCGAAGGATTTCATCTCGACGACCTGGCTGTCCAGTGGAGACGGATTTCATTCGACACCTACAGGTCGAGCCTGCCGCCCGATGATCCCGTCCTGCTGAATGCTCAGTACCAGTATGCCCAGGCCTTGCGGCGGACGGGGCGCTTCGAGGAAGCGGCCAGGCAGGTCACGGCCTTGCTGGATCAACAGGAGGGGAGCCACGGTAATGGAACGCTCTTTCCCGGAAAGCTGAACCATCTTCTTGCCGCCATTTCCTGGGATCAAGGGAACTACAGGGAACCCGAGGATCTCTTCGAGAAATCGCTGCGGCTGCTGTCGAATGCTGATGGCTCGCCTTCCTGCGAGCTCGTAGCCGCCATGCTCGACTTCGCCGGATTCCTCGACGAGCGGGGAGATTTCGAGAAAGCGGGCGATCTGTATCGACGAGCCCTTGCCGCGGCGAATAAGATACCCGCTGAGCCGGGGCGCCTCGCTGCTGCCGAGGTCTATCACAAGCTGGGGACACACCTCTGGCGTACTCCCGGATTCGAGAGAGCGGAAATCCATATTCGCGGGGCCCTGGAGATCTACCAGGGTCTGCTTCCGGAATGGGATCACCGGATAGCCGCCTGTCTGAATGACCTCTTCTCCCTGCTCCTCTATTCCAAACAGAAGAACGAGGATTTCGACGAATGTTCCGCCTCGGCGTTCTGGAAAAAATCATGGAAGATCAGGCAGAAGGTGTTCGGCGATCAGAGTTTCGAATCGGCAGACAGCCTCTTTCTGATTGCGCCGGAACTCACCTTCGGCTCCGCTTCAAATGCGCTATCGAGGAATGCCGTTGACCAGTACAGCCGGTTGTGGTCCAGGGACCATCCCAAGGTGACGGTTCCGATGGTCTGGCTGGGCGCGAGCCTGTCAGACATAAAGAGGCCTCGTATGGAGACCGATACCCTGCTCGAAGGTGAAGAACTGCTGAGAGAGGCGCTGGCCGTTCATAGAAAAAAAATCTCGGCCCGTCACTGGTGCATCGGCCATACCAAGGTCTACCTGGGAATCAACTTCTTGAAGCAGAGCCGCTTCCAGGAAGGCGCAGCCTTGATCTCCGATGGTCTGGACATCCTGCAAGAGTGCTACGGAGAGAGGCATCCCCTGTTGATCCGGGAAACAGGAAGGGCTGCCTTGGCCTGTAAGATATGGGGGCTCCGGGACGATGAGAAGCGATACAGGGATCGCATCGAGGGAAAATCGGCCACGTGGCCCTATGGCGAGATGATCCGCGACTGCGACTTCAGCTGCGAGTCGTGGGCCAGGATCGACTTCGAAGACGATCATATCGAGAAGACCTTTGACATAGATCAGCCCCTGGACGAGAAGACCACAGCCTGTCTCTGGATCTACGGGCAGCCGAGAAGCTGGATGTGGCGGGATTTCGAGGAGAGGGAGAACATCCGCATCCGCGTCAATCACGATCCATCGCGGGAGATCTCCTTCAATGTCCTTCTGAAGTACGGCTCCCTCACCGGGTGCTATCAGTGGGTGCCCTTCGAGATTCCTGTCAGCTGGCTGCGCAATGGGACCAACACCTTCGTTGTCTACGTCGTCCATGACGCGGACTATGTCAGGAGTCGATCGTGGGAATGCAACAACCTTCGGATCGGCGTCGATCTCGACAACGACGACGACCACAGCTGGTGGTTCGGAAGCTCCGAAACTCCATGCTGCAGCGAGATGGGCCAGAGGGTGATTGAGGCTGACAAGCCGATCTCGCGCGACGATCCCATGATCATCGAGCACAGAAAAGTCGGCTACCGGGAGTGCCGGGGCGAACTGATGATGATGCTCGAGATCGATTGAGTCTTGCCGCGGCCGGTCCGGACATTTCACGCCTTTCATCGTGAGTAGAAGGGCATGGGATATCCGGTTTTTCGTTCCCGCTCATTCGACGACGATAGTGACCGGGTTGGATAGATTGCCGCCGCCTCCGCCCAGCGCCGCGGCTTGAAGCACGAGACCGGTGTCGGGCGCCAGGTTCGAGGGAATCGTTTCCTGCAGCGAGGCGGGCAGCGGGCCGTATGGCTTCTGAAGATGGGCTGTCGAGAGATTCACCGACACCCAGCCGAAAGGCGGATGAAAGGACGATCCGGATAATCCGGCCAGCAGCCAGGCAGGCATCCCCGCCGTTCCCGCAAGATCCACCGTGATGGTACCGCCAGGCGTGAACGATCCGCTCACCCCGAGGATCACGTGATCGAACTCGCGCGCCCCGGCATCGACTGCGAGAGTGCCGTCCAGGTCGCCGTCGAGGAGCCGTGGAAATCCAGCCGCGTCGAGGGAGTCGGGCATGTCCGATGGATCGCCGGCGTCGATGGCCGGCGACGCGGACACGATGGAGAAGTCGAGAGCCCCGGCATCGACGAAGAAGGGATCGGCGAACTGCCCGTTCGACTCCTGGCCGCTGCCGTTCCGGAAGGCGCTGAAGCTGTTGTAGCTGGTCCTGCGCCAGACCCACTCCGTGTTGTTCGGCCCGCCCGGCGAGAACCAGAGATTGAAATCGACGGTGTTGTTCACGTTTCCGTTTTCGGAGTAGAGGCCGACGTTCTGATGAGTTGTGTAGAAGATGTTGTTTCTCACCACATTGTCCGAGGCCCACTGGATCCAGAGCTCGCCCAGGTACTGGCCGCTCGTGTCGTTCTCGAAGCAGGTGTTGTTCACGAACTCGCACAGCCTGGTGCGGCCGGCGTTGACGGCATAGCCGCCGAACACGATTCCCACCTTGTCGTTGTGATGGACCACGTTGTTGCGCACCATGATTCCCGTCGCGTCGAAGCCGCTGTTCTCGGCGCCGACCTCGATGCCCAGGTCGCAGTCGGCCACCTCGTTTCCCTCGATCAGGATATCCCGGCCGCCGTCCACGTAGATGCCCGCGCCCCAGCCGCCGCCGTAAATCGAGTTGGCGCGATGAATCCTGTTGCCGCGGCAGACGCCGTTGCGCGCCACGTGGATCGGATTGATCGACGTCTCGCCGCCGATGAAGTCGATCCCGATGTTGTTCACGTCGTGGACATGGTTGTTCGTCACCTCGAAGAGCTCCACGTTCCCGTTGAGCACGAGGGCCTCGCTGGGAGCCGGATCGCAGTCGAGGATCTCGTTGCCGTCGATCACGATGTCCGAGATCGATGCCGCGGTGGAGGTTCCGTAGACCGTGATCCCCATGGCGTTGACGCCGCGCATCTCGTGGATCCTGTTGTCGCGGATCTCGATCCCGCTGCCGCTGCCGATCACGCGGATCCCCGAGCCGTCGGTGACTCCCGAATTGTTCCTGATCGTGAATCCCCGGATCGTGATGAAGCTCCGGTTCTCGATCAGCACCATGCTCTGTCCGCTCACGCCGGTTCCGTCGATGACCGGGCTGTGCCCGGAGAAAGCGGCCAGCACGATCGGACCGTCCATGGCGCTCCCGCTTCTCGGAAACACGATCTTCTCGTTGTATCCCGAGGGGTTGTCCTGGACCAGGACGGTGTCGCCTGCCTCGGCTGCATTCAGCGCGTCCTGGATCATTGTGAAGTCGCCGCCCGACGGGGCCACGATCCATGTTCGGGCTTCGGCATTGCCGCAGATCAGGATGCTCATGATGAGAGCGAGGGAGGCAAGGAAACTGCTGGCGATGTTCATGGTGTGATTACCTCGGTGCGTAAAAAAACTATTTGTCGGCGCTGGACACATCCGTCGAAAAGCGGACTCCGCCGAGCTCTCTTGCCCGGCGGCCGTCCCACGAGACGGGTATGCAGGTGAACATCCACTTCCCGCCGCGATAACCGGGCGCCTTGCCGAAAGGTGCGCGGACGAGGATCTCGTTCCAGCCTTTCTTCAGCATCACACGGGCGGGATCGCGGAAGTGGTAGCCCTCGTTGGTGAAGGCGATCTCCTTCTCCTTGATCCGCGGACCCAGGGGACCGGGATTCTGCCAGGCAGGCGGAGCGACCCGGCGGCCGTTGATCCAGATCCGGCTGTCGAAGGAACTCCACTTTCCCTCCGGCGGATTGCCGCCGTTGCGGCGCGCCGAGGTGGAAGGCGTGCCGAACTGGATCCAGAAGCCGGCCTCCTGCTCCCTGTCCGAATGGAGATAGGTCAGCGCATAGACGGTCCCCCGCGACCTTGCGGGCAGGTGCCCGGCGAAGCCGAAGAAGTGGTTGATGTGGATCGTTCCGCCGATCGCCTCGCCGGGGAGCCACTCGAAGCTCTTGCCGGCGCTGTCGTATCGCTCCTTGATCGCCTCTTCGGGACCGAAGGCCGCGTCGAACCGCCCCTCGTGATCGAACGGTCCGATCAGCTTCCAGGGGATCTCTGTCTGCCGCACGTAGGGGAACGGCTCGTCGGCGAAGAACCTGTCGCGAATAGCGATCAGGTCGCGCTCGAAGGCGGCGTACTCCTCGAAAGCAGCGGTGCCTCGCGGCGGAAGCTTGGCCCAGTTCTCCTCGGCGTTGCGCCGGGCGCCGCGCCAGATCCGCTCGGCGAAGGCCAGCGTCGCCGGGAAGACGGGGGTCTGGCGGAGCGTGTCCTCTTCGTCCACGATGTTGTTGTCCGGCCAGCAGCAAAGGATCCCGCCCAGGGCCATGGTGTTGCCCCTTTCCCGGCGGCACGGCTGCTGCATGAAGGCGCGCACCGGCCCCACGAGAGGATCCATGTGATTGATGTAGTTGGCCCGCGAGTCGAGGAAGCGGACGTCGACGAGATCCTTCGTCGTGCCCCGCGCCCAGAGCTGGGTGATCACCTCCTCGTCAGGCAGCCCGCCTGGCCGCCAGACGATCACGTCCTTGCCGCGGCTGCGCAGAAGGGCGGTCACGCGCCCGAGAAATTCCGGGTTCTTGATCCGCACCTCGTCGCTGCCGATGTGGATGAAGGGCAGGTCGACGTTGTCGCAGAACTCCGCGAGGATCGCCTCCACGATGCGCAGCCCCTCCTCGCTCTGCATCTCCGTGCCGAAGGTCTCGGCGAAGTACTCGCTGTGCCCCGGCATGTCGATCTCCGGAATCACCAGGATGTGGCGCTTGTGGCAGAACTCGATCAGCTCGTTGATCTCGGCGTAGGTGTAGAACTTCCCGGGATTGCGCGTGGCGCGATAGTTCTCCTCCGCGTTGAGCTGGGGAAAGGTCCGGCTCTCGATGCGGAAGCCGGGATTGTCCGTGAGGTGGAAGTGAAAGACGTTGAGCTTGAAGCGCGCGAAGATCTCGAGCTGCCTCTTCAGAAACGCCATGGTCTGGTAGTTGCGTCCCACGTCGTGCATGAAGCCGCGGAAGCGGAACGCCGGCCAGTCGATGATCGTGCAGCAGGGAATGGAAGGCTTGCCGTCCCTCTGTCCGATCAGCTGCCGCAGAGTCTGCAGGGCGTAGTATAGGCCCGAAGTCTCGGGGGCGGTGATCAGGACGAGGCCTTCCGAGCAGACGAGGCGGTAGGCCTCGCTGCTGTAGATCGTTCCCCTCACGGACCCCAGAACGAGGACGATCGACGCCGCGCCTTCAGGGACAGGGTCCTGGCCGGAAGCGATCCGGCAGCCCGCACCGGAGAGCAGCTCATGCAGGGTCGCCTTGACGAAATCGATGTTCTCCTTGCCGGGAATATCCGAGGGAACAATGGGAACCACCGTGTCGAGATCGATGAATCCCTCGTGCCACTCTACCTTGCGAGGATAGGGGATCAGGGCGACAGGCGCCTCCGCGCGGTTCGTGGGCGAGATCGGAAGGTCGTCGACCGAGCCGGGCCGGGCTGCTGCCCGTCGGGCTTCCGGTCCGGCCGGCCGGCTCTGCTCCGCGGCATCGGCTGAAAGGAGAAGAAGAGGCGCGGCCAGGAAACAAACGATGAACCAGCGGATTCGTGCGAGATGCATCTCGATCTCCATGCAAAGCGATTGACGGTTCCTTGAAAAAGTGCTTCGAGTCCGATCAGAGGGCTTTCGGACCGATGACATTTCAAAGGGCTGTGAAGGCTTTTCCCGATCGAGATATGAGAATAATGGTAGATCTGTCAACACGTTTTGCGGAGAATCGATTGCTGCAAGAAACGGCACCCGACTCGGCAAGGGACGGCGGGGAGCGCGAGAAGGAGAAATCCACATGATCAGCCGTCCCCTGTCCGGTGTTCGGGTTCCCATTGATTTTCGATCGATCACGCCAGTTGCCCTCTCTTTGCTCTGTCTTGTCTTTTCCCTTCTCGATCCCTTCCCCCGGTCCGCAGCCGCTGCGGACGAAGAAGAGGAGAGGATCTACAGCTCTTCGACACACGGCTTTGCCATCGAACGGCCTGACGAGAGCTGGACCGTCAAGGAGACGGAGAATCCGGCGGACGGTCTGTTCACCTTCGTGATGGAGCCGTCTGACGCCGATACGGGCATGGTCCAGGTCACGGTCCGCGTGAAGCCCCTCGACCAGGAGGCCACCGCCAAGGCGGTGCGGGACAACCTCCTCGAGACGACGGTGAACAAGCCGGAGTACACGCGGAAGGAGAAGAAGCCGTACAAGATCGCCGGCCGCACCGCACCGGGCATGGTGGTCGAGATGAAGGCCTACGGCCGCGACTTCCGGATCAACCTGGCCTACCTGGTGGAGGCGGGCAGGATCTACAACATCCAGTGCCACGCCCCGGCCGCCGAGTTCGCCAAGCGCGCAAAGGTCTTCAAGAAGATCTTCGCCAGCTTCCGTTTCATCGAGATCAAGGAGGACGACTCGCCCGAACGCCGCATCAGGAAGATGGCGGCCCGGTGCGGCAGCGAGATCGCCTGGGTTGCCACCTGGGACGAGGCCGCGGCACTCGCCCGCAAGGAGAAGAAGCTCGTCCTCGTCGTGTTCCGCTCGCTGTCGGGGTTCGAGATCTCGGATGCGGCCAGCTCCGGCCCCTTCATGGATCCGGACATCGTGGCCCTGCTCGAGGAGCGGTTCGTGGCTTACCGCTTCTCCAAGGGAATGGAAGCTCCCTTCGTGCCCCAGGGTTCGTCGTACGGCATCGGGCCGCTCAGCTTCGGCACCACCTTCCTTCTGGCCACTCCGGAAGGCGAGATCGTGGGGGATACGTTCAGCGCCGAGACAACGGCGTTCCACGACTTCCTCGTGGAGCACCTGGCGCGAAACCCCGAGTTCCGCGGTCCGCCCCGCCCCGGTGGATTGAAGGGGCTCGACCTGGCCGAGTTCTACCTGCGGCGCGGTGATCTCGACAAGGCGGCGAAGCTCCTCGACGAGCCGGACAGCGCCCGCGGGCTGCGGCTCGAGGCGTCGCTCCTGCGCCGTCTCAAGAAGGGCGACGAGGCGCTCACCCGGCTCGAGAAGGCGCGGCAGGCTGACGGCGGCGAGGAGGCCGCGGCGGCCATCGCCCTCGATGAAGCCGTTCTGCTGGCACGGATGGGAAAACCGGAGAAGGCGCTGAAACGAATCGAGCCCTTTCCTGCAGAGCACAAGGACAGCGCCCTGTTCCCCGAGGCCCTTTTCTGGATCGGCGCTTTGAACCTGCGCCTCGAGGGGAAAGAGAAGGCCGAGGAAGTCTGGACGGCCCTCGTCCTCTCCCATCCCGAAAACCGCTGGGCCTGGAAGGCGGCGGCTTCCCTCGAGAGCACCACCTTCAAGCTCGGTTTGAGCGAGCGGCTGGCCTGGCCGCCCGAGGAGATCCTGGCCGTTCTCGGTCCGCACGAGTTCGAGAAGGGGAAGGCGCCGCGTCTCGAGCAGGCTGCCAACGATGCCATTGCCTTTCTTCTTCGCACCCAGCGGCCCGATGGATCGTGGATCTGCCCCTCCGAGGTGGGGCTCCCGGACAGCGGCGAGGGGAGCCCTTTCACTGCGGCCATCACGGCGATCTGCGGCCAGAGCCTCCTTTCCTTTCACGAGAAGGCGGGCTGCGCCGAAGCGGTGGACCGGGCCGTGGACTACATCCTGGCCGCCTGGGAGAAGTACCAGAGCCGGGAGAAGAAGGTCTACTTCATGGATTACACGGTCTACACCATGAGCTATGCACTCCGCTTCTTCTCGGCCGGAATCGAGGCGGGGTGGATCGAGCGCGAGAAGGTGGCCGTGGCCATGTCCGGGTTCGTGGAGGAGATCCGCTCGAAGCAGAGGAGCGGGGGCGGCTGGAGCTACCTGATGACCCTGGATCTCGACAAGGCGGACAGGCCGATCAACCAGTCGATAAGCTTCATCACCGCCGTGGCCCTGATCGCGCTGATCGAGACGCGCGAGGCCGGGATCGAGGTTCCGGAGAAGATGATCGCCGAGGCCACCGGCTGCCTCGAGCGGATGCGCAACGATGACGGCACCTTCGAGTACATGCTCTACCACGACCGCGAGGGTGGGCCGAGGAACACGGCCGTGCCGGGCGCCGCGGGGCGCGGCCCCTTCTGTGCCCACGTGCTCCTCAGGGCCGGGCGGGGCGACGTGGAGTTCATTCGCAAGACCCTCGATCACTTCATGGAATATCGCCACACCTACGCCCGCGAGCACGGCAAGACGCTGATGCACGCCGGGCTTCACGGCCAGGGATCGCACTACCTGATGTTCGACTACGCCAACACGGCGGCCGCGATCCGCACTCTCCCGAAGAAGGAGCGGAAGAAGTACGGCAAGCCGCTGCTCGACCAGGTCCTGGGCGCGAGGACCGAGGATGGCGGCTACATCGACAATCCGATGATCGGCCCGCACTACGGCGCCGGGATGGCGCTGATCGCCTTCCGGCATCTCGAGTCCGATCGATGAGAACCGGGCTCGATCTTCATGGCCGTACCGGGTTATACTGCGACTCGTGACCTCGAAAGCGGCGATCGATGCGCGTAGACACCCAGCTGGAGGAGAGGACGGCATGACGGCTGACAGGAAGGGGATCGGGAGGATTGTCGTTGTGGCCGTCGTGCTGGCCGCGGCCATCTGGCTGATTCATTCCAGCCTGAAGGACGACGAGCCGCAGGGCGTCGTTCTCATCATCCTCGACACGATGCGCGCCGACCATCTTCCCTGCTACGGCTACGAGCGCGACACGGCCCCGGTCCTTACCCGGCTGGCCGAAGAAGGCGTTCTGTTCGAGAATGCGGTCAGCTTCGCACCCTGGACCCTTCCCTCCATGGTGAATCTCCTGTCGAGCCGCTATCCCACGTCGCGGGACGTGTTCGACGGAAAGCTGAGGCAGTCGATCGTCTCCACGCTCGAGGAGGCGGGTTTCAGCACCGGAGCGGTCACGGAAGGCGGCTGGGTCACGCGGCATCACGGCTTCGACCTCGGTTTCTCGGAGTACATCGAGGAGGAGGGGGAGGAGCCGGCGGGACCTGACGGCAGCAAGCCGCAGCTCGTGGCGGTGGGGCACATCGAGAACACCTTCCGGGAAGCGAGAAAGTGGATCGATCGGCACAGGTCCGAGAAGTTCTTCCTCATGATCCACACCTACGAGCCGCACACGCCGTACAGGCGGAAGGCCTTCACCAAGGGGCTCGATCCCGGCAAGGTGGGGGACACCTTCGAGATGGAGAAGCTTCCCCTGCTCCAGAAGGGGGAGCTCGTCTTCGACGAGGTCGATCTCGAGTACCTCGAATCGCTCTACGACGGCGGCATCCTGGAGAGCGACCGGCACGTGGGAGCCTTCCTCGACCATCTCGACGAGATCGGGCTTCGCGAAAAGACCGTGGTGGTCGTGACCAGCGACCACGGGGAGGAGATGGGCGAGCATTATCCCGCCTTCGCGGCCGATCACGGCCATTCCCTACGCGACGACCAGCTGCGGGTTCCGCTGATCCTGCACAATCCGTGCGAGAAGTATCCCTCGAGACGGATCACGCACCAGGTGCGACTCATGGACGTGATGCCCACAGTTGCAGAGCTCCTGGGTGTTCCTCTGGAGAGGCCGGCAACCGGATCGAGCCTGGTACCGATGATGCGCGGAACCGAGGAGGTCGGCCGGGCTTCTTTCGGCGGAGCCACCAAGGCGGGCCCGGCGCGGAGCTACGTCCGCTATCTCGGCTTCAAGTACATCGAGACCATCGGGCGGCAGTCGAGGGAAGCTCCCATGATCCCGCCTCCGCCGCGGATCCAGCTCTACGACATGGAAGCCGATCCCGGCGAGACAACCAACCTCGCCGGACAGAAGCCGGACATCGTGGGGCAGATGCAGAAGGTCCTCCTCGAACTGGGGCAGGGCGATCAGGGCGGAAGGGATTTCATCATTCCCGAGGTCGAAGACGAGACGCTGCGCCGGCGCCTCAAGTCGCTCGGGTATCTGAGGTGAGGGGATCCTGACGCAGAAAAAACGTCCGATCAATCCGTTTGAATCCGCACCAAAGCACGCCGGCTGAAGACTGCCGTCGACTTTCGTAAGGCTTCAGCTGACGTACTCTGGCGCGCCAATGCTCTACGTTTTGTTCAACTGTTCAGCTCTATTGAAATCAAGCTGCTGTTGCGGCCGCCTCCGGAATCAAAGCGCCGAGGTAGCCACGACATTGGTCTTGTTCTGGTACTGGACTGCCTGCAGCCAGATGTTTCTTCCGGCTGCCGCAGGAGGTATGGGGAGGGTCCAGGAGCCGTCACCGTTGCCGTCGGTGGTTATCGGGCTTCCACCCTGTCTCGGCCCGGCCAGATCGAGAGTCACGTCGAGGAAGGGTATATAGGTGCTTCCTGTTCCGATAAGGCTGTAACCCAGGTACGTGGTCGTGTTTGGATTTCCCGAAGTCACGGAGAACGTTGCGTTCTGTCCGCTCTGGAGGGGATCCGGACTGATGGCCAGGGTGAACGCCGCGACCGGGTAACCTTCGACGACAGTGATGTAGTCGCTGTTGTAGTTCGTCACGTAGGCCCTCAGTCCGTCCGGGGACATGTTGACCTGATATTCGCCGCTGCCCGTGGCCACATCATCGATCACCGTTCTCGTGTTCACATCGATGATGTTGCCGTTTCCGACCGTGAGGTAGTTCCCGTCACTGCTGATGTCGAGACCATTCCCCCAGCTGCTGGTCACGATGGTATCGACCAGGTTGCCGTCCGCATCGCAGACAGCCACGTTGAACACGAAGGCACCATCCACGTATCCCACGTAGACCAAGCCGTCGAAGCCCACAACGACCGATGTCGTATAAGCCACGATGCCCGAAGCCGTGATGTACGAATTCACGCTGGTCACGTTGAGGGTCGCTGTATCGATGACGGAAAGGTTGCCGTTGACCCTGTCGGACGTGTAGGCCTTCGTCCCGTCGGGAGAGATCCCCACGCCCGTGTTCTCGCTTCCAACACTGGCGGAACCGATGAGCTGATGCGTGGTGGTGTCAATGGCCAGCATGGTGGAATCGCTGCCGAACACGGTGTAGACCCGGTCCTTGGAAGGAGAGGCCGCGGCCCTTCCCCAGACGACGCCGCCGGCCGAGGACTGGGAAACCGTGCTCACCACCTGTTCGGTGTTGATGTCCATGATGATGACGTTGCTGGAGCCGACGGCGTACAGGTAGTCGCCCACAACGATGCCGCCGGAAAGCGACCCGGGATTGTGCGCCGAGAAGTCTATGGTCTTCACGAAGACGTTGCTCACCGCGTCGACAACCGAGATCGTGGTGTCGTAATTCATGACGTAAACGGTCTGGTTGTCCGGCGTCACGGCGCAGCCGGAACAGTAATTTCGTGACACGGGGATGTTGAACGACGAGTACGCATCAGATCCCCCGATGGTAGAAAGTTGATTTGCCGGCGGCGCCAGGGCAGGCACTTTTCCCGTGGAGACCAGACCGCTTGACGCGGATGCGAGGGCGGCGGCTCCGATCAAAAGAACCAGTACGAAAAGATTGATCTTGAGGGTCTTCATTAGAATCCTCCTTTTTCCTGGAGTCCCGAAAACGGCATAGGTTTTCCTAAGTTATTGACAACAAAAATGTAAAGAAAATGCTTCCCGTTAGGCTCTGAGAACTATCATGTGAATAAGATCCAGGATAGATATAGAAGAAATTACATCAGGGAATCCCCGAAAACGGTACGGAAAATATGAGACCGGCAGGGCAGAACATCACAATCTGCCTGTCTGGGAATACGGTGAACTGGATAATTCCTATCTGTCGCGCAGCAAGCGATCGTAACGGTAGACGACCTCGAGGCAGAGGGTGTTCAGGGCCGTCGCGTAGACACGACCGCCGTTGTTGCCCCATGGATCTATCGCGGGATCCCACGAACCCTTCTCGCAGCCGTTCTTGCTCTGGTTTTTCACGAGAGCATCTTCCACGGCCGTCTTCCACGCGTCCCAGTTCCTGCCCCCCAGCTGATACATGGCGTAGGAACCGTAATACCAGTAGTAGTAATCGATGCAGCCCTTCTCCTCGCTCCACTTCGGAGTCTTGGCCAGTAGCAGCCGTGATCCCGATTCGAGGAGAGGAAGCTGGGATTTCATGTCGCCCAGGGTGCTGCCGCCGAAAAGGCGTCCGAGCATGGCCACGGCTGTCATGGCTTCCGTCTCCCCGGGCGGCCAGGCAGCCTGGTCCTTGGTTTCGCGGAAGGAGAGGGAGCCGCGCTTCATGTAACCCGTTCGACCGGTCTTCCGATCGGTCATCTCGTCGATGAACGCGAGGGCGTCTTTCAGATCCTCCTCATGGTACCTGAGTCCGAAGTCCTTGGCCGCGGCGAGGCACATGACCATCCATCCCGTCACGCAGACGTCGTTCTGCTCCCCGGGACCGAGATTCGCATCGCCGTATCGCCATGCCTTTCCCGGATTCTTGGCTTCGTGAATGAAATCGACGGCTTTCTGAGCGGGTTTCTTCAGCAGCGGAAACCGCGAGAATCCGTAGGCTTCGGTGAGGGCCAGGGTGGCGATGGCGTGGTTGTAGATCCAGTGGGTGCCCTCCCTGGTCGTCAGGCAGCCGTCCTCGGGATCCTGGCAGTCCATGAGGTACTTCACGCCTTTTTTCACCACGTCCTTGTACGGCCCCCGGCTTGTCGTGTTTCCCGCACCGAGGAATGCGAGGAGTGCCAGTCCGGTGACACCCACGTCGTTGAGGGCGTCGCCGTTACCGCTGCAGAGGTTCTTTTCAGCACACTGCCGGGCGAATCCGTCACAGTCCCAGAAGCCTCCGGGGTTCTGGTGGCGCTTGAGCCATTCGAGTCCCAGGTCCACGGCTCTCTGGCCGGCTTTGCCTCCTCCCATTCTTGCCGCTCTCTTGCGGTACTTCCCTCCGAACGCCCCCCCAGCGCCGCCGCCGATGCCGATGACGTCGTTCAGGGCTTTCCCGTCGAAAGGTGCGTCGACCACCTCGTCTTCATCGATGACCTCCTCGATGATCTCCTCTTCCTCGATCTCCTCTTCCTCAATCTCCACGGTCCCGAAGCCTCTCCATGCACGGTAGCCGAAGGTGATGGAGGTCAAATTCGCCCTGAACAGTTCGTTGATCACCTTGATGATGTGTCCGTACATCACCTCTTCTTCGGGATATATGTAGACCTTGATGCCCGGTGCCCTCTTGCCGAGATTCCGGATACGTCCGTAAAGGTTATCCATCATCCCGGGTTCCTTGATCTTCCTGTTATTCACCTCTAGATGAAATCCGGCCCTGCTTTTCGCATCGGAGACTACCTTGATCTGTAGCGGTTCCATCTCGATTTCCGCCGTTGAGAGGTCCGTTGAAACTCCCGTATCCTTGGGTAGTGGAACGTTGAATAGACCGTTGGGCAAATACGAACGTGCATCGGGGTCTTCCGCGTAATCCAATTTGCGGCAGGCAAAAGCGATCCTGGCGATCCTGATACTTTCGTTTCCGCAGGCTCCCATGACCTTCATGATCGCGTGGAACTCTGCATGACGGTCCGCGTTGATGAGCACCGAGAGCCTGGACGTGCGATCCGGTTCTCTCCCGAACCGGCTCGCTTTTTCAGCCAGATGAGTCCGGATACCTTGGATCGATTTATCGACACTGCCGAAGTTCCGTCCTTCCGCGATATACTCGCCTTTTCCGTTGATGTTGATGATGAGGTGCTCTTCCCAGAACGTACCCTCGATCTTGAGACATGTCTCGGCTCTTGGGTGGACAAGGTCCTCGAACACTCCTCGGGGAGGTTCGGGCCTGCTGTCGGCACGTTCCTGATCGATTCCGGCTGTCTCGTCGTCCGTCACGGTGCTGGATTCGGTACTGCCAGGAAAAACGATGAGAACGAACGGAAGGGCTGCGAGCAAGATCGTTGCAAGCTTCAGGGATCTCATGAAAATTCTCCTGCCGCTGTGTAGTAGGCTTCCCGGAAAATTGACTCCGATCGAGTAAACAGGATATGGGTTTGGAATGCAGCAAAAAAGACGCTTCTCACAATCGAGGTGCTCGGTCTCCGGGCCTTGAATCCGCTTTAGTACAAGGCAGCCGGGAATCGTACTTCGAGCCGGCGGCGCGGTCAGCAATCATCAGTCAGCAGACCTCGCGCAGATCGTGACCGGACCGAGCAGTCCGGAAGTCAGCAGCGGGGAATCCTTCTTGAAGAGGTTGCGGGGTGTGAAGGTGTAGCGGCCCGTCTTGAACTCCCGGCCTCCCAGGAATCCCGAGGACCATCTGACTGTTCTTGTCTCCGCGTCCGGTGCCGACAGGTCGCCGATCAGCCTGTTGGGCCAGCGGTTGGCCACCTCGACCTCCAGGATATTTGCGGTTTCACGGACCACTCCCGTAATCTTCCGGCGCCACGGGGTTGTCCAGACCACTCCGAGGTCCTTCCCGTTGAGCCTTACACGGGCCATGTCGTGGACCGTTCCCAGATCGAGGAAGAGGTCTGAATCCTCTTCACACTTTCTTTCCCCGCAAGGATGGACTGTCGGCGCCCTCTTCCACGCGCAGCATGGCGAGGAGCGTGCCGTTTCGCTCCATGGTCCAGCCGGGTTCGGCTGCCCGATCGATCCGTACCTCTTTCTTTCTCTTCACCTGGGAGCCGTTCAGCAAAACGCGGCCGATGCGCGGTATCCCCGGCAGGGGGATCAGCCGGAATCCGAATTGCCTCTTGGCTCCCCCGGCCTGGACAACGAGATCCGTACCCACCAGGGCGGCCGACAGGGCCGTCGTTCCGTCCATGTCGCGCAGGATCAGGGTGCCGCGGTCGAGGAGATAGGCATCGACGATCACGAGGTCGAAGGGCGCCTCCTCGATCCGCTCCTTCGGCCTCATCTGCGGGATCAGCGCGTTGCCCCGCACAAAGAGCGGAAGGCGGTCGAGGGGAGCCTCGACGAAGAGATTGACCGGCCCGTCGATCTTTTCCCGCGTGTGGACATCGATCCAGCTTCCTGCGGGGAAGAAGACGTGCCTGCGGCCCGCGGCGTTGTAGATCGGCGCCACGAGAAGGTCGCTGCCCAGCATGTACTGCAGGTCGAGGTGCCACAAAGCGGGATCTTCCGGATTCTCGAGAACCATGGGGCGCATCAGGGGAAGGCCTCTCTCGGCGCAGTCGACGGCGCTGCTGTAGATGTAGGGCAGGAGCCGGTAGCGCAGGCGGGCGTAGTTGCGGAAGATGCGGAGCGCCTCGTCGCCGAACTCCCAGGGGAGGCGGCTGGTTCTGCCGTGGGCGCGGCTCAGCGGCGAGAGGAAGCCGAACTGGCACCACCGCACGAAGAGGACCGGTGATGGAGTGCCGTGGAAGCCGCCCATGTCGTGGCTCCAGAAGGGGTGGCCGCAGATCGCGAGGCTCAGTCCGCCCCGCAGGGTCGACGCCATGGCCCTGAAGGTGCAGTTCGGATCGCCGGCCCACTGGGCGGCGTGGCGCTGTCCGCCGCTGTGGCTCGACCGGGCCCAGACGAGGCCGGCGTGCCCCGTCGCGGCCTCCGTCGCCTCGGCCACCGCATCGTTGTAGAGGAGAGGATAGAGGTTGTGAAGCTTCTCGCCCGTCAGGCCGGAGCGGCTCACGGCGCCGGCAGGGACGCCTTCGCCGAAGTCGGTCTTGAAAACGTCCACGCCCATCTCGAGAAGCGGCTTGAGCAATCCCTGGAACCACTTCTTCGCCTCGGGAAAGCTCAGGTCGACGAGGCCCACCCATGGATGGAAGTCGCCCCAGAGCTTCTCCACGCACGGCTTGCCGTCACGGTTCTTCAGCAGGAAGCCTTTCCTTTTCGCCTCGGTGAAGCGCGCGCTTTCCTGTGAAAGGTAGGGGTTCATCCAGAGGCACACCTTGAAGCCCATGGCCTTCAGCTCGGCGATCATCTTCTCCGGATCGGGAAAGGCCTTCCTGTCGAAGAGCATCTCCGACCAGCGCCCGAATCGCTGCCAATAGCAGTCGATGTGCAGCACATCCGAGGGGATCTTCTCGGCGCGGAGGCGGCGGGCGCGCTCGATCACTGCCTCCTGGCTGTCGGGCTGGAAGCTGCCCGAGACCCAGAGGCCGAAGGCCCACTTCGGCGGAAGGGTGGGGAGCCCCACGAGGTCGGAGTAGCGCGAGATCACGCTGTCGAGCCCGGGGCCGGCGATCACGCAGTAGTCGAGTGTGTCGTCCGGTACGATCAGGCTGAAGGCGGCGTTGTTGCTCTTCGCCATGTCGAAGTGGACGCACGAGTAGCTGTTCACCAGGAGGCCGTAGCCGCGCGTGCTCACGAAGAAGGGGACGTTCTTGTGGGCGCGCTCGCCGTGCACGCCGTAGGCGTCGTGGTGCCACATCACGAGGCGCTGGCCGCGCTTGTCGAAGTCGGTGAACTTCTCTCCGAAGCCGTAGAAGTGCTCGTCCGGCTCCGCGTCGAAGGAGTCGTGGAAGGCGGCGATCTTGCCATCGACACGGCTGAAGCCGAAGGGAAGGACGGTCATCAGGTCCGTGGCGTCCCGCTCACTGAAGTTCTGCGCCAGGAGAGTGCGGCCGCCGGCATCGAGAAAGGCGATGCGGAACGGATCGAGGTCGATCGCGGCTTCCAGGTCGTTCGAGACGAGACGGATTCGCTGTGGCGTCCTCTCGATGGCCAGCCTGGTATTCGTTTTGCCATTCTCCTGCAAGGCCTGCTGCGAGGGAAGATCCTGCTGCCGCTCCGGCTCCTGAACGGCATGGCAGTGCGGTGGAAGCTCGGAGCGTGGATCCGGCTTCCTGCCCGGAAGATGGAGCCGGATCCGGGCGATTCCGTCGGAAACGAGGCGGACCGTGATCTCGACCTTCTCGTCGCTCTGCGTGACACCGCTCAGGACAACGCCGTGATCGACCTCCCCTGCCAGGGTTGCTTTCACGACATGTTCCGGACCGCCCGGATCGTCCGGTTCGCGGACAGGCAGGCCGGGAGCGTCGGCGGAAAAGAAACGATAAGGGAGAAGCGGCGGCCTCTGTGTCATGACTGGTGCTCCTTGTTTCAAGGAACCTGTTTCTCGATCATCTCCACGATCTGGTCAAGGTCGGTGGGCGGCCAGTCCGGCCCCGTGATGCCGTTGGTCACGTCCACGTGGATGAAGAGGCCGCGGTTGGTGATCTTCTCTTCCTGAACGCGACGCACGAACCCGGCCATGCTCGGGAAGGGGAACTCCCTGTTCAGACCCACGCGGCAGGCCACGACCACCTTTCCGTTCAGCTCCTCGGCAACGGCCTTGAAGGGGGTCTCGCTCGCCCCGAACTCGACGCCGCGCAGGTTGTGCACTTTCCTGATGCTGGGGATCTGATGCCGCCAGTTGCCGCAGGAGTGGATGTAGAGGCCTCCGAAGGCGTCGGCAAGGCGGTTGAGGTAAGGCAGGTGGAAGGAGTCGTGCATGGCGGCCGAGATCATCACGCACTCGTCGTTGCTCACCGAGAGGCCGAGCCCTTCCGGCATCCACGGCTGGAAGAGCGAGGGGACGAAGGAACCGCCCGCCTCGGCGGCCATGGCTTCCACGAAGGCGATGGTCAGATCGGTGATCTTCCCGAGCAGCTCGTGCACCTCCCGCGGATGGGTGACGAGGGCTTCCATGAAGTGCGTGTGTCCCCAGATCAGCGCTGCGTTGTCGAGGGGGCCCTGGAGGTCGGTGAGGCGGATCGGCAGGCCGCCGCCTCGATCCGAGCGGAAATGCCGCGTGTAGTCGAGGATCCGGCCGAGCAGGCCGTCCCGCACACCGGGTTGTTCAAGGGCGCGGACCCTGTCCGGATCGTCGCCGATCAGGGGCCTGGCAGCGGGGAAGTCGTTTTCTCCCCAGACGATCTCGCACCCGAAGGCCGAGGGGATCGCCACGACGCCGAGGGAGGGGCAGAGGGCGGGGACGAAGTCGCCGGGCAGCCGGCTCTGTGCCGCGATCTCGCGGAGCTGGGCCTCGAGGTACTTTTCCGGGTCGAGGAGGCGCTCCTTCACCGTGTCTTCGCCTTCGGTGGAGAAAAGCGCGGACGGCACGGGATCATGGCCGATGACCTCGGGGCCCGCGTATCCGAGAAGAAAACCGGGCCGCTCGTCGTTGTCCAGGTTCCAGAGGCGTTCGAGGAACGCCCTGGCGCCGGCCGGGGAAGGTTCTCTGGTGGTCATGATACCGTAGAGCTTACACTAACCCGATACCCCGTGTCTTCTTTCCAGGTGAAGTCGTGCGTGGGGTAGTTCTTCGTATCAGATGAATCCAGGTGAATCAGGTCGTTGGCCGCATGCCGGCTGTCGAACGAGATGATAGCGCGAATCCACAACTCAGGGGATAATGAAGATAATCCGGAGACCCTTCCCAAAATCCGGTTGTCAATCGAGTTATCAGGGCGTTTCCTCGCAGGATGCGGCGGAGATTGCACGGACTCGGGATTGTTGCGGTATTGTCGAACTTTTCCATATTTCGCTTATTTTTTTAAAAATACAGCGTATAATGACCTGAAAAATAGAATATGCGCTAAAAATAGCTATTATGGAGCGCGAAGTGGTGTTCGTTGGAAGAAAGAAGGAGCTGGCCGCTTTGCGTCAGCAAAACTGGCGCGACCGCACTCTCCTGGTTGCCGTTTACGGCCGAAGGCGGGTGGGAAAAACAGCCTTGGTGGAACACGCCTACAAGGATGACATCTTCTGGAAATTCGAAGGGATCGAACAGGGGAGTACCAAGACCCAGCTTCAGTTATTCCTCAAGCAGCTGAGTCGCTGCAGCGGAGCGGAGGAAAGCGAAAAAGCAAGAGACTGGGATGAGGCCTTTTCCCTGCTCAACGAGCAGCTGGCGGCATTGGTCAAGAAGAAACCCGGCCGCATCGTGGTGTTTTTCGATGAATTTCAGTGGCTTTGCGAGATGAAGCCCGGGCTTGTCTCCACATTCAAGTATTACTGGGATAACTTCTTCTCCAAATATCCCGGCTGTGTGTTTCTTCTCTGCGGATCTGTCTCCTCTTTCATCGTAAAAAAAGTCATTCAGTCACGGGCGCTGTACGGGCGGGTCGATCTGGAAATAAACTTGCAGCCCCTATCGATCAGTGAGTGTCGATCGTTTCTAGCGGATGGTATCTACCAAGATCAGTATCTGGATATTCAAATGATCCTCGGTGGAGTGCCGCAATATCTGCTCGAGTTGAATCCCCGGATGAGCCTCACACAGAACCTGAATCAGTATGCCTTCAAATCGCATGGATTCTTCTTTCGGGAATTCGATCGGCTTTTCATCAGCCACTTTGCGAGCCACAATATCTACGAGAGGATACTGCGTGCGCTGGCGCGGAAAAAAAGCACGCTTCAACAATTGGCCGGCGAGTGCAATACAACGAGCGGCGGAACGTTCAGCAACCAGATGAAGGAACTGGAGCTGGCCGGTTTCATTTCCAGATCCGCCTCTTTGCACAAGAAGCGGGCCGGGCGGCTGATCCGGTTCTCGATCAACGACGAGTTCCTCCATTTCTACTTCAGCTTCATCCAGCCCCACTCTGCTGAGATCATCTCGGGAAATCTGACCTTCCAGCACCTGACGCAACATCGTTCATTTGAACAGTGGCGCGGTTATGCCTTTGAGCGGCTCTGTCGGAAGCATTCCCACATGATCGCTGAACACCTGCAATTTGCCGGCATCCGGTACAAGGCCGGCTCCTGGTTCACCCGCGGGTCCGACAAAGACCCCGGCGCACAAATCGACTTGATGTTCGACCGGGCGGACAAGGTGCTGACCATCTGTGAAGTCAAGTTCGTCAAGCGTCTGCAAGCTGACCGTCTGGGCCCGCAGTTCGAGCGGCGGTTGGCGCTCGCTGCGAAAGCCTATCCTTCCCACGCCATCGAGAAGGTGCTGATTCTTGGCCAGGATATCGAGGTCCCCGATCAGGTCCGTGCATGCTTCGATCATCTGCTGACTGCTGAAGCAGTGTTCGGCGAAGGATAGCTACAAGCTTGAAGTCATGGATCACTTCAGCGTCAGGGATGGCACCCTTGGCTCAAGAGGAGCTGGCGAACTCGGCAACAGCCTTGAGAAGGGCTGCCGTGGTCCCCTCTTCACCCTCGCTGTGGCCTGCCTCCTCCACCAGGATCAGCTTGGACCTTTTCAGCTGCTTGTGAAGGCGGAAGGCGCTCAGCGGCGGACAGATCATGTCGTACCGCCCGTTGATGATCGTTGTGGGGATGTTCTTGATCTTGTGCGCATCGCGGATCAGCTGGTCCTTCTCGAGGAAGCAGAGGTTGGCCATGTAGTGGGCGTCGATCCTGGCGCAGGGAAGGATGTCCATTCCGCCGAAGGGCTGATTCACGTACTCGTCCGGAGTGTGCAGCCTGCCGATCTTCACGGAATAGCGGCACCAGGCTGCGAGCACCTTCTTTTTAAGCGCCTGGTCCCGGGAGTCGAGGATCTTCTTCATGGCGCCGGGTGTGAACGGATCGCAGCCGTCGGGGAGCGCGGCCTCGAGCTCGGCGCGGAACTGCGGAAAGAAGCATCTGGTCGACCTTCCGCCCCAGAAATTGTCGATCTCGGCCGGCGTGCCGAGGAAGACGCCGCGGAGGACCATGCAGGACACCTTGTCGGGATGGGTCTCGGCATAGGCCAGGCCGAGGGTCGTTCCCCACGAGCCGCCGAAGATCATGATCTTCCCGTCGATCTCGAACAGGTCGAGCAGGTATCTGCGAAGCGCCTCGATGTCGGCGACCAGGTGGGCTGTCGTGTTTTCCATCACCTCGCCGAGGGGGACGCTTTTTCCCGAGCCGCGTTGATCGTGCAGGATGATGAAATACTTCCCGGGATCGAAGTACTGGGTCAGGCGGGGGTAGCACCCGAATCCGGGGCCGCCGTGAAGCACGAAGACCGGTTTTCCTGTCGGGTTGCCGAAGAGCATGAAATGAATCGTATGCCTTTCGCTCACCCTCAGGTTGCCGGTGAAGAACGGATCGACAACGGGAAACAGTTGGGGGGATTCCTGCTGCTCCTCCGCTCGAGCCGGCGCAAGGGAAAGGGACAGCAGGAGAATGGACAGCCAGACGCTTTTCTTTTGAAGCATGGTTCTGTCTCTCTCGATTCGTATTTATTACAGGTTCCGAGGCGTCAAAGCTGACTGTTTTCGTTCACTTGCCCGGAAGAAAGCACCTTCGGTCCGAGCAGCATGCCGATGAGATCCACCAGGAAGTGGAGGAATATCGGGATCCAGAGCGACTGGGTGATCACGAAGATCAAACCGAACACGCCTGCGAGGAAGAAGATCTTGCACGCGGCGCGCGCACCCTGGTAGGAGTGGCTGGCGCCGAAGATCACAGCGGGCACCGCGACCGCGACGGCCGCGCCGAGAGCTGAGTCGCCGGCAAAGTGCGCCACGTAGGCGATGAGAAAGCCGCGGTAGAGGATCTCCTCCGACAGTGACGCCGCCGTCACCAGGACGAGGGAGTGCCTCAGCTCACGGGGCGTTTCCGGCATGAAGGGCGTGTCCCGCCGCCACCTGGCCCTCGTGGCGGGCAGGCGTTTCGGAGCGAGCTCATACCGGGTGTCCGCAGCGTAGAGGATCAGGAAGAAAAGCGCCAGCAGCAAGCCCCATCCCAGCCGGTCCGGGGGGACGGTCAATCCCAGATCCTGCCAGGGCCTCTCGGCGAACCACCAGATCAGCAGGGCGCCGCCACCGAGCAGAACCAGCATCGCGCCGTTGCACCAGTAGAGAAAGATCTTCTGCCCCGTATCGAGGGGCAAAGGTTCGGTTCCCTCCGCATCGGCGAGCGCGTGCCGCCGCTGTACCGCTCCGAATACGGGGAGGACCAGGCCGATGAGAGCGGCCAGCAGGTGATCGAAAACAGTGAGTGACATCTTTGGCGATGATACCGAGCCCGCGCAATCTCCGCCATATTCGGGTGAGGAGGTGCTGAATTCGGGTGCGGCTCCGTACGAATATGGCGGAGATTGCGCGGGCTCGGTATCCCCTACTTTCCTCCCTCATCAACCGCCGGTGAAAGCTCCATCACCAGGGTTCCGCTTCCCTCGCTATCCCGGAGCAGGCGCCCCTTCCCGTCCACCCAGATCAGGATCGGCGTGCCGGCAAAGGCGAACTCGAGCTTGCGGCACTCGACCTCCTTCCCGCCCCAGGTGATCGTCTCCTTCCCCTTCGTCGTGACCTGCGCGGGAAGGATCTGCATCGATGCGGGGTGGAAGATCTTGAAGGTGATCGTCTCGTCCTTCTCCTCGGGAGCCGCGGCGGCAAGAAAGGCGAGAAGGGCGACGCAGTTGTTGTGCAGCAGCAGGACGCCGTCGGGCAACTTGATCGTGCGCTCGATCGGCGGGCCGCCCTGCACGATCTTCTCCTTCACCTCGCCATTGATGAAATCGCAGTCGAGGGTGAAGTCCGTGCCCCGGACCTTGCCCTTGGCGTGGAAGTCGATGGGGAAGCCCTCCCTCGTCACCTTCCAGTCGTACTGCCCGGTGAGAATCCCGGTGAAATCGATCGTACCCGTGCAGGAGTAGCCGCTCTCCCCGAAGCTCTTTACGGTCATGGTCTCCGTGCCGATCCGCGTTCCCTGCGAGCTGTAGGTGAAGGTGTATGTCCTGCCCACATCGAAGGGCACCTGCCCGCGCAGGCGCAGGCCCGTCGCCTCCTTCCCCATGACCAGCGAGCCGGCCCGGTAGTCGAGCACCTTCATCGTTTTCGGGATGAAGGCGGTCTTGGTGCCGAGGCGGATGTGCCCCGAGTCGACGTAGTCGATCTCCTTCGCCGTGGAGTCCACGGTGATCCAGCCGGCATCGCCCATGTAGACCTCGCTCCAGGCGTGCTGCCCGAAGCTGCCGCCGTGGTCCGGCGTGTACATGCAGCCAGTCGCGAGTCGCGACGGGATGCCCACGGCGCGACAGAAGGCGGTGAGCAGCCTCGAGTGGGATCCGCACTCGCCCTTGCGCGTGTCGAAGGTGTGGCGCGACGAGCCGCCCGGAATCTTGTAGGTGATCTCGTCGGACACCCACTTCGACAACCGGCATGCCGCTTCCCACGAGTCGGCCGCGCCCTTCGTGATCTCCCTGGCCTTCTTCACGAGCACGGGATCGTTCGACTCGATCATGAAGTCCGGGTCGAGGCACTTCTTCAGCGTTTCATCTCCGCTGAAATCCGGCGGGGGGAAGGGAGGCGCGTTCTTTCCGTCGAACCTCTTGTGCTCGATCTCGAAGACGCCCTTGATCAGGTTCTCCTTCACCTCGCCCTCGAACTTCTGGCCCGGCACGTTGAGGCTCTCGGCCGTGACCCATTCGCCGGCGGTCCGGATCTCCGCCTCGACCTTCATGTAGGTGATCGACTGGAAGTCCGCGATGGCCACGTCCACCTTGCCGAAGATCGACTCGTCGAGATCGCTCCTCTTGATCTTGCCCTTCACCGAGGCGTCGGTGAGGTAGAAGACCATCCCCGTGGAATCCTCGGTCCTCACGTTGCGCGCCGTGGCGGCGTCGATCCAGAGCTTCTCGACGAGCCCGTTGGTCTTGTTCACGGCGGAGAAGACGAGGCATTCGTGCTCCCTGCCGATGAACCGGAGCTTCTCGACCCCCTCGCGGGTAAACGTCTTTTCCTGGATCTCGAGCTGCAGCGGCTCGAAGAACCGGTACATGCCGGTCTTCTCCTTTCCGGGGCCGAGGTCGCGGAGGAGAAAGGGGAATGACATCCTGTCCTCGATCATCACGCCCGGTTCGAGGGCCACGGTCTTCGGCTTCCCGCCGTCCCTTGGCGTGAAGCGGACCTCCTTCTCGTCGATGCGATAGGTTCCTCCCAGCTTCTGGTCACCCTGCTTGATGTCGTAGTCCATGAAGAGGTGCCGGCCGGTGACGGGATCCCTTTTCTCGAGAAACGTCATGGTCACGTCGAAGTCCTGGCCTAGTGCCTTGAGCTCGAGGATCGTCTTCGTGCGGATCTCGGTGGGATTGCCGTCTTTTCCCGGTGAGATGTCGACCTTCGCATAACCGGCCAGGGTGCCGCTGATCTCGACGCCGTAATAGAGCGTTTCCTGTTCGGCCTGCGAAGCGAGGACCGGCAGTGCAAGAAGGAGCGAGAAGAAGATGGGGGAGAGGCGGAAGAGGGTCCTGGCTTTCATCGTGACCTCCAGAGCCGGTCGGCCCGGGTTCGGCACGGCTTCAGGGTAATCCCGGCGTCTCCATGCCGCGGGAGTAGAGCGTCGGCTGACAGCGCGCCGCTCCAGGTGCGATGCCTGAAGGCCTGTGTCCACATTGATTGTCGCAATCAGGATAGCGCCCGATCCTGTTGCGGGCAAGGATCCCTTCCCCATGCGGCATCTTGAAAAAAAGCCGTTTCTGGAATAGAATGTCTTTCATCTGGAAAGCCTGCCCAAGCCAATCGAAAGGAGAATCCGAGATGACAACGATTCGTATCTTCATCCTGTCCTTCATCGTATTGATCGGGTTCGCCTCCGCGGCCGCGGCGCAGACGACGCCGAATTTCGATCCGGGCCGCTACATCCTGAGCAACGGTGATCCCATGCTCGGCGACAACATCTACTCCGCCCCCTCGGTCTGCGACTGGAACGGCGACGGCAGCAAGGATCTCCTCGTCGGCGTTTTCTACACCGGAAGCGTGGTTCTCTTCCTGAACCAGGGGACCAACAGCGATCCGGTCTTCGGATCGGGCACGCTGGTGGAGGCGGACGGCGCGCCGATCAACGTGGGCTACGGTTGATGCATCGGCGCCTCTCCACATGGCGTGGACTGGAACTCCGACGGCCTGATCGACCTTCTCTGCGGCGAATCGGACGGCACGGTTCATCTCTACATCAACGTGGGATCGGCGGGATCCCCTCTGCTCACCGACGCGGGCCTCCTCCAGGTCGGAGGGAGCACCCTGACCGTGGGATCGTATTCCATGCCCTACGTCGTCAACTGGAATCACGACCGTCCTCTCGATCTCATCGTTGGATCGAGCGACGGCACGGTCCGGCTCTTCATCAACGACGGGACATCGACGAATCCCCACTTCTCAGCGGAACAGTACGTGCTCGACGGCGGCGCCCACCTCGACGTGGGCAGCCGGGCATCGCCCTGCGCCGCCGACATGAACGGTGACGGCCTCTTCGACCTGGTCGTGGGAACCTACGACGGAACTCTTCTTTTCTACCGGAATCAGGGCGTGCTGGGACTGCCGGCTTTTTCCGGTTCCTCTTTGCTGGGTGTCACGGGCGAGCCGATCGAAACCTCGTACACGTCCCGCCCCGACGCCGTCGACTGGAACGAGGACGGCCTGATCGACATCCTGTCCGGCAGCTACGTCTGCATCCCCCAGCTCTATCTCGGCAGCGGCGACAAGGTCCATGTGCCCGAGCTCGACGTCTTCTACGCGGGCTGGTACGTTCCGCCGGGAGGGGGGACGGTCAGCTTCGAGGTGACGGTGGTCAATCCTCACGACACGGCGATCACGGCTGATCTCTATGTCGCCGTTCAATGCGCACAGGTGGGTTTCTGGGGGCCTGTCAAGAACTTCCAGAACGTGACCCTGGGGCCGGGACAGCAGATCCAGGCCACCTTGAACCAGTACATTCCCGGTGTTGCGCCCATGGGTTCATACATGTTCACCGTGTTCCTGGGCGACAGCGCCACGTGGACCTTCACGAACATGGATTATTTCTACACCTACAAGATGTGATACCAGAGACCGCTCCGGGAGACGCTCGGCCGGGAAACTCGTTTCTGGCAAATAGCGCTTCAGGGGCAAATCGAGAGGAGTAAGCTGCCATGCTAGCCCTGATGTTGACGCTCTTCATCTTCTGTCCCGCACCGCAGGATTTCGATCCCGACCCGGAGGGAACGGCGGCCCGCTGGATCGTTGTCTACAACGCGAACTGGCCCGACAACAACAGCAACGGCTTCGGCGACTCCGAGGAGGTGGCGCGCTACTTCGCCATGCGCCGCGGCGTACCGGGCAACCAGGTGATGGGGGTGGCCTGCTCTACCGGTTCCAATTACTACTACCCTTCGGGCCAGGACGGCTGGGAACTCTTCTGGGACGAGATGGTCGAGCCGCTGCGCACGGCGACGTCGTACTTCGACGAGGATTACATCCTGGGATTCGTCTTCTGCCATGGCATCCCCTACAGGCTCAGCCCGCCCGGTGCCGGGACGCGGGCGCTCGACACCACGCTGATGTGGCTCTGGAACATCGGGGACCGCGACGCCCCCCTTTTCATGAACTACGGCAACAGGGACGTCTACAGGGATCAGGCGCCCGGCTTCGGCACCGATCCCGGTAGGTTCGACCCGGCCGTGCACCGTCAGAACGACTCGCGCACCTACCTGGTGGCGCGTCTCGACGGGCTCGACGTGGAGCACTCGATCGAGCTGGTGGACTCGGCGCTCTACGGCGACGCCTACATCTCGCCCCTTCCCGGCTACTACACCGGCACGGCCTACTGCGACACGCGGTACGGCCTCTACGACTGGTCCCAGCTGGCCGACTACCCCTACGGCCACGGCACGTACGCGAACGCGGACAAGGACATGGCCTACGGCCGGCAGTGGATCGAGCAGGCCGGTTTCACCCTGATGTGGGAGCCCTACGGGACGGAGATCGGCGAGAGCGGTGCCGAGTTCGAGAACGGCCAGCCCGCACTGTCCGCCCCTGACGCGCTCTGGTATCAGGGCTGGTACAACTATGTCCAGTACTTCGACGTCTGGGAGTGGAAGGTCGGCTCCGCGGCCTGCGACCTGAACTCGAATTCCATCGCCAACTTTCGCCAGGCCTCGCCCGGTTCCTTCCTGGGGAACGCCCTGCTGCGCGGACTCACCTGCGGGGCCGGCTGCATCGCGGAGCCTTATCTCGACGGCCATCCCTTTCCCGAGGTCTTCATCTACTACATCCTCAACGGCTACCCCTTTGCCGAGACGGCCCGCGTGAGCGATCCCCGGGCGAAGTGGACCCAGGTCTACATCGGCGATCCTCTCTACCAGCCGATGCGCCTGGACAAGGTTCCGCTCGTCGACACCCAGGCGCCGCCGCCCTGCCAGATGCTCGAGGCCGCGGCCACTGCCACGTCCGGCGAGTGGCGCTTTCGCACCATGCTCGACACGACGGGATTCCTTCCCGACCTGGGCACGCTTGCACTGCACCACGGAGGGACGCCGGATTACGGATTCACCGTTTCGGGAGAGGACGACCGCGCCCGCCTTTTCCATACCGCCTACATCACCGGTCTGGGAAGCGACGAGCTGATCCATTATCGCGCCGATTACACCGATCCGGCAGGGAACGTCGGCCCGGGCGAGGACATGGTGGCTCACACCGCACTGGAATCCCAGCCCGTGGTGACGCGGATCCTGGCGTCGGAGACGACGATCCCTTCCGGTACGACTTTCGACCTCGAGGTCGTGTTCGGCGCGCAGGACGGCATCACGTCGTTCACCGCCTACAGCGTGACCGTCACGGCCGCACACATGGGCTGGAGCGATCTCGACATCACGCGGATGTTCAGGAATCCGCCCGCCGTGCTCTACGACTCGGCCGACGACACGGTCATCGCCTCGCGCCGCGAGGACGTGCTCCTGCTCGATCCGGGGACCTACGTCTTCGAGATCGAGGCCGCATCTTCGGCCGGCACGGATTCCGACAGCGTGACGATCGTCGTGAATTGATGTGAAATGTTCGGGGCAAGACTCCGCAAGCGAAGGTTTTTCCCGGTTAGAAGAGATCGTCCAGCTGAAGGATACGGTTAAAATATCTTTCCTGAAACAGGTCTCTTGTAGGAGGTGTAGCCGATATGAGGACGCATTCTATGGTCATGCCCTTGGGATTGGGCAACATGCGCTTCTTTTGCTCCACTTCGCGGATGATCCCTGCCCCGATTTTTGAGTCGCGGAATTTCATCTCGCAAAGCGTGATAACACGGTCGGCTCTCAAATAGAGGAGGTCGACCTGACTGCCTCCTTTTCCCGGGGAGCGGGAATACCACGACCCGCAATCAAAGTTGACGGCGCCGAAACCGAGCTTCTCGGCGATGAGAGATGTGTGGCGATGACACACGGATTCAAATGCATGACCTCGCCAAACGTCGTACTTGTTGTCAGGTACAAATCGCGTGAAGATCGGTCCGGTCCTTGCCTGGCGGATCTTGGCCAGTGAAGGTTCGACAAATCGAAAGTAGAACATAAGGAATGGATCGGTGATCCGTAAACGGATCATTCTTGATGAGCCAGACTTGTCGAGAGGGGCGTACCGCTCGATCAAACCAGCCAATTCGAGGTTTTCGAGATACTCCGATATCCTGCCTCCGGAACCGAGGCGGCAGCTTTCCTGGATTTGCTCCTTGGTGGCGAAGAGTCTTCTGCTCAGCTTGGAGAGGATCTTTCTGTAATGCGGGTTTTTTCCGAAATGGCTGGCAAAGATTCTATCGTATTCATTGACCAGGTATCCGCTGGCAGAGAAGAACAAAGTTTCCAGATTGGCTCTCACGGAAGCAGCCGGTTCGATTTTCTTCAGGTACTGGGGAACACCACCAACGGCCATGTAAAGCTCGACGATGTCTCTTAGCGATCTTTTGGGTTGGAAGATATTACTGATTTCGGACAGGGAAAGCTGATTCAGGTTTATCTCCAGATCGATACGTCCGTAGAGCGATTTGGAGCGGATGACCTTTTTGACCAGGAAAGAGCACACGGATCCGCAGAGAATGAGATGTATCCGGTTTTTTTTGAGGAAGTAGTTGTCCCAGACATACTTGAGATCGCTGACCAAACGCGTTCGCTCAGAAGCCATCCACTGAAACTCGTCGAAGAAGAGCACGACCGGTTCATTTCCGTACTGGCTGGACAGGTATTCAGAGAGCAGGATCAGAATATCGATCCATCGCGATGTCCTGATAAGCCTGTATTCCTGCTTGCCGCTTATTTCAGCCAGCCGATGGAGGAAATGTCGTTGTTGTTCTCTCGTTGGCTGACCTTCCAATCCTTCGAACTTCAAGAGAGTCGAATTCTTGAAGGTCTCTTCGACAAGCCTTGTCTTTCCAATGCGTCTCCTTCCGTAAATAACGGTGAAATAGGAGGTTTTGCTTTTTTTTGTCCAGCTGGAGAGAAGCTTTTTCTCCTGTACTCTGCCCATGAATCTCATCTGCTGGCTCCGTATTGCCAAAAAAGTCGGCCGTTAAAGGTGATAATATACAGCTAACGGCCGCTTTTATGAAACAAAAAAGCGGCCGTTAGCTGTAGCATTTGAGTTGTTACGGCCACTTTTATGAGAAATAGAATGGTTCTGAAAGGTGGTATCCCCTTTTCATGCAATATCTCAACGCGGTTCAACAGGATATTCCCATCCGACTTGACCTCCCCTCAGATTCGTCTATCAGAAGGGCCTGGAAGTTATCTGAAGTATATGGATGACCATTGATGGCCCGCCCAAAAATCATTCGGGCTGAAAACGGATCTTTTGCACCGCTCTCCATCGCGGTCCTCAGGCCGGGATGTTTTTCGAAACAACAACAAAAGGAAGAACCATGAAAGTCAAGCTGATCGTCATTGCTGCAGCCCTCCTCCTCGTGACGGCCGCGGGTTACAAGCTCTTCGCCCACTGCCAGATTCCCTGCGGGATCTACGATGATCCGGCGCGGATCAAGCTGATGGAGGAGCATGTCTTCACCATCGAGAGGTCGATGAAGGAGATAGTCAGGATCGCCGGCACGGAGAATCCGAACTGGAACCAGACGGTCCGGTGGGTGAAGAACAAGGAGCATCACGCCGAGGACCTGACCGAGATCGTCACCAAGTACTTCATGGCCCAGAGGGTGAAGCCCGCGGACCCGGGCAGCAAGGAAGCCCACGCCGGGTATGTACATCAGCTGACCCTGCTTCACCGGATCATGGTCCACTCCATGAAGGCCAAGCAGACCACGGATCTGATCCACGTGAAGCAGCTGCGCGATCTCATCGGGAAGTTCAAGGAGTCCTACCTGAAGAAGTAGGCGGCTGCGCAATGACGCGGTCCTGGACGCGACCAGACTAAAAAAAACGTCGACCGGAGGCGTGCCGTTGCGCGCCATCCCGGTCGACGTTTTTATTTCAGCCTTTCGGCCTGCTCACCGCTCGATGAAAGCGATGATCCAGGCCGCGATGTCGTCCATCCTGTGCCACGGCGAGTGCCCCTCGCCCTCGAGAGGGTGGATCTCGTTGTAGACGCCGGACTCGGAAGCCTGGCGGACGATCTCCTCCGAAGCCGAGTAGGGGATCGCCTGGTCGAGGGTGCCGTGGATGCAAGAGACCGGCGGATCGTCGGCCTGGAAGTAGTTGACTCCCTTGTTCGTGGTCAGGTGTCCTTCCAGGTCGTAGAGGCTTCCCCAGAGGGATGCGATGCCGGCGATCCCGTCGAGGCCCGGCAGTCCTCCAAGATCAACGGGGTCCATCACCGTGGTGTTGAGCGCCACGGCCGAACCGGCCGAAGCGCCGCCGAGGAAAAACTGCGCCGGGTCGATGTCGAGAAAGCCGGCGCGGGCCTGCAGGAAGGCGATCGCCCGCCGCGCGTCGCTCACGGCCTGCAGGCTGGCCAAAATAGTGTCGGGCCACCACGTGGCGAGCGGCGGAGTCTGGAGCGTATAGTTGGCCGAGGCGGCGACGATGCCCGCTTCCGCCAGCCGCGTGCAGAGAGTGGCGAGGGCGCCATCCTTGCTTCCCGTCACGTATCCACCGCCGTGGAAGACCAGGAACATCGGGTACGGTCCCGGGTGAATCGAGCTGTCCGGGACGTAGACGTCCATCAGGTGATAGAGCGGATGGGATCCGTAGGAGACGTTGCTGTAGACCGTGATGGAATCGCCGGCTGGGTTCGGTCCCGATTGCAGCGCCTTGCCGCCGGGGAGGAACAGCGCTGCCGCAGTCAGCATCAGCGCGATCGAGATCGATCGGCCGGGGCTGCCGGCTAATTTGCTTTTCATTGCACACCGCCTTTCTCAACCCGCGAACAGGCGGGATCGGTTCTTGCTCGACAGGAACCGGTCGGTTCCTGAACCTGCAAGACACTGATAGCCGCAGTTTGCCGGGGCGGCTCGAAAAACCCGGTACCGGCCGGAGCCTATCGGACCGGGGCCTGCCCGGATCCATGACCTGACGGGTGACAGAGAAATAGGTGGGTGACGGTTTTCGGCAGGGTCAACGCGTGACAGCGTCGCGAAAGGCCTGCTGGAGCTTACGGGTCATGGGGCCCGGCTTGCCCTGGTTGACCGGCGAGCCGTTCACAGTCACGACGGGTGTGACCTCCTCCGTTGTGCTCGAGACCATGATCTCCTCCGCCTTCGGAAGATCGGCCTCGGCGATGGGCGACTCCTCGACGGGGATCTTCAGCTCCCCGCAGTGGCCGAGCACGGTGCTCCGGGTGATGCCGGCAAGGATGCGGCTGTCTGCCGGGTGGGTGAAGAGACGGCCGCCGAACAGGGCGAACAGGCTGGTGTGCGTCCCCTCGGTCACGAAACCGTCGCGAACGAACACCGCCTCGTGCGCCCCCTTCTCCTTCGCCTGCTGGCTGGCGAGAACGTTGGCGAGAAGGGCCACGGACTTGATGTCGCAGCGCATCCAGCGCGTGTCCGGCAGGGTGATGATGTCGATCCCCTTCGTCCAGATCTCGCGCGGGTGGCAAAAGGCGGTGGCGCACATGTAGAGGGTGGGGGGAGTCCTGTTGTCAGGGAACGCGTGGCTCCGCGGCGCGACGCCGCGCGTCACCTGGATGTAGACCAGGGCATCGCCGCTCTCGAGGCTGTTCCTGCTCAGGAGCTCCGTGGCAATGGACGCGATGTCCAGCGAGGGGGGAAGTTCGATCCGGAGTTCGCGCAGGCTCCGCTTCAGCCTCTCGATGTGGTCATCGGTCTTGAACAGCCTCCCCTCGTAGGAGCGGATCACCTCGTAGACGCCGTCGGCAAAGAGAAAGCCGCGGTCATCTGGCGATACGGAGGCCTTCTCCTTGGGAATGAAGCTGTTGTTGAAGAATACGATCATGGCAGAAGAAAACTTTTTTGAAATATAGCGAGGCCTTGGAAGACGTTTTACGCGTTATCAGTCAAAGGCACAGGTAAACGAGATTTCGCAATCAGTCTGGGATACTGATTCCGAAGAGTCAACACGAGAGGAGATAGTATCATGTTTTCGAAACAGAGAATCGTTCTGTGCCTTTTCGGTGCGGTCCTTCTGGCGCCCCTTTTCTGCATGGCCTTCTGCGATGCCGGGACGGCGTCCGGCGGCAAGGCGCCGAAGGATCTCATCGGGAAAAGTCGCGAGGAGGTGATCGCGGCTCTCGGATATCCTGCCGGGGCCGGCGCCGGATCAAATTCCTATCAGTTCGACTACCGCTTGGATGGAACCGGGCACAGGCTCTGGTTCTATGACCATGTTCTGGCTTTCGTCGAGTCCTGCGAGAGCCCCGCCCCGTCCGGCGCCAGCGATATCGGCGTCAACCTGGGCCAGGGGATTCGCGCGCTGATCAAGAAGATGGGGCCGCCTCGAGAGATCACCGTGGGACAGGTGACGGATGCATTCCATTATGACGGTGACATGACGGTGATCGTTGCCCATGGGATGGTACTCGGCGTGAAGCAGAAGAAATGAAAACGGGCGGATCCCAACGACTCGCGAAAACAATTCGAGAGGGGCTCGGCATTGTCGGGCCCCTCTCGAATTGTTTCCGGTTCTACCACCGGACCAGGGACATTACTCCTCAGCTGATGAAGCGCCGGCTACCGCCTCTCCCTTTTTCGAGCGGGCGTGCGTGACCAGCATGCCGATCACCGAGGCCAGGCCGATCGTACCGAGGATGATCCAGATGATCCAGGGATTGTAGGTGTTCCAGAGAAGCGCTGTTGCCTCGTAGACCGTGGTTTCCGTGGAAAGCGCCTGGATCGGCTCCATCGCTTCCTTGATCAGCTCCGGCGCCTTCTCGGCCGTGATGTCTCCGGCCTTCTTGAGCTCGTCGATCTCCTTCAGGCGTTCCGTCGTCTGCTTCGCCACCTCGGCCACCGTGTCCACCGGCGCGCCGTCCATCCGGGCGGCCATGGCTTCCACGAGCAGCTTGGGATTCATCACCTTGTCGTCTTCCAGAACCTTGCGGGCCATACCCAGCTTGTCCACCATGTAGTTGATGGCCAGGTGCGACTTGTTGGCCAGCTTGTCGTAGAGCGGACCGGAGAGGGCGTTGCCGAGCCCCCAGCCGATGGCAAAGGGGATGTTCGAATACCCCAGGTAGATCGCCTTCTTGTCAGGCGGGGCGATCATGCCGATGTACTCGGTGAACTTGGGGCTGCAGATGATCTCGCCGATGGCAAAGACAAAGATCATGGCCGCCACGAAAGTTCCAGCCATGCTCAGGCCGGCGCACACGTATCCCACCAGGGCAATACCCATGCCGATGCTCATGGCGGTCATCATCTTGTACCGCCCGAAGAACCACGAGAGCGGGAGGACCAGCAGCAGGATGGTGAAGGCGTCGATGTTGATCAACACCTCCGGCTTGGCTGCGCCGTCTGCTTTGAGGAGTTCATTTGTCCAGCCTTCCTTGATCCCGGGGATCCACGAGGTCAGGTTGTCCACCGTGGGCAGGAAGCCTGCCACGTCGCGCGTGTCGACCCACTCGTCGATGAAGTTGGGCAGAAGGTCCCAGAGCAGCATGAACATGAACCAGAAACCCGAGATGATCAGCAGGAAACGCAGCATTGGCTGGTCCCGCCAGAGCAACATCATGGTATCCTTGAAGACCTGCGCAGGTTTTTTCTTCTTCGCCTCGGGATCGAGCTTCGGCTCGCGGAAGAGGAACGTGGCAGGCAGGAAGTTGATGGCCGTAACGATGGCCGCGCCGTAGAACACGTGGTCCCATGTCGGATTATTCTCGTCGCCGCGAACAACCGAGGCGATCAGGGGCGCAAAGAAGCCGCCCACATTCACCATCCAGTAGAAGATGCCGAAACCGAGGCCGGAGTTGCTCTTGTCGAGCGACTTGGCAACAGCGCCCTGCACCGGCGGCTTGAAGATGGCGGTTCCCGTGCCCACCAAGCAGGCCGCCCCCAGCATCGACCAGAATCCCGTGGCGTAACCCATGGTCAGGTAACCCACGATATTGATGAGGAAGGCCACGTACATGCTCTTCCTGTAGCCGTAGGAGTCCGTGTATCCGCCGGACACCATGGGAACGATACACTGGATGAAAGCCCAGATTCCCAGGATCTGCCCCTTTTGGGTCATGGTGAGATCGAGCTTCGAGTTAGCGCCGTACATGTAGAGAGGCAGCACGGCGCGCACGCCGAAGAAGGCCAGGCGCTCGAAAGCCTCGATCGTGTTGCAGATCCAGAAGTTCCACTTCATCGTGGAGATCTGTTGGAAGAACGGCACACTTTTCGTCGGTGTCTCGCTCATGGGGGGAGCTCCGCTCGATATGGGATTGGATTTTCAAAAGAGGAGATAAAGGAAAATGATTCTATGGAATGCGGCTGCGGCCGTCACGGGAAATCCGGAGCGGATCTCGATGGCTGATCCGCTCCGGTTTCGCATGCTGTCGGGGAATTCGGGACTCCGTCCCCGCTGCAAGGTGATCGGGACACCGTCTCTCACTTGGCGAGAAACTCGGCTCCCTTCACCACGATCCGGTCGCCCTTTTTCAGGCCGGTCCGGATCTCGATCAGCCCGCCCTCCTCGGCTCCGGTCATGACGGACCGTCTCGAGAAGGATTCGCCGTCCACCTGGACGAAGACGATCTGCCCTTCCTCTGCCGTTATCACGGCCGACGCGGGCACGCGCAGCACATCGTCTCCCACGGGCCAAGCGGTGGCAAAGGCGATCTTCCACTGCTGTTCCTTGAGAAAGGAGATCGTCTTGGCCTGGCCTTCCTCCTCGGCGGGGTGGGCCGGCGCCTCGTCGTGCACAGTCACACGCCACTCCGTCGAATCGCTGAGCTCCCCGGCCTCGTAGGTGAGGGTCAGCGTCCACTCGCCGGCGGCGGGAAAGCGGATCGATGGCGTGAAGATCCCCGGCCGCGCCGGGGCGTCGGCCGCTGTCGAAGCGGTCTGCCCTCCCGAGCGGGCCTCCACCTTGAAGACGCCGGACCGGGCGGGAGCGAAGGTGTCGAGAAGGGTGACGTGGGCCGCGAAGGCGGCGTCGTGATCCTTCACCGGCGTGTCGAGCTCCACGAACCACTCGCAGGCGTCCGTCCAGGCCGTGTAGCTGACGGTGTTCTCGCCGTGGGCGTGGTCGCAGTCCTCCCCGTGCTCGTGGACCTGACCACCCTCGCTTTCATGGTGATGATGAATGTCGAGAATATGCTCCGTGCCGTTCAGAGCGAGGACAACCTGCCCTTCCGGTTCGATGCCCTCGAGCGCCGCATCACGGACCTCGAATCGGGCTGACGGGCCGCTCCCCTCCTCAAGAGACCTTGAAGTGAACTGTCTCGGCCCATCGGGCGTCTTGATGTTGACAAGCGGAGCTTTGTCCAGGGGAAGCGGACTCTCCTTGTCCTCCTTCAGGGTGTAGAGCGTGATCTGTCCGGCGTCGTGGTCGAAAAGGAGCTCCACGTAGGCCTGGTGGTCGTCCGTGCCCATGAGCTCTCCGCCGTGCGGCCCCGGAGTGTGCGCATGATCGTCGCATGCATCGCCGGCTGCCGCGACCTCGCCATCCTTTTCCGTCGTGCCGTCCCCGCCGCAGCTCGGGATCAGCAGAAAGCAGGCCAGGGCAGCGGAGACAAGAAACCATCTCGAGGGGAATAAAACAGAGTGCATTATGAATCCTTTCTTTCATTGTGCGGCGCTTCGAGCCGCGTGACGGGTTCCGAGTTCTCAGCAAACTCCCGTTCCATTTCCTCCGTGGCCCGGTCGGGACGAGCCGGCACGGAAGCCAGACGCTCGGCCGCCCGCCCGGCGAAGGTGCTGAACAGCGCCGGCCGCACGAGGAAGTCGAGCAGCGTGCTCGACACGAGGCCGCCGATGATCACCGTGGCCACGGGGTAGAGGATTTCGCGCCCCGGCTGGTTCGCCGCCAGGGCGAGAGGGATCAGGGCGATCCCGGAGGTCAACGCCGTCATCATCACCGGCACCATCCGCTCCTGCCCGGCGCGGATGATCATGGCCGGGCTGAAGGGCTCGTTCTCCTCGCGCATCAGATGCAGGTAGTGGTCGATGAGGAGAATCCCGTTGCGCGACGCGATCCCGCTCAGCGAGATCAACCCCACCAGTGTGGCAACGGAAACGGGCTGCCCCGTCGCCACGACGAAGATCACGGCGCCGATGAAAGCCATGGGAATGCTCACCAGGACCTGGAGGCAGAGGTTGATCGACCCGAAGTGCAGGTAGAGAACGAGGAACATGATTACAAGCGACACGATGCTGAAGAGCATGATCATGCGGCTCGCCTCCTGCTGCGCCTCGTACTGCCCGCCGATGCGGATCGAGTAGCCCGGCCGGCTGGCGAGCTTCTCGCGGATCGGTTCGAGCGCCCTCTCCACGTCGGCCACCACCTCGCCGAGAGACCGCCCTTCCACGTTGTGCTGCACCGAGATCCGGCGGACCACGTTCTCCCTGTTGATGTTGTTAGGCGTCTTGGCGAGGCTCACGTCGGCCACGTCGCCGAGCCTCAAGTGAACACCCTTCGCCGTGTGGAGATAGAGGTTCCGGATGCTCTCCAGGCTGTTCCTGTCGCTCTCCTCGAGCCGGATGATCATGGGGAAGACGAAGGAGCCCTTCTGCATCACCGAGAGCTTCTCCCCCTCGAGGGCCAGCTCCACCGTCTCGGCCACGTCGTCCACCGTGAGCCCGAACCGCGCGAGCCGATCGCGCCGCGGCTTCACGTTGACGTGGTCCACCAGCACCTGCGGCTCAGTGAAGAGATCGACCACGCCGGGGACGGGCCGCACCGCGTCCTCCACATCGCGCGCCAGGCGGCGAAGCACGTCGAGGTCGTCGCCGAAGACCTTGATCGCCACCTGGGCCTTCACGCCCGAGAGCATGTGGCTGAGAAGGTGGGCCAGCGGCTGCCCCACCTCGGTGATCACGCCGGGAAACTCCCTGGCCAGCAGCTCGCGGATCTCGGTGATCGTCTCCTCGCGCGTCCGGCCCGATTCGGGATCGAAGTTCACCACCGCGTGGGTGAAATTCACTCCGTGGACGTGCTCATCCCCTTCGGCGCGTCCCGTTCGGCGACCCACGTGGAGCACGCCGTCCACCTCCATCAGAAGCTTGCCGAGCCGGCTCCCGAACCGGTCAGACGTCTCGAGGCTCGTCTCGGGCGGAAGGAAGAGGTTGATCTGGGCGACCCCCTCGTTGAAGGGGGGCAGGAACTGCGTCCCCTGCACGGAAAGAAGGAAGAGGCAGCCCGTCACGGCGGCAAGGAGCAGACCGAGCACCACGTGGGGGCTCGATATGCTGAAGCGGATCATCCCGCCGACAACGCTCTTCAGGCGTGAAACGAGCCAGGTGTCCCTGCGCTCGGCCAGCTTCCCGCTTCGCGTGAGAAGGAAGTAGCAGAGAACGGGCGTCACGGTGATGGAAACGAGAAGCGAGGCCAGCACGCTGGTGATGTAGGCCACGCCGATCGGCGTGAAGAGGCGCCCTTCCATCCCCGACAGGAAGAAGAGCGGGATGTAGACCACGATCACCAGCAGGGTGCCGATGAGAATGGGGCGCCGCACCTCGCTCGAGGCGCGGAACACGGTGAGAAGGGCGGCAAGGGGCCGCGACCGTTTCGCGTTCTCCCGGAGGCGCCGGTAGACGTTCTCCACGTCCACGATGGCGTCGTCCACCAGGATCCCGATCGCCACGGCCAGCCCGCCCAGGGTCATGGTGTTGATCGACAGGCCGAAGGCGGCGAAGACGATGGCCGTGATCGCGATGGAGATTGGGATGGTCATCACGGTGATCAGGGTGGTGCGGATGTTGAAGAGAAAGAGAAGGAGGATGATCAGCACGAGAATGGAGCCGATCCAGACCGCCTCGAACACGTTCTCGATGGCCCGGTGGATGAAGTCCGCCTGCTGGAAGATGTCGCTCACGATCTCGATGTCCTCCGGCAGGCCGAGCCGGATCGCATCGAGCTCCCTGTCGATCGCCTCGGTGAGCTCGACGGTGTCCACATCGGGCTGCTTGAACACGGCCAGAATGACACCCGGCTCGCCGTTGATCCCCGCCTCGCCGGTGCGGATCGCCGCCGGCCCGAACTCCACGCGGGCCACGTCGCGGAGGCGGACGGGGCGCAGAGGATCGGGCTTGACCACGGCGTCGGCCAGCTCATCCCTCTCGACGAGCAGGCCGGTCACCGTGATCAGCGGCGCCTTGTGCCCGATCTCCAGGAAGCCGCCCGACACGTTGAGGTTCGACTCCTTGATCGCCTCGGCAACCTCCTCGAGGGTGACCTCGAAGGAGCGCAGCTTCTCCGCGTCGACGATCGCCTGGAGCTGACGCGGCGATCCTCCGGCCGCCACCACCTTCGCCACTCCGGGGATCGACATAAGCCTGTACTTGATCTGGTAGTCCGAGAGGCTCCTGATCTCGTCGGGGTGGGTCGATCCGCTCCGGGATCGCACGCCGATCAGCTGGATCTGCCCCATGATGCTGGTGATGGGAGCCATCCGGGGATCTACGTCCGGTGGAAGCTTGGACCTGGCCAGCTGCAGCTTCTCCTGGACGATCTGGCGGTTGCGGTAGATGTCCGTTCCCCAGTCGAACTCCACGAAGATCATGGAGAGCCCCATCCCCGACGCCGAGCGCACGCGCACCACGTCGGTGGCGCCGTTGAGCACGAGCTCCAGGGGGAAGGTGACGAGGCGCTCGATGTCCTCGGGCGTCATGGAGTGCGACTCGGCCAGGACGGTGACGATGGGGCGGTTGAGGTCGGGCAGCACGTCGATCGGCATCCGGTTGGCCTGCCACGCCCCGAGGGCGGCCACCACGAGGGTTGCCGCCACTATGGTGATCCTGTTCTGCAAGGCGAAGGCGATGATTCTGTTCAGCATCGTTTATATCCTGTCAATGAGCGTGGCCGTGACCTCCCGTGGGATCGCTGCCGCCGCTATCGAGAGCCAGGCTGAGAGCCAGGGCGCCGTGGGTCACGATCGGATTGCCGGGAAAGATGTCCGATGACGCTGGGAGCACCACGACCTCGTGATCGTGGTAGAGGATCTCCACGGGGATCTTCCGGAAGCTGTCGCCGCTCTTGAGGAACAGAACCTTGTCCGGTCCGTCGTCGACCACCGCGTTGCCAGGAAAGACGTAGACCTTGTCGTATTGAAGCGTGGGAACGAGCAGCTCGTATCTCTGTCCTTCCCTGAGGCTCCAGGTCCGGAAGGTCCGTCCCGACCCGTCCTCGCTCGAGAAGAGCGGCGTGTTGTCGAAGGTGACGTAGGCCGCTGTCCCGCTCTCCGTCTCGGAGTGGAAGACCCGCCTGATCGCCAGGCCCGACAGGATCGGCGAGGCGTCGGGGATGATCGGTCTCGCGTCCATCGTCACTTTGGCCTGCATCGCGTCCAGGACGGTCTTCGTCTCGCCCTGGGTCGGCTCGGCGCGAAGATGGAGGCAGCGGGGGTTGTCGAGGCAGAGCAGCTCCTCTCCCTCTTCCACCCACTGGCCCGGCCGGACCAGGATCTCCCTCACGTCCCAGTCTGCCGCCGTCTCGGGAGCCCGGATCCGCATCACCGGATCGAGCGCGCCGAGCTCGTGCAGCTCGCGGATGTTCGCCAGGGAGTGACCCCTCTGCAGAAGGCCGCCGATCTCGAGAAAGCGCAGGCCCGCCTTCTCGTCCGAGGCGAGCCATTCCTGGAGGGAGCGGTCGGCCAGGTCGCCGGCCGTCAGCTCGGCAATCGTGGCGACGGCCCAGCACGACTTGCGGACCTTTTCGGGAAGCGCGGCGTGGATCTCGCGGGCCAGGGGGGACCAGAAGCCGTTGTGCTGGAGCGCGCCGAGCCAGACCTCGCTGTCCACGGGGGGAACGTTGCCGTGCGCGACCTCGCGCATCTGATCGACATCGAGGCCGTGCCTTTCGAGCTCGTGCTCCACGATGGAGAGCTCCCGCTCCGCCTTTATCAGTTCGTACCGGAGCTGGATGATCTCCTTCTGCGGCAGGATCGGGATCGTCTCCTCGCTGCCGGAGAACTCGTCGAGACGCTTCAGCTCGCTCTTCAGGATCTCCACCGACATGGTGGCCCGCTGGAGGCTGGCCAGGGTCTCGTGGAGGTTCTCGCTCACCGGCTTGAGCACATCGCCCGTCAGCTCGAGGGTGGCTCGCGGCAAGGGCGCGCGGACCAGGGTGACGAGGATCTCGCCGCTCTCGACCATGGCGCCGAAGGCCGTCTCCACGCTCCGAACCCGGCCGGCTGAAGGAGCGTAGACGCCCTGCCTGGCACCGGGCGAGGGAGCCACGATGGCTGAGACGGAGTGATGGCGGCTGTATGAGGTGAGCTTGGCCGGAGCGACCCTCACCCCCATGTTCTTCAGCGTCGTTTCCGAAAGGGCAGGCGCGTGGGCGCCGGCGGAGGTGTCCGCGGCATCCTGTGGCGCGGCCCCGTGATCGCTGCCGCCTCCCGTGTGGGAGGCGCCGTACCAGCCGCAGACGAGGCCGATGGCCGTGAACAGGACGCTCAGTATCAGAAAAAGGACAACCTTTGTTTTCATTGCTCCCTCCCCTCCCGGATTTCATCCGGAGGATCGATTCCTTCCGCCTCCCCGGGGAAGAGGGCGAGCGGGGTTCCCATTGTTCTTTCCATGTTGCAGAGCGTCATCCGGATCTCCTTCTCGCTCTCTAGGACGTCGATCAGGGCGGCGCGCAGGGTGCGCTCCACCTCGAGGTACTTGAGCGAATCGATGGCGCCGGCCCTGATCGATCGGAGCGCCAAGTCGAGGTTGCGCTGCGATGTGGGCAGGATCGTGTCGCGGAGGAAGCCGTGCTTCTCCATCGCGATGGCGTGCTGCCTGAACAGCGCCTCCAGGTCGGCCAGCGCCCTGTTCAGCGCGGCTTCGTAGGCCGCGCGGATCTTCTCCCGTTCCTGCTCGGCAAACACGATCGCCTGCCGGTTCCGGTCGAACAGGGGGAGGGCGATGCCGAGGGTGAGCCCCCAGACCCTGCGGGTTTCGCCGGGATCGCCCTCGTAGGAGGCGCCGATCTCCAGGTCGGGGTACTGCTTCTCTATCTCCAGGCGGAGCTGTCTCTCGGCCACCTCGTAGTTGGCGCGGAGCTCCGCGAGGCCTGTGTGGTTGGCAACAAGGATCTCCTTGGCCTCAACGAGGCCGGGGATCGGCGAATCGAGGGGCGGCAGCGCGTCGCAGAGGAACTTGGCGAAATGCCGGGAGTGGATGCCGATGAGCCGCGAGAGGCATCCCTCGATCGCCACCTGCCGCGATCTCGTTTCCAGGATCGCCGCCTCCCTTCCCGCGGTCTCCAGCTCCATCAGGCCGAGGTCGAGGCCCGAGGCGGTGCCCGCCTTGACCAGCTTCTGCAGGAGGTCGAGGGATCGGCGCGTCGACTCCTTGATCTCCTTTTCGATATCCAGACGGCGGTTCAGCAGGACCCACTCGATGTAGAGGCCGCGCAGCTCGATGTACTGCCTGCGGTGCTTTGCCGCGAACCGGACCCTCGCCGCCTCGGCTTCCGCCGCGTTCACGTCGTCCTGGAAGGAGAGCCTCCGGCTCAAGGGGATGGCGAATCCGAACTCCACGAGAGGCTTGAACCGGTGCGACGATCCGCCGTCGCCGAGATTCGATCCCACGAGGGGCCCGGCGGCCAGGGAGGGATTGGGGAGAGGTGTCTTCAGGTCGGCGACGGCGCGCGACTGCCGGTATTCGGCCCGCACCTCCAGAAGAGCGGGGCTCTTCCGGCTCATCCAGGCCGCTGCATCGGGAAAGCCGTGGCCGGGCTCCGGTTGCTCCTCCCTGTCGGCGAGGAGGAGATCGCGGGATTGTTCGACCTCCTTCAGGATCTCCGTCGAGTCGAGCGGCCTGGCCTCGTAGGTCCGGCATCCGGCCAGAAGGAGAGCCGATAGGAACAGAAGTGCTATTCGGTCTAGAACCATTCATACCCCCATGATCGCATGTTCGGGAAAGGCTCTGATCCATGCCAAACCTGAGAATCAGGGAGCGCAGGGATCAAGCCGGGAGCAGGGATCGGAGTATGGCCTAGATCAGAAGCTGGGAGTGCAGGATGAAGGTTGGTATGCCGGCCGCGGGCGGACTCGAGCTGCCTTGCCGCTGGAGGAGAAGACTGCGACCTGGCGGCCCGGTCTGTTCTCCCGTTGCCGGGAAGGGATCGGCGCCTGTTTCGAAAACGGAAGAGGCTTTCTTCTTCAGCGAGCCATTTCCTTCCGCAGGCTCCGCATCGATGCAGAGGAGCGCCAGGGAGGAAACGCAGCAATGGATGTCGACAGGGCCGTGCTCCTCGTCGCAGCCGTGGTGCCCGACTGGAACGCAGCCACCGTTCTCGCAGCAGCTGTCGCCTTCGTCATGGCCGGGCGTGAGCTCGTGGATTATCTGCGTCAACAGGCAGGGAGAGCAGATCCGGCCGTATCCGGTGAGGCAGAATCCCAGGAAGGGGAGGCACAGAATCACGCAGACGATCTTCATGCAATAAGAATAGTCAATGATTTCAAGAATGCAAGGCCCTGTAAAGCGTTCTCCCCCAGGGTGATGGGCGCCTGGGGGAGAACGGATGGAGCATCGACGCCAGTGAAAAACCAGGGCTGATCCATTATTTCTGCCTGAGAATCTTGATCTTGTAGAGCCCGCCGGAGCTGGGATCGCCGCTGTGGGCCGCAGCCAGGAGCCAGCCCGGCCGCTCCGGATTGATTGCCAGATCGATGACCGTCAGGTGATCGAGGCCCGTGTCGTTCAAGGCCTGCCAGGTGGCGCCCCTGTCGAGGGAGTAGTAGACGCCTTCATCCTGAACGCCGGCGAACATCACGTCCGCGTTGGATGGGTGGTGGATGATCGCGTGGATCGTCGTCCCGGGAAGGCCGGTGCCGTAGAGGAACCAGACCGGCTTGCGGCTCTTGGCTTCAGGCTTCACGTAGATGTCCGGTCCCGACGCGGCGAGGACGCGGTCCGGGATCTCCGGGTCGGCGAGCACGGGAAGCGCCGGTCCGGGCAGGCCGCCTCCGTAGGAGTAGGCGCTCTGTCCCATGTCGGGGCTCACGTAGATGTAATGGAGCCCGGAGCCCATGTAGAGCTTCGCCGGAACGGACTGGTCGAATGAAAGGTTGAAAAGACCAGACCCGTAGTGGATCACCAGCTCCGTGTCCCAGGTCATGGTGCTCCAATCGTAGCGGAAGAGGCTTCCGAAAAACTCGGTGGCAAAGGCGTACGACCCGTCGGGCGAGTTGACCACCATCTTCGAGCTGGTGGGCATGGTGTATCCGCTGTGCCGCTGCCAGCTCGCGCCTCCGTTCGTGGAGTAGTACGAACCGGACATGGTGACGGCCAGCCCTTCCTGCGCGTTGGAAGGATTGAAGATCACGTCAGTGATCCAGAAACTCGGGATGGTGTTGTCGATGAAGAAGTCGTTGTACTCCCGGCTCCAGGTATTGCCGTGGTCGCCGCTGTCCAGGAGCCCCTCGGTAACGGTGCCCAGCAGGATGCGGTCCGGGCTGCCGGGCTGGAAGGAGATCTGCATCGGCGAGGTGTTCTGCAGCCAGACGGGGGAGATGTCCGTCCAGCCTTTCTCCTGCCCCAGGGTGTCGCCGGCCGCTCCGCCGAGGGAGGGATTCACGCCCTGCGCCTGAGTTACAGCGCCACAAAGAATTATCATGAAAAGGGTTACGAGGAAGATTCGGGGTGAATGTTGCATTGTCGTACTCCGGTCTAAAGCGTAAGAGGATTTATTCTCGGTGCCGTTCACCGGAGCATTCGTTTTTTCGCTGCTTGTTCCCTCATCATTGAGCAGGAATTCTTTATTTTTGAGCCGGGTATTGGTCATCATCGGAATCGACCAGTCGGTAACTCGTACTTCTTCCGCCGCCCACGTTCTTGATCAGAAGTCCGCGGTCCATGAGCTCGCGGATGTCGCGCAATGCCGTGTCCGTCGAGCATTTGGCAAGCTTGGCGTACTTGGACGAGTTGAGATGACCCTTCCAGTCGTCGAGCATCCGGTTGATGACCTTTCGCTGACGTTCGTTGACAGGCTTGGTGTTGATGAACTGCCAGATCCGTGCCTTTCTGAGCACCGAGTCGAGCATTGTGCCGGCGGCCTCGATCGCGCGGTCTAGACATCCCAGAAACCATTCCAGCCATGACGTGATGTCAAGGGAGGCTCGCTGGGCGGATTCGAGCTGAGCGTAGTATTCTTTCCGCTCCGCCTCGATACGCGATGACATGCTGTAGAAGCGCTCTTTTGCTCCATCCGCCCGGGAAAGCGCCATGTCGGCAATCGCCCGCGCGATCCGTCCGTTGCCGTCCGAGAACGGATGGATCGTGACGAACCACAGGTGCGCCACGGCGGCCTTGAGAACAGGATCGATTTCTGCAGGCCCGTTGAACCAGTCGAGGAACCGGTCCATCTCATCTTCGAGCCGCTCTGCAGCCGGCGCCTGGAAATGTACCCGTTCCTTCCCCATGGGACCGGAGACGACCTGCATCGCGCCGCCTTTGTCGTCGCGCCATGCACCGACTGTAATCTTGAACATGCCGCTTCTGCCCGTTGGAAAGAGTGCCGCATGCCAGTCGAGGAGCCGCTCGGCTGTCAGGGGCTTGTCGAAGTTTCGTGTGGCGTCGAGCATCATCTCCACGATGCCTTCGACTTCCCGCCCTGGTTTGGGAAGGCCGGCGGCATCGAGACCAAGCCTGCGCGCAAGCGATGAGCGGACCTCGTCGGCATCGAGGTTTTCTCCCTCGATGGCTGACGACTTCACGACGTCATTGGTCAGTGAGGTCAGGTTCGCCTCGGTGCGCAGATCGAAGCCCATGGCCTCCATCTTTCCGAGGTGTCTGCCCTGCTTGTGGCGTACCTCGGCCAGAGCCTTGGTCAAGACCTGCGTATCCCAGGTGAATTCCGGCCATCCCTCTCGCTCGTGAATATAGGGCATATTTATCGCATCCTTTGCGGTGATAATATCCAGAATTCCCCGCAAAGTCAATTATTCACCGTAGATATTGCGGCGAATATATCAGTGGCGCCTCGTGGAGCTGAGACGGCGGTATCAATTAATTTCCCAGGCAGAACCGCCGGACAGAGCCGCCCACCCAGACGCCACCTGCTCGATCGAAGCCCACGGCCGCCACGGCTCCCCTGGTGCGGCGGGCCTGATTCGGCGGAAGCTGCTCGATCACGAGCCCCATCTTGCGGACATTGTCGAGAAGGTCGGAGGGGAAAGCCCCCTCGGCAACGGCGATGGCCACGCTTGGCGAGTTCTTCTCTGTGCCAAACGTCGGCACGAAGGAAGGAGCGTCGATCGCGGCCTGGGCATCCTTGCCGTGGCCCAGGATGTTGACGAGGCACTTGACGCTTTCCTCGTAGATCCCGGAGCCGATCGCGCTCAGGCCGAGGACGGGCTTGCCGTCCTTCAGCACGATAAGCGGGACCGTTGGATTCTCGAGCCGCTCACCCGGAGTGGTGTAGGCGAGAGCCTGCTGCTGGAAGGTGGCGGAGTCGGGAATCGAGATGCCGTCGATGTAGATGCCGCTCTCACCGAAGGCTCGCGTGTTGGATGAGTGGAGAAGGGCGACCATGTTGCCGCGCTTGTCCACAACTACAACGGCATCGGAATGATGGGGATCTTCGCTGCGCTGCAGACCTTCGCTCTTTTTCAGAGCCTGTCCCTTAATCCTCTCCCAGGCAGCCAGGGCGGTCTCCTTCCGCGCCCAGTCTTCACGCCTGATATCCATGCCGTCGAGACCCGTGCCGAAGGTGACCGCCTCGATGATCCGGCAGAACCGGAAGAACGATTCCGGAGACTCGGCGTAGTGGCCGCCTTCGACAAGGTCGGAGATCTCCAGCAGGTTCACCATGCCGGCCATCAGGGGTCCCCCGGGATAGAGATAGAGGTCGTGGCCGCGAAAGGCGACCTGCAGGGGCTCGCGCCAGACCGCCTTGTAGTTCGCCATGTCCTCATCGGTGATCTTCCCGCCGTCGCGGCGGACTGCTGCGACGAACTTCTTTGCCCAGCCGCCGCGATAGATGTAGTCCGGCCCCTCGGCGGCCACCTTCCTGAACGTGCGAGCCAGGGCCGGCTGCCTGAAATTCTCGCCCGCGGCATGGGCCGAGCCGTCCTCCTTGAAGAAGACAGCCTTCGTCTCCGGCAGGCGCGAGAGCAGCCCGCGGTTCGTTTCGGTGAGCCGCGACAGCACGGGGCTGATGGGAAATCCCTTCTCGGCGAAGTAGATGGCCGGCACGAAGATCTCCTCGAAGGGCAGCTTCCCGAACCGCTCGTGGGCGGCGGCCACACCGGCCATGAAGCCCGGCACCAGCACGGTGCGCCCCTTCGGGATCGGCTTCGAGCCAAGCGACGGATCGACGAAGGAGTAGCTGGGGATCGTGAGCGGATCGGTCTCCCCCTTCACCGTGTTGTATCCCGCATCGAGGGTGAAGACCTCGCCGCTCGAGGCATCGTAATAGACGAGGGTCACGATCCCGGCGAAGCTGACCGTGCATCCGCCGGCCAGCGTCGTGTGGGTCAGCGCGATGGTGAGGGCGGCGTCCATGGCGCTCCCGCCCTGCTTCAGCGCCTCGAGCCCGGCCCTCAGGGCGATGGGGCTGCTGGTGCCCGTCACCATGGCATGCTGCGCCCTGTCGATCGACGTGAGCTTCCTGTCCTTTTTCAGGTAATTAGCCAGATCCCCGTCGCTCCAGCAGGGCGGCGAGAGATCTACCTGGGCCGGACAGACCGGCAGGGAGACAAGTAAAACGATAACGATCCCGGGGATCAGCAGCAGAACTTTGTGACTCATTGCAGATGCACCTCCAGAAGTTCCAGGTTCGTCAGCTCGAGACCGACGATGGCCTGCATGGGAATGGAACAGGGTGCCTGCAGCTGGGAAGGGATGATACGGGGCAGAACCACTACGCCTCCGGGCGAGGGCACAGCCCACAGGGAGAACGGGCCCTGAACGGGAGGCCGGAGGAACCAGTCGCCCCAGGGAGAGACGAAGGGTTCGCGCAAGACACCGGACCCGATGAAGAGCGCGACGGGCAAAGTCCCCGGCTTGCCGACGATCTTGATCTCCACAGACTGGCCGGGCACGGCACGGCCCCAGTGATAGAGGCGGGTGGAAAACTCGTCCGCCCCGATGTCCATGGAGCCGTTCACGATGCGCGGATCGCCTTCGATGTCCTCGTCCGCCGATACGGGCGGAGCGTTCGTTCCGGCATCCCGGCAGGGTGAGTTGCAGAAGAGGTGGAAATCGTCGCTCGCCGCGTCCACGAAGAGCGGATCGGCGTCGATCATCCCCATCCCCCAGTTCAGGGTGGAGTACCAGTCGTAGTGGATGGCGGCCTGTCCGCCTTCGAGGCAGCTGTAGTTGATATCGAGATGGGCTGAATCGAGGCAGATCTCATTCCCGTAGGCCGCCGTGTCGGCGCGGAAGATCGTGTTCGTCACCTCCACCCAGGCGTCGTAGGAGTAGAGGGCGCCTCCTTCCATCTCCGCAGAGTTCCCGTGAAACGTGTTGTTCGCCGTCAACACATAGCTGTAGAAGAGGCAGGCCAGTCCGCCGCCATAGCGCGCCTCGTTGCGTATCAAGATGTTGTTGACCAGTTCGGGATACGAATCCTCGATGTAGATCCCGCCGCCCGAGGAGGTGGCGCTGTTCTCAATGATCACGTTGTCCTTGATCATGGAGCTGCAGTAGGTGTAGCAGTAGATCCCGCCGCCACTGCTCGACGAGTTGCCGACGATCCGGTTGCCCTCGATCAGCGGCGACGACTCGATGCAGGAGATGCCGCCGCCCTCCATGTAGCTCCCCTCGTTTCCGAGGATGACGTTCCCCCTGATCTCCGGACTGGATCCCCAATCGCACTTGATCCCACCGCTCCCCTTGTTGCGGGCGATGAAATTGCCCTCGATCAGCGGATGCGAGTGGGAACAGGAGATCCCGGCGTCGGAGTTGTTCCTGATGATGTTGTTCCGGATGACGGGATCCGAGCCGTAGCAGTAGACTCCCCAGCCGTTCTCCAGGGTGAAGCCATCCAGAACGGCGACCTCGCTGCTGCTGGAGAAATCCACCACGAATCCGGCCTCGTTTCCGTCGACCACCGTGACGGCCGGGCCGTCCGAGCTTTTCACCGTGATCCCCTTTTTCCTGAAGTCGAGATTCTCCACGTAGGTATCCGGGGCCACGACGATCGTGTCGCCCGTCACGGCGTCGTCGATCGCCTCCTGGATCGTGGGGTAATCGGCCGGGACGTTAATGGTCTCCGACAAGCCGGAAACCGGGGCTATCAAGAAAACGACAACAAGAAAAGCAGCGATACGCATGGCGACCCCCGTAATCATAGGAAACAATTTTATCGTCTGCGGCTGATATGTATACTCCTTATCATAGTTTGGCTTTCCGGTTCGGGAATCGGATTTCCGTGATCATTATCAAAAAGAAGAGAGTAAGGACGCACTCCCATGGACAAGCAGAGACTGGAAACAATCCTCGAAGAGAGCAGAACGTTTACTCCCACTGCCGCCTTCCGGGACCTGGCGCACATCTCATCGATGGATGACTACGAGTCGCGCTACAGGGAGAGCATCGAGAATCCCGAGAAGTTCTGGGATTCCGTCGCGAGCGAGCTCCACTGGTTCAAGAAGTGGGACAAGGTGCTCGAAGGGGAGGGCTCACCCTTCTACAAGTGGTTCGTCAACGGAAAGACGAACATCACCTACAACTGCCTCGACAGGCATCTCGACGGCGCCGTGCGCAACAAGGCCGCCCTGATCTGGGAGGGCGAGCCCGGCGACAGGCGCGTCCTCACCTACTGGGACCTGGCCCGCGAGGTCGGCAAGTTCGCCAACGCGCTCAAGGACCTCGGCGTGGGGCGCGGCGACAGGGTCGCCATCTACCTGCCGATGATCCCGGAGCTGGCCGTCTCCGTCCTGGCCTGCGCGCGGATCGGCGCCGTGCATTCCGTCATCTTCGCCGGCTTCTCGGCCGAGTCGATCCGCGACCGCGTCCTCGACTGCCAGGCGAAGCTTGTGATCACCGCTGACGGCGGGTGGCGGCGCGGCAACGTCCTCCAGCTCAAGAACATCGTCGACGAGGCGCTCGAGGAGTGCGACTGCGTCGAGCGCGTGGTGGTGGTGAAGAGGGCGCCGGGCGATCCGTTCCCCTGCCGCATCAAGGAGGGGCGCGACCGCTGGTACCACCGGATAACGGAGAACGTCTCCATGGTCTGCCCTGCCGAGGAGATGGACTCGGAGGACATGCTCTTCCTCCTCTACACGAGCGGGACGACGGGCAACCCCAAGGGGATCATCCACACCACGGGCGGCTACATGGTCTACACCTACCTGACGGCGAAGTACGTCTTCGATCTGCGGCCCGAGGACGTCTACTGGTGCACTGCCGACATCGGGTGGGTGACGGGGCACAGCTACATCGTCTATGGCCCCCTGGCCAACGGCGCCTCGTGCGTCATGTACGAGGGGACGCCGAACTGGCCCGACAAGGGCCGCTTCTGGGACGTGGTGGAGAAGTACGGCGTCACCGTCTTCTACACGGCGCCCACGGCGATCCGGACGTTCATGAAGTGGGGGGAGAAGTGGCCGAGCCGGCACGACCTCTCATCCCTGCGCCTGCTGGGGACGGTGGGCGAGCCGATCAACCCCGAGGCGTGGATCTGGTATCACAGAGTGATCGGCCGGGAAAACTGCCCCATCGTGGACACCTGGTGGCAGACCGAGACCGGCGGCATCATGATCACGCCGCTGCCCGGCTGCGTGGAGACCAAGCCCGGAAGCGCGACCCTGCCGTTCTTCGGCGTCGATGCGGCGGTGCTGGACGAGAGCGGCGAGGAGACGGAGGCCGGCCTCCTGGCCGTGCGCAAGCCGTGGCCCGGGATGCTGCGCGGCATCTACGGCAACGAGGAGAGGTTCAAGGAGACCTACTGGTCGAAGTGGCCCGGCATCTACTTCCCGGGCGACGGGGCGAAGCGGGACAAGGACGGCTACTTCTGGATCCTCGGCCGCGTGGACGACGTGGTCAATATCTCGGGCCACAGGATCGGGACGGCCGAGCTGGAGAGCGTGTTCGTGGAGCACGATGCGGTGGCCGAGACGGCGGTGATCGGCGTGGAGCACGAGGTGAAGGGCCAGTCCCTCGTGGCCTTCGTGAGCATCAAGGAGGGGGTGGACCAGTCCACCGCCCTGGAGCTGGAGCTGAACGAAAGCGTGATCAAGCGCATCGGCAAGTTCGCCCTGCCCGAGAGGATCATCTTCACGGCCGACCTGCCGAAGACGCGATCCGGCAAGATCATGCGCCGCCTGCTGCGCGACGTGGCCGAGGGGCGGGCGCTCGGGAGCGTCACCACGCTGGCCGACTCCACGGTTGTCGAGGCGCTCAAGGCCCGCTACGAGGAGGAGTAGCGCGGCGAGAAAGGAAAGGTCCAACCCGCCGACGCGCTCGAGGCCCGCTGCGAGCAGGAGCAGTACGGGGAAATGGGAAGGCTCAAACGAATCCCTTGAGCGATCCGGCAAAGCTCGGGTTTTTCAGCCTCTTCAGGGCGCGGAGGAGGATCTGCCGTATTCTCTCCCTGGAGACGTTCATCATCACGCCGAGCTCGTCGAGGGTCCTGAATTCCGCACCCCTGATGCCGAAGCGGTGCTCCACGATCTTCCGTTCCTGATCGGTGAGATTGTCGATCGCTTTGAGGAGCTTCTTCTTCATGTCCTCGGTCTCGCAGTCGAGTGTCGGCACCGAAGGCTCGTCGAGAAGAACATCGGAGCAGTCGGCCAGGTCGAGGGAGAGGTGCTTCCGCTCCGTTTCGACCAGGTGCCTTGCCACGACGGATGGCAGCTCGAAAACCTCGGAGACGCTCTCGGCCGACATCGACTCGCCCCCGACGGCGAGCTTGCCCTCCCTCTTGAAGCGGCGCATCTTCTGCTGGATGTAGTTGGGGATCCGGACGATCCCCTTGGTGCTCGAGATGTACCGCTCGACGCCCTGGCGGATCCAGAAGGCAGCGTACGTCCTGAACCGGACGTCCTTTCGCCAGTCGTACATCTCGACGGCGCGGATGAGCGCCGTGTTCCCTTCCTGGATCAGGTCGATCATCGGCGGGCCGTAGGTCTTGTACGGGGCGACGAGGTCGAGGACGATGTGGATGTTCCGTTCGACGAAGATGGCACGGAACGTTTTGTAGCACTGGCAGCACGCCTTCATCACCTTCATCCTGCCGCGGGGGCACTCGTCCGTCTCGTGGCAGACCGGTGCGATGTCCACCGAGTCGGTCTTGCCGACGCAGGGAAGATCCTGGAAGTTGGGAGAGACCGAGTCGCGGGAGAATCCGGAGTTTCGCATGCACCTGAGCAGCCGATGCTTGAAGAACTCCAGCCTCTTGGAGTAGAGGTATTCCTCCTCGCGGCTCATTCGCGGCCAGCGGTACGTCTCCTTCACGTACTGCAGGTAGGGGTCCCGGCCTGACGAGTATCTGGGCGCTCCATGGAAAGGGCGCCTCATCGTCTTCTCGCTGACGAGACCGTCGAGGGGAATCTCGATCTTCACGCCGTCGCCGAGGCGCTTGTCGATCTTCTTCAGAGTCTTGTCGTAGGTGGAGTCCGATTCCAGGATCGCGTCGAGCTTTTCCAGTGAGAGAAATCCCTCTTCCGATGCCTGGTCGATTATCTTGTTGAGAGTCGCGGAGTTCATGGCTCGATGCTCCCTGCTTTCAATCAATCGACACCCGCTTCAGAGCCGGAGCATGACGTTTTTCCCGATACCACGTCCCCGCTCTTTCTGGGTGGCAGCCTCATTTCCAAAGCTCCCGTATTCTTTCAGATGCGACGGCATGGAAACAAGCGGCGGAAGGTCTGTTTTTAGTATCAGGGGTTCGGCTGATCGCCTTGTGGGTGAAATGTCCTACAGGCGTGCGGGGAGGCTATTTCAGGTCGCAGTTCTGGACCCAGTGGATGGCGTGGCGGCGAAGCTCCGTGGCGCTCGAGAGGTCGAGCTTCTCCTTGATCCTCGATCGGTAGGTCTCGATCGTCTTGACGCTGAGGTGGAGCTTCTCGGCGATCTCGCTCGGCCCCAGGCCTTCTCCCGTGAGGATGAAGACGCGTAGCTCGCGGTCCGTGAGGAGGTCCATGGGCGTGGCGGGCTCGGCAGACTGGCCGCCCACGAGGCGGTGCATGATCCGCGAGGTCATCTTGTCGCTCAGGTAGACGTCGCCATCGAGCACCCGGCGAATGGCAGTCAGCACCTCCTCGAGGGGGCCGCCCTTCATGATGTACCCCTTGGCGCCGATCCGCAGGGCCCGCTCGGCATAGAACAGTTCCTCGTGCATCGAAAGAACGAGAACGGAGAGGCCGGGCTGCTTGCCGCTCATGTCCCTGATGAGGTCCAGTCCGTTCATGTCCTTGAGGGAGAGGTCGACGATGGCGAGATCGGGCTTCAGCTCGTCGATGGCTGCCGCGGCCTCGATGCCGCTGCCCGCTTCGCCGCAGACCTCCATGTTCTCCTGTTCGCCGAGCAGCTGGATCAATCCCTGGCGGATGAGAGGATGGTCGTCGACCACGAAGATCCGCGTCTTCCTTTCCGGTGTCTTTCGCTTTCTTGACGCTGCCATGCTCTTCTCCGGCCTTTAAGTTGAATCGCCTGATGGAGGCTCGTGGTCCCGCGGAGACTTGTCGCTCGATGCGGGGGCCAGCAGGGTGATGCACGTTCCCCGGCCGGGAGTGCTTTCCATCTTCATCGTGCCGCCCAGGAGGTCGAGCCGTTCCTTGATGCCGTAGAGGCCGAAGACGCTGGTGCGGCTGCCGGGTGCATCGTGGTCCGCCGGATCGAAGCCACGGCCCTTGTCGATCACCGTGATCCGGACGCGGTTTTGCCCGTCCGGGGAGAGGGAGACATCGGCCCGGCTGGTTCCGGCATGCTTCACCACGTTGAAGAGAAGCTCCCTCACCGCCTGGAAGAGGAAGACGCGGATGTCCTCGGCCTCGGGATCCGCGCCGGCCCGGACTCTCAGGTCGACGGTCAGGCCGTGCTTCTCCTGCATCCAGAGACAGAGCCAGTCGAGCACCTGCGGCAGGCTGCCCTCGAAGAGGATCGGCGGGCTGAGCTCCACGGTGAGCGAGCGCGACGCCTCGATCGATTCGTCGATCATCCCGTCGATCTGGCGGATCGTGCCCTGGAGGCTCTCGTCGCTCTGGTACCGCTGCTTCACCATGCCCAGGTGAAAGCGGGCTCCCACGAGGAGCTGCTGGAGGTGGTCGTGTAGGACCCGGGCCAGCCTCTTCCTCTCGCGCTGCTCCGACTGGGTGAGCTCCGAGGCGAGCTTGCGGAGCTGCCTCGCCTTGCGCTCGGCCGAGGCGGTGCGCTCGGCCACCTTCTGCTCGAGGTTCTCGTTGAGGGTTTTCAGCGCTTCCTCGATCCGCCTGTTCTCGATGAAAGTCTCCAGCCTGCCGGAGACCGCCTTGAGCAGCGACTCCTCCTCCTCGAGGAAGGGGCTTCCCTCGGTGTTGTCCCTCTCTTGCAGGTAGAAGACAACCAGCGTGCCGGCCTGTTCGGTGCCGCGAGAGCCTGCCTGCTTGATGTCGGCATGACCTCCCAGCTCGGTTCCGGCATAACCTGCCTGCTCACTGCCGCTATGAATGGGTGCCGACAGCCGCCATTTCGTTTCCTCGAAGTTCTCCGTCCGGAACTCCTGATCGCCGAGGATGATCCGCACGCATGTCATCGCGGGATCCTGCCACGTCGAGTGGACAAGGTCGAGCGTTCCCCTGATCAGGTCGTTCAGCGAGACGCCCGGCTTGGCGGCCAGGTCGGAGATGCCGTAGAGGCAGTTGAGCTCCCTCACCTTGCGGCGAAGGTCGCTCGTCCGTTCCTGCAGGCTGGCCTCGGTTCTTTTCAGGACAGTCACGTCGGGGCAGAACTCGATGATGCGGACCACTTCGCCCGCCTCGTCGAGGATCGGCGTGGCCGTCACCTCGTGGAGGATCTCGTTTCCCTCGGCATCGAAGTGTGTGTGCGTCACCGTGACGGGCGCCCTGGTTTCGAGGACCTTCTTCAAGGGGCACGGCACATCGACATCGTCGCAGGGGACGTCGATGTGGTGGGAGAGCTGATGGCAGCGCATGCCGGCGTCAACGGGATCGATCCCGCCCGCCATCTTTCGTGCGACCCTGTTGGTCATGACGACCCGGTGGTCGAGGTCGAGGATCATCACGACCAGCGGAAGCGCGTCGATGAACGGCTGCAGGTTGTCGCCGAGATCCCTGATCGCCTCGAGGCTCAGCCCGGCCGGGAGGGAGCCGTTGCCGGAAAGGGCACTGTCACCTGTTTTCAATGGTTCACCTCGACTGCGGTCTCGCCTTCCCGGACTGTCGTTTGACTGTTAACAGCTTCTCATTTAGTCGTTTAGCCCAGGAACGGCAGTATACAACAGGAAATGGATTTTGCTAGGCTCCAGGTTGGAACTTCAGACAGTGGACAGACTTTTCCGAATCAAGGATAACGGACCGACGATAATATCATTCGGTCTCGAAGTACTTTATCAGCGGGATGTAACAAATAGTGCACGGCGGCCGGCCGGCAGCATTTTCCATCGATGCCGGCCGGAACGGATTCTGGCTGCTTTCCCGAGGAGAGAGAGATGCTTCCTATCGAGCGAGTAGTGCTTTTCAAGCACGGAGTGGGTTATTTCCAGAGAACGGGGACCGTGGAGGGGGACGAGGTCATCGAGCTCGGCTTCAAGGCCGACCAGATGAACGATGTCCTCAAGAGTCTCACGACGCTCGATTTCAGCGGCGGCACCTTCACGGCGCTGAGCTACGACAGCGAGGAGCCGCTGGAGTGCCGCCTCGCCGAGCTCAACATGAACATCCCGGAGAAGGGGGCGATCTCCGCCTTCCTCGACCGGGTGAAGGGCGCCCGGGTTTCCGTGCCCCTCGGCCAGAAGACCGTCGAGGGGACGGTGATGGGCATCGAGGAGGTGCAGCAGATCCATGACGGGCTGAAGGTGATCGAGCCCCATCTCGCCGTGCTGGCCGAGGACGGGGATCTCGTCCGCATTCCCCTGCTGGAGGCGGAGACCGTCCGCTTTCTCGATGTCAGCATCCGCCGCGACCTGGAGACCCTGCTGGGCATTCTCTTCTCGAGCCTGCGCAAGGATCTCAAGCGGCTGACGATCCAGACCTGTGGCGAGGGCGAGAGGGAGGTCTCGCTGAGCTACGTGGTGGAGGCGCCGGTCTGGAAGACGTCGTACCGGATCATGCTGGCCGGCGGGGAGGGCGAGAAGCCGCTGCTCCAGGGCTGGGCTCTCGTGGACAACACGACGGAGGACGACTGGAAGGGCGTCAGCCTGAGCCTCGTGTCCGGGCTGCCGATCTCGTTCATCCATGATCTCTACACGCCGCGGCACCGGCGCCGCCCCGTTGTGGCCGTGGAGGAGGAGGCTGTCGTGGCGCCGCCCGTGGTCGAGGCTGCGATGGCGCCCGAGGCGCCCTGCCCCGACGAGGATTACGAGATGGAGGATTATCTCGACGAAGTCGGCGCCGAGCAGCCGATGATGGCCAAGGCGTCGGCGCCGAGTCCGCGTCCTTCGATGCGCAGGGCGGCGCGCGAATCGGTGGAGGTCCAGACCCGCACCCAGGAGGCGGGGGATCTCTTCGCCTACGAGATCACCAGGCCGGTGGATGTGGGAAGGTCGCACTCGGCGCTCGTGCCGATCGTGCAGACCGAGGTCGATCTCGAGCGGGTGGGGCTCTACAATCCCGAGATCAGGGAGAAGAACCCGATGACCGCCTTCCGCATCAAGAACACCACGGGCCTCGTGCTCGAGGGCGGGCCGGTCACGGTCTTCGAGGGGGACGACTACGTGGGCGAGGCGATGCTGGACACCCTGCGAAAGGAAGAGGAGCGGATCACGCCCTATTCGGTGGAGCTGGGGATCAAGGTCCTGGTCGACAGGGAGCACCAGCAGGAGGATTTCACCCAGATCTCCAAGTCCGGAAGCTACATCTACAAGCACTTCCGCCGCGTGCTGATAACGACCTACAAGTTTTCGTCGAGCCTCGACAAGGCGGTGGATCTTTTCGTCGACCACCGTTTCCAGTACAACGACACGGAGGACACGCCCGACCCGGTGGAGAAGACCGAGCATTTCTGGCGCTACAAGGTGACGGCCGCGCCCAAGGAGACGACGAGCTTCGAGGTGCGCGAGATCACTCATGACTTCGAGAGCGTCGAGCTGACGGGCATCGTCTATGCCGCCATCGCCGATCTGGCGTCCGAGAACCTGATCTCCGACGAGGCGAGGGAGCAGCTGGAGGCCATCGCCGAGCGGGTGGAGTCGATCCGCAAGATCGACGAGGAGATCGTGAAGAGGCAGTCCGAAGTGGAGGAGATCACGGAGGGCCAGGAGAGAGTTCGCGAGAATCTCAAGTCTTTGGGGAATTCATCTGAAGAGAAGAAGCTCAGGAGCCGCTATGTTTCGAACCTCGATAGTGAAGAGGAGCGGATCGAGGAGTTGCAGAGGGAGGTGGCCGACTTGAGGCGGAAGAAGGAAGAGGAGGAGGAGGAACTTGAGCGGATGGTGGAGGCGTTTGAGATTCGGTAGGGGGGGGGATGTTTTCACCTCAGAGAGCTTGAGTTTTTCAAGGTGGTCGCAATTTGCGACCACTTCGGGCTTTTCTCAGGGTTGAATTGGGGTGTGAAGTTGATCAGGCGCCCGTTCACAAGACCGCCCATTCCTGCGAAAGCACCTCCGCCTGCTCAAGGACCGTGTACGTGGCCTTCTCCTGCTTGTCCGGCGGGTATCCGTGCTTGCGGAGAATACGCTTGACGATCACACGGAGCTGTGCGCGAACGTTCTCTCGCAGCATCCAGTAGATGGTGACATTGTTGCGGACCGCTTCGACGAGTTCGCGGGCGATGCCACGCAGAGGATCGTCTCCGAGCACGGCGACTGGGCCAGCGCATCCCGCAGACGCGTCGGTAGCCAAACCTACCCGTAGTCGGCGCGCTCGGCGCCGGGCGTGTCAGGCGCGATGTCCAGGCCGTGGACAAAGGCCCAGCAAAGGCTCTTGAGCCAGCCGAGGGCGGCCTCTTCGACCACCGATTCGGTGAAAGCGGTCATGTTGGCCTCCGCCCGTTCCTGGCGTCGATTCGGTAATGGGAGTGGAATAAGCAGGAATAGGCAGAAAAAAGTCAACCTGTTGTTGTACAGTCAGTTGCTTTGTGTCGGACTGCTTGAATCCAGGGAATAGGAGTGGAATAGAAGTTCATTGGCCGGGTCCTCCATGTCCTGGATTCACGAAAAACCAGACCGCCCCCCGCTCGTGCCCCGGGGGACGATCAAACCTAAATGCTTGAGCAGGTAGGTCAGGCTTGACAGATGGAGTGGCTTGTTGAGATCGATCACGAGATGGTGTAGCAGCGTATCGGATTGGTCCTCCAACGCGGTGTGCCAGATCGTGGCAGGATCACCGTCGATCTTTCTGCCCGCATCCGTTATCTGATGAAGTATAGGTGATTAAGTTTCTCAAGAGGCCTGAACCGCAAGCCAGCAGACGAGCCGGACCTCGTCAAGGTCGATCTTAGGATATCTTTCCGGTTGCTCGAAGGGTTCGATTCCTGTTGCCGCCACGGCATCGACGAGAGCCTTCGCTTTCTCATGGTCCGAGGAAAATTTCGCCTTCCATACCTCGCGCAGTTTGTTCTCTTCCCGCATGGGCCAGGGACTCAGCAGGATTTCCGACACCCTGTCCAGCATGTCTTGCTCCCAATCGGCCGGCGGGTTTTCCAGTAAAAATGCCTCCACCTCTCGATTTAGCTTTCTAACCTTGGGTTGGAGGTTCTTTGGATCAGTGTAGAAGTCCCAGCGGCTCCAGATGTTCTCGCGAGCCAGCTCCCAGGCCCGGTAAGCCCGCTTCATCGCTGAATCGGGTAGAATTCGTTCTGTTTCCTCCCCGCACTCGATGAGGCGCAAGCAGGTTCCTATCTCTTCGACCAGATCGTCCGAACTCTGGGCCCCGTCGGGAACGAACCGCAGGAAGGTCTGGTCACCCACCTTCGCGCAGAAAAAATACCCGGGCCGGGTTCCCTTGACCATGCCTGATCCTGCTTTCCAGGGAAGCTCGGTGATTTTATCCCTCAATCTGGAGTCAAGGGCCTTTCGCAACTCCTGGCGATATTCCTCGCCGGTTTGCGCCGCGGAATCGGTGCCTCCCTTTTCGAAGATGTCGGTTTCCCCGCTTTCGATACGCTCGATCTCCTCCCGCGTTTCCGAGAAGGACTGGTCCCTCTGGGCGCCTTCCTGGATGGGAGTCTCCGCTACACCCACCGATGCGGCGGCCAGGGCCAGCTTCCGCCTCACACGTTCCTCGAGCTTCAGGAGCGAGTCGAGAACCTCGTCCGGAAAGAAGGTGCGTAAAAAGACGCGCTTGTGCCGACTCAGGAGCCGATCGATGCGGCCGTGGCGTTGCACTAGCCGCATCGGGTTCCAGGGCAGGTCGTAGTTGATGATATTCCGGCACTGCTGGAGGTTCACGCCTTCCGCCAGTACATCGGTCGTGACGAGGATGTCGAACTTGTCCCCTTCCACGTAAGCGTCAGGTGCCGCCGTCCGGGGCGCGAATCCCCAGGCCGCTTCGTCCGAATCCAGAATCTCCGCCTCGTCCGGCGAACCGCATGTGGCTGCCAGGCGTCCTCGGAAACAGGCAAGGCGGTCGTCCTCATCCAGCACCTTCTTTAGCCGGGCTAGAATCCAGAGAGCGGTGTCCTTGAAGTAGGAGAAGACGAGGACCTTGCGGTTGTCTCTTTCTTCTTCTTCCGTGCCGCTCTCCTCCTGCGCCTGCGCGGCGAGCGCGGCCAGCTCCTCGACAAGTGCGTGCAACTTGGGGTCGTCCTCCGGACGCACCTTACCTGCTTCCTGCGCAAACTCGTTGAACAGGGCGAGGTCGTTTTCCACGTCTCTCCGAAGCTGATCGGACTCGTAAAGATCCAGAGGTTCGGAATGTTCGCTCTGTTCGAGGAGTTCCTGAAACTCGTCTTCCTCGATATCCTCGGTCGCTCCGCACTCCTTGAAGAAATCCTTGCGGATGACGATCCCCGCATCCATGGCTTCGAGAAATCGCCGGTGCTGATCGGCCATTTTGCGGCAGGTGTTGCCGAAGGCGTGGGCGGAGGACTCGAATCGCTTGAGCAGCCCGGAGCGCAGCAGGCCGACCAGCGCGGTCTCCCGACTGACATCCTCCTCGGGTTCCAGCAGGTAGCGGTCGACCTGGTAGCGCGCCATGGTCAGGCGCGGCTCTCCCGTCTCCGGCATCAACGCCTCGGCGAACTGCGCGAAGAATCCGGGAAGGACCCGGTCCAGGTTGTAGCGCACCGTCCTGGGCACCGGTCTGGGGAATGTGATCGGTACGTAGGACCCGTCCGGTCCCGGAATCCGGTCGTTCTGGTAATGCTTCTTGATGAACTGCCGCGTGCGCTTGACCGTGGTCGCGTCCACGAGCGGGAAGAGCATGTCCGGGTGGAGGTCGCCGGGTTCGACCCGGTTGGTCTCATCGAAGAGCCCCTTGATCGACGGAATGCCCTTTTTGAGAAGGCGGGAATCCTGTTTCAGGAAGAAGGAGACAAGGTGGTAGAGGTCATAGAGGCTGTTGTTGACCGGAGTCGCGGTGAGAAGCACCAGCTCCCGCCGGGGGCCGCGCAGCAGCCGGCGCAGGATGCCGGCCCGGGTCGGGGCGTCGGGGTTGCGATAGTTGTGGGCCTCGTCGATGACCACCAGCTGATATTCAGCAACGGGCCGTTTCAGGTGGTGAATTTTGCCATCGAACTGGGTATCCCCGGCCAGCTTCTCGTAGCTTACCGCCTCCACGTCCCCCAGGTAGCTGTCGCTGAGAAACCTCTGCCAGGTGCCTTTCAGTGCAGCCGGGCGAATGAGCAGGATTCTCTGCCGCCTATCGCGGTAAGCTTCCATCAGCCCACCCGCGATGAAGGTCTTGCCCAGGCCCACGCCGTCGGCCACCACCACACCCCCGAGGTCGTCCAGGATGCGTCGTGCCCGCCAGACGCCGTGCTTCTGGAAGCGGGTGAGGTTGAGGCGCCCGGTCTCTTCTTTCTCCTCCTCGATCTCGCCGCCGTAAAGTTCCCAGAGCACGCGCAGGTAGATGAGCCAGGGGGAAAACTCGCAGAATAGCACTTCGTAGAGTTCGGCAAGATCGAAGGGGGCCGCCTCTTCCCAGACCTCGTCGTACCAATTCTCGACCAACCTGAGGATCGGATCCTCGTATTGGCCGAGATTGAGCTCCATGTTGCGGATCATCCCGGCAGCCGTCAGGTTTGAGGAGCCGGCCAGGACGCCGCGTTTCTCCCCGCGCAGGAGCCAGGCCTTGGCGTGGAAGAAGCGATTCTGGTAGCGGCGCACCTCCACGCGGCCAGTGCGGAAAAAGTCGAGCAGACGCTTCAGGCGGCCGAGGCTGTCGGGGTGGAAGTCGAAACCTTGGTCGCGTTCAGTCTTCAGTCCCCGGACCTGGAGGTCCAGGGTGTCACGCACTTGCCTGCGGGTGCGTTCCGGTTCCCTGGGATCTCCGGGAAGGCGGGGCGCCATCTCGGCGCCGGGCGTGGGTTCGGCACCCAGCAGCAGACGCACCTTGCCGAGTCGCTCAGCCTCCGTGGCGACCTGCAGCCAGCCGGCCGCGTTGAAGTAGCCGGTGGCGATGCAGAGCTCGTCCGGCGACTCTCCCGTTTTGCGCAGGGCCTCGAGATGGGTCCGGATCGCGCGGGCGAAAGTGTTGCCGTCGCGGTTGTCGATGAAGAGGGGTTTGCCCGCGATCTCGGTCATCTATGACTCCTCGAGCTTCTTCAAGGCCTTTCGGCCGGCTGCGGTGAGGCGGTAGCGCTGCTTGGAACTGCGTGGCTTGTCCGGGATGGTCATCTCTACCAGGCCGGTATCGAGTGCAGGAAGTAAAAATGCTTTGCGGAAGTGTTCGGCATCCTTCAGCCCCAGAGCAGCCTGCAGGGCTTGGCGGCTCATCTCCCAGTCCTTGGCCTCAAGTGTGCGAACTTCCGGGGTAACTTCCGGGGTAACTTCCGGGGCAACTTCTGGTGTGACGGCTCCTTGCCGCAAGGCCCAGAGCAGACGGATGACCGGGTCGTCTGAATGGATCGGTAGCTGGGTCAGTGACTGGGCCTTCTCCTGGGCCACCGCCTCGGCACGTACCGCGGGATTCGGCCGGAAGAGAATCGTGAAGAATCCGGTTTCCTCGAACTCCGGCTCGGAGCAGCCCAGCTCGCGGGCCTCGCCGCGCATGCGGCGGATGCCGGTCCCCGCCTTCTCGATGAACTCGACGCGATGGAGCAGGTCGGCGATCAGAGCGTTGCGGCGGATGCTCTTGCGCCCGAGGTCCGCCAGCCGCATTCCCTTGGGCAGGCCGCCGGGACTCGAAACCTCGATCCTGTTGGTGTAAAGCTCGACGAAGACGTTGGCGCCCTCCACGAACCAGTCGCGGTGCATCACAGCGTTGGTGATTGCTTCCCGCAAGGCCTTGATAGGATACTCGGAGATATCCTCACGCCTCAGCCCTTCGATGCGCCAGGCCGTTCGGGTATTGCGCTCGACGAAACGCATGGCGTCCTCGATATCAGCTACAATGCCGTTGTCGAAGTCCTTGCGATCGAGCACATGCGCCTTGTCGTCGCCCTTGGCCAGAAGGCAGGTGATGTAGGCCTGATTGAAAAAGTGCCGCACGTTCTTCGCGAAGAAGAGGACACCCGCGTTTCGAAAAAGCAGTCTATCCTCGGTGTGCTCGGCGGCCTCGATGTTAACGAGAACGTCCTCGGTTCGAGGATGCCCTGTGATACCGCTCAGTCGAAGCCACTTCAGGTATTTTTCCTCGTCGAAGTCTTCGGGGTACCGGAACGCCGGGCAGGGCGAGAGGTCGAAGCGGATCGACCCCTCGGCCCGGAAGAACTCCCGGATCTCGTTGCGTGAAAGCTTCTGGGTGACGGCTCCCTGGCGCCAGAAGAATCCGTCACGGCACTGCACCGGCTTGGCGTTGCTCTCGCGTACAATGACCGCTGTGACCTTTCCTACCCGCTCGACCAATACCTTGACCGGCGGATCGCAGTTGCGGGCAATGTCCTGGATGCGGGCGCGCAGCTCATTCGAGTCCGGGATTCCCTTCACGCTGCCGTCATCGGCAACGCCGAGCAGGATCCTTCCGCCCGCGGTGTTGGCCAGGGCAACGACTTCCCGGGCGAAGGAGGCGGAGAGGGATTCCTTGTATTCGAGGGTGGTTCCTTCGCCTTCGAGGATGAGGATGTCGAGGTCGGATGGCTTCATGATGTCGTTTTCTTCCTCCATTTGCGGAAGTGGTCGAGTGTCGCGTCCAGACGAGTGCGGAAGTCCCAGCCCTCGTGAAAGGTCTCGAAGATGTGGACGAGATGTTTCTGCTTGAGGCCGTATAGATGGGCGACCACGGCGTCGAGTTCGTGGATCATGTCCTGTTTCTCATCGGTATCGAGGGGCCCGCAATCCACGCCGACCACTTTGGCCCAGTTCGTGAAGCGGTCGTCGGGGCAGGCGAGACGGCCGGCGAGCTGAATGACGCGTTTGCGTAGGGGATCGTTGGGGCCGGGGCGGGGGATGGGGAAGGGATTGAGGACGAAGAAGGTGACGTGTGTTTCCACGAACCTCCTTGCATACCAATCGAGTGGAAGAGATGACATTACACCGAGTAGATACGTGGTATCGTCCGGCGTCCCTTCCGAAAAAATGAGGTATGGTGCAGTGTGATTCATAAACACCCCCGGAGGAACGAGGGTGCAGCGAACAGTCCGCGAATCTGTTGCCCTTGTCACATCCCGGAAGGCGATCCGAGGAAAGTGGCAAGGCAGCATAGCCGGGTTCGCGCACCAGGGGGCGTCACACTCATGGAAGACCGACTTGACGCTGCGGTGTCCGCGGAGCCGCTTCTCTTGAAGAACCGGCGTCACAACGGCGGGATCGGCCCAGGCGTAGTACTTTCCCGTGTCCGGCTCCCAGATGTCGAAGGAGGCCCCCTTGTAGACCGGCCAGAAGCCGGATGGGCAGGTCTTGGATTTCACATCCATCAGCGGTTTGTCGTTGGTTGCATCCAGTTCGCGGTGAGGTCTCGCCTTCCACTGCCCCGGTTCGTCCAGGTCGAGACGTGGAGCTTTTCTGAGCTGGGCAAAGACTTCGATCGAATCACCCGAGGGCAAGAGAGGCAGGGAGGCGGAGTCGTTCCAGGAGAGGACCTCTTCCCCGATGAATGATGCTCCGCCGTCCACCGGGCGGGAGTCGTAGGCGGTGCGGCTGTTGTAGGGACCCTCCAAATACACCCGAGTATCTTTGTCACTACTGACGGCGCGTTCAATGCCAACTAATCCAACCGTGTATTGGGGGTGAACATCTTCGAAGAACCAGCTTCTGTTATTGAGCAGGAGAGTCGCATCAAGTCCCTTTGCCTTTTCGAAAACCTTCCACCGAAACTCCTCTGATCCCTTCGCCGCCAGGGCGCTACGCGGTAGGACCACCCCGATACGTCCACACTCCTCTGCGACGAGGAACCAGAACCTCCAGCAGAAGGCCTTGTAGAGGTCGGGGTCGCCCGTACCCATGCCGGGAAAGGGTCCTCGGGAGAGGGCTTGCCGCAATGCGCGGGATTCCTCCACATCGCTGTTCAGTTCTTTGACGAGGTCGGGGCGGGTTTCACGTAGTTCGCGGATTTGTGCTTCCCGTTCCCGTTGACTCAACCCCCGCAGCCCCGGAGCATACCGAGCCCAGAATCCATGTTCCTCTACCCGCGCTTTCTCCCACGGCGGATTCCCCAATATCACATCGAACCCCGCCCGCTCCCGCAGGAAGACCTCGGGAAAGACAATCGGGAAGTGAAGCGCGTGCATGCCCTCCAGCACCTTCCGGGCGTGCCTGTGCTCCCTGCCGCCGGACACGGTACCCTTCCGTTCCTGCCAGCGGGTGAAGTCGAACGGCATGCTGGCGCCCTCGATGCGCGCGGCGGCCAGGATGTCACAGAGCGCCCTGGCCGGAACCGTGGCTGCGTCCGCCTCGGCCCATGCCTTGCGCGCCGCCTGCACTTCGGCCCGGGTGGCGTCGGCCAGACAGCCCAGGCGGGAGAGCGCTTCGCCGGCATCCCCTACGAAGTCGGCAGTACTCGCTTCGTAGAGAGCCAGACCCTCCTCGCGGTCCTTCTCCTGCAGCTCAGAGAGCCGGCCCACACCCACCAACGAGTTCCCTTGCACGAGATTCCGGTCGAGCAGCGACAGCGGTAGCCCGGGCACGAAGGTGTGGATCCAGATCGCCAGTCGCGCCAGCTGCACGGCCACTTCGTTGATGTCCACACCGTATATGCAGCGGCGGGCGATGAGGCGGCGAATGAGCGCGGTGTCCTCGAAGTCCGGGTAGAAGTCGGCTGAGTTACCGAGCGCTTCCATAGCCGCCTGGCGCAGGTGGCCTAGCTCCCGGGCCACCTCGGGTAGCGGCCGCTTGGCGAGATAGCCCGAAAAGCGCGCCTCGATCCGGTCGACGGCGGCCACGAGGAAGTGCCCCGAACCCATGGCGATGTCGGCCACACGGAAGTCGAAAAAGGCTTCGGCCGCTTCCAACTCGTCGAGAGCGTCGAGGCGCGTGAAGTGGTCGGTGAGGGCTGGTTCGAGGGCACGGTCGAGCAGGTGCTCCACCGCGAAGTGCTTGGTGTAGTAGGAGCCCGTGGACTTGCGGGCACCCGAGGCGTTGTGGAGATAGACCCCGCCACGGGGAACGACCGGTTTCTCACCCTTCTTGCAGGGCCGGTAGTTATCCTTGTTCTTGCCTCGTGTATCGACGGTCAGGTCGGTCTCCGCCACGGATAGCTCAGACTCGAGGAGACCCTCGTAGATAGTGCCGAACTCCCGAACACCCAGGGACCGAAAATCCACCGGCCCTATGACTCCCTCGGCCGTGGGCACCAGGAGGAGATGCTGGAGCGCCGGGCCGAAGATCCTGTCGGGAAGCGAGACCTCTTCAAGCGCAGCGCCGACGGACGATTCCTCCGGATTGCTGGAGAAGAGGCCTCCATTGTAAGCGGGTACGCCCCAGGATGGATTTCCCCTGTCCACGGCCTGGAAGATGGCGCGGACTTCCTGCCACCAGGAATCGCCCTCGCCAAAATCCTCACCGGAGTCCACGAGATCGAGCAGATCCCTGGCCTTGGCCTTCAACGATCGCTTCTGATAGAGGCCGTTGAAGCGGTAGGGTAAGAGATCCTTGTCCTCCCCATAGGCGATGAAAAGCAAACGGAAGAGCACCCGCATGGCCATCTGGTAGGTCTCGGTCAGTTCCTGAGCCTTGGGCCTCTCGATACCCCGCGCTTCGGCCAGTCCTTCGGCCAGGCGAGGGATCACCTCGTCGTAGATCCTCTCCCGGAGGCGGGCGGCGAGGTCCCCGGCGAAGTCCTTCGAGTCGGCCAGGATGGATGTGAGACTGCCCTCCCGAGCGAGGGCGTCCCCCGAGAAGAGCAGCCAGAGGTAGGCGGCCCGCTCGTCAGGCAAAAGCCCGGTGTGGCATTCTAGA
>CAYZWU010000025.1:0-73760 GCA_964482235.1 uncultured Phycisphaerales bacterium
AACTGCCTTTTAAGCAGTGGGTCGAGGGTTCGAGTCCTTCTGCCCCCACCAGATTACTAAACGGCGTGGTGTGCGGTCTTCATGCACTACGCCGTTTTTCATTGTGCGTCCGGACTCAGACCTACAAGGTTGGACGGCTTCGCCGACCGCAATGTGATGACGGCTCCGCCTCCGGCTGCGCCGCCGGTGCGGTTCGAGTCCTTCTGCCCCCACCAATTTATTTTCCAGCGTGGTGTGCTGACCTTGTGCACTGCGCTGGTTTTTTATGCATTCAGGATGAGGATCTAACCGATGCCCACATGGACCAGCGCCTCCCTTCTACCTGCAGTATGCGCTCAGGTGTGGTCACCTCGCCGCTTTGCCGCCTCCATCAGAACGGCTCCTGGATCCGGATCAGCCGCGGATTGCGATCCCTGGCGTGCCGCATCAGCACGTAGTACACCCAGAAAAGATAATCCCTGTCCTCGGCATGGGCCTGCTGCAGGAAGGCCTGCGCCATCTTCTGCAAACGCTTGATCTGGGCGTAGCCGAGCGCCTGGCAGAGACCCTCGCCACCGATCCGCGTCTTGACTTCCACGAAGATGAAGGAGCCGGTCCTTTCTGCCACGATGTCGAGCTCGCCCATGGGCGAGGAAAAATTGCGGGCCGCGATGCGGCAGCCGCGCCGCTCCAGGTGCCCGGCCACCAGTTCCTCGCCGTATCGCCCCAGCGTCTGTCCGTGAGTCATGAGAAGCCCCATCTCCGCCTCCACGGGATCGGCTGGATGGAGCCGATCCCCGACCTGCTGTGCTCCCGGATGAGCCGCCTCGGGCTCACGCTGCTTCGGGGCGCTCATCAAAGGAATGACGGACCGTGACTGTGACGGTTACAGGTTGGGGAGGGTCGATCGGGCAGGAGAGATTTGAGGTGCAGGATTCCGCGAGCAACGCGGAGCCGACAAAGGAGGGCTCCGCGTTGCGTCTCCAGGACCGGTCACTCCTCCTCGTCTCTCTTGACGATGGCGGTCACGGCCGAGCGGGCGAACTTGATGCGGACGTTGTCGTCCACCTTGAGGACCACCTCGGTGTCCGCCACCGAGACCACGACACCGTGGATGCCGCCGTTCGTGATGACGTGGTCGTGCTTCTTGATGCCGGCCAGCATCAAGCGCCGCCTCTTCTGCTCTTTCATCTGCGGCCGGAACATGACGAAGTACATGATGGCGATCATACCGCCGAGAAAGAGGAGCATCTGGCCCCAGCCGCCGCCTTGCTCCTGAAGGATGTTGAGGAAATGGGAGATATCCATGTCTTCTCCAAATGTCGGATGCCGGGGAAAACCGCCCCGGATACTAACGATTCCGGTTGTGAACAGAATCCGGAATTATATCACCCGCACATCGAGCTTCAATACTCAACCCCGGACATTTCGCAGGTATTCGCCCGCCTGATCGCCGACACCCGTTTCCCGAGAGAAGGAGATGGGTCCGTTCCGAAAAAGCCTATCGCAGAATTGCCCGTTGCGAGAGGGATCCTGTCTGGAGAAGGAGCGCCATACCGGTACGGCGCTCCTTCCCTCAGGAGAAATGGTCCTGCGGCAGAGTACGACTGTCGCAGGCTAGAGCGAGCTCTTCAGATTCTTGCCGGGCTTGAAGGCAACAGTCTTCGAAGCCTTGATCTTGATCTGCTCACCCGTGATGGGGTTCCGGCCCCAGCGCGCCTTCCGCTGCTTGGTGTTGAAAGTGCCGAAGCCGACGAGCTGCACGGTCTTGTCCTTCTTGAGGCCGGTCTGAATGCCCTTGACGACGGCATTGACGGCAGCCTCGGCCTGGACCTTGGTGCAGTCCTTCCAGAGATTCTTGCGAACGATTTCAGTCAAGCCAGCTTTGTTCATTTTCTGCCCCCCTGTTTAAAACAGAGTCAAAGAATGGATGAAACAACGCTACACAACAACCAGAAAAAACCGAATGAGGATCAGGTTGTGCCGAACCCATCCTCAATAGCACGCTTCAATCATCTGTCGCAGTGATAGTGGCCAACACACCTTCAAGGATTCTCACCTGTCTGAAGACTCCGGTCAACTTTTTAAAACTTTTTTATTGTCGTTAGATTGCCGGAGCGCCTGAAATACAAGGCCTCCCGGCTGCCGGCTGCTAGGTAACGTTGCTTAGTGATGTCGCAAGAGGAGACCCTGCGTATGTCGATGAGAGGATGATAAAAATCGAATTGTCTGCCGTCGCATCCTTGACGACGACCGGATGAAAGCAGGTCCTCTTTTCATCGCGGCACAACGAAGAACGGCGACGTGAAGAGAGTCGGTTTCAGGAGACAGTCGAGAGGAAGGAACGGGACGCGTCAGCGCTGGATCCCGCTGAGGAGAGACTTGAATCGCGGATTCGACCTCACGTTGGTAAGGTCCGGGTCGTTGAGTATGTGGTCCGCATCGGTGTACCCGAGCTTGATCGCCATCTCGAGTTCGTCGAGGGAAGCCTTGGCCTGTTTCGTCAGCGAGTAGGAGCAGGCCAGGTTGTAGTGGGCGATCGGGTTGGCCGGGTCGTGGCCCACCAGCTTGATATCCATGGCGAGCCCGGCCTCGATCCGGCCAGATCTCGTATAAAGATCTGCAAGCTCGGCCACTATGTCCATGTCCGTGGGATCTTTTTCCATCAGGTATTCCATGATCCCGATGTGGAAATCAGCACCTGCTGCGTTGAGCCGATTCGTGGTCTCTTTGCTGAAAGTTGCAGTGTGTCTCATTGCTGATTCGAACCTAAAAAACAAAATTTCCGTTTTTTGATCCTTGATGATTAGTATATAGGAATAAGTGGTTTAATCAAGCCCTGAGATCGGAGGGCAACTTTTTCGCAGCGGTCTCGATACTTGGGGAGACAAAATGAAGATCTACTTCTGTGATGTTTGCAATGAGAGCATACCGATTCAGGACATCAAGGACGGTATGGCCACCACCATCGACGGGAAGATCTATTGCAAGGAGCATAATCCCTTGCGCGCCTTCGAGGGGATGAGCGCGAAGAAGGCTCCGGACAAGCTTCAGACCGCCATGCTCTTTCTGGTCCTCCTGCTCCTCGGCGCCATCCTCGTCGTGATGATCATGGACAAGAGCGGGGAGGAGGAGAACTTCGCTCTGCAGAGCGAGCTCACGAAGCTCGAGGAAGACTTCGACGACCTGGAAAAGAAGTACGCCGATTTCCTCGGGAAGTACGACGTCATGGAAGCCCGCGCGATGGAGAGGGACTCGCTGATCCCCCAGGTGCAGACCGACATCACCCAGCTGCGGGTCGAGCAGGCTGACCTCAGGACGCGTATGGACAACCTCGGGGAGAACATCAAGGAAACCTCGAACGTGAAGGACCAGGTGGTTGCTCTCGAGCTCGATCAGAAGGCGATCAAGAGCCGCATGGCGGCGATGGACGAGCTCTTCGGCGAGCAGGAGCAGAAGATGAACGAGCTTGAGGACTCCATCGTGATGCTGGCCTCGGCGAGTCCGGCCACGACTTCCGGCACAGGAACGACAACGGGCCCGGTAAACCCGGCCGAGGCGGAGCCTGATTCGGACGAGCTCGTCCTTCTCAAGAAGCAACTCACCTCCAAGGACGCAGCCGAACGGTACGATGCCGTGAGCCAGGTCCTCGACAAGCGCATCAAGAAGGCCCTGCCTTTCGTGGTGCCGCTGATCGAGGATCCCGACCTCTTCGTCCAGATCGATGCCATCCAGGTCGTTGGCGAATTTCTCTATCTCGATGCTCTTCCCGCTCTGGTGAAGGCCCTCAAGGACAAGGAGGCTCTCATCCGGACCGAGGCGCTCACGCAGCTGATCCGCATGACCGGTGAGACATCCCTCGAGTTCGATCCGCGCGGCTCCAAATCGGAGAGGGACAAGGGCGTCAGGAAGTGGGAGGAGTGGCTCAAGAAGAACGGCTACTAGACTCTTCTGGACTGCCCGAACGTCGAGTCGATACCCGCAAGATGACGGTCTCTGATCCGGCCCGGAAAGCGAACCTCCAGATATTCGGCTGCCAGATGAACAAGCTGGACGCGGAGCTGATCCGCACCGCCCTCGAGCAGCGCGGCTACGGCTTCACGGACAGCCCGGAGGAGGCGGGGCTGATCCTCTTCATCACCTGCAGCGTCCGGGAGCACGCCGAGGATCGCGTCCACTCCCGCCTGGGAGCGCTCAAGCGGCTCAAGCGCCGGTCGAGCGATCTGGTGATCGGCGTGATGGGCTGCATGGCCCAGGAGCACAGGGAAGCCCTCTTCCGCAAGCACCCGCACCTCGACATCGTCTGCGGCACGCGCGACTTCCCGTCCATCGCCGACCTGGTGGAGCGCGCCAGGTCGGGCGAGAGGGAGGTAACGGCCGTGGAGACCGAGGCCGCCCCGGCTCATTCGCGCAACGAGAAGCTGAGGCCTCAATCCTTCAGGGCCTACCTCTCGATCATGCGAGGCTGCGACAGGTACTGCTCCTACTGCATCGTGCCCTTTGTCCGCGGCAGGGAGGAGTCCCGCCCGGCCGAAGAGATCGCCGAGGAAGCGGCGCGCCTGGTCGACGACGGGGTCAAGGAGATCACCCTGCTCGGGCAGAGCGTCAACCACTACAGGGACCGGTCCGGCATCGTTCTCGCCGATCTCCTGCGCCGGCTCGACACGATACCGGGGCTATTGCGCCTCAACTTCGTCACCTCCTACCCGGCCTTCGTGGACGGCGACCTGATCGCGGCCATTGCCGAGTGCAGGAGCGCCACCCGTTTTCTCCACACGCCGCCCCAGTCCGGCTCCGACGCGATCCTGAAGAAGATGAAGCGCCGCTACACGGCAGCCGAGTACGTGGAGATGGTCTCGAGCCTGAGGGAGGCGGTTCCCGACATGGAGTTCGGCGGCGACTTCATCGTGGGATTTCCCGGTGAGACGGAGGCCGACTTCCAGGCGAGCCTCGATCTCCTCGAGCAGGTGCGGTTCCAGCAGGCTTTCATCTTCAAGTACTCGCCGCGTGAAGGCACCCATGCCGCCAAGGCCCTCGAAGATGACGTTCCTCCCGAGGTCAAGAAGGAGCGGAACAGCCGGCTCCTCGAGGCGCAGGAGAGGATCAGCCTGGAGAAGAACCAGGCTCTCGTGGGCAAGGAGCTCGAGGTCCTGGTCGAGGGCGTCAGCCGCCGCGACAGGAGAAGGGTCACGGGGCGCACCATCCAGAACAATATCGTCGCCTTCCCCGGCGGCGAGGAGCTGACCGGGCGGATCGTCCGCGTTCGCGTGGACTATTGCACAGCGCTGACCCTGATCGGTGCGGGCGGTGCGGAGGTTGTTTCGTGATGGGAACGGACAGGGAAGAACAGGACAGACACTACCTGGGCGAGGCGGCCCGTCTTGCGCCGCGCGGACTCGGCTTCGTGGAGCCGAACCCGATCGTGGGCGCCGTGATCGTTGCCGGCGGCCGCATCGTCGCCCGAGGCTGGCACGCGAACTTCGGCGGTCCCCACGCCGAACCGGCCGCCTTGAAGAAGGCGAAGGAAGCGGCAAGGGGCGGCACGCTCTACGTGACGCTCGAGCCCTGCTCGACTCGCGGCAAGACGCCGCCCTGCACGGAGGCGATCGTCGATGCCGGCATCCGCCGGGTCGTGGTGGGGGCGCTCGATCCCAACCCGGCTCACGAGGGGCGCGGTCTGCGCCGCCTCGAGGAACGGGGCGTCGAGGTCGTTCTCCTTCACGATGAGGGATGCGAGGCGCTGATCTGCCGCTTCCGCCGATCCCTGTCCGTGAAGAAGCCGTGGTCGGTGCTCAAGTGGGCAGTCACTCTCGACGGCCGCATCGCGGCGCGCGACGGCTCCTCGAAGTGGATCTCCGGCGACCGCTCGCGGCGCATGGTGCAGCGGCTGCGCGGCCATGCCGATGCCGTGATGGTGGGCGTCGGCACGGTGCTCCGCGACGATCCTCGCCTGAACTGCCGGCTGAGGGGCGCGCCCCGCGTTCCCGTGCGCATCGTGATCGATCCCGGCCTGCGCACCCCGCCGACGGCCCGGATGTTCCGTCTTGCCGGGGAGGGCCCGGCTGCCGCGGGCGACCTCTGGATCGTCGCGTCCGCCGGAGCCGATCGTTCCAGAGCCGAGGTCCTGAAGAAGGCCGGAGCTCTCATCTTGCCGCTGCCCTGCGACGGAAGAGAGCATGGAATCTTCCTCGAGAAGACACTGGAGTCGCTCTGGGAACGCGGTGTGAGGCGGCTGCTCGTGGAAGGGGGGAGCCTGCTCTTCACCTCCTTCGTGGAGAGCGGGGCGGCCAGCCAGGTGGTGGCCTTCGTCGCACCTCGGCTCGTGGGCGGACGCGACGCGCCGTCGCCTCTCGAGGGTGAAGGGGCGCCGGCCATGTCGGAGGCATGGCAGCTCGAGGACGTCTCTGTCAAGCGCTCGGGAGACGATGCCATGATGATGGGATTTTTCAAATGACACACTTTTTCCGGATCGCTTTTCTGGGACTTCTGCCCTTTTTCGCGGCAGGCGCTCCGGAGGGGGGCGATGTGGACCGATGGATCGAGGAGCTCGGTCATCGCTCGCTGGCGCGCCGCGAGGAGGCCTTCATCCAGCTTCAGGCTCTCGGTCTAGCAGCGCACGACGCGATCAGGAAAGCGCTCGAGGGGTGCGACATCCAGAAAGGCGCCGCCCTTCGCTACCTGCTGAACCATCCAGTGGTCCGGCAGGAGATGGTGCGTATCCCCCGCGACATCTACATCATCGGCTCCCGGACCAGGGCGTTCCGGAACAGGGAGCGAAAAGCCCCGCTCGACGCGTTCCTCATCGACAGGTACGAGGTGACCTGCTTCATGTATCACCTCTTCATCCGCTCCACCGGTCGTCCGGCCCCGCCGCACTGGAAGGCAGGGCGCCACGCGCCCGGCTGCGAGAACCATCCTGTCACGGGGATCACCTTTCACGATGCGGCCGCCTACGCGTCCTGGGCCGGCAAGCGCCTTCCCATCGAGGAGGAATGGGAGGCCGCTGCCTCGGGGCCGAAGAGGGCGCTCTATCCCTGGGGGGACAGGGTGCACCTGGACGGGGCCAACGTTGAGGGAAACGGCCTTGCTGCCGTGGGCTCCTTTTCAAAGGACAAAAGCTCCTTCGGCTGCTTCGACATGGTCGGCAATGCGTCGGAGTGGGTCCGGATGACCGGCGACGGGAACAACCCGCAGCCGGCACGAAAAGGCGCGGCCTACACGATGGACTTCTGCCCGCCTCATGCGGCCCTCTGCTTCGGCGCCGTTCGCCTTCCGCCGGAAAGGCGCCTGAAGGAACTCGGCTTCCGCTGCGTACGCGACCTGGAGGTGGTAGAGAAGTGACGGCAGCCTGAGGCTTGTCTTTCGCTGTGCGCTGGACAAGGCCATGAACGCAAGCGGCAGTCGCCTGGCGGCAAGATCAGAGCTTCATTTCCCTGACGTAGACCTCGTAGGCCTCGTCGTCCCGCGTGAAGGGGGTCAGCTTGTAGAGCAGCTTGATCGTCACGCGGTGCGCTCCGTCGGGCACCGCCGCGTCGAGGCGGGCTTCCTGGCCCGAGGGGATCTGGGTGCTCACCTTGCCGAACTCGCTCCGGTAGGGGTTGCGGAACCGGAGCCGGTAGGTTCCCGGCTCCTGCCCGAACTCCCTCGGACCCTCGCTGTCGGCGACGGGAAAGACGTCGCCGCCCTCCTTGAAGAAGGTCACCACGAGATCGAGAGCCCTGTTTCGGGAATCGGTAGGCACGTTGTGGGGCGTCTTGTCGTTGATGACGCGAACGACGAGCGTCCGTCCGCCTTCGTCGCCTTCGATCGCCTCCTTGACGGTCATCGCTTCCATGTCGAGGTTCTGATCGCGCCATCCGCGAAGCAGGTGCGACCGCCCGGGGCGCGTTGTGCCCTCCTCCCGGCCCGGCCGCGTGACGTGCGGGAAGTGGCAATCGTTGCACGACTCGCCCCGCAGCTCGGCGGGAGCCTCGAGCCACTCGTTCACCGTGTTGTGCTGGTTGTGGCAGGGCGCGCAGAGATCGTAGGAGGTGATGCCGGCCTTGAAGGTCGCTCCGCACGGCGTTGTCCGGCCGCGCGTTCCTCCGGCCAGGCCGCCTTCGGGCAGCATGTGACACGAGAGGCAGTCGACTCCGTCCTGCCTGTTGGAGTGCCTTTCCACGACGCGCTTGCCGAGTCCGAGACCGATCTCGAAGATCGGTCTGGGCGCATGGCAGGGGATGCAGTCCTTCTTCTTGAAGTTGTTCGATCGATCGGGAGCCCGCACCAGAGGGTCAAGCCATGCCTTTCCGTGCCACGATCGGCTCCACTCGTCGTACACCTCGGGGTGGCATCTCTTGCAGTCGAGCGACTCGTTCAGGACAAGGGTTTCGCCGGGACCGCTGTCGACGGGCGCCGGCTCGGGGTCGGGCCTGTTCGTCAGGTCGGCAAAGAGAGCCAGGTAGGCCGCGAATGCCACGAAGACAAGAAGGAGTAGGGAAGCGGCTGCTGTTCTAATGGTCATCCTGATTCCTTGAATCCGTCGCTTTCTCGAAGATCACGGGAGAAGAGGTGGGAATGATCCCGACCCTCTCTCCCTTCCCTGGCGCCCGGTCGCGGCAGGCCGCCACGACGCCTGTCCCATCGATGTCGACGGTCACGAGGATCGTTTCCCCCTGGAAGGCGATCGACTTCACCGGACCGGCGGTTCCCTGGTCCGACGGGCAGACCGCGATCTGCGATGGCCGGTAGAGGACCTCGCAGGCCGTTCCCGGCGGCAGTTTCGTCTCGTGCACGCCCAGGGTCGTCTTGACTGCCCCGTCCCGCCCCGCCTCGCCGACGAAGACGTTGAGGGGACCGAAGAAGCCGGCAGCCCACCGGCTGGCCGGTTCGAGGTAGATCTCTTCGGGAGTGCCGATCTGCACGATCCCGCCCTCGTTGAGCAGCACGATCCTGTGCGCCATGGTGAGGGCTTCCTCCTGGTCATGGGTCACGAAGATCGCCGTCATCTCGAGAGCGTCGAGCATCTCGATGATGGTGGCTCGCATGCTCTTGGCCAGGCCGGGATCGAGGTTGCGGAGCGGCTCGTCGAGGAGGAGAAGCCTCGGCCGGGACGAGAGGCTTCTCGCCAGGGCGATCCGCTGGCATTCACCGCCTGACAGCATGTGGGGGTAGTCGCGGCGGCGGTGCTCGAGCCGGGTCAAGGCCAGGACCTTCTCGGTCCACTCCCTGTTCTTCCGGGCCGCGCTTGCATAGTAGAGGTGCTGCTCCACCGTGAGGTGGGGCCAGAGCGCTCCGTCCTGGAAGACAAGGCCCACGTTTCGGCAGTGGGGGGGGATGAAGACGCCGTTGCCGCCCACCGTCCTGCCGTCGATCTTCACCTTGCCGCCGTGTTTCCTGTCGAGGCCGGCGATGATCCTCAGGAGCGTGGTCTTGCCGCAGCCGGAAGGCCCGACGATGAAGCACCGCTCCCCTTCGTCGAGAAGGAACGAGACGTCGTTCAGCACGGTCTTCTTGCCGTATGCCTTGCTGATTCCGGAAAGGTCGAGGATGGTTCTGGCATTGTTCATCAGGGAATCATGGTGCAAAATGCAGGCCCAAGTGCAAGGGAAAATGTGCTGCCCCGGAAGCCCGAAATAGCTGAAAAAAGAGGATTTTCACCCTCTTCGGCCAGGGTGGAGATCAGGAGGCCCCGGGGCTGTTACTTTCATGTAACATCAGGGCGAGGGACTCGGCGTCCCGGCATCGTCCTAGCGCCTAATCCCAGCCGGGCCGGAAGACCTTGGAATACCTGTCGTCGGCCGCCATCTTCTCGAACTCGGCATACTCGAGCGGAAGGCGGGACGTGTCGTCCAGCTCGGCCCGTCTCAGCGAACGCTCCGCATCGGCGAAGCGTCCCTCGGCAGCGTAGCAGCGCGCCAGGGACAGGTGAACCTTCGAGGCACCGTAGCGTCCCGCCTTGCGGTCCTTGCGCAGCCCCTCGTTGAAATCCTTGATCGCTTTCCTGTACTTGCCGAAGGTGAGATAGATCTCGCCGCGCCGGAAGTAGTACTCGGCCGACGAATGCTTGGTGATCAGCCGATCGAGCTGCTGCGTGATCACCGCGACACCCGTATCGTCTCCCAGCGAATTGAGGGCAAAGGCGGCTCTTCTTACCGTCCTGTTGTCGGCACTCTCCAGCGTCTTCTTCAGGAACCTGAAAACCGGCTCGGTCTCGCTCTCCGTGGCAAGGCGGGAGCCGATCGCTCCCAGGGAGTCGATGACGGCCCACTGCTGTCTCTTCTTCAGCGGTCCCTTCTCGTACTTGCCGATCAGGGCCTCGACGGAATCCGATCCGCCGTGATGCCGCGTGAACGTGATGCAGGCGTCGATCGTCTGCTGGTCCGTCTCGACAACCAGAACCTTGAGGACGAGCTCCTCGCCGCCGGAAGCCTCCTTGAGGTTCCCCAGCGCTGCGACGGCGGCGAGCTTCAACCGCCTGTCCCCGGTCTCGATGAACGAGGCGGCGATCTCCTTCGTGCGCGGCGACTGCATGCGTCCGAGGCAGGAGAGGGCGGCCGCCTTGAGCTCAGGGTTGTCCGCCTCGACGAGGATCTCGATCTCCTTCACGTGAATGGAGGTTCCTCGCTCGGCCAGGGCATGAAGGGCGTTGATCTTCCCCCTGTCGTTGCTTTCCGTGAGCAGCCTGAAGATCTGCTGCTCCACGGCGGCGTCCCTCATCCGGGCCAGGATGAGGGCGGCCATGCGCCCCGAGTTGACCAGCGTCCTCTCTTTCGAGGGATTCTCCATCGCCTCGACGAGGAGGGGGATCGCCAGGGCGCCGGTGTTGATGATCGTGTCGATCTTCTGCTCCACGATCGAGAGCTTGGGATCGGTGTAGATGCCGAGAGACCGGATCGTCTCGCGGATCGAGGCGCAGAGGCGGTCGTGGTGCTTCTTCGCCTCCTTCCGGGCGATGTCGATGAGGTTCGGCTTTTTCGGCTCGCTTTTCTCCCCGGGTCCATCCGCCTCCGGGGATGGGGGATCGTCCTTTTTCGGATCGCCGTCCGTCTGGGCCGCTGTCGGCACGGCCAGGAGCACGAGAAGGCAGAGGAGGGGAATCAGGGTTGAAGCTGTTCGCAGGAGGCTCTTCATGACTTCTTTTCGAAAAGGCCAAAAAACTCTACCGGTTCCGGAACAATGAAGTGTAGAAAGCCGGATTGTCAAAATCAAACGGTTATCAGCCCGACGTTGAGTGGAAATCGATGAATTGTTCGGATTAAGATGGCTCCTCGATCGAGACGCGTTGCAGGAGGACCTTTTGTCGTGAAGGCCGATGTCGTTGTGGTGGGAGCCGGTCACGCGGGAAGCGAGGCGGCCCTGGCCTCTGCCAGGATGGGCTGCGCCGTGGTCCTGGTCAACAGGGACCGCGCCTCGGTGGCCCGCATGTCGTGCAATCCGGCCATCGGCGGACTGGCCAAGGGGCAGCTTGTGCGAGAGATCGACGCCCTCGGCGGCGAGATGGCCAAGGTGGCCGACCGGACGGGGATCCAGTTCCGGATGCTGAACACCACCAAGGGCCCCGCCGTGCGCTCTCCCCGCGTCCAGTCCGACCGCCACCGCTACGCCGCCGAGATGCTGGCTCGTCTCGAGTCGCAACCCGGCCTGACGCTCATGGAAGGCACGATCACGGATATCGAAGCCCGCGACGGCAAGGTGACGGGCGTTCTTCTCGACGGGAAGGATCGCATCGCCGCACCCGTCGTGATCGTGACCACGGGAACCTTCCTGAACGGGAAGATCCACGTGGGCTTCGAGAGCCGCGATGGCGGCCGGCTCGACGAGGCTCCGTCGCGGGAGCTGGCGAGTTCCCTGGCCGGTCTCGGGCTCGAGATCGGCCGCCTGAAGACCGGCACCCCGCCGCGCATCCACCGGGACAGCGTGGATCACCGCCTGATGGAGGAGCAGCACGGCGACAACCTGCCGACGCCTTTCTCCTTCGGACGAACGTCGATCCCTCTTCCCCAGCTCAACTGCCACGTGACGCGGACGAACGAGGAGACGCACCGGATCATCCGCGACAGCTTTGACCGCTCCCCTCTCTTCACCGGAAGGATCAAGGGGGTCGGGCCGCGCTACTGCCCATCGATCGAGGACAAGGTCCATCGCTTCCCCGAACGCGAGGGGCACCGCGTCTACGTGGAGCCCGAGGGTCTCGACACCGAGGCCGTCTATCTCAACGGCGTGTCGACGAGCCTGCCCCTCGAGGTGCAGGAGAGGATCGTCCGCTCGATGGACGGCCTCGCCCGGGCCGAGATCCTCAGGCCCGGATATGCGGTGGAGTACGACTTCGTTCCGTCCTGCCAGCTGGGGCCCTCCCTCGAGACGCTGGCCGTGAAGGGGCTCTACCTGGCCGGCCAGATCAACGGGACGTCGGGGTACGAGGAGGCGGCGGCCCAGGGGCTGGTCGCCGGTATCAATGCGGCCTGCGCCCTCTCCGGGAGGGAGCCCTTCGTGCTCAAGCGATCGGAAGCCTACATCGGGGTCCTGGTGGACGATCTCGTGATCCGCTCGCCCCTCGAGCCGTACAGGATGTTCACCTCGCTGGCCGAGTACCGCCTCATCCTCAGGCACGACAACGCGGACCGCAGGCTCACGCGGCGCGGGAGGGATCTCGGCCTGATCGGCGAGGAGCGGTTCAGCCGTTTCCTCCAGAAGGAGGAGAAGATCTCTCGATGCCGAAAAGTCCTCGAGCAGGAGCGGAAGGGCGGGATCAGCCTCGAGCAGATCCTCAGGCGGCCCGAGGTCGGGATCGCGTCGCTCACGGCTGAGAACGAGGCGCTGCAGCGTCTGGAGCTCGCGCCCGAGGAGGCGGAGCAGGTCGAGATCGATGTGAAATACGAGGGATACGTGCGCAGGCAGGAGTCGAGCATCGAGAAGATGAGCCGGCTGGAAGGCTATCCCATTCCCGGGGACCTGGATTTTCAGCGCGTGTCCCACCTGAAGCCCGAGGCGCGGGAGAAGCTCGCCCGTCTCAGGCCGGCCACGCTGGGCCAGGCTTCCCGCATCGCCGGCGTCACGCCGGCCGACCTTTCGGTGCTGATGACGTGGTTGGGCCGCCGGCCATGACAAGGAGAGGATGAGTTACCGGTCAGTGCAGATGACATGGCCGGCCCGCCGGCCATGTCAGAGAGAGAATGGGTTACAGGTTAGAGTTGATGACATGGCCGCATCGGCGGTCTTGAAGTGAGAGAGACAACGATACGGGAGAGAACATGAGCAGCGATCGGATTCGGGACAGGCAGGGGGAGGAACAAAATCGGGAAGGCCGGGCCGTGATCTTCGATCTGGACGGCACGCTGGCCGACACGCTCGGCGACATCGCGGACTGCCTCAACTCCTGCCTCGAGACGATGGGGGAGAGGACCCGGCCAGAGGACGACTACCGCTTTCTCGTGGGAGACGGACTTCCCGCACTCTGCAGGCGACTCCTTTCCGATCCCGGCGAGGAGAGGATAGAGGAGCTGCGTCAGATGGCCATGGCGCGCTACAAGGAGAACCCGGTGATCAGGACGAAGCCGTACCCCGGTGTTCCCGCCATGCTGGAGCGCCTGCGCGAGCACGGCATCCCGATGGCCGTCCTCTCGAACAAGCCCGATTATCACACCCGCGTCATCGTGGAGCAGCTCTTCCCCGAAGGCCTGTTCCTGAGCGTCGAGGGATTCCGTGACAGCGTGCCTCGCAAGCCCGATCCGTCGAGCGCGCTGGCCGTGGCCGAGCGCTTTTCTCTCGAGCCCGGTGCGATCTTCTTCGTGGGCGACACGGCGGTGGACATGAAGACCGCTGTTGCGGCGGGCATGCACGCCGTGGGCGTGCTCTGGGGATTCAGGGGCAGGGATGAGCTCCTGGAGAACGGCGCCGCCGCACTGGTGGAGAGACCTGAAGAAATCGCCGCCCTGATCCTCGAACCAGGGCAGCGATTTCATTCATGACGGTTCTGCCGGAGACAGAAACCGGAAAGGGGCCGTTGATCAGTTGATCTGGACCTCCACCATGTCGGACCAGGTCTCGTCCAGAGAACCGTTGATCTGGTCATCGATCACGAAGTGGAAATCCCAGAATCCGCTGGGGATCACCGAGCTGCCGGCGACGTAGCTGTTGAGGTCGAAGAGGCCGCTGGTGTACGAGAGGACGGGATTCGCCGACGGGAACCATCTATGGGGCGGCTGCCACGAGTAGATGGTCGACCAGTTGTATTCCGCCCAGAGCCACCACTCGCAGTTGAGACCGGCCTGATCGCCCGGGTCGAGGGAGACGGTCACGTTGACAGTTGTTCCGGCCTGCAGCACGAGCGGCCCGTCGCTGCCGTTCACCTTGATGTCCGGAACCACGTCGCCGCCGCTGCCGCCGCCCTCGCGGAGGGAGAGGGACGGATCGCCGAAGACGGTCCAGTACTTGAACTCCGACACGCCGTTGTTGCCGTAACGGTCCATCATCTTGCAGGAGCCGGCGAAGCAGAGCGTGCCGTAGTGGTCGTATGTCAAATCGCAGTAGCGGTCGATATACTCGTCCTGCGCCTCCATGGGCGGAGACCATGACTGGCTGATCGTGGAGGCGTACATCGCGATGGCGCCGGAGGGCTCGCCGTTGTGAGTGGCCTGCAGCCAGGCCTCGGCGAAGCAGGTGCCGCTCGTGAAGTTGCCGTTCAAGCAGGCCACCGACGTGATGAAGGGCAGCATGTTGTCGTTCACCAGGCTGTTGACGTGGCTGTTCGAGAAGCCGGTGGTGCCCCACGACGTGGTGCTGCCGTGGCCGCAGTAGTTGATGATGCCGCGGCCGCTGTTCACGGCGTTGGAAACCTGGCTGGAAGAGGCGCCGTACCCGTAGAACTCGTCCACCGCGGTGTAGCCGAAGGAGAGGAGGTCGTTGCGGATGTAGCCCATGTGGATGTGGTCGTACTCGCCGTTGTGGCCGGGGCCCTCGGTCGAGGCGATGCCCGTGCCCTTCATGAACCAGCTGTCGTTCATGTGGTCGCCGCGCTCGAACTCGATCGTCCGCTCGACCTGGGTGTCCACGTGGCCGCTGTTCGTTGCCGAGAAGCGGCCCACCATGAGATCAGGGTAGTTGTCGCCCGTCATCAGCGAGTAGCTCGGATCGGACGCGCTGCCGCCCGTGTAGTAGGTGGCTACCTGGCCCGAATCGCCGACAAGCAGCACGAAGGCAAGGTTGCTCGAGTTGTAGAGGTTCTGGATATAGCTCTTGATGCTCGACGAGTTGTTTCCGATGGTCGAAACGTTCACCACCGTGGTGGAGATGCCGATCGAGTCCTTCCACGTCTTCAGGGCCTGGACGTTGCTGTTCCAGGAGTCGTACACGATGATCAGGAGATCGCCGTCCTCGTCGAGGGGCGTGTAGCGCGTGTTCGGAAAGTTGATGAAGTGCGTTCTACAGAGCTGCTGGAAGGGGCGCGACGGCCTCCGGATGGAAGCATCGAGCACGTTTCTCGTGGCCGGACCGACTTCCTTCACCTCCACCGTCAGGCTGGTGAAGACCTTGATCTTGCCCAGAGCCGGGTTGTAGGAGAAGGGGTTGATCGAAACGACGCAGCCGCGCGTATCGCGCATGATGTACGGATCGCTCAGCTCGGCCTGCGCTGCGGGGAACCAGGTGTCGGCGTCATAGATGCCGCCGAAGGTATAGGGCACCGAGGCCGGATCCACACTGCGCAGGAGGTTCCCCTTGGAGGGGACCGCGTGGCCGTCGATCTCGTACCACGTCGAATCGATGACGTTGACGGCCATCGCCGCCGCTGGCGGTACGATCACGCTCCGGCTGACCCTGGGCAGGGAGGGCTTGCCGGCTTCGAGGTAGCGGGCTTCGCCGTCCAGGGAGATGGCGAGGTAGTCCGTCCCTTCGATGGAGATGACATCCCGGGAGAAGGAGGGGATGTCGTACCGGATCACGGTGCTGCCGGGCGTCCGGTCGAGGACCGTCACCTGCACATCGTCAGCCGAGGCAAGGGGGGCAAGGAGAAGAACCAGTGCAGCCCAGACGACAACGGCCGGTAGTCGGGTGTACGATACGAATCGGGAAGGGATGTTCATAGGGAGCTCCTTACTAGTGTAGAGTCGGTCGTGACGAATAGGTCGGGGCCTTTGAAAAACCTCGGGTCTGGAAAGGCACCCCGGGGGGTAAACTCCATGACAAAGAGAGATCGACAAGGTCGATGTTTCGAACAGGTTCGGATCGGATTATTAAGGCTACTCAGAGTTTCGGCTTATCGAGAACCGCTGGTGCGGTCAGTGCTTTATCTTCTATTAGACAAGATAATTATATCCGACCGCAAAAGTGTGTCAATTTCAATTTTCGGGTCCGGCCGACCCATTTGATTTCGAGATATCCCGCCCGAACGGCGCTCCACAGGCCGCCGGGACGGCGCTCCTCCGGTGCGATCGGCGTGCCGGTTGGAGGAGTCCGAAGCAGGGCAGTTGATATATAATTGCTTCTATTTATACGTCTTATGCTCTCTGGAGAAGTAATCCTTCGACAGCTTCACCAGCACGGGAGAGAGCAGCAGCACGGCGATCAGGTTGGGAACCGACATGAGCCCCAGGGCGAGGTCTCCATAGGCCCAGACCGTTTCGAGCGCCAGGGTAGCTCCGAGGAAGGAGAAGCAGACGTAGATGATCCTGTAGATCATGACGTACTGGACACCGAAGAGGTAGACCACGCACCGGTCGCCGTAGTAGGACCATGAGATCATGGTCGAGATGCCGAAGAGGAAGACGCAGATCGTCACGATGATGTTCCCGAACTCGCCCCAGCCGAATGACCTCTCGAAGCATTCGCGGAAGGCGAAGGCCGTCAGGGCGGAGCTGTTCTGGAAGGCGCGTCCCTTCACGTCGAGGTGAAGGCTTTCGCCCTCGGCGCCGGAGAGCGAGACCTTGTCCATCGTGAGCGGGCCGAACTCGAACTCCTCCCGCGCGATGGTGAAAGGTCCGGAGTAGGGCTTGCCGTCGGAGTAGAGACGCGCTTCCTCGATGAAGCCGTCGTTGATGGCGAAGAGGACCCCCGGCGCATATCCGTTTTCCACCGAGACCGTTCCCTCGAACTCCTCGATCTTGTCGACCAGGACCGGTTCCCCGTCCTCGTCCAGAACGGGGTTGCCGTTCTCGTCGAGCTCGGGAATCTCGAGGTGGATGTCCGCGTCCGTGACGGCCGGCTCGCCTTCAGCAGGGCAGACGTAGGCGTCGATCTTGTCGAGGTCGAGCTCGAACTCGTCGTCCTTCTTATCGTCCCACACACCGGCGCAGAGGATGACGAGTCCGGTGAGCGTGCAGATGGTGAGGGTGTCGATGAACGGTCCGACCATGGCCACCGCGCCCTCGCGCACCGGCTCCTTGGTCTTGGCCGCCGCGTGGGCGATCGGCGCCGAGCCCTGCCCCGCCTCGTTGGAGAAGAGAGCCCTCTTCACGCCCCAGAGCAGGGTCAGGTGCCAGAGCCCGGCCGCCGCGCCGGCGTAGCTGGCCGTGGGATTGAACGCCTCGGTGACGATCCGGCTCACGAGGCCGGGCAGGAGCTCGGCGTTGGCCACGAGAATGGTCATGGCGCCCAGGGTGTAGATGATCGCCATGAAGGGCATGAGGCGCGACGTGACCGCACCGATCCGCTTGATGCCGCCGATGATCACGGAGCCCACGACCAGTGCGAGGAAGAGCCCCACGATCCAGTCGGGGATGTTGAAGTCCGCGTCGGCGCTCACGGCCACCGTGTTCGCCTGGTTCATGTTGCCCGATCCGAAGGAGCAGACGATGGCCAGGAGAGCGAAGGCGATGGCCATCCATTTCCAGTTCTTCCCCAGTCCTCGCTCGATGTAGTACATCGGACCGCCCGCCGCATTGCCCTTCTTGTCGAAGGTGCGGAAGTGCATCGAGAGCGTGCACTCGGCGTACTTCAACGTCATGCCGAAGATGCCGGAGACCCAGAGCCAGAAGATGACACCCGGCCCGCCGTAGTGAATCGCCGTGGCGACGCCGGCGATGTTTCCGATCCCCACCGTTGCGGAGAGCGCCGTCGTCAGGGCCTGGAAATGGTTGATGTCGCCGTCGTCATCCGGGTTGTCGTACTTGCCCCGGATCACGTTGATGGCATGCATGAAGTAGCGGACGTTGATCCACCCCATGCGGAAGGTGATGAAGATCCCGGCAATGAGCAGGAGCCCCACCAGCCAGGGAAACTTTTCCGGCGTCTCCCAGACACCTTCGTTTGCCGTATCCACGAGGCTCTTGAAGAGGGATTCGAGATCGAACATGAAGCATCTCCGCGAAAGCAGGTCTCAATCAGGCGGGACGGAATAGTAAAGGCTCCCTGCATAACAAAAGTGCAGTCGGAGTTCAATCCAAAGTGCCCGAACCTTCCCGGTCGGGCGCCGTTCTGATACAATGCGCCGCAATGCCAGCCGGTTCTTTTTGATTCCAGTTCCGATGATGGTTGGGGGACATCCGATGACGCCATATCCCGAATCCGATCTTGATCGGTACACTTGCCCCGTGTGCGGCGAGGAGCTTCTGCTGCACTGGAAGCGCTGTCCCGGATGCGACACGCGGATCCTCGATTCCGGTCCGTCCGGTGCGGGACGGCACATTCTTCTATTCATCGTTCTCGGCATCGTGATAGTCGGCCTGCTGTTTGCAGTGCTGGGCTTCTTCCTGCTTCGGCTCGGAGGGGAGGAGTCGGAATGCATCGAAACGAGTCTGGTCAGCTGCGTGCTGCCCGTGCATCGGACTGATGCCTGCGTCGCCGGGCTTTGCCAGGAGGAGGAGAAGGAAGGGGAGACGGTCATCGGCATCGGCGCGGCCCGGGGCTCTTCCTCCCCGAGCAAGTACAGGAACAGGAGGGGATGGGACGCCGGCGCCAACAAGTCCCTGGAAGAGGGGCTCGCATGGCTCAAGCGTCATCAGAACCCCGAGGGATTCTGGGACAGCGACGGCTTCTGCGAGGAGTGCGGCGACGACCGCTGCCTCGGTCAGGGGGAATCGCTGAATGACGTGGGGATCACGGGGCTCGCCCTCCTCGCCTACCTCGGTGCCGGAAACACGCCTGTCATGGGACCGTACAAGAACGAAGTGAGGAAGGGCATCTCCTACCTGGCGGAGGTTCAGGATCGCTGGAGCGGCTGCCTCGTGCCCAAGGAAGGCGCGCACTGGATGTACAACCACGCCATCGGCAGCCTGGCGCTGATCGAGGCCTACGGCCTCACGCGGATGCCGATCCTCAAGCGCGCTGCCGAGAGGGCGCTCCGGTTCATTCATGAAAGCAGGAATCCAGGCAAGGCCTGGAGGTACAACAACGGGGAGATCGATCCGGCCGATCAGAACGACGTCTCCGTCACGGCCTGGATGATCCAGTGCCTCTCTGCGGGAAGGGATTTCGGCCTGCCCTGCGATGACGAGGCTCTGAAGGATGCGCTCCGCTACATCGAAGACATGACCGATACGGCCAAGGGGCGGATCGGCTACAAGGAGCGGGGCTCCTATTCCGCTCGCGAGGCCGGCGACGAGACGATCTGGCCCTTCGACGCGACGGAAGCGATGACCGCGGCCGGCATGTTCGCCAGGATCCTGACCGGCGACGCGCTTGGCGTGATCGACGGACAGCTGACTCCGCTGCATGTGAGCGCCGGCCTGCTAGGACGAAAGCTGCCTGAGTGGAACGAGAAGAGAGGCACCATCGACTTCTACTACTGGTACTACGGCACTCACGCCATGTTCCAGATGGGGGGCGAGTACTGGATGGCCTGGAACGACGCCCTGCGGGATGCCCTGATCGCGAACCAGAAAAGCGAGGGGTGCGAGCGCGGCTCCTGGGATCCGCGGAAAGGCCCGTGGGGCAACAACGGGGGACGGATCTATACCACGGCTCTCGGGGTCCTCTGCCTCGAAGGCGGCTTCCGCTACAAGCGTCTTCTTCCCTCTGCCGCACCCGTCGCGGCATCCAAGCCGGAAGGCGACTCGATCGTCCGGATCGAACTGCTGCCGCCCATTCACGGTTGCGACAGGGAGACCTTCGATCAGATGACCCGTTGTTTCGATCTGGCCTTTCTGGTCGATGATGTTCCCGAGCAGGAGAGGCTCGGGTTCGCCGAGGAGTTCGAGAGCGGCGACTGGAAGAGCAGGATCCCGGTGGTGATCAACGCCTTCAACGGTCTCGACATGCTCGATGCCGGCGATCTGGCCAAGGCCTCCCGGATCGCGGCCGTCTGGGACGATGTCGCGGGAAGAGGTTTCGTCTCGGTTCCGATCAAGAGCGATCCCGATCCGGACAAGATGCAGGCGAACCTTCTCTGGAATCTCACCGCCGTGTCGAGCCTGCACAAGATCTGGCACCGGAAGATCGACGACGGGGAGGAGCAGCGGATCTTCTTCGGGAAGTGCGAGAAGTACCGCGAGCGGCAGCAGGAAAGGAAGGCCGTTCGGGGTATCGGGGGAGCTCCCGGAAACCGCACCCCGGCAAAGTACCGGAAGAGGACGGCACGAAAGGGAAACGAGGGGATGCAGCCGGCAGTGGAAAGAGGCCTCGCGTGGCTGGCGCGCCACCAGAATCCCGACGGCTACTGGGATAGCGATGACTTCTGTGCCCATTGCCGCGACGGTAGGTGCGAGGGAGGCGGGCAGGCGCTCAACGATGTGGGTGTGACGGGGCTCGCCACGCTCGCCTTTCTCGGCGCGGGAAGCACTACTCACCGCGGCCCCTACAAGGATGTGGTGAAAAGGAGCATCAAGTACCTGGTCGAATGCCAGGATCCCGAGGACGGCTGTCTGGTCCCGAAGGAAGGCACCCACTGGATGTACAATCACGCAATCGGCAGCCTGGCGCTCATCGAGACCTACGGGCTGTCGCGGTGGCTGATCATCAAGAAGCGGTCGCAGAAAGCCCTCGACTTCATCCACAAGACCAGGAACCCTGGAAAGGCGTGGCGCTACAACAACGGGGAGATCGATCCCAATGAACAGAACGACGTCTCCGTCACGGCCTGGAACGTGATCTGCCTCGTGGCTGCCGCGGATTTCGGGCTCCGCTACCATGAAGAAGATCTCGAAGATGCGCTGCAGTTCATCGACGACATGACCGACCCGAAGACGGGGCGGACCGGCTACAAGGAGCGCGGCCTTTTTTCTTCCCGCGTTGCCGGAGGAGAAGAGAAGTGGCCTCTCGATCAGACGGAAGCCATGACCGCGGCAGCCATGTCCTGCCGCATCTTTGCGTCCGACGCGCTGGACGGGATCGACTCCCAGCGTCCCGCGCTGGACGCTGGCGCCAGACTCCTGACGGCACGGCTGCCGGAGTGGAACGAGTCGGAGGGCTGCATCGACTTCTACTACTGGTACTACGGATCGCACGCCATGTTCCAGATGGGGGGCAGCGGCTGGAAGAGCTGGAAAGACGCCCTGGAGCAGGCCGTGGCCGGACACCAGCAGCTCGAGGGCTGCGAGCGCGGTTCATGGGACCCCCTGGCAGGACCGTGGGGAACCAGCGGAGGCCGCGTCTATGCCACGGCGCTCTGCACGCTCGCGCTCCAGTCCGCTTATCGCTACGACAACGTCCTTCAGGGGAAGTGAACCGTGAGGGCGAGGCTCGGGGTATTGCCCGGCCGATCCCGTGCCATGGCGGGGATTCCCGGCGATCGAGCCGACGTTCTTGTTACGGTGCTGGTTCTTACCTGGATCCGAACACGGCAAAGGCTCCGCCGAGTAGAGCGGCCCTCCCGCCGATGGTGGTGAAGAGCACGCGGGGCCGGGGCGACATCCCCTCGTTTTCGAGCGTCTCGTGGATCGCTCTTGCGAGAAGGGCGCGGACAGCCGTAGACTCGGTCCGACATCCGCCCACCATGCCGCCGCCGATCACGAAGGCGTCGATGTCCGGGGAGTTCAGGCGCTTCTTCTCCGGCCCGTTCAGGAACAGGATCCCCAGGCCGATCACGCGCCCCGCATGGGCCAACTCCTCGCGGATCAACGTCTCGAGGGCGCTATTGCCTGCGGCGAGAAGATCCTGCATCCGTCCGCCCTTCTCGTCGAGGAGGCGGTCCACGTCCCGGTCGCCGAGCTCCCGGCCGCGGCGGTTGACGGCAGCGGCGATGGCCCGGCCGCAGGCCATCTCCTCGAACCGCTCGCCGGGCCGCGACGGATCGACGGGATGCTTCCAGATCTCGCCCACATCGGGATCGGGTTTCGCGGGATCGTCGCCGTACCAGACCTTCCCCTTGTGAACGTATCCGCCGCCGAGCCCCGTTCCCGGATCGATCTCGATGAAGTCGAGCAGGGTCCGTCCCTCGCGGGAGAACGGCTTCTCCTTCAGGATGCCCTCGTCCTCGACGTGGTCGACGGCCGAGTCGTGCATGGCCACCAGGGAGCCGAGGGCCATCGCCTTGGCGTCGTTGAGGCAGATGATCGCGAGGCCGGTGCGATCCTTCAACGCCTCGGTGGGATTGAACTCGCCCCAGGCCGGCTGGTTGAGCGCCCCGGTCCTGCCGACGATCCAGCCGGTGAGCGGATCGACGGCGCCCGTGACCCCGACTCCTGCCGAGCGAACCTGGAGCCCGGCCTCGCGGGCGCTTTCCCCTGCTTCCAGCAGGAGAGCGGCGATGGCGTCGAGGAGCTCCTCGCGATGGGGCAGAAAGTCGTCCCAGTGATCGAGGGTGAAGGCGATCCGATCCTCGGCGCGCTGCGACGCGCGCATCAGCTCGCCGCCGGCCGGAGTGGGCACGCTCTTTTCCCAGACGATGCGGAACGATTCGTCCACCACGGCGGCTGTCAGGGTCGTCCCGCCCGCGTTGGCGGACAGCATGGCTTTCTTGGTCATGGAGTCCCTCCTTCCCTTCTCAGGCTATCCTCCTCCCACGACGGGAAGAATCGAGTACTCGGCGCCCGCCTCGACAGGCGTGACATCGAGCTCGTTGCGGCGGATCGCCTTGCCGTCCAGGATCACCACGGAGATGGTCGGGTTCATCTTCAGCTTCGTGAGGAGCTCTGCGAGAGTGAGTCCTTCACACCCTTCGATCTCTTCACCGTTCACGAAAATCATTGTTCCATCCTCTTATCAAGGTCAGGTATCCCCTCCCGGCCTACCACTTCCTGGCCTTCTCAGGCTCCAGCTCAGCGAGATCGAGTCCGCGATCGAGGGCGCCGAGCCTGTAGAGGCAGATGTCGCGCACCGAGGAGTTGTGGTGCAGCGCCTCGGAGAGCGACTGCTCTCCCACCGCCCAGACGCCGCCGCGGCGCACGACGGCCACGTTGTAGTCGTGGAGCGTCTCGAGCAACTTGCCGGGCTCCGTCCCTGCCGGCAGCACGGGGATGGCCGGGTAGAGGAAGCTCGCCTCGGCGTCCACGGGGATGATCCTGTCAGGCGGCTCCGCCTCGCCGGGATGCCTGTAGAGAACGGCGGCGTCGGTCTCGGGCGTGAAGGTGTGGATCACGGTCTGGAAGTTCGAGTTGTTGAAGATGTACCGGTGTATGGAGAGCGGGAAGCTCTCGTCGACGTCGTCGACCAGCGGTATTTCCACGAGGGGGCCGGGAAGACCGGACGGCATGGAGGCCGCCGGCGTGTAGAGCATCGTATCCGCGCACCGGATCGACGCCGATCCCGTGTGGAAGGGGGAGAGGCCCTGCTCGAAGATGCGGTGGCCGGTCTTCAGGAACTCTCGCCGCGTCTGGGGCTCGTCGTCGAAGTCGCAGCGCCCCAGGCCCTCGCAGTCGTAATCACCGGCATCGCCCAGCCCGGCCCGGAGCTCGAGGCCGAAGAAGCCGTCCCCGGCAGCCTCCTGCTCCCGATTCATCAGGGCGGCATCGGCGCCGAAACGGCGGGCCAGCTGGATCGTGTATCCCGAGTTCTCCACGAGGCAGAGGCGGAAGAAGGCGTGTTCCAGGCAGCGGCCGCGCGCGAAGGCACCGTGGTTCTGCACGATCATCGTGGGGTGCTTCTCCAGGTACTCGGGGATGACCTTGGCCATCTCCGGCGAGCCCGATGGCACGGCGAATCGGTGCACGGGCACCGATCCCTCGAGAAAGCTGCGGCCCAGGGAGTCGATCGGGACGAGAGGGGGATGGGGGCCCGACTTGCCCGCCGGCCCCATGGTGGCCACCACGGCGTGCTTCGTGTGGGCATGCATGGAGGCCACGGCTCCCTCGATCTGGAGGATCCGTGCGTGGATCGTCGTCTCCGACGAGGCCCGGTAGTGGCCGAAGTCCGTTTCGGCCATGGCGGGGAAGCAGATGTCCCCCCGCTCGAGGCCGCCCTTCTGCGATCCCGTGCGCGTGACGGCCAAGCAGGAAGTGCCTTCCTCGTTCGTCCACCGCGCCGCGATGTTGCCGCTGTGGCTGTCCTGCATGTCGCGGTTGAGGCAGGCCGAGCCGAGGGCGATCATCCTGTCGATGATGTCTTTCTTGGTCATCTTTCCCCCTCCAGGGAAGAGAGGCCGAGGCGGGTCAACGTCTCCTCGCTCGGGACTCCGCCGCCGTCCCAGCCGCGGACCATGTAGTAGCCCGAGCGCATCTTATCGACCTTGTCCGGCGGAATCAGGGTATCTCCCTCATCGGTTGTTATGTACTCGGTCTGGAAGCGGTCGGGCAGGGTGTCGTCCGCGGCAGTCAGGCCGGCCCGGAGGTTGAAGAGCCGCTCCAGGTTCGCCACGCGTTCCGCCATGGTTTCGAGATGGCTCGTGGAGAACTCGGCGCCCGTGGCACCGGAGAGCATCCTGGCCCAGGTGTCCACGTGAAAGGCGAAGCTGGTGAACCGGCAGACGCCCAGCGTGTCGAGGATGATCCCCGCGTTCTGGACGTTGCGCACCGCCGCCGGGGCCTGGCGCACGCTGAAGCGCGGGATCTCGCGGGGACCGCCGAAGAAGGCCAGCGAGACGGCGTACCCTCCTCTCAGGTGGCAGGCGCCGCTGGGCGACGTCATGTAGCCCAGCGCCTGGATGAAGGATGCCCGGGGGTCGTAGGCCGGAAACTCGAGCCCCTTCACCGACATGGACAGCTCGGGCCGCCCGAAAAGCTTCGCAAGGCGCCGCGATCCGTCGGCCAGAGCATCGCCGATGCCCTCCCGGCGCGCCACGAGAGGAACGAGGCTCTTCAGCGACTCGCCGCTGCCGAAGCTGAGATCGATGCCGCCCGTGTCCTCGAGAGTGATGGCGCCGCTCTCGAAGAGCTCCATCGCGCACGCCACGGTTCCGCCGTACGTGATGGTGTCCATGCCCATCTCGTTGCAGCCGTAGTTGGCCAGGGTGATCGCCTCCAGGTCGTAGGTGCCGCAGACGGGGCCCATGAGGACCACCGTCTCGAACTCGGGTCCCTCTCCGGTCTTCTCTCCCACCTGGGTGTGGCGCTGGCAGGCGATGGGACAGCGGTAGCAGCCCTTGGCGCGCTGCAGGATATTCTTGCGGATCGCCTCGCCGGAGATCCGGTTCAGGTCCTCGAGCCGGTGCTTCGTGTCCTGGTAGTTCCTGTGGGGGAGCATGTCGATCACGTCGATCAGGCGGACGAGCCCCGCCGTGCCGAGCTCCCTGAGGATCCTGTTGGTGCCGGGTGCGGCACGGAGCCTGTAGAGGCCCTGGTCCACGCCGGTGCGGAATAGCTCCTCGTCGCGGATCGGTATCTCGTCGTCGCCCGTCACGACAACGGCCTTCAGGTTCTTCGCGCCGAAGATCGCACCGGGCCCGCCGCGGCCGTAGACCCTGTTCTTGTTGTTCACCAGGGAGGCGAAGAGGACCTGGTTCTCGCCGGCCGGACCGATGGTGAGGACGCGCGAGATCTTGGGGTCGAGCCCTTCGAGCAGGACGTCGGTGGCCTCGTGCGAGTCGAGCCCCCAGAGCCGGCCCGCCGGCAGGACCTGCGCGCCCGATTTGTCGATCTTCAGGAGAACGGGCTCCGGCGACTTCCCCTTGATGACCAGGGCGTCGTAGCCGCTCCGCTTGAGAAAGACGGCGAAGTCGCCACCGGAGTTCGAGCTTCCGATCGAGCCGGTGAGCGGCGACTTGAAGACCGCGTGCCCCCTGCCCGCCGTGGGGGCGGAGGTGCCCACCAGGGGCGAGGCGGCGATCACGACGGCGCTTTCCGGCGCCAGGGGGTCCGCTTCAGGCGCCATGGCATCCCAGAGAAGCCGGGTGGCGAGCCCGCGACCGCCCACGTAGTCTCGACAATACTCTTCAGGCAGGGGCAAGGTCTGGAGCTTCCCCCGGGTGAGGTCGGCCTCCAGGATCCTGCCTCGATATCCGCCGTAGGTGAATTCCATCTTCTGATCCGTTACAGAAACTGCTTTCGGTTCGCCTCGGATCGCCGGTGCCGGGCTTTCAGCCGCACCGGCGATCCGAGCCAGTATATTGAACTCCGGGCCGTTCTCGATTTTAATATATTACTTTTACGGCGCGGAAAAGGGCCTTTTCCGTCCTGAGCAGTTATTTCAATTTCAGAAATGACTTTTTACGGCCATTACAGACTGTCTAAAAAGTCCATTCGGGAATGACTTTTTACGGTCATGAAAGGCTGTCTAGAAAGTCATTCGGAAAGACGGGTAAAGTCATGATAGTTCCCTCCCGGCGAAGCGAGAATATCCGGTATGCAGTGCGCGACATCGTTCTCCTGGCGGACGAGCTTGTCCGGCAGGGGAAGGAGATCCTCTACCTGAACATCGGCGATCCGCTGAAGTACGACTTCGAGACGCCGCCGCACATGATAGAGGCCACGCTCGAGGCGATGAGGCGAGGTGCCAACGGTTACGCACCGTCCACCGGCGTGGACGAGGCTCTCGAGGCGATCCGCATCGAGGCGAACCGCAAGGGGATCGAACAGATCCGGGAGATCTACGTGACGAACGGGGCGTCCGAGGCGATCGAGCTGGCCCTGACCGCCCTGGTGAACGAGGGCGAGAACGTGCTGATGCCCTACCCGATCTACCCTCTCTACACGGCCCTGGCCAGCAAGCTCGGCGCCGAGGTGAATGCCTACTACCTGGACGAGGAGAACGGCTGGCAGCCCGATCCGGCCGACCTGGAGGCGCGGGTCAACGACAGGACGCGCGCCATCGTCCTGATCAATCCGAACAATCCCACCGGCTCCCTCTGCTCGCGCGAGACTCTGATGGAAATCGTCCGCCTGGCGCGGGAGAAGGGGCTCCTGATCCTCTGCGACGAGATCTACGACAAGATCATCCTCGACGACGACGAGCACGTCTCCATCGCCTCCCTGGCGGACGACGTCCCCTTCGTCACCTTCAACGGGATCTCCAAGTCGTACCTGGCCTGCGGCTGGCGCATCGGATGGGGGATCGTCTCCGGACCCGAGGAGCTCGTCGGACCTTACAGGCAGGCGATCATGAAATACGCCCGCGCCAGGCTCTGCGCCAACAGCCCGATGCAGTACTGCATCAAGCCTGCCCTTCAGGGGCCACAGGACCACCTCCAGGAGATGAACGCCAAGATCAGGGCGCGGCGCGACCTGGCTGTCGGAAAGCTGAACGAGATCCCGGGCATCACCTGCGTGTCGCCCAAGGGCGCCTTCTACGCCCATCCGAGGCTGCACATCGACGAGCCTGATGAGACCTTCGTCCCGAAGATGATCCGCGAGACAGGCGTTCTCGTCGTGCACGGAGACGGCTTCGGCCAGAAGGAGGGCCAGCGCCACTTCCGCATCGTGCTCCTTCCCACCGAGGAGCAGCTCGGACAGGCCTGCGACAAGATCGCCGCCTTCATGGAGAGTCCGGGCTAGACGTCTCTACGGTTGAAGACCCAGATAGCCACTCCCGAGAGGATGATGAAGAAGCTGCAGAGGATCGCGAGGTCCTCGTACGCCACGGCTTTGAGGGCCACGATCTTGCCCGGGATGTAGTAGGTGAAGAAGGAGAGGCGGGCCGGCTCCTCGAAGATCTCCCAGAGCTCGGCGAAGAACGACAGGAAGAGCATCACCAGCAGGACGGCGATGGTCGAGCAGACGGCTGCCGTGCGGAGACGGCAGACCGTGGCGAAGAGAAAGGCCACGCCCTGGACGGCCAGGACGAAGAAGAAGGCGTTCACCGCGGCCTGGATGAAGGGGAGCTTATCCGGCACGTCGGGCAGGGGGATGCAGGTGACTCCCGCCAGGTGGCCGAGCCACATGGCCGCCACCATGCCGGCGCTGCAGACGACCCCGGCCGTCATCTTCCCCAGGAGGACGGCGGTGCGCGAGGCGGGCTGGGAGATGACGAGGTCCGTCGCCGCGTCGTCGCCCCGGCCCGGTGCGGCGCGGCTGGCCAGGAGAAGCGGTCCGGCGCAAAGAAGGATCAGGTTGATCGGGTGGGTGAAGGCGTAGGAGAGGAAGCCCGACACGGAGAGCAGGTCGACGTACTGTCCTCCCACCAGGGCCAGGATCGGTTTCGGGATGAGCTGGAAGAGAGGCTCGAGGCTTTTTTCGGGACGGACGGCCGAATAGAAACCCACGAGAAGAAGCTGAAAGAGGAAGAGGCCGAGGCTGCAGAAGAGGAGCATCAGCCGGCTCAATCTCAGCTCGAAGCGGAAGATGTTGCCGTTGATCATGACCCGCCTCCCTCGCCGTCCTTGTAGAAGCGGAGGAAGAGCTCGCTCAGCGACGGCTCCGACACGGTGAGATCCTTCAGCGGCAGGGCGGAGAGCGCCTTCACCAGGGCAACGGGCGCGCCGAGGCAGGAGAGCACCGCCTTTCTCTCCTCCAGGGAGACCACCTCCACGTTGGGGATCGCGAACCACTCCTTTCGCGGCTCGTCGTCGAAGAGGGCGATCACGCGCCGCGGGCTCTTCTCCCTGAGAGAGGCGATGCTCTCCCGGGCCGCGATCCTCCCCTGGCGGATGATGGCCACCGTATGGCAGATCTCTTCCGTCTCGGCCAGGTTGTGGCTCGAGAGGAAGATCGTCTTCCCCTGCGCTCGGAATCGGCGGCAGATCTGAAAGAAGGCCTCGCGAATCAGCGGGTCGAGCCCCGACGTCGGTTCGTCGAGAATCAGCAGGTCGGGGTCGTGCTGCATCGCTGCCACGAGCCCGAGCTTGCGCGACGTGCCGCGCGAGTAGGTTCTCACCTTGCGGTCGAGCACGCCGCTCTCCAGCTTCAGGGCGTCGAGGAGATAGTCTCGAAGGGGAGACGTCTCCCGGCCGGTTCCGCCTTGCCGGGGGGTGCGGAACCGGGCGAAGAAGTCGAGGATCTCCCTGCCGGTGAGCGACGGCCACCAGGCCACGTCGGACGGGAGGTTGCCGATCCGCTCCCTGAGGCGAAAGGCGCCCGGATTGACCTGATGCCCGAAAAGATACGCCGCACCCGAGTCGGGGCGCAGGAGGTCGAGGAGCAGGCGGATGCACGTCGTCTTCCCCGCGCCGTTCGGTCCGAGAAAGCCGAAGACCTCGCCGCGAACAACCTGAAAAGTGGCATTCACGACGCCGGGCACCGAGCCGTAGTACTTGGTCAGATCATGGACCTCGATGATGTGCTCAGGCATATCTTTTTAACAGCAGGTTGGTTATGAACCGAGATGCATCAGTCGAAAGTTGTTTCACTTGTTGACAAAGCTTTTTTCATCCCGTAAGGTGACTCTTTCTGTTCTCTGATTCAAGTCCAGACGCGGTTTGCTGCAGAGGGGTCCTGCCTGTTTAAACCGGAAGTCGGCTTCAAATAACATTTTGCATGAAAAGAAAATTCGATTACTCCCCAGAGGAACGTGTTGTTCTGGTTGTGGGCAACTACGGGTCAGGCAAGACGGAGGTCTCCGTCAACCTTGCGATTCGGCTCTCCGAACACCAGAGCGTGAGCGTGGCGGACCTGGATATCGTCAACCCCTACTTCCGTTGCCGCGAAGCCCGGGACGAGATGGAGAAACACGGGATCCGCGTGATCAATCCCGCCGGTGACTATCACTCCGCCGATCTTCCCATCATCCTACCCGAGATACGCGGCGCCGTGCAATCGGGCGACGGCTTCGTGATCCTCGACGTGGGGGGCGACGACGTGGGCGCCAGGGTCCTGAGCTCGCTGGCGGACGTGTTCGGCGACTGCGACTACGTCATGCTCCAGGTGGTGAACGCCAGGCGCCCCTTCACCGACTCGGTGGAAGGGTGCCGCCGGATCCGGCACGAGATCGAGGCGGCGTCGCGGCTCCGGGTGACCGGGCTGGTCTCCAACACGCATCTTCTGGATGAGACGAGCGTCGACCTGATCAGGGAAGGCTACGAGCTGGCCTTTGCCGTCGGCAAGGACGGCGGGCTTCCCGTGGCATTCGTGACGGCCGACGAGTCCATCGGCCCGGAGGTGGAAGAGGCGGTCGGGAGCTGTCCCGTTCTTCGCATCAAGAGACGGATGCTTCCTCCCTGGAAGCTGAAGAGCAAGACGGACAAGGCGGAAAGGGTGCTGTTCCGGAGGCCCGAGGCCCGGGGCGAGCCGTCTCCCGATGACAATGTCCGGACCGACTCGAAGAAGAGAGAGAGGTAGGGAAGATGCCCAAGATCGTGGTTGATAAAGAGCGTTGCAAGGGGTGCGAGCGCTGCAAGGAGTCCTGCCCGCAGAAGGTGATCGGCATGTCCGAAGAGCTGAACCCGAAGGGCTACTTCTTTGCCGAGCCGGCCATGCAACCCCGATGCATCGGTTGCCGGATCTGCGCCGTGGCCTGTCCTGATGTGGCCATCCAGGTCTATGCGCACGGTACGCAGTACCGGTTCTTTGATTATTGAGAGAGGACAGGATCATGGCCAAGGTTCTGATGAAAGGATGCGAGGCGATCGGCGAGGCAGCGATCCGCGCCGGGTGCCGGAACTTCTTCGGCTATCCCATCACGCCGCAGACCGAGGTTCCCGAGTATCTCGCCAAGCGGTTCCCGGAGGTGGACGGCTCCTTCGTCCAGGCCGAGAGCGAGGTGGCGGCGATCAACATGCTGTACGGGGGCGCCGGGGTGGGCAAGCGGGTGCTCACCACCTCGTCGAGCCCGGGCATCAGCCTGATGGCCGAGGGCTTCTCCTATGCGGCGGCGAGCCATCTCCCCTTCGTCGTGGTGAACGTGGTGCGCGCCGGCCCCGGCCTGGGCGGGATCCTGCCGTCCCAGTCCGACTACCTTCAGGCCACCAAGGGGCACGGGCACGGCGACTACAAGGTGATCGTCCTGGCGCCGGCCTCGGTCCAGGAGGCAGTGGACATCGTCTACGAGGCCTTCGACCTGGCGGACAAGTACCTCACTCCCGTGCTGGTGATCGGCGACGGGATGATCGGCCAGATGATGGAGCCGGTGGAGTTTCCGCCCATGCGCGACCTCTCCACCCTTCCCGAGAAGCCGTGGGCGGCCAACGGCGCCAAGGGTCGGCCGCCGAACATCATCAACTCGCTCTACCTGAAGGAGACGGAGTGCAATGCCAACAGCTGGAAGCTCCGGGAGCGGTACGACGAGATCGAGAAGAAGGAGAAGCGCCACGAGGTCTACAACTGCAAGGGGAAGCTCGACCTTCTGATCACCGCCTACGGCTCCATGGCCCGCATCTGCCGGACGGCTGTGGACGAGCTGAAGCGCGAGAAGAAGAAGTGGAAGATCGGCGTCTTCCGCCCCATCACCCTTTGGCCCTATCCCTACGAGGCTCTGGCCCGCGAGGCCGACAAGGCGAACAAGGTCCTCTCGGTGGAGATGAGCACAGGCCAGATGGTGGAGGACGTGAAGCTTGCCGTCCTGGGGAAGAAGCCCGTTCTCTTCTACGGCGAGACGGGCGGCGTGGTCCCCTCGCCTGACGACGTGGCCGACGAGATCCGGAGGCTCCTGAAATGAAGAAGATATTCGACTATCCGGAATCGCTGACCGAGCGGCATACCCACTACTGCCCCGGCTGCACCCACGGCACGATCCACAGGATGGTGGCCGAGGTGCTCGACGAGCTCGGGCTCAGGGAGAGGGCCGTCGGCGTCGCGCCGGTGGGATGCTCGGTCCTGGCATACAACTACTTCAACTGCGACTGCTTCGAGGCGGCGCACGGCCGCGCCCCGGCCGTGGCCACGGGCGCCAAACGCTGCAATCCCGAGCTGATCCTCTTCACCTACCAGGGCGACGGCGACCTGGCGTCGATCGGTGCGGCCGAGATCCTGCACGCGGCGAACCGCGGCGAGAAGATCACCGTCATCTTCGTGAACAACGCGATCTACGGGATGACGGGCGGCCAGATGGCTCCCACCACGATGCCGGGTCAGGTGACGACCACCTGCCCCTTCGGCCGGGACACGAACCACGAGGGGCATCCGATCCGCGTGGTCGAGCTGCTGAGCACCCTGGCGACGCCGAGCTTCCTGGCGCGCGTGGCGGCCCACACGCCGATCCACTCCCTGGTGGCGAAGAAGGCGATCCGCGAGGCGTTCCGCCTCCAGGCGGCGGGAACCTGCTTCAGCCTGGTGGAGATCCTCTCCGTCTGTCCCACCAACTGGGGGCTGACGACCGCCGAGTCGGACAAGTGGCTGGAGGAGGTCATGATGCCCTACTACAAGCTCGGCGTCCTCAAGCACCCCGACGGAAAAAAAGACTTCAAGGAGATCGGAATACCGGACGGCCCGGGCATCGGCAGGGCCCCCGTCTCCGCCGAGGCGTTGGCGGCGCGCTTCGGCATGGCCGGAGCGCCGAAGGCCGGGAAGGGAGAGTGAGATGCAGACCGAAGTGATCATGTCCGGATTCGGTGGGCAGGGCCTCATGTCGATCGGCAAGCTTCTCGCCCTGGCGGCCCTGGAAGAGGGGAAGGCCGTGACCTGGCTGCCGTCGTACGGACCCGAGATGCGCGGCGGGACGGCAAACTGCACCGTGGTCGTTGCGGACAAGGCGATCGGCTCGCCGCTGATCTCGACACCGCGCGCCGCCCTGGTGATGAACCTTCCCTCGCTGGAGAAGTTCGCGCCGGTGCTGCGGAAGGATGGAATCCTCGTGGTGAACAGCTCCATGATTCCGGCGCGCTCCGACAGGACGGATATCCAATCGTTCCGGATCCGCGCCAATCATATCGCCATGGAATGCGGCAGCGGGAAGTCGGCCAACCTCGTCATGCTGGGTGCCTACCTCGGCCTGGACGAGGTGGTCGCCTGCAAGACGCTGCTGAAGGCGATCAAGAAGACCTTTGCCACGAAGAAGAAATTCATCGATGTGAACTGCAACAGTTTCATGAAAGGCTACGAACTGGCCAAGGCGGGAAAGAGCGATGAGTAAGACCTGCGTTGCCGGACGAAAGAAAGGCTTCGATCCGAAGAAGATCCGTAAGATCCTGGGACATTACCCCGAGGGTGATTCGAAGTGCCTGATCCATGCCCTTCAGGACATCCAGGCCGCATTCGGCTTCGTTCCCTGCGAGGTCGTGGAGCAGCTCTGCGTCCACCTGAACGTGCCGATCAGCAAGGCCTTCTCCGTTTCCACCTTCTACAAGGCCTTCAGCCTCGACCCGAAGGGGGATCTGGTCATCCGCGTCTGCACGGGGACGGCGTGCCACATCCGCGGTGCGCAGACCCTGGTGGACGAACTGTCCGCCTCTCTGGGCGTCAAGGCCGGCGGTACGACGAAGGATCTCAAGTTCACGCTGGAGACAGTCAACTGCGTGGGGGCCTGCGCCATGGCCCCGGTGGTTTCCCTCAACGGCAAATACCACGGCAACGTCCAGCCCGGCACGTTGCTCGACAAGATCAAAGGCGGAAAGACCCATGCGCATTGAGAGTGAGAAGAGCCTGAAGAAGCTGGCGAATCAGATGCGCCGCGAGCGGAGCAAGGTGAAGATCGAGGTCCTGGTCTGCGCCGGCACCGGCTGCCTGGCCAACGGCAGCCTCGACGTGGCCGATTCCCTCGCTCGATCGATCCGGGCCCGCAAGCTCGGCGTTAAGCTCAGCCTCGGGCTGAAGAAGACGGGCTGCCACGGCTTCTGCGAGAAGGGCCCCCTGGTGGTGATCCAGCCACAGGGCGTGTTCTACAAGAGCGTGCGGCCGAAGGACGTGAAGGAGATCGTGGAGCAGACCTTGATCAAGGGCGAGGTGGTGAACCGCCTTCTCTACCGCGATCCCGGCACGAAGAAGAAGGTCGAGACGTACAGGTCGATCCCCTTCTACAGCAAGCAGCATCGCATCGCCCTCAGGAACATCGGGAAGATCGACCCGGGCGACATCGACGACTACATCGCCCTGGGCGGCTACCAGGGCCTGGCAGAGGCGCTGAAGATGAAGCCGGCCGAGGTGATCGACGCCGTGGCCCGCTCCGGTCTCCGCGGCCGCGGAGGCGGAGGCTTTCCCACGGGCAGGAAGTGGAAGACCTGCCGCAACGTGAAGGACGGCAACGGCGATCCCGCCTTCCCCAAGTACGTACTCTGCAACGCCGACGAGGGAGACCCCGGCGCCTTCATGGACCGGAGCATCTGCGAGGGCGATCCCCACAGCGTGATCGAGGGCATGGTGATCGGCGCCTACGCCGTGGGCGCCGAGGAAGGCTTCATCTACGTCCGCGATGAGTACCCCCTGGCGGTGGAGAACCTGGACCGCGCCATCGAGCAGGCCCGCGAGCGCGGCCTGCTGGGCGAGAAGATCCTGGGTGCGGACTTCTCCTACGACGTCTTTGTCGCGCGAGGCGGCGGCGCCTTCGTCTGCGGCGAGTCGTCGGCCCTGATGAAGTCCGTGGCCGGCGAGGTGGGGGAGCCGCGCGCCAAGTACATCCACTCGGTGGCCAAGGGCTACCTGGACAAGCCCACGGTGCTCAACAACGTGGAGACCTGGGCCAACGTGCCGTGGATCATCACCGAGGGCGCCGACGCCTTTGCCGCTCTCGGCACGAAGAAGAGCACGGGCACCAAGGCGTTCTCCCTCGTGGGAAAGGTGAAGAACACCGGGCTCGTCGAGGTCTCCATGGGAATCACCCTGAGGGAGATCATCTACGAGATCGGCGGCGGGATCATCGGCGACAGGCCGTTCAAGGCCGTTCAGACCGGCGGTCCCTCGGGCGGCTGCCTTCCCGAGAGCCAGCTCGATCTGCCCGTCGATTTCGACACCCTCACCGATGCGGGCTCGATGATGGGCTCGGGCGGCATGATCGTGATGGACGACCGGACCTGCATGATCGACGTGGCCCGCTACTTCCTGAAGTTCCTGGTGGACGAGTCGTGCGGCAAGTGCGTTCCCTGCCGCGAGGGCGTCTTCCAGCTCTGGCAGATGGTCGAGGCGATCTGCGCCGGGAAGGGAAGGAAGGGCGACATCGAGAAGATCGAGGCGCTGAGCGACACGGTGGTCAAGGCCTCCCTCTGCGCCCTCGGCAAGTCCGCTCCCAACCCCGTGCTCTCGACGCTGCGCTACTTCCGCGACGAGTACGAGACCCACATCATCCGGAAGAAGTGTCCGGCCGGCGTCTGCAAGGATCTCTTCACCTTCACGATATCGGAGGAGACCTGCACCGGCTGCGGCGCCTGCCTGAAGGCCTGCCCCGTGGACTGCATCACGGGCAAGAAGAAGAAGCTACACACTATCGATGTCAAGCAGTGCACGCGCTGCGGAGCTTGCCGCAACGTCTGCCGGTTTGACTCAGTCGAGGTTGTCTGATGAACGAGAAAACGATCAATCTTGAGATCAACGGCCGGTTCCTGCAGGCCCGGGAGGGCGAGACGGTCCTCCAGGTGGCCAGGCGGGAGGGGATCGAGATTCCCACGCTCTGCCATCACGATGCGATCGAGCCCGTTGGGGCGTGCCGGCTCTGCCTGGTGGAGATCACCCACCCCGACTGGAAGGGATGGAAGGGTCTCGTCACCGCCTGCCTCTACCCCGTGGAGGAGGGCCTTCAGGTCGTCACGGAATCGGGCGAGATCGGCAACGCGCGGCGGACCGTCCTCGACCTTCTGCTGGCCCGGTGCCCAGACTCCGAGGTGATCCGCGACCTGGCTGCCGCGCACGGCGTGACGGAGAGCTCGTACCGGCTGAACAAGGTCAAGACCACATGCATCCTTTGCGGCCTCTGCGTCCGCGTCTGCGCGACCAAGGGCGTCTCGGCGATCAACACGGCGGGCCGGGGGATCGAGAAGCGGATCTCGATTCCCTTCAAGCAGCCGCCCAAGGACTGCATCGGCTGCCTGAGCTGCGCCCACATCTGTCCCACGAACACGATCAGGTTCGAGGAGAACGGCGACATCCGCAAGATCTGGGGACGCAACTTCGCCATGCTGAAGTGCGAGGCCTGCGGCTGCCCTGTGATGCCCGAAGCCCAGGCCGAGTTCGAGGCCAGGCGTTCGGGGTTGTCCGCCGAATTCTTCTCCCTCTGCCCCGACTGCAGCAGGGCGAAGACGGTGCAGACGATGGCCACGGCCTTCGACATGACCATGATGGAGAGCGGCGAGACCGCTTGACCCCGAGACAGAGCGGCCGGGACGCAGCGCGATGCCCGGCCCGATGAGATAAAAAACGCATAGCGGGATGAGCCCATGAACGAGACACTGGATACGACGAACAACAAGGTCCTGACCATCACTCCTTCCCGGTGCACCGCCTGCAGGACGTGCGAGCTGGCCTGCTCGTTCAGTCATGCCGGAAAGAGCGGTCCCGGGATCCCGCGGATCAGGGCTTACCTCTTCTGCGAGGGAGCGGGCAAGAACCAGGTTCTCACCTGCTTCCAGTGCGACGAGGCGGCCTGTGTCCAGGTCTGTCCCGTGGAGGCGTTGAGACGGCGGGAAGACACGGACGCCATCGAGGTGGACAGGCAGCGCTGCATCGGCTGCGGACTCTGCTCCATCGCCTGTCCCTTCGGGCACATCGTCCACGAGCGATCCTCCGGCATTGCCGTCAAGTGCGATCTCTGCGGCGGCGAGCCGGCCTGCGCCGCCTTCTGTCCCACCAGGGCGATCTCGTACGAGTAACGGCGCGGGAGGAACGGCCGCGATCTTTCAAATAACTTCTATCTTGACAGAGCCCCTGCTGCGGCTGCCGCGGCACTGGGCTTGTTTTCCCTGGAGAGAAAAGCCTTGAGACATCTTGTAGGTATCCGCCGTGAGGACAAGAACAAGTGGGAAGCGCGCGTTCCCATCACACCGGCCCACGTCAGCGAGCTGGGATCGGAGCTGCCCGTCGACTTCGTGGTCCAGACGTCGTTGATCCGCGTTTTCAGCGACAGCGATTACGAGAAGGCGGGAGCCCGTGTGGCCGAGAGCCTGGACGACTGCCCCGTCGTCTTCGCGGTGAAGGAGATTCCCACCAGGCTCCTGCAGGAAGGCAGGACCTACATCTACTTTTCCCACACGATCAAGGGACAGCCCTACAACATGGAGATGTTGAAGCGGCTGATGGAGCTGAAGTGCCAGCTCATCGACTACGAGTGCATCGTCGACGAGAAGGGCCGGCGGCTCGTCTTCTTCGGCCGCCACGCCGGGCTGGCCGGCATGATCGACGCACTCTGGGCCCTGGGGCAGCGGCTCGAGTGGGAGGGGGGCGATCCCAACCCCTTTGGCGCGGCCAGGCAGGCTTTTCGATACAGGGACCTCCCCGATGCGAAGGAAAGCCTGACCGAGGTGGGAAAGGCGATCGCGAAGAACGGAATTCCCGAGTCCCTGGCGCCGATGGTCTTCGGCTTCGCCGGATACGGCAACGTCTCGCAAGGCGCCCAGGAGATCCTCGATCTCTTCCCCGTGATCGAGGTCGATCCCGACGAGCTTCCCGGACTCTTCGAGAAGGGATCCTTCTCGACGAAGCACCTCTACAAGACGGTCTTTCACGAGAGGCACATGGTGGCCCCGAGGAACGATGGGGATCTTTTCGAGCTGCAGGACTACTACGACCACCCTGAGAAGTACCGCTCCGACTTCAACAGATACCTTCCCTACCTGTCCGTGCTGATGAACTGCATCTTCTGGACGGAGGAATATCCCAGGCTGATCACGAATGACGAGATCGCCGGTCTCTTCGCTTCCGTCGAGAGCCCGCGCTTCCGCGTGGTGGGCGAGATCTCCTGCGATCCCGGAGGCTCTGTCGAGTTTCTCGTCAAGACGACCGATTCGGGCAATCCGGTCTTCGTCTACGATCTGGAGACAGGGAAGGCGCTCGACGGCGTGGCCGGAAAGGGGCCCGTCCTCGTGGGAGTGGACAACCTGCCCTGCGAGCTTCCGCTGGAATCGTCCGGGCACTTCTCGGAATCGCTGAAGCCGTACTTCGGCGCCATCGCCATGGCCGACTACACCCTCCCCTATGATGCGCTCGACCTGCCTCTTCCGATCAAGAAGGCGTTGATCCTGCATCAGGGGGAGTTGACACCGGATTATCGTTACATGAAAGAATTTATCAGCTGATACTAATTGGAGACCCGAGCGATGAAAAAGATCCTGGTTCTTGGAGCCGGCCTCGTGGCCCGTCCGCTGGTTCGATATCTTCTCGATGTACCGGAATATCATGTGACCGTGGCGAGCCGCACGGTGAGCAAGGCGGTCAAGCTGATCGACGGTCACGAGAAGGGATCAGCCCTCTCGCTGAACGTGTCGGACGAGGCCACTCTCGAGAAGCTGGTGAGCGAGCACGATCTTTCCATCAGCCTCCTTCCCTATGCGCACCATGTCACGGTGGCGAACTTCTGCATCAAGCACAAGAAGCAGATGGTGACCACCTCGTACGTGAGCCCCGAGATGAAGGCTCTCGACGGGGCGGCCAAGGAAGCCGGCATCACGATCCTCAACGAGATCGGGCTCGATCCCGGCATCGACCACATGTCCGCCATGAAGGTGATTCACAAGATCCAGAACGCCGGCGGCAAGGTGACCAGGTTCTTCTCCTACTGCGGAGGCCTCCCGGCGCCCGAGGCCAACACCAATCCGTGGGGGTACAAGTTCTCCTGGAGCCCGCGCGGCGTGGTCATGGCCGGCCGGAATTCGGCGCGCTACCTGAAGGACGGCCGGGAGGTCGACGTGCCCGGCCCCGAGCTGTTCGGCCTTCACTGGCCCGTCCCGATCCAGGGATACGGCGAGCTCGAAGCCTACCTCAACAGGGACTCGATCCCGTACATCGACATCTACGGCCTCGAGGGCGTGACGAACATGCTGCGCGGCACACTCCGCAACACGGGTTGGTGCTACACGATGAAGAAGCTGGCCGATTTCGGGTACTTCGATCTCGACGAGAGCGATCTTCCCGGCCGGACCGTGGCCGACGTGACCCGCCGGCTGGCCAAGGTCGAGAAGGGCGGCGACCTGAAGGATCAGGTGGCCGCGGCGCTTGACGTGAACGTTCACACCGATTCGGTTTTCCGGATGGAGTGGCTCGGGCTGCTGGAAGAGCAGGCCGTTGCCGAGGGCTGCGTCTCGCCCCTCGACGTCCTTGCGGAATGCCTGAACGCCAAGCTTGTCTACGAGCCGAAGGAGCGCGACCTCTGCGTCATGCAGCACGAGTTCGAGGCCGAGTATCCCGACGGGCGGAGAGAGGAAACGCGTTCCACTCTGGTCGACTTCGGCATCCCGGGCGGCGACTCGTCGATGGCCCGCACCGTGAGCCTGCCGGCCGCGATCGGGGCCCGCATGATCCTCGAGGGTGATATCTCCGACCGGGGCGTGCTGATCCCCGTGGCGCCGTCGGTCTACGAGCCTGTCCTGAAGGAGCTCGAGGAGAGCGTCAACGTGATCTTCAGGGAGACGACCCGGACCCTCTGATAACAGGAAACCTGTAAGCCGAGATACCGAGCCCGCGCAATCTCCGCCATATACGGGCAGAGCCGTACTGTATCAGTGCGTGATGCTTTCCGTATATGGCGGAGATTGCGCGGGCTCGGTATCGGCGTTTTTTCTTGCATATCTTGCATGAGCGAGACACATTCTGTGCATGGCGAAGAAGCAGGAACTGACTCTGGAAGATCGCGAATTCTTTTCCCTCGTCTCGCGCGCGGCGTTCATTAATCCTTTCAGCGACGAGCGGTTGGAGCTGGACGCCCTCCTCGGCGGGGTGAACTCCCTTTCCGGGACATCGGAGCAGGAGCGGCTCGATCTGTTCATGCCCCGGCTGACCGAGCGGCTCGGCAACCTGGAGGACCAGGGCCTGGGATCCATCGATCTCTTCGTCGGAGACGACGGCTTGCTCGTGCAGTACGCCTGGCTCTTCTGCATCTTTCATCAATATCTCGATCCCCTCGACGATCTGATCCAGTCGCAGCTCCAGGCGGGCGACGAGTCGCTGCAGGTCGGCTTTGCGCCGGAGATCCTGTCCACGATCCGGAGCCGTGGCTTCTCTCACGAGGACTCCCTCCACTTCTTCGCCCTCTTCTACCAGCTCAGGCGCGCCTACTATTTCGTCGAGAAGGGGCTCGTGGGCCGGAGCCAGTCGATGAAGAAGCTCCGTCTCGCTCTCTGGAACAACGTCTTCACCCACGACATCTCTCTCTACAACAGGTGCCTCTGGAACAGGATGGAGGATTTCTCGACCCTGCTCCTGGGGGAGACGGGCACGGGAAAGGGCACGGCCGCCTCGGCCATCGGCAGGTCCGGATTCATCCCCTTCGACGAGAAGAAGAACAAGTTCAAGGAGAGCTTCACCCGCACCTTCCTTTCCATCAACCTGTCGCAGTATCCCGAGAGCCTGATCGAGTCGGAGCTCTTCGGGCATCGCAAGGGCGCTTTCACCGGAGCGGTGGAGAACCACGAGGGGATCTTCTCCCGGGGGAGCCGGCACGGGGCGCTCTTTCTCGACGAGATCGGGGAGCTCTCCGTTCCCATCCAGATCAAGCTGCTGGAGGTTCTTCAGGAGAGGACGTTCACCCCTGTGGGAAGCCACGTGTGCAAGCGGTTCGAGGGGCGCGTGATCGCCGCCACGAACCAGCCGCTCGAGCAGCTGCGGGGGAAGGGGCTGTTCCGGAGCGACTTCTTCTACAGGTTGAGCTCAGATGTGATCACCGTGCCGCCGCTCCGGCTGCGGGTGGCCGAGGATCCTGCGGAGCTCGACGATCTGATCGACCTTCTGGTGAACCGGATCGTGGGGGAGCCGTCGCCCTCCGTGGCGGTCATGATCCGCGAGGCCATCGATCGCGATCTCCCTGCCCATTATCCCTGGCCGGGCAATGTCCGCGAACTCGAGCAGGCCGTCCGCCGGATCCTTCTGGCCGGATCGTACGCGGGCGACAGCCGTTCCCGGCAGTCCGATCCCATGGAGGAGATCGTTCGCGGCATCGAGGAGGGAGTTCTCGATGCCAGGGAACTGCTGAGCCGCTACTGCGCCCTGCTCTACAGCCGCCTGGGGAGCTACGAGGCGGTGGCGCGCCGGACGAACCTCGATCCAAGAACTGTCAAGAAGCACGTCGACTCGGTGGGTGTGGAGTTGTAGCGGGAGGAGTCAATCCTTCTTCCGCTTCACCACGTAAAGATCCTCGAGCTCGTCCACGTCCTCGGGGAGGTCGTACATCAGGTAGCGTTCGCAGAGCTGGTTGATCACCACGTCAGGCCTCTCGTCCTCGATGTAGGTCCGGCTGAAGATGTGCCAGATGAAGGTGCTCCGGCGGAAGAACTCGGCCATGAGGGGATGCAGCCCGATCCCGAAGGAGTCGCCCACGAACATCGCCCGCGGGAGGTTCTCGTCATCCACCTCGAAAGCCAGCGGATCCATCAGGGGCGGCCATTCATGGCTGGTCAGGAGCTCTCCCGGATCGGCCTCCCGGGACTTCGGGTCCTTCGGCTTGAAGTCGGGCCTTCTCTCCTTCAGCTGCTCCTTGATCCCGAGAAGACGCGTCAGGTCGCCGCCCTCGCACAGCTCGTTCGTGGCATCGTAGGCGTCGGGGGAGGGGAAGCTGATCCGCGGGAACCAGCTCGACAGGCGGGAGACCAGCTCCTTGCAGGTGAGGTATCTTCCCACGCCGTTCCAGTGGGTGTCGGTCTTGTGATAGAGGCGGCCTTCCTTCTTCGCGTCGAGAAACTTCTCGCGCATGTCGACGAACTCGATCCCGGGGATCTCCTCGAAGCGCTTCACCAGCTGGTCGAGCCGCGATTCGTTGCGGACCTTGTTGATCCCCTCGGGGAGGTACTCGGGGTAGATCGTGTGCTTGTTCGGGGCGAAGACGATGATGTAGCGGATCCCCTGGCTCTCGAGCCATCGGCGCCTGGCATCGAAAAGGCGCACCCAGCGGTCGAGCTGCTCCTCGCTGAAGGGATCGATGCAGCGGTAGTTCTCGATGGTCCTGTCGCCCCTGAAGAAGAGCCAGCCGTCCTTTCCGATGATCACGCGCGATGAGTAGAAGGAGCGGAGCAGCTTCATCTTGGCCAGTCCGTGCCACGTGATGAGCGTCTTGCGGAATCCGAAGTTGTCGTTGTAGAAGGCCTCGAACTTCTCGGGGAAGCTCTCGATCGACGCTTTCGTCCAGCTGAATTCCGGCATGATCGTCTCGTCGCGGTTCTCGGCCTGCACGGTCGAGGGATCGATGCCGAAGAGAGAGTCGCAGAGAGGCAGCCAGATCGCGGCCAGAAAGAGCACGGTCATCACGATGTTGGCGATTCTCCAGTGCTTCGCAGGCGCCATGTCCGACATACCTCTCTCCTAGAACCTGAAGTAGATGAACGGATTGTAGGTGCCGGCCGAAAGCCACATGGCCGATGCCAGCAGGATGGCGGCGCAGATCACGACAGTGACAAAGGCGTAGGTCCCGTCCAGCAGGCGCGAGAGGCTGTCCTGCCGCGGAGCCAGCCGCCTCTCCCGCAGATCGGAGAGCCACGGGATCCAGGGGATCGCGAAGACCGACCCGATGATGATGGTCCGCACGAGCTCGGCGTTCATGTAGAGCTTGACGTGGTGCTCCAGGCCGGCGCCCTGCGAGAAGCCGGCCATGGCCGAGAGAATCGCGCCGACCTGCTCCATGCTCTCCGAGCGGAAGATGACCCAGCCGACTATGACGACGAGCATGGTGTAGACGTGCCGGAAAGGCCTGTAGAGTTTCTTCACCCCCTTCTCGAGGCCGAGGCGCTCGATGACCAGGAAGAATCCCTGGTAGAGGCCCCAGATGACAAAGGTCCAGCTCGAACCGTGCCACAGGCCGCAGAGAAAGAAGACGACCACCAGGTTGAAGTAGATCCTGAAGGGGGTGCCCCGGTTGCCTCCCAGCGGGATGTAGAGGTAGTCGCGGAACCAGTTCGACAGGGAGATGTGCCACCGCCTCCAGAACTCCTTGATCGACTGGGCGATGTAGGGCCACTGGAAGTTCTCGAGGAACCGGAAGCCGAACATCCGCCCCAGGCCGATGGCCATGTCGGAGTATCCGGAGAAATCGAAGTAGATCTGCAGCGTGTAGCAGACGACGCCGAGCCAGGCCAGGCCGGGTGTCAGCTGATCGGGCGGAACGGCGAATACCTTGTCGGCCGTGGCCGCCATCGTGTTGGCGATCAGCACCTTCTTGCCCAGGCCGGTGATGAAGCGCTTGGCTCCCGCGGCGAAGTCGTCCATCGTCACGAGGCGCGTGATCAGCTGCCTGGCCACGTCGCGGTAGCGGACGATCGGCCCCGCGATCAGCTGGGGGAAGAGCGAGATGTAGAGGGCCACGTTGATCGGGTTCCTCTGGACATCGGCGTCCTTCCGGTAGACGTCGATCACGTACGACATGGCCTGGAAGGTGAAGAAGGAGATCCCGATCGGCAGGTGGACCGGCTCGAGGTCGATCGGCTCGATTCCGAGGGAGCCGAGAAGCAGGTTGATGTTGTCGACCAGGAAGTTCGCGTACTTGTACGTGCCCAGCAGGGCGAGGTTGACGAAGACGCCCGCGGCCACGACCAGCTTTCCGTAGGTCTTCTCGCGCGTCCTGCTGACCCAGAGCCCGAGCAGATAGTTGGCCAGGATCGAGAGAAGCATGATGAAGACGAAGAGCTTCTCTCCCCAGGCATAGAAGAAGAGGCTGGCCACCAGGAGGATGAAATTGCTCAGGATGCGGAATCCGGTCTTGCCGGTGCGCTGGGCCGGCAGGAAGAAGAGGAAATAGGCCCCGATCACGATGGGGAGAAACAGGAATAGAAAAACCGTTGAACTGAAAACCATGAAGCGACCGAAACCTGCTCAGGAGAACCGTTACGCCTCTACCATCCGGGAGCCCCTTATCCGCTCCTCGAACGCCCATACCGGGATTGTAAGGGAGCCTATGATAACGAGGCTCCAGCCGCTTTCAATACAATTTGTCGGGGATGAAAGGCGGTGCTCGGCCTATTCTTACCGCACAGGCTTGCTCGTCTTCCGGGCGGTCTTCTTCTCCTCCTCCCATCGCACGAGAAGGGTCATGATCTCGCCATTGCGAAGGATGGTCAGAGGGACGTCGGCGCCCAGGGGAGCCTCGCGGATCGCCTTTCGCAGGGAGGAGAGGGGCTCCTGCCTGACGATCGTCTTCGCGCCCAGCGACAGGATCAGGTCGCCGCTCTTCAAACCGCACCGTGCGGCCGGAGTCTGGCTGTAGATGCCGGCCACGCGCACGGCCCCCTGGTTCTCGGGCAGGCCGAATCCGGCGAGCTTGTCGGTCGCAACCTTCTCGCCCGCGTCGATCCCCAGCATCCGGCGCTTGCCGCGAAAGCTGAGGAGCTCCAGAAAGGAGGTCGAGAAGACGAGCTGCTCGCGGCGGTTCGCCGCGCCCAGGGCCAGAAGGAAGGCCGTCTTGGCCGTTTTCTGCACCCTTTCGGGGCAGATCTTTTCCACCTCGTCGCTGATCCGGTGGTAGTCGGGATGAAGTCCTCCGAAGATGAAGATGGCCGGGACGCCGCTCTTCAGGAACGGCCAGTGATCGCTGCCTCCGAAAGCCCCGCGGCCGGAACGGTATTTCACCCCTCCGAGCTCGGAAGCCGTCTCCTTCATCGCCTTGACCAGGTAGCCTCCCTCGTCCGACTCGAGTCCGAAGATGGTAAAAGGCGTGCCGGGATTGCGGCCCACCATGTCGAGGTTGATCATCAGCGACGTCTTCTCGAGGGGAAAGGGGGGATTCTTGACGTAGTGATCGGAGCCGTAGAGCCCATGCTCCTCGCCGCTGAAGCAGACGAAGACGATGCTGCGCTTGGTGGGCACCCGGGCGAGAGCGAAGGCCTGGGCCACCTCGAGCACGGCCGCGGTGCCGGAGGCGTTGTCGTCCGCCCCGTTCCAGATCGTGTCCGTCTTCGAGGCGCGGCCCATGCGGGCCGCCGAGGGCTTCTGGCCCTTGCGTCCCACGTGATCGAAGTGGGCGCCGATCACCACGGCTTCCTTCTTCAGGATGGGATCGGTTCCTTCCCAGAAGGCGGCCACGTTCCGCGTCTTGGCCACGCCGTCCTTCATGCCGCGAGCCCGGAAGGTGAAGCTCTGGAAGTATGATCCGTCCGCACCTGCCGGCTCGAGACGCATCTCGGCGAAGAAGTCGGCGATCCACTCCGCGGCCAGGTCATTGCCCGGCGTACCCGAGTTGCGGCCCTCGAGGCTGTCGCAGGCCAGGTAGGAGATGTAAGCGTGAATGTCTTCCCCGTCGATCGTCTCGAGGGCTGCCGCGGCTCGTTGATCGAGGGGCTGGTTTTCCTGGGCCTCGACCTGCGCAGGGGCAAGGATCAATGAAACCAGCACCGCGATGAGGCAAAAGAGAGGCATCGATCTCTCCAGTATGGGAAGCGTTAAGGGGTGCCAAGCTTCAGGATTATATCATCAATCCAGATCACATATCGACATTCTCGTTGATTTTTATGAGGAGCCCTTCTCCTGCTCCGGCGCCTCCGCTTCTTTCGACTTTTCATCCGCCTTGGCCCGAGCTCTTGCGGCGCGGCGGACCGCCTTCTCTGCAGCCTGGTTCGCCTCGAGCAGCTCGGCCTCGAGAGCGGCGCGCTTATCCGCATCTCCCTGCTCGGCCGCGGCGCGCAGCTCGTTCATGATCCGGATCGCAGTTTCCGAGGTCTTGACCACCTGCTTCTCCGCTTCGACCGCCTTCCGCTCCGCGTCGGCGGCCGCATCGCTCAGCGCGGCGGCCTCTCCCGCATCCCCCTCCTCCGGCTCGGCGTCGAGCGGAATGTCCTCGGCACCCAGGACCATGGCCACCACGGGAAGCCGTGCGAAGAGGTCGTCGATCCTCTCGCCGAAGGGATCGACGGGCAAATAGTTCCGGATGGAGAGGGGCAGGTAGACGAGGTCCGCATCGGCCGAGAGAGCCTTCAGGCAATCGGGGCCGGGATCCGGCACGGCCTCGCAGACGGCCTCGATCCGGGCCTCCTCGAGCATTTCCCCGAGCCTTGCGGCGTCCTCCTCCTCGTGATCGGGTCCCCGGCCGAAGGCGAGTACGCGGATCGTCGCCTCGTGCCACTCCTCGCTCCGCGTGGTGAGATAGGCGAGGAGCACCATGAGCCGGCTCGTGGCATCGTCGGCGCGCCACCAGACATCGATGCGCCTCTCCTCGGGCGGCTTCTTGCGAAGAGCGTCCCATTCGTCCTTGTCCGAATCGAGGACAACGACGTTGCAGCCCAGCCGTATGGCGGCCTGCAGGTGCCGGCCGTAGTGCGTCTCGCTCGAAGCCGGATCGCTGCCGGGCCGCTCCTCGATCCAGTTGAGCAAAACGGTGTTGGCCCGAACGGGGCCGATCCCGTGCGACTGGATCAGGATGCGCGCTCCGGTGAGGAGGTCCGGTGCGGTGACCGCCAGGCCGAAGGCGTCGATCCCCTGGTCGTTCAGGTGATCGAGAAGCTCCTGCTCCGCCTCGTCGCGCTCCTTTCTCGCCCTGGCCCCTTCCCCCTCGATGATCCGGATTGCGGTGATCAGCCCGCTCTGCGCCTCGATCCACGAGGAGAACCGGAGCAGCCGCTCGCGACGGATCGAGTCCTTGGAAAAGACCAGGATCCGCGGCCTCCAGCTCCTGGGGTGCTCCGGCTCCTTGTTGATCTGCAGGAGGTGTTCCTTCAGGCGCTGGAAGTGATAGGAACGCCGGCTGTCCGCCCAGCGGGCCGGACCGGCCGTTCTCTTGAGATACTGGTGTATCGCGGCGAGGATCGAGATCGCCACCAGGCCGGCGGCGAGATCGATGGCCAGCATCACGCCAAGGCAGCAGAGCGCGCCGAGCCCGCTCAGCCGGTAGTCGAACCACCTGAAGCGCGGCCGGAAGGAAGGCGACGCGGCCCTGGCCTCGAAGTAGGTGGCGTAGTTCAGCAGGCCGTAGGAGATCAGGAAGAACATGGAGACCAGGGGGGCGATCAGGTTGAGCCTGCCGAGGCCGATGGCGGCAAAGGCGATCACCGCCGAGAGCAGAACGCCGCGTCGCGGGTTCTCTTCCGGTCCGGCCCCCTTGGCAAAGGGGAGGAGGATGGGGAAGATCCTGTCGCGGGCCATCGACTGCAGGATGCGGGGCGCGCCGAGGAACGACGCCATGGCCGAGGAGAGCGTCGCCGCCACGACGCCGGCGCTGATCGTCCATTCGACGAGGGCCACGCGCTTCATGGCCATGCTCTCGTTCCCCAGCTCCGACGCGGGCAGGGCGGCCGCGAAGACGAGAGCCGCTCCGAAGTAGACGACGATCGAGATCCCCACGGCGAGGAACGTGCCGCGGGGAAGGCTCCTGCCCGGATCCTTCAGATCGCCGGACATGCTCACGCCCTGGGTGAAGCCGGTGACTGCCGGGAAGAAGATGGCGAAGAGGATCCAGAACCCTTCCCCTCCTGACTCCACGGTCCAGTTGCGGACCAGCTGCTCCCCGTCCAACTGTCCGAGGCCCCCGATGAAGAAGGAGCCGAGCGAGATCGCCAGGGCGGCCATGACAATGTACTGCAGCCGGGAGGCCCAGTCGGCGCCCAGCCAGGCGAAGAGGAGAAGGAAGGCCGCCGCGGCGAAGGCGATCAGCCGGGGCAGGGAAGCAGACGCGCCGGGGAGCATGGCCGCAAAGGCTTCGCCGAAGCCGATGCAGTAGAAGGCGATCGACACGGACTGCGCCAGGTAGAGGACGATGCCGATGGCCCCGCCGAACTCGACGCCCAGGGTCCGCGAGATCAGGTAGTAGTCGCCGCCTCCCTTCACCTTCATGTTCGTGGCGATGGCCGAGAGGGAGAATGTGGTCAGCAGCGAGATCGTGTTGGCCAGGGCGATGATGATCAGGGCGGATTTCAGGCCGGCGTTTCCGACAACGTAGTCGAGGCGCATGAAGAGGATGATGCCGAGAATCGTGAGAATGCTGGGCGTGAAGACACCGGTGAACGTCCCGAGAGTCCCTGTCCGTTTTTCCCTGTCAGCCACGAAGGCTCATCCTTTCATTCTCGACCGGTCCGGGCCAGGAGACGGTCCGTCACTTCGACTTGCCCTTCCGGGCGGAGGGCGGGCTCCGGGTAGCCATGAGCCAGAAGTTGCGCGCTCGCTCCACGGCGATCCCCAGCACGGAACTGCGGGGATAGAGGTTGCTTTTGCCGCGCTTCCCCACAGGCCTGTCGGTGAAGATCTCGAGCGCCTCGAGAACGGTCTCCACTGCGTAGATGTGGAAGCGGTCGGCCGCGCAGGCCTCGACCACATCGTCGCGAAGCATGAGGTCGCCCGCGTTGGCGCCGGGGATGACCACGCCCTGCGTGCCCGTGAGCCCGAGGTCGTTGCACGTGTCGAAGTAGCCCTCGATCTTCTCGTTGACCGCGCCGATGGCCAGGATGTGGCCCATCTGGTCGATGGCGCCCGTCATGGCCAGGTCCTGGCGCAGGGGGATGCCGGTCAGAGCGCTGAGAAGACAGCAGATCTCGGCGCCCGACGCGGAGTCGCCGTCGATTCCCCCGTAGGACTGCTCGAAGGCCACCGAGGCATCGAAGGCGAGGGGATGGTCCGTCCTGAGCAGGTGGCGGAGCAGGCCTCCGAGGATGTAGAAACCCTTCGTGTGGATGGCCCCGCTCAGTGCGGCTTCGCGCTCGATGTTGATCACCCCGGCCGTGCCGGGGCCGATCGTGGCGGTGATGCGGGCCGGGAAGCCGTAGTTCAGCGGACCGGACTGCATCACCGCCAGCCCGTTGATCTGCCCCACGACGGATCCCCGCGTCTCGACGCGGATCGTTCCGTCAGCAACGAAGGCGCGGAAGCGGCGCGAGGGGAGGTTGGCCCTGAGCTTGCCCTGAAGCACCGCCTCGCGCACGTCATCGCCCGTGACGCGCTGGCGGTCTTCCCGGTCGGCTATGTACGCCGCCTCGCGGGCGATGTCCGCGATGCGGCCGAAGAGGGTGGTGAGCCTGCCGTCCCGCGCCGCGATGCGGGCGCCGTGCTCGGCCAGGGCGGCCACGGCGGTCCTGTCGAAGGGGAGCAGCTGCTCCTCGCGGGCGATCCTGGCGAGGATCGCGGCATAGTTGTGGATCCCCTCGTCGTTTCGAACGATGTCGGTGTCGAAGTCGGCCAGCACCTTGAACAGGTTGGGGAAGTCCGGATCCTGCGCGTCGAGAACCATGTAGGTCGGGACGCTTCCGAGCAGCACGACCTTCACGTTGACCCGGATCGGCTCCGGTTTCAGGGCCGGGCCGGGCCAGTGGGATCTCTTCTCCGGAGGCGAGATGTCGAGGCGGCCCGTCCGGAGCGTCCTGACGAGCACCTTCCAGGCGCCCGGTTCGTTCAGCACGTCGAGGGCGTCGAGGACCAGGTAGCCGTTGTCGGCCTGCAGGAGCGATCCCGCCCGGATGCCCAGATGGTTCGAGCGCGGCTCTCCGCCCGCCTCGAAATCGTAGTCGATCGTTCCGAGGAGGTTCAGCATGGTGGGGGAGTTCTCGACCACGATCGGGCACGGCTCGTCGCTCCTCTGCTCGAGCACCACGTTGACGCGGTAGATGTAGGTGAAGTCGTCCTCCTCCTTCGAGCCGAGGCGCCGGGTGATCAGATCATCCACCAGCTCCTCGAGGAAGGTGTTCAGGATGCCGTTCTCGAACTCCGCGACAAGAGGCCGGGTGACCTCGGCCATGATCTGCCGGGCCGTCTTCTCGGTCAGCTCGAGGAGCGACTCCTCGAGAGCGCCCCGGATCCTTCCAACGTTCTCGTTCACCGAGGCCAGCTTCTCGCTGAAGCCGTCGGCCTTCTCCTTGAACAGGCCGTACTGCTCGGCGGGAATCTTGCCCTGGGCGTGGAGCTGCTCGAACTCCTCGGGCGCAACGGGCTTTCCCTCCACCACGGGAAAGATCGCTGTCTGCATCACGGGTCCTGCCTGGAAGCTGACAAGAGCCATGCCTGCCGCCTGGAGCTCCTGCTCGAAGGGGTTGACCAGCTCCTCGATCTTCTTGCGGGTCTGTTCCTCCAGCGCCGTCCGCCGCGCCTTGATGCCGTTCGACGAGAGTGCCGGGCCGAGGTCGTTGCGGATGAAATCCCTCAGTCTGTCGATGCGGCGACGCAGGGCATGCCCCTGGCCCGGAGGCAGGGTGATCAGCCGGGGACGGTCGGGCTGCCGGAAGTTGTGCACAAAGCAGCGGTCGTTCTTCAACGGGCAGGAAGGACGGATCTCCTGGAGCAGCCGGCGGACCAGGGTGAGACGGCCCGTTCCGCTCAGGCCGCGGACAAAGATGTTCTGGCCCGGCGCCTGGGTCTCCAGGCCGAATCGCAGCGCCTCCACCGCCTGGTCCTGTCCGATGATCCCGGTGAGCGGTTCGACGTCCGTGGTTGTCTTGAAGGGTAGCTTTTTCGGATCGCATCGCCAGCGGAGAGCTTCCACCGGGAGGGGATTGAACTGCGATGATTCCGTTGTTTTCTTTTTCGCCTTTTTTCGTGATGGAGCCATCTTCTTTCCTTGTCCTCCTGAAAGTAGACAGACGATTTTTTTGCCGTTCACGCCTCACCGTCCGGCCCGTCTCCTCCGATCTCCTGATGAACCAGAACACGCGGGGGCGGCTGATCCGGACCGATTGCGAGACCGTCGAGAAACAGCATTCGGGCTCGATCGATCTTCGCGGCGTCGCTCGTGTGGAGCAGAGCCACCTTATCACCTTTCTTGACGGGATCTCCAGGCTTCTTCAGCAGGGATATCCCGGCAGCGTGATCCACTGGATCGTTTTTGCCGGCCCGGCCCGCTCCAAGAACAAATGCCGCCCTGCCGACGTGGCCGGCTCGGATCCCCGTGATGAATCCGCTCTCCGGAGCAGCGACCTCGGCCTGCACGACAGCCTTGGGCAGGCCCTTCTCCAGGGCCTCCGCGTCGCCGCCCTGGCCTTTCACCATGGCAAGGAACTTCTCCCTGGCCAGACCCGAATCGAGGTGGCGCTCCAGGAGGGCGCGGACCTGGTCTGGCGGTTCTCCGGCGAGCTCGAGCATCGCCGCGGCCAGGGCGAGGACGAGCTCGCGCGTGTCGGCAGGACCCTTTCCCTCGAGAAGGTCGAGACATTCCCGGACCTCGAGGGCGTTTCCCACCATACGGCCGAGGGGCTCTTCCATGTCCGTCACGAGCGCCCGGGTTCGGACGCCCCGCGCTGCTGCAAGATCGACGAGCTGCCTGGCGAGGCGGCCGGCCTCGACCGTGTTCTTCATGAATGCGCCGTCGCCGGCCTTGACGTCGAAGACCAGCGCATCGGCGCCCTCGGCGATCTTCTTGCTCACGATGCTGGCCAGGATGAGGGGCGGCGACGGGACGGTGGCCGTCACGTCCCGGAGGGCGTAGAAAGCGCGATCGGCCGGGACGAGCTTTTCGGTCTGGCCGGAGATGAAGCACCCGACGTCGCGCAGCAGGCGCCGAAGCTCGTCCGGCGACAGGTCGGCGCGGAATCCCGGGATCGACTCGAGCTTGTCCAGCGTTCCCCCCGTGTGACCCAGGCCGCGGCCCGAGACCATGGGAACGCGCAGTCCGCACGAGGCGACGAGGGGTGCGAGGACGAGGGAGACCTTGTCGCCCACGCCTCCGGTGGAGTGCTTGTCCGCCTTCACACCGGGCAGCGACGAGAAGTCGAGGACCTCGCCCGATGCGAGAAAGGCGTCGAGCAGAGCTGCCGTCTCCTTCCCGGTCATGCCCCGGATCGTGACGGCCATGAGAAAGGCGGCGGCCTGGTAGTCGGGGATGCTTCCTTCGGAAACGCCGGTCACCATGGCCGCGACCTCGCCGGCGTCGAGCTCCCGGCCGTCGCGCTTTCTCGCAATGATCTCCAGGGGATCGAGTGCTTTCATGGGGCGATCTCCTCGAGAAAGCTCCTGCCGGCGCCCTTGTGTTCCAGGCCGAGATGCGCGGCGAATGTGGCGGCCACGTCGGCAAATGTCTCCCGGGTGCCGAGATCGATTCCTCGACTGAAACCGGGCCCTGCAGCGAGGAGAGGAACATACTCGCGCGTGTGGTCCGTTCCGGGAGTGGTGGGGTCGTTGCCGTGATCCGCCGTGACGACGAGAAGGTCGCCTTCCCTCAATTCTCCGACAATGGCGGGCAGGGCGTCGTCGAACACCTTCAGCGCCCGGGCAAAGCCGGCCGGATCGTTCCTGTGGCCGAAGAGCATGTCGAAATCGACCAGGTTGGCTGCAATGATTCCGCCGCGCGGCTCGATCCCGTCCTCTCCCCTGATCGCGTCCAGCAGGAGCTCGATCGTCCGGCTGTTTCCCTTGGACGGCCTGTGTTCCGTGATGCCCGAGCCGGCATAGAGATCGAAGATCTTCCCGACGGTCGTGACGGGTAGGCCCGCCTCGCAGGCCCTGTTCAGCAGTGTCGGCTCGTGGGGAGCCAGCGAGAAATCGCGCCGCCCGGCCGTGCGGACGAACCGGCCGGGTTGCCCCTCGAAGGGACGGGCGATCACGCGAGCCACCGCATGTTCTCCCACGAGCATGTCGCGGGCCGTCTCGCAGATGCGATAGAGCTCCTCGAGAGAAAAGAGGTCCTCGTGGGCCGCCACCTGGAAGACCGAATCGGCCGACGTGTAGACGATCGGCCTTTTTGTGCGGCAATGCTCCTCCCCGAGGCGGGCGATGATCTCCGTACCCGAACAGGGGAAGTTCCCCAGCGTCCGCCGTCCGATCGCCGTCTCGAAAGCCTCGATCAGGTCGGCGGGGAAGCCGTCGGGATACGTGGGGAAGGGTCTGTCCACCACGAGGCCGGCCAGCTCCCAGTGCCCGGCCGTGGAGTCCTTGCCCGCGCCCTGCTCGGCCATCCGGCCGAAGGAGGCGGACGGCTCGTCGGCGGGAGGGATCCCTTCGACGCCGGGAACGCGGCCGAGGCCGAGGGAGGCCAGGGAGGGCAGATCGAGACCGCCTGCAGCGGTGATCACGTGGCTCAGGGTGCTGGTGCCGCGGTCGCCGTAGTCGCCGGCATCGGGCAGCTCGCCCACACCAACGCCGTCGAGGACAACGAGTATCGCGCGATTGGTCGATGCGGCGGCAGGCATATGGTCAGTACCCCAGGCTCTTCATCCGCTCGATCTCCTCCTTTGATCGAGGTCCCACCGTGCCGGCTTCCCGGACGCTCGTCCGGAAGCGCTTCAAGCGATCCCCGAGCTCCTTGACCAGGCCGGGATGCTTCTCCTTGATATTGTTCATTTCCCCGGGATCGGACTCGAGGTCGAAGAGAAGCTCTTCACCGGTGGTGCGGTTGAAGCAGAGCTTGAAGCGGCTGTTGCGCACCATGCTCTTGATGTCCGGCTCGGTGTTCTTCCAGTCCGCCTCGGCATAGGCGTAGCGGCCGGACCTCTCCGCCTCTCCGAACAGGTCGGTCCCGTTGAAGGAGTGCTCGACATCGATGTCGAGGCGCGCCAGGACGGTGGGGACGATGTCGGCGACCATGCAGAGGTCGGTGATCGTCTTCTTCTGCGGGATTCCCGGTCCGCGCAGGATCAGGGGGACGTGAAGGATCTCGCGATACATCGTCCGTCCGTGAAGCACGCCTCCATGCTCCAGGAACTCCTCTCCATGGTCCGAGGTGAAGACGATCAGCGTGTTCGAATCGAGGCCGCTTTTCGCCACGTGGTCGAAGAGGCGCCCGAGCTGCCTGTCGAGCTGTCGAATCTCGGCGTCGTAGAGGTCGGAGACGTGCTTGATGTCCTCGGGCTTGTAGGTGAGCTCGCCGTCGCGGATCTGCTGGAGCTGGGAGGTCGAGCCGTCGGCGTAGCCGTCGTAGGGGCCGATGAACATCTCCCGGAACTCGCTGTCCGGCGTGTAGTCGCTGTGCACGTCGTAGTAGTGAAGAAAGAGAAAGAACTGCTGGTCGCCGTACTTGTCGAGCCAGGAGATGGCGCTGTCCGTGATCGCCCTTCCCTGGACCGGACCGAGCTCGGGGAAGCCCTGAAAGGTGAGGAAGCCCTGCGACAGCCCCTGCTTCCTGCTGAGCCAGTGGGAGTTCATCATAGCCCCGGTCATGAATCCCTCCTTGCTCAGGATCGAGGCCAGAGTGGGGACGTCGGGAAGGAGGACCTTCGATTCGTCCACCACGCCGTTCCTGTGGGGATAGAGGCCGGTGAGCATGGTCGTGTGGGACGGCAGCGTCCAGGGCGACTGGGCCACGGCGTTGTCGAAGAGGGTTCCGGCGGCGGCGAACAGGTCGAGGGCCGGGGACGTGGGACGGTCGTAGCCGTAGCAGCCGAGCCGGTCGGCGCGGAGGGTGTCGATGGAGATGATGATCACGTTCCGTGCCGTTTCGGACCCTCCGTTGCAGCCGCCTAGGCAGACCAGCGCAAGAAGCAGAGCGGCCGCCTGCCGGAGCAGGCTTTTCCGTGTGGGTTTTCTTTCCTGTCGATGCAACATCGCTACTCCGTCTGGAAGAGGATCTCGTTCTCCACCGCTTCCATGCAGACAGGACAGTACACCGATGTCCTCAGGGAACGCATGACGCAGTCGAGGCAGGGTCGGTAGATGCCTTTCGTCTGATAGCCCGCTCCTTCGAAGCAGCCGACCTTGCCGGCGTGGTCCCTGTGGGGCGGCGTGGGGAGAGGAGTCCCCTTCTCGATGAACTTCTTCCACTTCACGTTGCGCGGATCGAGCATGGCCGTGACGTTGGCCTCCCACGGCTCCGTTCCCTTGGGATGGAACTGCTCGTAGGTGACGCCGCCGACGTACTCGTCCGCCAGCCCGGTGATGGCATGGCCCAGCTCGTGGATCAGCACCTGCGAGAGCACGCCCGACCGGCCGCAGCAGACTACATAGAGGTTGTAGATTCCGCCGCCTCCCATCCTGGTCTCGTTGAAGATCAGGATGATCACGTCGTGCGGCGCTGCGGCGGCGGCGTCGTAGAGGGTGTGGATCTCCGTCGTGAGCGAGTAGCGCGCGATGTCGAAGGTGTTGAAGGCCACGCCGAGGGCCGTGTTCCTGAACAGGCCGCGGCGCGGCTCGTCCACGCCCGAATCCTCGGACGGGGTCCGCACCGCCCAGGCGTTGAAGCGGCTGCGGTGCTTCTTGAAAGGCTCCTGCTCGAAGATGAGCTTGAAGACCTTCCTGGCGTCCTTGTCGAACCGGCTCATCTCCTTGTCCTGGTAGCCGTCGCCCAGGATGAGGATGTCCACCTTCTCCGACGGCTCGCCGTTGTTCATCAGCGGCTTCACCTTGGCGTCCCTGAAGGGGTTGTCCTTCACGATGAATCGGCTTTCCATCGGGATCTTCTGCTCCAGGATCGCCGTCCAGCCCTTTTCGCGATCGCGCTTCAGGACGGTGAGGATCACGGGAGCCTTGGGGAAGGGAGCCAGCAGCGTGTGCTCCATCGCCCGCCAGGCGCCTTCGCGCGCCTCCCGGATCGTGCGCCACTCGTTGAACAGGGCGCAGTATCCCTTCATGAAGATCACGCGCCCCGAGGCCGCGTCGCGAAGCAGGTACCTGTACATCCCCAGGTTCCTGTCATCCACCAGCCTCTTCTTCGAGCCGGAGAAGATCTTCTCCTCCTTGAGCCTGTGGATGCAGGCCTTTTCCGTGCTGCTCGTGCCCACGTGGTGGATGTCGATCCGGAGCGACTTGTCGAGAAAGAAATCGTCGAAGCGCAGCTCCGGCTCGGCCTGAGGGGCCGCCAGAGCAAGGAGGAGAAGAATGGACTGGATCATGGCACTCTCTTCTTTCGCTAGAGCCGAAGCATCGTCCGCGGTTCCTCGTGGGATGTCGGTATGTGGTCGTGGAGTGGGCCGTGCAGGCCGCCCAGGATTTCACCGGTGCGCACGTCGATCGATCGCAGGTTGAAGCCCATGGCACTGTCGGCGCCGATGATCGTCGTGGCTCCGGACAGCTGGAGGCGCTTCCTGTTGGTGGTGTCGAAGAAGTCGCTGGACTGCCGCTTGCTCTCGCGCGCCAGGAGATGGAGAAGATCCCGGACCGCCACGGTGTAGCGGCCGCGGCTCGCCTTGTGGAGCCCGGTGAGAAGGGCGCTCTTCACCTCGTCGTCCAGGGACGGCTGCACCACGACGGTGTCGTCGTCCCGGATCCAGCGGCTTATCTTCTTCGCCACCTTGCGCGGTGTGTCCGGGTAGTACGACCACGACGCGATGACGCTGCCCGTGCTGATGTCGATCGCCACCATGTGCAGGTAGGATGTGAACCAGTACTCCTCCTTCACCTCCCTGTCGCCGCCGCTCGCATCATCCTTGAAGACCTTTGCCTTGCAGTCGTTGCCCCAGGCGATCACCACGGTGTCGGCGCTGATCAGGTCGCCGAGGCGGACGCGCGTGTCGGCATCGAAGGCGTCGCTGCGCGCCGTTTTCTGCTCTTTCTGTATCAGGGGGATGAGGTTGCGCTCCACCAGCTTGATCGTGGTGCTGGGGCGCCTCTTCTTCGCTTCGAGGAACGCCTCCATCATGGAGCACGGCGGCTTGGTGAAGCCGCGTATGTCCCCCTCGAGAGCGATGATCCTATCCGTGCCGAGCTTTTCGAGCTGGTCGAGGATGGCCAGCGCTCCCTCGGCGGCGTTCTCGTGCACCGAGGCGACGCGGCAGCCTCCCGTCGAGATGAGAAGCACGGCAAGCCAGGTCGCAGCCACAGCGTTCCGCATCTTCATTTTCTGCTCCTTTCCTGAGTTCGAGCTCTCCATAGAATCAACTCCAGCGGATGTTGTCAATTCGCCCGGGTCGTTCCGCGCACTATATTCGATTGACGGCTGTCGACTCATTTGAGAAAGTCGCGGCTGTTTTCTTTCGTCCTTGAAGCCGACACTTTCTGATTCCGCGCCGGAGAATCGAGTTGGAGAACCTCGAAAGGAACGAGACCTTCACCTCAAGGTGGGGCATGCTCTTCTCGATCCTGGGTATCGCCGTCGGCACGGGCAATATCTGGCGGTTCCCGAGAATTGCGGCCAAGAACTGCGGCGAGGGAGGAGCGGGCGGCTTCCTGATCGCCTGGGCCGTCTTTCTCCTGATGTGGTCCGTGCCCCTGATCATCGCCGAGCTGGCGATCGGGCGGCGCAGCCGTCTCGGCGTGGCCGGCAGCTTCGGCAAGTTCCTGTCGGGGCGTTTCGTCTGGATGGGCGCCTTCGTGGGCATCGTGGCCACGGCGATCATGTTCTACTACTCCGTGGTGAACGGGTGGTGCCTCTTCTATCTGGCGAAGACGACCTTCGAGGGTCTTCCCACGGACATCGATGCCTCACGGGCGATGTGGGATGACTTCCAGGCGGGCGGCTTCCCCGTCCTCTTCCATCTCCTGGTCATGGTGGCCGGCGCTCTGGTGGTGGTTCGCGGCATACGCGCCATAGAGAAGGTGAACCGCGTGCTCGTACCCACTCTGCTTCTCATCGTTCTGGTCTCGGCAATCCGCGCCTTCACCCTGCCCGGCGCATTCGAAGGGATCAAGTTTCTTTTCACACCCGATCTGACCGTCCTGGCTGATCCGAACGTCTGGCTCGAGGCCTTGACTCAGAACGCGTGGGACACCGGGGCGGGATGGGGTTTGATCCTGACCTATGCCGTCTACATGCAGAGAAAACAGGGCGTGACCCTGAACGCCTGCCTCACCGGTTTCGGGAACAACTCGGTGTCGCTCCTGGCGGCCATGACGATCTTTGCCACGGTTTTTGCCACCGTGGGGGGGAGTGCGGGCCAGGAAAAAGTCGATCCGGCTGCCGTCCAGTCCGCAGGAGTTGCCTCGGGAGGCGAGGAGTCCGCGAGTCTTCGGGGACTGGAGGATCCGGTCACGCGTCTCAAGACGTCGGGTCCCGCCTCCACGGGTCTCACCTTCATCTGGATGCCGAAGCTGTTCCAGGAGATGCCCTTTGGCCGCACCTTCGCCATCCTCTTCTTCCTCGGGCTGGCCTTCGCCGCCTTCTCCTCGCTTCTCTCCATGGTGGAGCTGGCGTCCCGTTCCCTCGTGGACATGGGGATGGCGCGGACCAAGGCGGTTCTGCTGGTCTGCATCGTGGGTTATGCCCTGGGGGTGCCGTCCGCCATCAGCATCGATTATTTCTGCAATCAGGACTTCGTCTGGGGCGTTGCGCTCATGATCTCCGGGGCTTTCATCGCCTTTCTCTGCATCCGATACGGTGCAACAAGGTTCCGGACGGAGGTGATCAACCTGGAGGTCCGGGACGTGACCCTGGGCGGATGGTGGGATCTTGTCATCCGTTACGTGATCCCTCTGGAGTGTTTGATCCTCATCAGCTGGTGGATGTATCAATCCGCAACGGTCTTCGCACGAGAGAGCTGGTACGATCCTTTCTCGACCTACAGCGTGGCGACGTGCGTCTGCCAGTGGGGTATCGTCGCGGGGTTGCTGATCTTGTGCAACCGGTTCATGGCACGGAAGATCCTGAAAGAGACGGGCGCGGGTTAGGAGTAGGGCCGTGGAGATAGAGACTCTGGCCGTGATGATCGTGATCATCGGATTCGTCTGGGGAGGCTTTCTCTTCTTCCTGGTCAAGGCACTCCGGAGCGAGAAGAGGAAGAGAGCGGGAGCGGGTTCATCCATGGATCGGCAAGGTACACCATGAACGACAGCCACATCGCACAGATTGCCAGGGAAGAGAGCATGGGCGAGGATCGTGTCCGCGCCACGGCGGCGCTTCTCGATCAGGGCGCCACCGTTCCCTTCATCTCCCGCTACAGGAAGGAGGCCACCGGCTCTCTCGACGAGGTCGCCGTCACGACGATCCGCGATCGCCTGGAGAAGCTGGCCGAGATCGACGGCCGCCGCGTGGCGATTCTCAAGTCCCTCGAGGAGAGGGAGATCCTCAACGACGAGCTTGCCGGCAAGATCCGCTCGGCCGCCACGATGACGGTTCTCGAGGACATCTACCTCCCCTTTCGCCCCAAGCGGCGCACACGCGCCACCATGGCTCGCGAGAAGGGGCTCGAGCCGCTGGCCCTGCTGCTTTTCGCCCAGGATCTTCCTCCCGTCGATCCGGCCGGCGAGGCCGCCGCCTTCGTGAACGAGGAGAAGGGGGTGGGTTCCATCGAGGACGCGCTGACCGGCGCGCGCCATATCATGGCCGAGAAGATCAGCGAGGACGAGGATGCGCGTTCGCGTCTGCGCGATCTCTTCCTGCGGCGCGCCTCGATCCGCTCCAGGGTGATCAAGGGCAAGGAGGACGAGGGAGCCAAGTTCAGGGACTACTTCGAATGGGAGGAGCCGGCGGCCGAGTCTCCGTCCCATCGTGTCCTGGCCATGCGGCGCGGCGAGAAGGAGAAGTTTCTTTCCCTCCGTGTGGCTCCGCCCGAGGAAGAAGCGATCGCCCTCCTGAACCGGCTTTTCGTCAAGGGGGACTCTCCTGCCTCCGCCCAGGTCGCCGCAGCCGTGGAGGACGGATACAGGAGGCTGCTCGGCCCGTCGATGGAGGCGGAGATCCGCGCCGAGATGAAGCGCCGCGCCGACGAGGAGGCGATCCGCGTCTTCACCGCCAATATGCGGGAGCTCCTGCTGGCGTCGCCTCTCGGCGAGAAGAACGTCCTGGCTCTCGACCCGGGATTTCGCACGGGCTGCAAGCTGGTCTGTCTCGACAGGTCGGGGAAGCTCCTTCACAACGAGACGATTTTTCCCCACTCCTCCCAGCGGCAGAGCGAGGCGGCCGGTCGGACGGTGCTCAGGCTGTGCGAGGAATTCCAGGTGGAAGCGATAGCCGTGGGAAACGGCACGGCCGGACGGGAGACGGAGGCCTTCGTGCGGCGTCTCGGCCTGCCGCCTTCGGTGGCGATCGTGCTCGTCAACGAGTCGGGCGCCTCGATCTACTCGGCATCGGAGACGGCGCGGGAGGAGTTTCCCGACCACGACGTGACGGTGCGCGGCGCCGTGTCGATCGGCCGGCGGCTGATGGATCCCCTGGCCGAGCTGGTGAAGATCGATCCCCGGTCGATCGGCGTGGGGCAGTACCAGCACGACGTGGATCAGAAAGCCTTGAAGCGGAGCCTGGACGACGTGGTCACCATCTGCGTGAACGCCGTGGGCGTCGACCTCAACACGGCCTCGAAGCAGCTCCTCACCTACGTTTCCGGCCTGGGCCCGCAGCTGGCCGGCAACATCGTGGCCTATCGCGACGAGAACGGTGCCTTCCCGAGCCGGGCCAGGCTGAAGAAGGTGCCGCGCCTTGGACCCAAGGCGTTCGAGCAGGCGGCCGGCTTTCTTCGCATCCGGGGCGGCACGAATCCTCTCGACGCCAGCGCCGTGCATCCCGAGACCTACTCCATCGTCACGGCCATGGCCAAGGACGTGGGCTGCACGATAGGCGACCTGATGCGCCGCGACGACCTGCGAAAGGGGATCAGGCTGGAGCGCTGGGTCACCGACAAGGCGGGGCTTCCCACGCTGCGCGACATCGTTGCCGAGCTCGCCCGCCCGGGCCGCGACCCGCGTGAGAGGTTCGAGGCCTTCGCCTTCGCCGAGGGGATAGAGAAGATCGATGACGTGAAGCAGGGGATGAAGGTGCCGGGCGTGGTCACCAACGTGACGGCCTTCGGCGCCTTTGTCGATATCGGGGTGCACCAGGACGGCCTGGTGCATATCAGCCAGCTGGCCGATCGGTTCGTCAGGGATCCGGCCGAGGTGGTGAAAGTGGGCCAGACAGTGCAGGTCCATGTGCTGGATGTGGATCTGGACCGGAACCGGATCGCTCTGTCGATGAAGACTGCTCGTTCTTGATCGCGGTCCGTTCCGAACCACTCCCGTTCCCGCACCCGTTTCCGCCCCTCTACCCGCCCCCGGAACAGAAGGTTCCCCTGCTGATGCGGGTCCTGGCGAGGTTGTCGTTCTGAGGAGCGGGAATCGGGATCGGGAGCGGGAATGGGAATGGAAGAGGTTAATCGAAGAAACCCGCCAGATACCTTACACTCACGAAAAGAATGCAGCCGCACAGCAGGAGCTTGATACCGCGGGCAGGGATATGCTTCTGGCAGCGCGCCCCGAGGTAGATGCCGCAGCAGCCGCCGGCACCGAACAGGAGGCCCAGAAGCCAGTCGGGAGCCACGTTCATGTCAGGGTAGACGGCGGCCAGCGTATGGAAGGTGATCACACCGGAGATCGAGCTGATGAAGGTTCCCATCAACGCGGCGCCGGCCACGGTGTAGACGGGCAGCTTGAGGATGGTCACGAAGTAGGGAGCCACGATGGAGCCGCCGCCGATCCCGTAGATCCCGCTGACAACACCCACGACGAGGCAGAAGATGAAGACCACGCCCGGCGAGAACGAGTACCCTTTTCCCTGAAAGCTGAACTCCACGCGGCGCAGGGAGAATCGCGTTCCGGAGACCTCGAAGGAGCTTCCGGGCTCCGGGCCGTCATGATCGGGCGTCGACCCCCTCTTCCCGGCCGTCGCGATCGTGTCCCAGAGAAGGCGGCCGCCGATGTAGAGGAGCACCGCACCGACAAAGAACTTGAAGGTGCGAGGATCGGGGAGGCAGGTTATCCGGATCCAGGCCCCGACGAGGACGCCGGGCACGGAACCGGCAATGACGATGAAGGTGAGCGGCCAGACCATCCGTTTTTCGCGGATGAAGCGGTAGACGCCGCTCGGGATGGCCATGATGTTGAAGACCTGGTTCGTGGCGCTCACCGAGGGAGTGGTGTAGTTGAGGACGCTGACCTGGAAGGGGAGAAGAAGGAAGGCGCCGGACACGCCGCCCATGGACGTGAAGAAGGAGATGACGAAAGCCACGAGGGGCGGCAGCCAGAGCGGCGTTTCCACGTCTGAGACGGGGAAGTACATTACGGTCGGCCTTTCGACTTGACCTCGATGATGTCGCCCACGCGGATGACGCCACCCGACAGGACGCGGGCGAAGAGGCCTTCCCTCGGCATCACGCAGTCGCCCACCTGCTCGAAGATGGCGCAGTGGTTGTGGCACTCCTTTCCGATCTGGGTGATCTCGAGCTCCGTCGAACCGGCGGCAAGGATGTCGCCCACCTGCAGCTGGAGGAGGTCCAGATCCTCGGTGGTGATGTTCTCGGCGAAGACCCCGGGCTGGACGTCAGCTCCCTTTCCCAGCATCTTGTCGATGCTTTCCTTGGCCAGCAGGCTGACCTGGCGATGCCAGTCTCCGGCGTGGGCATCGCCCTCGATGCCGAAGTTCTCCTTCACCGTGACCCGGTCCACGTTGGATTTCGGCACGCCCTTTCGGTCGCTCGTCGAGATCGCAACAACCCGTCCTTTTCGCTGTTTCATCACATGCTCCCTCGATGGGAATCCGGCCTGGAAACCGTCTCATCGGCGATCACACTATCGCGCCCGGCCGGTGCGATCAAGCACCGTTCGTCGGAAGGCGATGGGAATTTGTCCCGGCTGTCTCTCTAACCGGTTTCATCCTGTCAGGTTACACGGGTTCCGTGCCGGGAGGGGCTGCCTGCCTGAGCAATGCTTTCTTCCTATCTACCGTAAGATTAAAGCTCTTACGATTTGTTCACGATATAGATCGATAATGATACGGGAAAAGGGAACCCCTTGACTCTCGCTGGATTGGGTGGATTTCCATGCGGATCTCGAGCGATGACACCGCGAAGATCGGACCGGGCAGCTCCGGCTCTCGGGGGGGGCGGTCCGCACACCTCGGTCTCGACGTGGGGGCGGCGAGCCTGGTTCTCGTACTCGTCGACGAATCGGGGGGCGTCATCGACTCCGACTACTGCCTGATCCGCGACCGGACGGGCAAGAGGAGCGCAGTGCGGCAAGGCGGCTGCGGCCAGTCGTGCGATGCCTGCGGTACACCCTGCAACGGGTACTTCATCATCCAGGAGACGGAGAGGTTCATCAGGGCGTGCCGGGAGAAGCATGGCGTCTCGATCGAGAGCTTTGGAGCCACGGGCAGCCAGATCAGGAAGTCGCTCCGGTTCTCCATTCCCATCGACATCTTCATCAGCGAGGTGTCCGCTCATGCGAGAGGGATGTACCACGCCACGAACACGGACGATGTCCAGGCCATCATCGACGTTGGCGGCCAGGATTCGAAGGTGATCCGGCTGTCGAAGCCGCGCGATTTCTACATGAGCGGCCTCTGTGCCGCCGGGACGGGCGCCTACCTCGATGAGATCGCCCGCGTCGAGAACATCACGGTGTCGGAGTTCGGCCGGATAGGGGGGGAGTACATCGCGAGCTACCTTCTCTCCCTGGGAAGCCCGACGCCGATGCACATCGAGGAGTTCTCCTCGGTCTGTACCGTCTTCACCAAGTCGTCGTACGTGAAGAAGAAAAGCCTGCTGACGCTGGATCAGCGCGCTGCCGCCATCTGCTGGGCCCAGGGGAAGCAGATCTTCAACACGGTGATCCACAACCTGAGGGATTACAGGGGGGAGATCGCCTTCCAGGGCGGTGTGTCGTTCAACGCCGGAGTCAGGCTGGCTCTTGACCACTTCCTGAAGGAGGGGCTCGACCTGTCGGAGGCGACGCGGTCCGTGCTCGTGATCCCGGAGATCGACGGCTACTGCGACGAGCTGGGGCGGCCGAAGCCTGTCTCGCACCTGATGGGTGCGCTCGGCGCCGCGCTCCTCGGGCGCGAGTACGCGGAAACGAGCAGGGGATACACGCCTCCCGCCCGGATCTGCCCGCCGCTCGCAAGTTCGGAAAACCGAAAGAACTTCCTGAAGAAGCAGATCAGCCTCTCGCACACCACCGGGGCGAAGAGGCCGCGGGTCGCCTGGTGCGGCACGATCTTTCCCAGCGAGATCTGCTATCTTTTCGACATCGTCCCGATCTCGCTACCCGTTCTGGCCGCCATCGACCACCGCAACGCCAAGGACAACCTGCTCGCGGCGGCGAGGCAGGAAGGCCTCGAGCGGGGAAGCTGCACGGTGCTTTCTTCGGTGATGGGCCGCCTCGACAGGACCCCCGCCCCTGATTTCATCCTGCACACGAGCGGGAGCTGCGACTATTACCGCCAGCACATGCTGAGGCTGGTGGAGGAGGCGGAGGAGCGGTTCGGCATCGACGGCGAGAAGCAGGTCTGCTCGATCGATCTGCCGACCTTCTCCTATGAACAGGCGTCGAGCGTGACCTACGTGGCGGACCAGCTGCGCGAGTCAGTGGCCAGGATCGAGGATTTCCTGGGTGAGAAGCACGATCCGCGCAAGCTGCGGAAGATCGTCGCGAATGTCAACAACGCGCGGCATTTCCACCTCCTGACCGAGGATCTGCGCGCCCGGAATCCGGCGCTGGCTCTCGGGAGCGACCTCCTGAAGAGGGCGATGCTCTACTCGTCGGCCTGGGGGAGCGGGGAACACGTGGACGTCTCGCGGCTCTGCTTCCAGGAGCTGAGGGACAGGGCGCTGAGCCTGAAGTCATCGCGGGAGCCGCTCTTCTCCCAGGGCGAGAAGCACAGGGTGATGTGGCTCTCCCTCTGGGATTACACGAGCCCCTACCACTTCAATCTGCTTGAAGGCGACCTGAACTGCGCGATCGTGGCGGAGGAGCTGAATCATATCCACTGGCCTTCCATCGAGGTCGATTCGCCCTTCGAGGGGATTGCCAGGAGGATCATGCAGCCGATCAACCACGTGAAGAGCCGGATGGAGTACCTGATGGAGATGGCGGACAGGTACGGCGTGGACGGGATCATCTTCTTCCTTCACTTCTTCGCCCACTGTCCGCTGGGGAGCGAGACGATCCAGAACATGCTCCGAAAGAGCCGGTATCCCGTTCTCTTCCTCGAGGGAGACTGCGTGGACAAGTCGAGGCGCCCCAGCAGCACGATCACCAAGATGCAGGCCTTCGTGGAGCAGCTGAACGAGGACAAGTACGGCAACATCTTCGGAGTGCCGGTGCGCGACAAGATCCTGTCCCCTGTCAAGTAGTCCTCATCCCGGAGCGGGCGCGCCCGGTGGGCCGTCAGGCCTTGACGATCTTCTTCCTGCCGCGCTTCACCTTCTCCGTGGCGTTCCGCGTATCCACGACCAGCCTGGCGTTGTCCACGATGAACTGGTAGTCGTAGCTGCCGTGGTCCGTGCTGATCAGTACGGCGTCGTATCGCTGAAGCATCGCGGCGGACAGCTTTTTCGACTTCATCTTGAGGTCGTACCTGCGCATCTTCATCGTTCTCGGGATGTACGGATCGTTGTAGTCGACCCTGGCCCCCAGGTCGCGAAGAAGCTCGATCAGCTCGAGGGACGGGCTTTCCCGCGTATCGTCCACGTCCTTCTTGTAGGCCAGGCCGAGGACGAGGATCCTCGAACCGTTCGCCGCCTTGCCGGCCCGGTTCAGCGCGTGGACCAGCTTGTGGACGACCCACTCGGGCATGGCGATGTTGATCTCCCCGGCCAGCTCGATGAACCGGGTGGACATGCCGTACTGGCGGGCTTTCCAGGAGAGATAGAACGGATCGATCGGGATGCAGTGGCCGCCGAGCCCCGGTCCCGGGTAGAAGGGAGTGTAGCCGAAGGGCTTGGTGGAGGCCGCCCGGATCACCTCCCAGACATCGATTCCCATCCGGTCGAAGAGGAGCTTCAGCTCGTTGACCAGGGCGATGTTGACGCAGCGAAAGGTGTTTTCCAGGATCTTCGCCGCCTCGGCGATCTCGCAGCTCGAGAGCGGGATGACGTTGTCGATGGCCGCTTCGTAGCAGGCCACGGCGGCAGCCAGCGACTTCCTGTCGCTTCCACCGACGAGCTTGGGGATCGTCTTCGTGTTGAAGTCCTTTCGCCCGGGATCCTCCCGCTCCGGCGAGAAGGCGAGGAAGAAGTCCCTGCCGACGGTCAATCCCGTCTCCTCCAGGATCGGGAGCACGATCTCCCTCGTGGTGCCGGGGTAGGTGGTCGATTCGAGGATGACGAGCTGGCCCTTCCGCAGGGTCTTCGCCACGGCTCGGACCGTGTTCTCCACGTAGCTCATGTCCGGTTCGCGCATCGTGGTGAGGGGGGTCGGGACGCAGATCAGAATGCAGTCCGCCTGGCGCAGCTTGCCGAAATCGGTGGTGGAAGAGAACCGGCCCGTTGCCACCATCTTCCGGATCGACGCCGATGTGATGTGCTTGATATAGCTTTTGCCCTTGGAGAGAGCCTCGATCTTGACCGGATCGATGTCGAATCCGATCACCGGCAGCCCGTTCTTCGAGAATTCCTGCATCAAGGGCAGCCCGATGTAGCCGAGGCCCACGACACCGATGACTGCCTCCTTGCTCCTTATTTTCGCGATCAGTTCTTTTGCCGGCATGCATGGCTCCTGAAGCAAACTCGTTCGCCAGTTCGTGCTATCGATGCCCGATACCTTACGGTCCGGACTCGATATGACAAGTGCAATCACAGGCGAGATGAGAAAACAGCGTGTTTGATGTTCCGATCTCCAGATTGTATCTTTCTTACCGGTTTCCGATGGTTCATCAAGCCGGTGGCAAGAGATCAGGTTTATCGGAAAATCGGTGCCTTTTCTTGTCAACGCGCATTCGCAGGCCGGTTCCGGCCTTAGCAAAGGGAGGAGGCTGCAGGCGCCATGGCAGATCGAGAGGAGAAGAACAAGACCTTCCCGGAAAACACGACGGTCAAGGCGATCAAGGACCATGTGTCGTGCAAGCTGTCCGACGAGGTGGTCATCCTGAGCTTTCAGGATGGGACCTACTACGGCTTGAACGCTGTCGGCGCGCGGATCTGGGAGCTGATCGACGAGCCGCGCACCGTGAAGGAGCTCGTCGATTCGCTGCTTGAAGGTTTCGATGTGGAGCGTGCCCAGTGTGAATCGGACGTCCAGGCCTTTCTCGGCGAGATGCACGGCAGGAACCTGATTGCCGTGGCAGGCAGCGATCCCGATCAAGATCAGGGATGAGACGTCTTCGCAAGCTGTATCACCTGGACTGGAGTGACCGGATCCTGCTCGTGAAAGCGTGGATTCTCGTCTGGTCGCTGCGTCTGGCCTTGTGGCTGCTTCCGTTCAAGTGGATCCGGAGCGTTCTGTCGCGGATTGCCGGCAGGCAGTCGGAGCGGCCGGGCGCCGATCCGGAGTTCCCTCAGAAGGTCTCCTGGGCCGTCACTGCCGTGAGCCGATTCACTCCCGGCGCCGGGAATTGTCTCGTTCAGGCCCTGGCGGCAAACTTCCTGCTCAAGCGGCGCGGGTATCGGTCTCACCTTCGCATCGGCGTGGTCAAGGACGAAGACGGGAAGCTCGATGCTCATGCCTGGGTGGAGTGCGATGACAGGACCGTCATCGGCGGGGCGGGGATCGAGCGGTACGAACCTTTGAAACCCTCCGGGAAGCCGGCGGAGGACGGAGACGAGTGAGCGCCGTAGCCGGAATCTACTGCCTCGATGAAAGGCCTGTCGATCCTTCAGTCGTGGAGAGGATGATCGACGAGCTCGAGCACAGGGGAGCGTCCGGGCCTGGCGTATGGTGCGAAGGCTCCGTTGGACTCGGGCACCGGGCTCACGGCTCCGTTGCCCGAGCCTCCGGCAGGTCCGGCCCCTTGATCAGCCGGGACGGAAGGAGGATCGTCACGGCTGATCTGCGTCTCGACAACCGGGACGAGCTCCTGAAGCAGCTTTCGATCGAGCGACGTCCTTCCGGCGAGGTCAGCGACGAGGAGCTGATACTGGCGGCTCATGCCTGCTGGGGAGATGCCTGTCCGGAGAAGCTCCTGGGCGACTTCGTCTTCGCCCTATGGGACAGCCGTGAGCAGACGCTGTTCTGTGCCCGCGATCACATGGGGATCAAGCCGCTGTACTACCATGTTTCAGAGGAGGTTTTCCTCTTCGCGTCGGAGATCAAGGCGCTTTTGGCTTACCCCGGAACACCGCGTGAGCTGAACGAGGCGCGGGTGGCCGATTACCTGGCCATGAACTTCGAGGACAAGTCCCACACCTTCTATCAGGGGATCTTTCGTTTGCCGCCCGGCTGCTGCATGACGGTGGATCGGCGGGGTGCCAGGTGCCGCCAGTACTGGACACTCGACCGCTCCCTGGAAGTCAGGCATCGAACGGGCGAGGAGTATGCCGAGGAGTTTCACGGGATATTCGAGGAGGCTGTCCGCTGCCGTCTTCGCTCCGCCGCGCCTTGCGGTTTTCTGCTCAGCGGCGGCCTCGATTCGTCGTCCATCGTCGGCCTCTCCAGGAGGCTGGCAGGAGAGGAGGGCAAGCGGCTGGCTACGCTCTCCGCCAGCTTTGCCGATTTTCCCCAGGTGGATGAGCAGCCGTACATCGATCTGGTAGTGGATGAGGGCGGAATCGATGCCAGCTATGTCCGCGCAGACCGGATCGGTCCGCTCCATGACATCGATCGCGTGCTGTGGGCTCAGGACGAGCCGTTTCACGCTCCGAACCTGTTTGTGTACTGGGCGCTGGCCGAGGCTGCCCGGAAGCGCGGCATCTCCGTTCTCATCGACGGCGTCGACGGCGACACCACGGTGGGACACGGCCTCGAGTACCTGATCGAACTGACGCGTCGGGGGAGATGGATCCGGTTGCTCCGCGAGGTGGCCTGGCTGTCGAGGCGGTTTGATCAGCCGGCCCGTCGGTTCCTCTGGCACTCCGTTTTCAAGCCGGCCGTGATGGACCCTGTCTTCTGGAAGGCGAGCCGGCTTCTTGGAGGAGGAAAGCTTTCACCCCAGTCCGTTCCTGCCACGGTCAAGCAGGAGTTCGCGCGGCGGATCGGTTGGGAGGAGCGATTCCCGGTGCTCATGAAAGGCCGGTCGGGGCCGGTTCGGAGCTTCAGGGAAGAGCACTGGCGCACGCTCACGTCGGGCCTGATTCCCTTCTACCTGGAGGTCAACGACAAGGCTGCCGCCTTCCACGGGATCGACCATCGCCATCCCTTCTACGATCGACGGCTCGTCGAATACTGCTTTGCCATTCCGCCGGACCAGAAGCTGAGCCGGGGGTGGGATCGGTTCGTGCAGCGCCGGGCAATGAAAGGGATCGTTCCGGAGAGGATCAGGTGGCGGATCGCAAAGTCGCACTGGGCGCCCAACTTCAAGAGGGGGCTGTTCGAGCTGAACCGCTCTCTGGTGGAACAGGTCGTGCTGAAAGAGCACCCACTGATCGCAGAGTATATCGACTGCGTGGCACTCCGTGAAGCCTACCGGCGATGCCGATCCGGACGGATCAGCGTTGCCGACGGGATGAACATCTGGGTCGCCGTCACCCTGTCTCTCTGGCTGGAACAATGGGAGAAGTTGACCTAACTCCTTATTTTTTTAATCAAAAATCAGAAAATTCAATTTTTTTGGCCATAATCTACCGGCCCTGAGGTATTCTCTGTCTTCGACATCGGATGCAAAAACAGTGACACAGTATCCGAATCCGACTAGCTTTGAATGAGGAGCAACAGAATGAAACCAACAAAAGGTAATCATTCGCAGGAAAAGAAACTTCCGAGACAGTCATATGCTGCGCCCAAGTTGACAGTATATGGAACTATCGAGAAACTCACAGGTTGGGTCGGCGGACCTTGGGGTGAGTTCCTGGGTGGACAAGGCGCCGGTTGGAATCCTTGGCAGCAACCAGGCAGCAGCTAGGCGTTTCCCGGTTTCTTTAACTGTTTGATTTTTTGCTCGAGGCAGAGTGTACATCTACAGTGCCTACGGGTTATCCGTCCATTCACAGCTTCATATTCCAGAACTCCCGGAACAATCTCCTGTCTCCACTGATGCGAATGTGGCTGTTGTCGTCCGTGTCGACCGCGTGACGAATACGCCGCTCGAATCGGGCCAGTCGGGGAGCTGGTTCAACGTATCCCCTCGGAAGAGCTTTCTGGTCTGGGCAGGGGTGGGGACGTATCTCATCAACGACGGCCGCGAGGTGATCATCGATCCTGCAGCCAGAGCCGACGAAGCTCTGGTCCGCCAGGCTTTCCTCGGACCTGCAATGGGATTGCTTCTTCAGCAGAGAGGGTTCTTTCCGCTCCATGCAAGCTCGCTGGCCATTGCGGGGAGAGGTGTCGCCTTGGCCGGGGTGAGGAGAAGCGGCAAGTCGACACTGGCGGCTCATCTCCATTCACGCGGCCATGAGCTCGTCTCCGATGACATCACAGCCGTGGTCCTGGGCGGTGATCCTTTTATGATCCATCCCGGTTTTCCACGCTTCCGGCTCTGGCCGGAGGTTGTGTCCTCCTTCGGGAAGGAGGCCGCTGAGCTGCCGAGGCTCCACGATGAAACAGAAAAGAGGCTGCTTTCCATCGACTCGGGATTCGCCGGTGCCCCTGTTCCCTTCGACCGTGTCTACTTTCTTGCCGAGGATCGCGTCGGTTCGATCGAGCCCCTCACCGCCAGGGACGGTGTTCTGGAGCTGCTGAAACTTTGCTATAACACGCAAATAATCCAGACGGCGATCGGGCCGCCGGCCCTGCTGAACCAATGCGCATCCCTTGCCGCTCGAATCGGATTGTACATCTTGAAGAGACCGCTGACTTTCGAAACGCTTCCCGCGGTCGGCGACATGGTGGAGGAGCACCTTGCCCAGAGCGGTTAAAGGCACGTTGTATCCGGGATTTCGTCCCGAAGCCCGGCTTCTCCTCGCCGCGGCCCGCGTCGGTTCGGAGGAGGACCGGCAGACCCGCATCCGGGCTCTTCTCGATGAGGAGATGGATTGGGACCTGCTGCTCCGTCTCGCCAGCCACAACCGGATTCATTCCCTCCTCTACTGGCGGCTCAACGGCCTGGTACCCGAAAAGGTTCCTCCCGGCATCATGGAGCAGCTGCGCAGCGGGTTCTATCAGAACAGCGTGCGCTGTATGTACTTTCTCAAGGAACTGGTCGACGTGGTCCGGCTGTTCGAGGGCGCGTCGATCCAGGCGCTGCCGTACAAGGGGCCTCTGCTGGCCTCGTCGATCCATGAAAACATCGGGCTGCGCGAGTTCTGGGATCTCGACATCCTGGTCCACAAGGAAGATGTTCTCAAGGCAAAGGACCTGCTGATTGCCAAGGGATACAGGCCCGAGAAGGAGCTGAGCCGCGACGAGGAGCTGGCGCTGCTCGATTCGGACTGCGAGTACAACTTCGACGATCCGGAGCGCAACATCCACCTGGAGATCCACTGGCGTATACTTCCGGAGCCCTTTTTCTCACGGTTCGAGTCGAGCTATGTCTGGGATCGGGCGGTTCCCGTCGAGCTGGCCAACGCCACTCTGCTGACCCTGCCGCCCGAGGCGACCTTTCTGATTCTCTGCATTCACGGCGGCGACAAGCATCAGTGGGCCAGGCTGAAGTGGATCCATGACATCGCCCGGTTCGTCGAGGTCCACTGGAACATCGACTGGGATGCCGTGCTCGATGAAGCCGTCAGGCTCGGCTGCATGGAATCCGTCGCCCTGGGGCTTCATCTCGCGAATGTGCTGCTTGGAGCTCCCTTTCCCGGCGAGACACGGTCCCGGATCCGTCAGGACTTCCGGAGAAGCGCCCTGGCCGCACTGGTGAGAGCGCGGCTGTTCCGCGAGGATTTCGGGCTGCCCGGTTTTTCCGAGTGGTTCAGCTACGTCACCGAGCTGTCGGATCCATCGGGAGCGGGCAGGCCTGTCTCGAGGCGGTGGCCCTTCTTTTTCAGGTATCTTCGTGCCGTGACGAGACCGGAATTCCGGGACAGGTACACCATGGCTCTTCCGCCATGGCTGTCGTTCCTCTCCTATCCCTATCGAATCTGGCGAATCATGCGTGAGCACAAGGGAGATCTGATCAGCCGTCTTCGGTGAGGCGTTGTTGGAGCAAAGAGCCGCATCATGGATCAGTATGCCGTTGAGGTCGATCGGTTGACCAAGGTGTTCAAGCGGCCCATGAGGCGGCTTAGGCGGCTTCTGCGCCGACCGGGAGCGGACGAGATCGTGGCGCTGCGCAACGTGACCCTGAAGATCCGGGCGGGAGAGATCTTCGGTCTCGTGGGACGAAACGGCCAGGGGAAGACAACGCTGGTCAAATCGATCGCCGTGCTTCTCGTGCCGACCTCCGGCACCGTGAAGGTCTTTGGCATGGATTCGACGGGCGAGAGCCGCGATCTGAAGAGGAAGACGGGGCTCGTCACATCCGATGAGAGGAGCTTCTACTGGCGGCTCAGCGGCTTGCAGAACATGCTCTTCTACGCGAGGCTCTTCGGTATGGAGATGACCGCGGCGCGCCGGCGGATCGACGAGCTCTTCGATCTCTTCGACCTGGGAGATCTCGGGCACAGGCCGTTCCGGGAGTATTCCAACGGAAACAAGCAGAGGCTGGCTCTTGCCAGGGCGCTGCTGCCCGATCCTTCCCTCATGCTCCTCGATGAGCCGACGCGAAGCCTGGATCCGATTGCGGCCGACGAGCTGAGGCAGTTGATCTCCGAGAGGATCGGCGGATCGGGAAAGAGAACGGTGATTATCACCAGCCATAACCTCGAGGAGGTCGAGCAGCTCTGCGACCGCGTGGCGATCCTGAGCCGCGGTGAGGTGAAGGCCTGCGCCGGCCTCGACGAGCTGCGCACCAGGTACCAGGGGCGGGAGAAGGTGGATCTACTCCTTCGCTGGCCCGTTGACGTCGATTCCGTGAGAGCCTGCTGCAACTCCCTGCCGGATAACGAGGTAGTTCCCGTTGCCGAGGGGACCTTCCGCGTGCGGTTCGAGCGGCAGCGGGGCGACGGGGCGCTCCATCGGGCCGTGTCGGAATTGATGAAGGCCGGCGCCGAGCTGGAATCGTGCGAAACGACACAGCTTGGCCTCAAGGAGATCATGCAGGAGATTGACAGGGAGGATTGAGGCGTGAGGGAGCTGATGCGGGCGGTACGGGCGTTCCTGATCCGGGATGCCCTGATGGAAACAAGCTATCGGCTCGATTTCGGCTTCCGCATCCTGTCGATCGTGCTGACGATCACCGTCTTCTCGTTCATCGCCAAACTCGTGGGCGAGAATGCGGCGTTCGATGAATACGGCGGCTATTTCCCCTTTGCCGCCGTGGGGCTTGCGCTGATGAGCTACTTCCAGACCGGCTTCAAGGGATTTGCCACGGCCATCCGCAACGAACAGATGATGGGCACGCTGGAAGCACTGCTGATGACGCCCGCCAGGGTCTCGACCATCGTCATCGCCTCCTCGACATGGAGCTTCTTCTGGGCAACCGTCACGGCTGCGATCTATCTCGTGACAGCGAGCCTGCTCTACGATATCGAGCTGCAGGGGAATCTCCTCCTGGCCGGAGTTATTCTCCTCCTGACCATCATGATCTTCTCAAGCATGGGAGTGATCTCCGCCAGCTTCGTGATGGTCTTCAAGCGCGGGGATCCGGTGGGCTTCTTTTTCGGGGCGCTTTCCATGCTGCTGGGCGGTGTGTTCATTCCAGTAGACAAGCTGGAGCCCTGGATGCAGAAGATCTCCTTCATTCTCCCAATCACCTACGGAGCTGAAGGACTGAGGAGCATCCTGCTGAAGGGCGAGTCCCTTTCCGCCATCCTGCCGCAGATAACCGTTCTGCTGGTCTTCGTTTGCATCAGTGTCCCGGTCAGTCTCTTCTGCTTCAAGAAGGCAGTGCTGCGCGCCCAGCGGGAGGGAACGCTGGTGCAGTACTGATCCCCGGCTTGCCGTTATTGTCGACTTTCTTTCAGGCAGGGCAAAAGAACCCGGTTTTGTTCACAAAATTGGATTTTTTTTTGGGCTATCAGCGTAGGTAAATACGCTCTGTCAATGGCAGATAGGGGTATTTGCTTGACTCAACCTGCCACGACATATAGTGTAGCCGGTCATGAGCGAGGATTATCC
>CAYZWU010000026.1:0-73219 GCA_964482235.1 uncultured Phycisphaerales bacterium
GTTCGATAAAGCAAAAAATCCACCGAATTCCAAAACACGCTTATTTTGGGACTAGATACGTTCATGATTACGGCAGAGTTCCTGGGAATTCGTCACGACGAGCCAGTTGAGACTCTCGGGTAGTCCTGCAATAGCCTCGCGGACGATGTGTGCCTCTTCTGCGAGGACAATCCTCGCTCGTCCCTGGAATCGTTTGATCTTCTTGAGCAATTTGGCCAAAGCTCCATCCTCAATAATCTCGAGACGGTCGAGATTGACCATCAACTCTCCTCCCTGCTTTTTAAGATATCTTCCGATCTTCTTTCCCAGAGCTTTGGCATTGGTCTTGTCAAGGATACCGTTGAGTTTCACGATGACCGACGTCTGACTCCATTTGATGTCGAGTTCGAGCAGGTTTGAGAGCTTCTTTCCTTTCAATCGTTCCACTACGAGGTCTTTCGCTGACATACGATACTTGGTTCTGCTGACCCTGGGTTGGTATCTGTTTTTACCGCGGGACACTCGGCCTGCTTCCCTGTGTGCGAAAGCCAATGTCGCCGCCGACAGGACCATCTGCTTGAATGACTTCGGCCCCAGCTCCTCGTCGTATTTTGCAATGACCTCCTCGGTCAATCGGCGTGTTCGGTTGTTGTGAGCAAACCGTTTCAGTCCCGCCAGGGCAGGACGGAATTTGTTTGCATACTGCTTCATGAGCTCACGCCTTTTTGCCATGTACGGGTCCTCGAATCCAGCCATGGTCCTGTAGCCCCGGATGACCGTATCGCACATGCGAAGCAAAGACGCTCCCTGCCGGTTGTAATCGAAGCGAAACGCCTCCCGAAGGATTTGCTCGGTTTCTTCGGGAAAGAAATGGGGATGATCGAACCAGATCGTGTGCTGGCCGTGCCACTCCTCGTAAGGGATGTCTTTCCTCAGGATGTTTCTCTTGTCATAGTCCCGGTAGAGCGCCGTGCCAGGAGCTGGACCAAGCTGCATGAACTGGACGAGATCGGATTCGAGGTCAACGGCGAACCTTATATCTTCCCAGATCGTCTCCTTGTCATGGTGCTCCAAGAAAAGGATTGCCGAAGCAAGCACGCTGATGCCATGATCCCGCAGTTCGCGGATCAGGGGCTTCAACTCGATGCCTCTGTTCTTCTCGTACATTTCGTACTTCGATTCCACACCGATCCAGATGAATGTGACGCCCAGGCGTGCCAGGAACTCCACGCCGGCTTCCACAACAGTCTCGGCGGAGCTGAAAATGCTGAATCGATAATGTTTGCCGTTCTTCTCCATGAGCTGCAACAAGTCACGTGCCCGGTCGGGATACTTGAGAAAGTTTTCATCCATGATAGCGAACTCGTTGAACCCGGTATCCTTCTCGATCTGCACGCAGAGGTCGAAAAGCTCCTGCCCGGTCTGGAAGTAGGGGGTATACTCCTTACCGAAAAAGTGGGACGTGCAACAGAACCGGCAGGCGTTCGGACAGCCGACTCCCGGGATCAGGATCGCCGTGTCAGGTTTCATGGGCGCACCAAGAACACGTCTGCCGAAAGTTGAGGGCAAATTTGGATGTTTGAACGGGCGTTCTGGATCTTCACCGAGAAGTGTACGAAACCACTTCACTCCTTCTCCCCGGCAGATATGGTCATTTTCGATTAGGTTGTCGACCCCCGGAATCGATGTTCCATGGCCGCCGAGTATTATCTTGCTCGCCGGGGCGTGCTTGCGCACGAGATCCGCCATCCGCTTGGCCTTGAGGAAATTCGGAACGATGAACGAAACACCAACGTAGTCATATCCTTTCTTGATCTCCTTGATGAAACGCTTTTCAGAGGGGAAATCGAGAACAGCAGTAGGAACATTGACATTCTCAGCGATGAAGTACAAACCGAAGCTCGGATGGTTAAAACGCAGCGAAAACAGCCCTTGCTCCCGCGTAACCTGATTGTGCAGGAGTTCCATGAGGTTTTCTTTGCGGCCATAGGCATCGTCCACACCGTACGGTCCAAAAACGGAAGACAACAAGACTTTCATGCAAAGCTCCAAACGATCGCTGTGCTATGGATAGGGTGAGACTAATACAATGAAGGGTGTGTCCGATGAGCCTTGGAGAGATCGAAATATGGTCTCCGGACACTCCTCGGAATGGAATCCCCGCCTTTCAGTGGGGATCCATCCTGATTTTGAATGGAAGGAATTTAGCGGATCTTACAGCATCAGAAGTTGCGGCGTCCGCCGTCGCGATTTTCCCTAGGCTTGGCTTCGTTCACCTTGAGAGCACGGCCTTGGCAGTCCTGGCCGTCCAGTCCAGCGATGGCCGCCTTGGCCTCCTCATCAGTTCCCATTTCGACGAAGCCGAAACCTTTGCTGCGGCCTGTGTTGCGATCATTGATGACCGTCGCATCTGCCACTGTGCCATAGGTGCTGAATAGCTCTTCAAGCGTTGTGTTGTCCACGTCGAAACTCAAGTTACCTACATACAATTTTTTACCCATGAAATACTCCAGTACGAAATAGCGACCCCGGATCCAAGATCAAGGTCGTGAATAAAATGGCTCCTCAGAGCCCGATACTCGTCATGCCGATTGAGGAAAGTTGAGGAGGAAGGAATAGTTGGGTCTCTCACGTCTCTAGTTTACTCAGTCGATCCATTACTAGTTGATACTATCTTAAACTGGCGGAATTGCACTTGATTTATTTTTTATTTGCTTACTCCAAAAATATTGAATTGGAGTCCCCTGATTTCTGAGGACTGGCTCAAATGCAATGATTTCAAGCTCGTTGCCAGCTGACCAAGAAGGCGCGTGATTGCATGACAGAAAGCCCAAGGGCCTTGAGCGCAATGCTCACGCATACTAGGGCAAGATGCCGGCCGCCCACGTAGTGCGCGACAAGATCATCTGCGTGAAGCGGTTCAATGTTTGGAGATGGTGAAGGGAGTCATCGCTTCGCACGTCCGGGTTGCCTTGCACCATGACGGCCTTTCGGCTGTCCTCGGTTCTTCGACCATGATTTCCTTTGGCTGTTGCCGGGCCGTCCGCGCTTCGGTTGGCTCTTGCCTACACATGCAGCCGTGCTTCGGCTCTTCTGCTTCGGTTCAGGCACCGTAAAGCCCTCTGCCTCGTTGCGGAGGATTCGTTCTCCGATTTTTCGTTCGATCGCTCGCACGAGTTCAGCGTCCTCGTAGGACGCAAAGGTGTATGCAGTGCCGCTGCGCTCAGAGCGTCCAGTCCGGCCGATGCGGTGCGTGTAAGCGTCAGGTGTGTTCGGAATGTCGAAGTTGATGACGTGGGAGACTTGTTCGACATCGATACCGCGAGAGGCGATGTCCGTCGCCACGAGGATATCGAACCGCCCACGGCGGAATTGCGTCATGGCACGGTCCCTCGCCGACTGTGACATGTTCCCTTGCAGCGCGACGGCCCGGTATTTTCTTTTTTCGAGATCCCGCGCAAGCCGCTTGGCGCGATGCTTTGTCCGGGTAAAGACGATTCCCGAACTGCATCCCTTCTCATCGAGGATATGGCGAAGAAGATCGATTTTCCCCTTCTGCGGCACCCAGTAGAGCGAATGATCGATTGTTCCCGCGGGTGTCGAGTGTTCCAGCTCGGCGACAGCAGGCTTGCAGAGAATCTGCTCCGTGAGCCGCCGGATTTCTCGAGGCATCGTCGCGGCGAAGAGAAGGTTCTGACGTTTCTCGGGTAGCGAGGCAATGATGCGCCGGATGTCGGGAAGGAATCCCATATCGAACATCTGATCCGCCTCGTCCAGGACGAACGCCTCGATGTGGTCAAGGCGGACGTGACCCTGTCCGAGAAGATCCAGGAGTCGCCCGGGGCAGGCGACGATGATTTCCGGCCAGCGTCGCAACTGCTGGATCTGTGCCTGCGCCGAAACGCCGCCGAATATCGTGACCGTCCGGAGGCGGGTGAACCTTGCCAGGCTGCGGAGTTCACTATCGATCTGCAACACGAGCTCACGCGTTGGGGCGACGACCAGGATTCGAGTTCCTCGCTCCGGTCTTGCGAGCAGTCGCTCGAGCACCGGCAGCCCGAAGGCCACCGTCTTTCCCGTGCCAGTCTGGGCCAGGCCGAGAACGTCACGGCCCTCGAGGGCCGGTGGGATTGTTTTCGTTTGGATGGGGCGAGGTGCCACGTAACCGGCAGCCGCGACGGCGCGCAGGAGTTCGGATCTCAAACGGAAGGTCGTGAAGTCGAAGAGTCTTGTTGATTCGGTTCCGGTGACTCTCGATGTCCCGGAAGTTCTCGAGTAGGACATGGTAATTGGTGTTTCTTGATGGGCTCCGGAACACGCACGAAGAGCGGGATCCCGGAACGCTGTTGTGCTGCCGCCACAACAGTCGGAGGCGAGACGTGATTAAGGCGCTACCCTGGCAGGGGGTTCTGTTGTGCGCCATTGTCGGCAGAACGACGATCCGCATTTCACTGATTTGGATCGGCCGCCCGATGAGGGGAGGTGAGATTGTTCACAACCGAATCCTACATCGAAGTCGAGAAGATAGCCTGTCTACCGGCAAGATGCAATGATAGTAATCCGAATCTTTCAATATTTTCGCATGGGAAAGAGAGCTGCTCGTCTCTCTTCCTGTGAAGCGAAGTGGCTCAGCTGGGGCATAACCGCCTTTGTTCAATAAGGTTACGGGCGGCGCGCCCGGGCTTGGTCACAACATATAGCTCGGGATCACATTCCAGGCGAATCCGAACACCTGAGCGCCGAGGAAAACGGGGACTGGAACAAAGCACGTCGAGGGTGCCCCCCTGTGTCAGGATAGTTGTCGCGTGAAGCGAATCTTCTTGGGGGGAGCCGAGCCAAAGGCGAGACTAGGATTCCGCTGGGCAAGGTGTTGGGGAATAGGCAAGATTGCTCGAGTCGGCTGGGTCCAGTATTGCGGCGAGATCTACTTGCGGCGACCGCCGACAGGCTTTCCCCAGGGCTGTTCCTTTGAAGAGTATGCGCCCTGAACGTACTCATTCCATTTCTCCTCGAACTGGAAAGGATTCATTCCGAGGCTCTCCTTCAACACCTCTGAAAGTGGTCTCCGCTTCTTGACCAGCTTGGCCACCTCGCCGAACTTGCCGGGATATTTCTTGAGGATGAAATCCACGTACGACCAGGAGTACATGTGATCCTGCGGCTGCAGCATGTCGATGTTCTTGGACGCGACGCTCAGGAAGGAGGGGGCTTCCCCCTTGTCCACGGCAATGCGCACTGCTGATTCCCACCTGCCGAACTTGAAGCGGACGGCCGTATCACCTTCCCTGTAGCAGTAGTTCCTGACCCCGCCGCCGTACTGCTTGAACTTGAGCTCGTAATGGTGGGCGAATCCTGCATCCAACCATCCCCCCTTGATGTTGCCCGGCCAGATGCCGTCCCACACGTTGGAGAGGAGGCAATGAACCACGTTGTGCACCACGGCCTGGTGGAGCTCGTATTCCTCGTGAAGGAAGCCCTTGTTGTAGTAGATGGTGAAGATGGGTGCGGCGCCCAGCAGATACGATTTGGTATTGGAGTTCTGGCGGCAGAAATTGGATGCCGAGCGAACGACCTCCGCCTCCCGCTCCCACATCATCACGTGCGTCTTGGCCAGAAAATCGTCGTCCTTTGCACCGAGGTCCTCGCACACCTGCTCGTAGCACTCCTCCAGCCGTTCCAGGTAGAGGTGCATCCCCTCATGGGTCTTCAGGCCCCTCTTTTCCGGCGTGATCATTTTGATGTTGTAGGTGAGTTTGAAGTGGGCTGACTCGCAATGCATGATGTTATTGCGAGGCTTTATGACCTCGTCGATCCGTTTCATCTCCTCCAGCCACTTCAAATTGACGTCGCGCTCCGCGGCCAGCTGCCCGGAGATGTCCATGTCGCACTTGTTGCAGGGGGTCTTCAGTGTTCCACCGCACTTCTTGCAGCCAATGGTCTCGCTGCAGCGGATGGAGCACGATTCCATCTCGTGGCTCTTCTTTTTATGTCGCTTGCAGGGGATCCATCCCTGATCCTTGCAGTACCTGCAGTCGGGCTTTTTCACCGGTTCATCGTCCGAACCTACCGCACTGCTGGCAGGGAAAGACAGGAACGAGCTGGCAGCCGCGGTGATGGCCAGGAAAAGAATGAGACTTCGAATATAGGGTCTGGATGTGTCCATCTTCTGCGCCTCGACCGGTTGGAAAAAGAACCGGTCTTCATTATGACAGTGTTGCGGTAATTAAGCTACTGTCATGAGATATTCCTTGGACATATCTATCATCCCGGTAAACTCGGACCTGTTTCACTTAGCCTTCGAGACGGAGGCGGCTTTCATCAAGTAGAATGGAGATAAAGAAGCATGAAAATAGCTACAACCCTGTTTTTTGCCGTTGGTGCCATTGTGGCTTCCTCTGCCGGTGCTGCAGATACCGACTTCACCACAGAGTGGACCGGCGGTGATGTCTACATCATGGGTGGCGCCTATGAGGTGACGATCGGTATCCACACTGCCGAGAAGGCCGCCAAGATCCCTGCGTGGAGTTTGACCGCCTCGGCTTTCAAGGTAAACGGTAAAAACCTCGGTAGGCGCAACAGGAGTACCTTGACCCTTCCCGCCGGCGCTCACCTCTCCCTGACATTCGACCTTGGCCCGGCTCTCGTCGAAGCCAATATCCAGGATCGTTTCACCCTATCCTATGCCGAGGGTGGGCCGCGCGAAGTCGGCTTGATCAAGCCGGCTCCTGCGGGCTTGGATTTCATCGATCCCTCGAAGATCGCGGACAAGGACCTTGCCAGTTACCGTGTTCTCCTGCATACGAACCAGGGCGATATGCTGTGCGAGATGTATCCGCATCTCGCGCCGAATCACGTGCGCAACTTCCTGGATCTCTCCTACACCGGCTTCTACGATGGCGTGATCTTCCACCGTGTGATTCCCGGCTTCATGATCCAGGGCGGCGACAAGACCGGCACCGGCAGGGGCGACGGTCCGCGCCGGCTCGACGCGGAGATCAGCGCCGAGAAGCACGTGCGGGGTACCCTCTCGATGGCTCGTGCTGCCGATCCAAACTCGGCCTCGTGCCAGTTCTTTGTGGTGCACGCCAAAGCGCCGCACCTCGACGGCAAGTACACAATCTTCGGCAAGCTCGTCACGGGCTTTGAGGCCCTCGACGCCATTGCAAATACGCCCCGGGGCGCCGGCGACCGTCCGGACGACGAACAGAAGATCCTCTCGGCGACTGTCCTCTATGTGGCCGGATCCTGACGCTTTTCAGGGGGCTCCGTCATTCTCTGGTAGAGCTGTTGGCTACGAAGACATCATTCGGTGACATGCCGATCCAACAGAGATAATGCGTCTTTTTGAGCACTTTCCGATGTTTTCTCGCAAATAGAAGTGGAGGCACATTCTCCATCCAGAATCGTTTCCGAGAGGAGGAGGGTAAGTCATGGGCAGGAAACTCATTGCATTCGGTACACTGGTCTGCCTCTTTTCCTTCTGCCTCGCTCGAGGAGCAGACATCTACGTGCCGGACGACCACGCGACCATTCAGGGGGCCATCAACGCGGCAATTGATGGAGACACGGTAATCGTCAGACCGGGGACGTACGTGGAGAACATCGACTTCGTGGGGAAGGCGATTACGGTCAAGAGCGAGTCGGGGCCGGAGGGCACGGTGATCGACGGGAACCAGGCCAACAGTGTCGTCAGCTTCCTGTCCGGGGAAGGCGAATACTCGGTCCTCTCCGGTTTCACGGTGACGAACGGCGGCAGCACTGCCGGTGCAGGGATCTATTGCAGACATCAGTCCTCTCCGACAATTACCTCCAACATCATCACGGAAAACGATGCCGGCTCGTACTATGGCGGCGGTATCTATTGCAATGATGCCTGTCCGATCATCACCGGCAACATCATCGAGGGGAACACGGGATCCGGTGGAGGCGGCATCAGGTGCCAGTACCCTCTCTCTCCCCCGGCCGCGATCATCTCGTACAATCTCATCTCCGGGAACACCAGTGACAATGACGGCGGCGGTGGAATCCACTGCTACAACTGCGAGCCGATAATCACGAACAATACCATCGAAGGCAACAGGGGGGGTGTCGGCGGCGGGATCCACTTGAGCAACACGGAGCAGCCGGTCGTCACGAACAACCTGATCAGGGACAACCTGGCCCGTTCTGGAGGCGGGATCTTCTGCACTGCAGCCTGCCCGACGATCGAATACAACATCATCGAGGGAAACAGCGCCACGTCCAGCTTCTGGTATTTCGGGGGCGGAGGAATCTATTGCGAGTACGGCGATTATCAGGCATGGACCATATCGAACAACATAATCAGGGGGAATTCAGCGCACGGAGATATCGCCGATGGTGGCGGGATCCTCTGCTGGAGCGGGGACGTGGCGATCACGCACAACATCATCGAGGGAAACACGGCAGACGACAGGGGCGGAGGGTATTTCTGCTCCAACCTTGATGTAACCGTTTCCAGCAACCTGTTCTCCGGCAACACGGCAGCAAACCTCGGTGGGGGGATCTACTGCGAAACCAACACCCCCATCACGAACAACACGTTCCGTGGTAACAGTGCCGGCATCAAGGGCGGTGGACTCTACTGCTACGCATGCTCCCCGACCGTTGTCAACTCGATCTTCTGGAACAACAACGCTCAAACGGGAGCCGAGATCGACGCGGATCTGGGCACTCCGTCTGTCACCTACTGCGACGTCAAGGGCGGTTGGACCGGGACAGGCAACATCGACGCGGATCCTCTGTTTGCCGACTCGGCAAACGGCGACTTCCACCTGACCTGGGACTCCCCGTGCCGGAATACCGGTGAAAACTCGGTCGTCACTGAAATCCATGACTTCGAAGGAGATCCCCGCATCCACGATGGCGCTGTCGACATGGGGGGCGACGAGTTCCACCTCCATCTGTATTTCATCGGAGACGTGCTCCCCGGCGGCCCGATCGATGTGAAGGTTGTCGGTATACCAGCAACGACACCTGTGACACTGGGACTCGGATCCGGCATCCAGGATCCGCCGCAGGCTACACCCTATGGCGATCTCTACCTCCTCACGCCGATTCGTCGGATGCCCATGCCGGACATCGACTCTGACGGGCTCTCAATTCTACAGGGAACTATCCCAGGCAATTGGCTTTCCGGTGAGGCGTACCCTTTTCAGGCTCTGGCGGGAAGTGTGTTGACGAACCTCATGGTAGTGACAGTCGAGTAGCCTGGTTTTTTGTTTTTTGAGCACTTCCCGATATTCTTCCGCATGGATCATTGGAGTCACATTCTCCACTTGATGTCATTTCCAGAAGAGGAGGAAGCCATGTCCAACCCTACGACATCAGGTGAGGAGAGGGCTTCTTCACTGGTTGTAAAGAGTCAACCTGGTGCAAGGATGTCATGATGCGCTGAAGACGAACCGCCATTTGATTGATGTCCAGCTGTAGTCTGGTGGCACCAATCCAAACAGGATCTCCAGCCAGAGAAGAACAGGATCAGCGTTGGAACCGACTACTGCTGAGAACGGTTCATAGGCAGGTGGGAATTCTAATCGCGGAGGAGTGAAAAATCAGAAAGAAAGTGATGAGTACGCTCCTGTTCCTTGCAGTGGTTTCGTTCATGGTCTACATCATCGGAAATTATGCACCGCTGGCCGAAGCCAGAGCTCGAATCTTGCCGGGCCAGCGTATTCCACGGATTCGGAATGGAGAAATCAACGATGGCCGCCCAAACCGGAAGATATTGTCATTATCACAGATAAACATATTGGGAGTTATGACGTCGTCTATACTGTTCCATCCGACCGCTGGCTTGTGATTACCGATGCCGAATACTACGCCTATAACAATAGGGAAGCTGATCTACTCGAGGCACTGAGGGGTGTTGAAACCGTCAAGCGACACTGTGTCTTTCTCGGAAGTCACTATCAACACATGAATTCCTGTGACGGCCCATTTTCTTCGGCGGTGGGGCTCGCGTTCGCACCTGGATCGCAGGTCGTGTTCTCGAATCAACAGGGTACTGTGGGAACTTACTCCTACGCTCTGACCGGCTATCTTATTGATGTTTGAGATCGGCGCGGAATTTCCGTGATGTGCAGCGCCTCAGTGAGGTGAGCGAGGAGGGGCCCGTTTCAGAACGAGCCAGCAGGGCGTGGATAAGCGAACTCGAAGTCCAGGCCACGGGGAAACCGACCGGTCAGGTGGAGCGTGATCCTCTCGGGGAGAAGGCTTCCGTTACTGAGAGCGTATCTCACTTCATGGGCTGTCTTCACTGCAGGGTTGCGCGGATCGAAGCTGGTGCGGCACGTTAGCAGGTGATTACCTGCATCCTGGCGCCACTTGAGATGCGTCTCGCGGATGGTTCCGAACTGGTGCTCGATTATCCGCTTCACGAACCCTTGCTTCGAAACGTGAACCTCGGTCCGCTGGTCTCCTTCACCGCCGTCGATGGGAGTCAGGACAAGAAGGTCATCGTCACCTTCCTGCTCCACGGAATCGACAAGCATCCCTTGCGTCGACGGCATCGGACTCCCGAGGGCGATGTCCACCGTTTCCGCGAGAGCCTCTTCAAGCTGCTTCCTGCGTGCTTGCAGAGTGGGCGGAAGATCCACTGCCTCGATCGTCGTGGTGCCTTTCTTCCAACGGCCGAAAAACCTGGCCTGACCGTAAAACCGCGGCTGCGGGTTGCTCATCGTCCATGTGAGGGAATCGAGTCCCGCCGCCTCGATCGGGCTGCGCAGGCTTTCGATCCTGCGCAGGATCTTGCGGGCTTCCGGACTGATCCTTGTTTTGCGAGAGCGCTTGGCAGACCAAGGTTTTTCGACATGGACCCGCGGCACCCGCTGGTTCCTCACTGAAGCTCCGGAATCACCGGAATCGATCCGGAAGCAAACGTCGAATTCCACGCGTCTCGCGACCTTCCCCTTGCCGGTTTCGACGCTAGATCGCACCAGAGGTACGAACATCTGCAGCCTCGGTTCACCCGCCGCGCCGGGAAAGACAGTGAAGCCACGATCACACCATTTCGGCCCCGTCGCAAGAACCACATCCACATCACGGGCACCGTCAGGCAGTGCGACATCGACCCAGGCACCCGGCTGGACCTCCGGTATCGTCCTGATGGGAGAAAGCCCGTCGCGAACGTACCGCCCAGGCATCTTGCTCGCCGTCATGCCCGGCCCCGTGAGCGCGAATATCTCCCTCGGCGTGCCCTGCCCGGGAGCCGCCATGATCTGGAGCGGATCGCACCGGTCCTTTCCCCGGTTCGTCACGATGAGCCGGAGTCGATCCGATCGCGACGTCTTCCTGATCGTGACATCCACAGGATCACGGTCGTTCGATGACGGCAGGGTCGGCATCAGGGCCGGATCCCCGAAGATGTTCATGATGTAGTACTGCCCCCAGAGGAAGTCCTGGAAACCGTCCTCGATCGCCAGGTCGAGATCCGAAACGAGATGACCCTGCTCGAGAAGATGGGCCATGAAGTTGCGCCCGTCGCGGTATGCCTGTCCGATGCTGACCTCACCCGAGGCGAGGCGTGCGAAGAAGAGCTTGACCAGGTATTCCGAGTGCGCCGAGGCGACGCGGGTGTTGCCGAGGTAGGCAGCGGCGCCGAGCTCGAGAAATCGGCCGGCAAAGGTCGACCGGCTCGCGATCCCCACATCGAGAGCGGCTGACGAGCACCCGCCGCCGAAAACGACCGGCGTTCCCTCGAGGGGGGGAAGGGGACGGTCCTGCGGGCGATGAGCCCTGGTGGCCACGATCGAGGATCGCGGATGGATTCCCCAGCTGTGCGGACCGGAGTGGTTGAAGTAGGCAATCCATGATGAATGGCCCAGGTCGGCGAGGACGTCGTCGATGTCGACCTGGTCGCGGTAATATCCGTCGACCTCGATCCCCGCGGCGGCGAGATCCCCCTCGATGCCGCGTATCAGAGCCTCTGCATTGGGAAGAACCCAGGGGAGGGAGCCTTCCATGGCGGCGAATCCCGGTTGAATCGTTGTAGCCTGATGAGCGGCGCCATCAGCGAGGTCGGCATATGTCGCAAAGGTCGCCGTGATCGCGGAACCTGTTTCGAGCTCCTCCACCGGGATCCGTCCGACGGCAAGCTCGAGGTAGGAGTCCTCGTCGAGATTGGCATAGGGCGCGTCGCTGGGGAGCTCCTGCTTGATGTCGAAGCATTCGAAATAAGCCTCGCATTCCCGGTAGAAAAAGGGAATGCGATCGGGAGTGCCAACGATGGCCAGATGCTCGATGCCGCTCACGGCACGAGTGATGTCGACGATCCTGCTTCGTATCTCGTCGGGATCAGCCTCGCCAAGGATGAGCTCGCTTCGGAGATAGGGGACGAAGGGATGAGCGTAATGATACGTCAGGTGAAAGAGCCGTCCTCCAAGATCGATCTTCGAGCCGATCCGGGGTTCCTCGTTCTCTTCAAGCTTTCCATCGCCGTCGAGGTCGATCCGGAGCCTGTCGTAGCGAGGCGCCAGCCCCGAACCGACACAGACATCAGCCGTCCCCCGTGCCGCCGCCAGGAGCTGGCTGTCGCCCTGGTCGAACCGCGTCGCAAGGTACCTGCCGGAAGCGGACTCATCGAGACCGGCCGGTTTCTCTTCAACGACCTCGAGCGCGACGGAATGGAGGGTTGTATCCACATCAACTGGAACAACGATACCGTCATGAACGGCAGCCAGAGGGGCGGCCAGCGCGGCTGCTCCGTGCCCCCGGCTTTCATCGACGTTGCAGAGCGCGATGTATCCGGCTCCGCCTGCAGCCGCGGCAACGTCGGCTGGTTCTTCCAGAATACGGACAGGCATCCCCGCCGGAACGTGGACCGAACCCAGAGCCAGGATCTTATCCGGACGCGCCTCGAGCAGGCGGTCATCGAGATTCGGACCGGCGAGGAAGAGCGGGACATCGAGCCGCATGGCCAGGCACGCCGCCTGCACAGCCGGGCCAAGCCGCCTCTCGCAGACAACGACCGTTCCACCTGCCGGCCGCTCCTCCTCTGCCTTGCGCGCCTGGGGCAGTTCGGGATGAGGGGGACCGATCAGGCGGATCGTTCCCGGTCGGTACTTTTCGAGATATCGCCGGGCCGACTCCGACAGTCGTGCTCCGACAACGAGGAGAGCCGGGAGACCCCGGTTGGCCCTTGCCGCTCCGGGGAGGGCCTCGAGAAAGGCGTAGGCCCGGTCTGGCCCGGAATCGTGGATCACCGTGACAATACGGTCTGGATCAGGATTCTCGATGTGGATCGGACGTGGCGGCGGTGGGCCTTTCCTCTCGGCCGGCGGGACAAGCGCCCCCCCGGATCGGAGAGCCTTGCGCGCCGAGCCGGCCTCCTTGCCGAGATCGGCTTTCTCCCCGGCAGGAAGCGTCACACACAACCGGCCAAGCACATCGCCGGTCTGGAAATAGGTCGCATCGATCACGAGGCTTTCGCCGTCCTCCTCGCGCTCGAAATCATATCGAACAGCGGCTCCTTCCAGCTCTGCGATGATCGGCCCGCTTTTCGCGACAAGCACGACCGTGCCGCGGGCTCCCATCTGCCGCAGCTCGGAATCGAGCAGGCCGGAGAGCTCGTGGGCTCGCCCGACTCTCCAGAGGATCAGTGTGAGCGAGCGATTCTCGCTACGCGGGTCGCTATATTCGTACCGCATCCCGCCGCCCTCGGCGGGGGCGCTCTTCTCAAGCTTCCAAGGAGAATCGGCAAGGTCGAGGGAGAATCCCTCTCCTGCGCTGCCATCGCCTTTCTCCTGCGCCCGCAGGAACGGACAGGATGCCAGGAGAAGAATAAGGACGGCAAGCAATCCTTTGGAACGCATCATCAGGCAACTCCTCAAAGAAGGATTCCGGAGACGATTAAACGCAATTCAACAATAAGTATCGATCCGAGGAAAGTACGTATTCAGATGCTGATTCCGGGAAAGCGCGGCAAGAGTGAAAGGACTGTTGAATTATGCTATGTGTACTACTGGATGGTCCGTTGGTCTCGTGAGCAGGCGGAAGGTGCTTTTTCGGGAGCCGCAGTGAGATTTCCCGGCAGGATCGGTGCAAGTTCCTTTCTCATGCTCGTCCTTCAGCTGCTGCTGGCAAGCGAGACGTGCGCCGAGGAGACCACGCCGGAGGCCGGCCGCATCGCCATTCTCGTTCCTGTCCGCCCGGAATCCTCCTGGGAGGACGACGCATTTCTCGCCGCAGTGCCGGCGGCAGCAGTCCTGCGAAACGGTGAGCCGCTCGTCCTCGCGCTGCACGCGGCAGCGCCCTGGCGGCCGGAGGTCCTGGACTTCCTGAGGCGCCTCGCTCCAGCCCGCCTGCTCTGGGTGGGAGCGGAGCCGGCGGAACCGATCCCCGCCGGCCTGCCTCAGCTGGAACGCCTGCACGCCGCAACTGCTGCCGAAGCCGCGGCAGCAATCGCCGCCGCAGCCTGGTCGACCGCGCAGAGGCCGGTGCTCTACGACACCGCCGATCGCGCGTCAGCCCTCGCCGCCTCGGCACTCGCCGGGCGGCTCGACGAACCGCTGTTCCCGTGCCGAGAGGGAGTGCTGGAAGCTCCGGCGCTCGAAGCCCTGAAAACGCTCGGCGTCAAGACGGCCCTTTTCGTCGGCCGCGGCAAGCTGCCCCGCGTCAAGGGCCTCCAAGTGAAGCGGATCGACGATGGCGAGGAGGTCGTGCGCTGGCTGATCCGCCGCGGCCATGCCGTGGACTATCTCGCTGCAGTCAATCCGCGCGAGTCGGTTGCAGGGCGGAACCGCCATCTTGCCCTGGCTGCTCCGGTTCTCGCCGTTGGCCGCTCGGGCGCGGTCGCGCCTCTACCCTATGACACCCGCTGGAAGCTTCGCTTCGAGGCTGAGAAGGAACTGAAAAAGGCGCCCGCCGGAGCCGCTCCGAGCGCGGCTGGCTGGCGCCGGGGCGAAGCTGCTCTCGATAAAAGTGCCACACCGTTTCTGACCGGAAAGGATCCGTCCAGCGGCCGCTGGTGGCTGCAGCTCGATCGCAATTGCGATGGTCGATTCACGGGAAGGAAGGAGCAGCCGGTCCGAACAGGCGAGGACCTCGAGCTGGGCGGTCTCAGCTGGACAGCGGACCTCGACGCCGAGGAGAAAACGCGGGGCAAGGCGATCTGGTTGACCACTCCCACCGCTGCTGAGATCCGAGCGGACCTGGACCGCTACCATGACGCAGCCAGGGGCAAGGCGAGGTATCTCTGCCTGGTGGGCTGGCCGGATGCCCTGCCCCTGGCGGTGATCGCCCACGGCCAGGGCATCGATGCGGACCTCGTCTCGGATCTGCCTTTCGCTCAGACCGACCCGGATCCTTTCGTCGAGCTTGCCTTCGCCCGTTTCGTTGCCGAGGACCTGCCGTCCGCCACGCTGCTCGCCTGCCGGGGTTTTGCGCGAGACGAGTTTCCCGACAAGGAGTGGCGCGGATGTTTCGGGACCGCCGAGTGGGCCGGTCCGGGCAATGGCCTGTTCGAGACCGCCGGCTTGAAGTCCGCCGGCCACCACGCCGGCGGCGCCCCCTTCGATGCCGCCTCGCCGCTGACCGGGGTCGAACTGCTCGTACACGGCTCCCACTCGGCCTGGACCGAGCTCGGCAAGACCTACACCTGGGACTCGACGGTCCTCCTGGCACCGGCGCTGGTCGAGTCCTCGGGCTGCAGCACCGCCTCGCTCGACCAGGACGCCGAGCACCGGTCCGTCGCGACCCGATTGCTGCGCAACGGCGCCGTGGCTTTCGTCGGCAACATGCGCCGCTGCGTTGCGCAGGGGAACCTGTTCCGCAGCGAGATATGGAACGCGCTGCTCGACGGATCGACCCTGGGCGAGGCTCAGCGCGTCGCGCAGAACCGCGCGCTGGTCGCGGTGCTCGAGAAGGGCGAGACCGATGGCGGCCTTCACTACTACCAGCTGTACAACTGGGCGGTCTATGGCGATCCTGCGCTGCAGCTCGATCTCGTTCGTCCCAGGACGGATAAGCCGGCGCGGACCGTGCAGCGAGGGGCGAAAGTCACGGTTCACGCTCCCGAACGCTGGCACCGAAATGAGTACAAGCCCAACGAGGAGTGGGGCTGCACCTTTCCCCGGCTTTACACCTGGTACGGCGCCGGCATGGCCCTCGAGAGCTGCTGGTACGCCCAGGAGAAGAGAAACGAGGATACTCTGTATTTCTACGTCGAGGCGCGGACCTCGCGCCGGGCGACGGCCATCAAGCCGGTCGGCAAGGTACCCGCACCTCTGGGATGGACGGGGGCCTGCTTCGTCGACGAGCATGCCGACGGCGGCCGCAGCCTCTACTTCAGGGTGCGCATGATCGACGGCGACATGACCAGCGGGAAAGTCCGCGCCCAGATCGACCGGCTCGAGTTCCGCCTCCACGCGAAGTGAGCCGCTACGATCCCGGCCCCAAGAAAACCGAATCTCCAGTCCTAGAGTGGCCGCCCCAAAAGATCCGCTTTCGGTACGAACCTTGAGCGTCTCGCCGACCTTTTCGCTTTTAGATAGGGTGGGCAGTTTCAGATGAAAATGTCCGCATGAAGTCTGAAGAGGTGGTGTCCACCGTCAAGCGCGGCCAGCCGATACCTGATGGAACCCGGTCAATGGAATTCACTATATTTAATATCATTGCATATAAATCGATGTGTTATGATGGGAAATCATATCTGATCGAGGAAAGCTGCCAGTCGATTCCTGATGTAACCCAGTTACAGGAATATGTTTACTTAACAAAAACGTTGATCTATAACACCAGCCAAGCCAACTGATCGTTTGTGACAAAAGGAGCCCGTCGTGAAGAAGTCGTATGTATTACTCTCAACAGTGTTCCTGATTTCCATACTCTTCGTGGGTGCCGGGCTTGCGCAAGAGCCGGGCGATCTTGTCTGGAACGAACGATACCTTGATGTCGGCTCACTGGATTCGATTGCCCATGCGGATAACGGCAACTTCGTTCACATCAGTGTCACTGGATCCACTGTCATGATGCGGACGGTAAATGACGCCGGTGACCTCCTGGCTACCGCTACCTTCGACGGAACAGGGGCCGTGGACCTGTCAAAAATGGTCGAGTACACCGACGGCGGATATCTCATCACTGGTGAAACGGGTGAGACCGTGCCGGGAACAGGGGCTATCTGGATAGTCCGCACTGATGCAATCGGCAATGTCATCTGGGAGCGTGAATGGGACTATGGAGGAGATGACAACGGCAAGGGAATCGCCGTCGATGACAGCGGCGACATTATAGTCACCGGGTACGTGACAGGCATTGACCTGAACACGGAAGCGATTCTCTGGAAGCTATCCCCGAATGGAGACACGATATTCCAGAAAACCTACGGTGGCGCTTTAACGGATGTCGGTGGTGATTTGATCCTGACCGCAGATGGCGGTTACATGATCGTCGGCCGGACCAACTCCTCGGGATTGGGAGATTATGACGGTTGGATCGTCAAGACCGATTCCCTCGGCAACGTCCAGTGGGAGCAGACATACGGCACACCCGATTTCGACATGCTCAGCGGGGTTGTCGAAGTGGATGACGGTTTCTATCTCGGAGGTCGAGTGGGCGAGTATGGCAATGCTTCAGGCTTGCTGATCAGAACCGATTCGAGTGGCACTGTCCAATGGGAAAACACGTACGGACCAGGTGCTGGCTGGAATGTATTCAACCGGATAATGCTTGCTGCTGATGGTCGTATCGGTTTCTGCGGATTCTACCAGGGAACCTACACTAATTGGCGAGTATGGATCGGTGAGATTGAAAAGGACGGTACCCCGGCATGGGATGCTCATTACGGCTTCAGCGGATTCCTGCAGACAAGTACCGCACTGGACTTTCGTGAAATCTCAGAAGGCGGCTACATGGTATGCGGTCAGGGGGGCGGGGCCGGTTGGCTTCTGCGAATCTATGACGATCCCAGCGGATTTGTAATCGACAACCAAGATGCAGAGTTCATTGAACTGGCAGGAACCTGGAACAGCTTGTCACATAATGGCGCTTACGGCGGCACCTTCAACTATACGGGTCCCGGCACAGGTAACACACAAGCTGCCTGGAGGGTTGACACTGTCATCGACCCCGATACGTATGATGTTTACGTCTGGAAATTCGAACACGACTACATGCATCTCATGGCCGACAACGTCGCCTTCAAGGTTCGATACGCCACCGGCACGAGCAACTGGATCCGTGTTGATCAGTCGGCCGCCGGAGACGAGTGGGTGTACCTCGGGAGCTGGGAGTTCGACAACAGTTGCCCGCAGGGTGTCCTGATAACCGACCATGCAAACGGTGCTGTCATTGCTGATGCCATCAGACTGGCCCCTGCTTCGCCCTGATTGCAGAGAATATAGACTATCTTTCACGGATACCTTGCCCAGGAGTTCCCGGCAGGGCGGATCAGGCTTGCTGTCGCCGCAGGCAGGGAGGCAGTGTTTGCACTTCTTCGGGATTGAGCGGCCCGTCAGCCATGCACTCCACCGGATCGCAGCAGGTGTGGCAGACCCGTTTGAAGGTTCTGAATCCTTGGAGCTCCACGTGGGAGGAGAGGAATCCGTCGCGTTCCGGCTCCTCCTTCAGGAGATCGGTACTGAGGTACTTCTTGTTATCGTCGGGAAAGACCGTGGCCACTACCGCGTCCGAGCCGAGCTCGTTTTGAACTTTGAGGGCGCCAAGGAAGTTGGCTCCCGATGAGATGCCTATTCCGAGGCCGAGCTGGCCCGCCAGCTTCTGGGCCATGAGGATCGCGTCCCCGTCATCAACGCTGACCACGCCGTCGAGGGATTCAAGGTTCACGATGGGTGGTATGAATTCGTCCGAAATTCCCTGGATGCGATGCTTGCCGATCTTGTGGCCGGTGGAGAGTGTGGGGGAGTTGGCCGGCTCGAGGGGGAAGAGTTTTATTGTGGGATGCTTCTCCTTGAGGAAGCGCCCCGCACCCATGATCGTGCCGCCCGTGCCCACCCCGGCGACAAAGGCATCAGGCTTCAGCGAGTGGAACCTGAGCTGCCACCAGATTTCCGGCCCCGTCGTCTGGTAGTGCGCCTCCATGTTGCTCTCGTTCGAGAACTGCCTGGGAAGGAACGCCCCCGGATTTCCGGCCGCCAATTCTTCCGCGCGCTTGATGCTGCCCAGGAAACCGCCCTCTTCCTTGCTCACGAGGTTGATCTTTGCGCCCAGGCTCTGGATCAGTTCGATCCTCTCGCGGCTCATCCAATCCGGCATGAAGATGACCACGTTGTGCCCCAGGGCCCGGCCGATGCCTGCGAATGAGATGCCCGTGTTGCCGCTTGTGGCTTCAACGATCACTCCGTCAGGTGCGAGGGAGCCGCCGATGTAGGCATCCCTCACGATGTGCAGTGCCATGCGGTCCTTGATGCTTCCCGTCATGTTGAGGTTTTCTGCCTTTGCATAAAGCAAACGCTTCCGGCCGAGATAGTTGAATTCGATGGCCAGTAGAGGTGTATTTCCGATCAAATGCTTGAGTCCGCAAAGACGATGCTCGATGGGCATTCCATCCATGGTTGTTGACTCCAGAGCTTTCAAAGCACGATCCGCCCACGTGAAGGCGAATCCCGGCCTTGTCGCGGAGGGTTCGGCCTTCATGTGCAGCTCGTAAACCTACAAAAGTGATAGGATTGCATATTGCACATAAATCTTGTCCTGTCCAGAGTTTCCTTTTCAGTGATATGGATTCATCTGATTGGATGTGCTCTGATCCCCCTTATCTGAACCGATATGGTTCACTTCAGCGGCTTGTCAGACGCCCAATTCAAAAAACATTGAGGCAGAGGAAGCTCGCCCGTCGCATAGTGTAGTAAAGGGACGAATTGGTCCCGCGAGTCTTTAGGTCCCGCGAACAGAGCTGTTCTGCCTCGCAATTGACTGATCAGAAGTAGTTTCGAGCTTCAGCATTGAGATGCGGGAAAAGTGGAGATCCAGATGAAGACCTTACGAATACTCTTGTTGACAGGTGTGCTCGTTCCACTGCTCCTTCCAGGCATCCTGTCCGCCCAGGTTGAACAGGGGACATACGTTTTTGCCATCGAGTACAACGAAACCGTCTGCGGCTACGCGGAAATCACCGTGTCGAAGGAAGAGATGAACGGCGAGCCGGCCATCAAGCTGAAACATGAAGTGCTCATGATGCGCGCCGCCCTCGGCAGCGAGTTCAAGACAACGCTCGACCTGACGTATCACATCGACCCGAAGACCGGCCGGTTCACGTACCACGACAGCAATATTAAATCGGGCGACGTCGAGATGGGATCCAAGGTCGTTGTCGAAGGAAACAAGGTCGTCCTCTCCTCCACGCTCGACGACAAGGAAACGGTGGTGGAGCTTTCGGAGGGCGTCATTCTCGAGAACACGCTGTTCTTTCCGCACATCGTGAAGGACCTCGTTGGCCAAGGGATGGAGAAGAAGACCTACGACATCCTCGAGGTGCGCGAGTGGGAAATACAGAAGACGACGTGCACAAAGGTCGGCACCGAGACGCTGGAACTCGCTGGAAGGACTTTCGAGACCGTCATCGTGGACCGCATGTCGCTTGCCACGGGCATCAAGGTGAGGGTCTGGGTCGATGTCGAAGCGGGTATCGTCGTCCGGACGAACCTTCCGAACGGCATGGTCTCCCGCCTCGCCGATCCCTCGGTCAAGAAGAAGGTCCAGCTGGTGAACATCGATTCGACCATCCTCACCAGGACCAACGTGAAGATCGCCGACATCCACGGTATCAGCTACATGAAGGTGAAGGCCGTCATGGAGCCCTCGGGACTCCGGGTCACTCCCGAGAGCCTGAACGTGCCGGGACAACGCTTCGAGGGGACGGTTAAGGACAACCTCATCGAGGGCGTCTTCGAGATCGAGCATCCCCGTTACGAGGGAAAGGGCGCGCCGGGTTATCCGCCGAGCATTGAGGACGAGTCCCTCAAAGGGTTCCTCGATCCCGAGGAGTTCATCGAGTCGGACGACCCCGTGCTCATCGAGAAGGCGCGGAAGATAGCCGAGGGATCGAAAGACTCCTGGGTTGCTTCAGTTCGATTCAGCCGCTGGGTGGCCGAGAACATCGCCTATGAGATTCCCGGGGGGATGACGGCACGCAGGACATACGACCTGCGTAAAGGCGAGTGCGGCGCCCATTCGATCCTTCTCGCCGCTTTCTGCCGGAGCGTGGGGATCCCCGCGCGCGTGGTCTGGGGCTGCATGTACATACCGAACATGGGAGGGGCATTCGGCCAGCACGCCTGGACCGAGATCTGGATGGGCGAGGCCGGCTGGATCCCTGTGGATTCCACCGCCTACGAGGCTGACTTCGTCGATTCCGGCCACATTCGCGTCGGCCTCCTCGAGTCCATGACCACGGCCATCAACACGAAATCCATGGAGATCCTCGACCATCGGATCGGTTCGGGGCAGGGCGCGGGAGCCGACGCGGCGGCGGTCAAGAAGTACGAGGCATATGTAGGGGAGTACCTCGCCCAGGGAGGACTCACTATCAAGGTGCTTGTCCGGGATGGAGGCCTCTGCGCCGATATCCGCGGCCAGGTCATTCCCATGATGGATCCGGACAAGAAGGGGAGATGGGTCTGCCAGCTGACCAGCAGGCTTTTCTTCGTCTTCAACCGAAGCGAGAAGGATTCGGTCACCGAGATGGTCATACATGAGATCATCCAGCTGAACCGAAAGTCCGATCCGAAGGAGATCCAGGAAGGCGTTCCGGCGGAGATCGTTCCCTTGCTGGGCGGCTACGAGCTCCCGCGGCCCAAGGCCGAGTTCACCGTGCTCTGGGACGACGGGCAATTGGCGATCAACAATCCCCTCGAGAAGAGAATAGTCCATTTCGATCCTCCCGACGAGGAGGGATGGCGACTCGATGAGTATGGACGACATTCGATTTTCTTCGAGATGGATGACAACGGCAAACCTGTCGTCCTTCTGCTGAACACGGCGAATTCGTGCTCTCGCAAATGACGGCAAAATGTCGGCTCCGTATCCGAGGGATGGATGACCCAGTTCAAGGTGAACAGAGCGTCCCGCTCCTTCTCACTTGGCCTTACCCGGCGGGGGGTGAATTCTAGCCGAGCTCAGCCTCCCCAGGGCTCCTTCAAGGCGCTCCCTGAATGAAACCGTTCTGGGGTCTTCTTCTCCCAGGCAATCGGAGCAGGCTTCCGCCGTGGTGGAGTAGATCTCCACCGCTTCCGGGAATTTCCCCTGGTCCTCGAGAAGGGCGGCCAGGTTCTTCGATATCGTGATCGTTGTCGAGTGAACAGCGCCCAGCGCGCTCCGGGAGGTCTCGATCGCTTCCTCGAGAAGCAGCTCGGCATCGGGGAGCCTTTCAAGATCGATGAGCACGAGAGCAAGCCCGTTCATGGACATCAAGGTCTGAGGGTGCCTCTCGCCGAGGATCCGGCGGCGGCTTTCAAGAACGCTGCTGTGCATCGAGTAGGCCTCGGACAACCTTCCGCGGCTCCTGAGCACGGATGCCAGCCCATACATCGCGGCAAGCGTGCTGCGATGATCCGCCCCGTGAGCTTGCTGAAGGATGCCAAGGATATCCCGCTGGATCGTCTCCGCTTCATCGAGCTTTCCGGCGCGCACCAGCACAGAGGCCAGGTTGCCCATCGTGCCGAAGGTGTGACTGTGTCCTTCGCCCAGAACACGCTTCTGAATGGCCACAACCTTCCGGAAGAGATCCTCCGCTTCGGAGAGCCTGCTCCTCTCCTTGAGAAGAAGAGCCAGGCTGTTCATGGTCATGAGCGTGCTCGGATGCTCTTCTCCCAGCATCTTCCTCTTCCCCGCCAGCGCTTCCCGGAAGAGAGGCTCGGCCTCGGAGAGCTTGCCCTGGTTCCGCAGCAGAACAGCAAGGTTGTTCATCGACTTGAGCGTGCTCTTGTGCCCCTCGCCGAGAACGCGGCGCTGAATCGCCAGCACCTCGCGATGGATCGCCTCGGCTTCGGGAATTCTCCGGTTCTCCCTGAGCACGATGGAGAGGTTGTTCAGCACCCGGAGCCTGTCGGGATGTTCGTCGCCGCGGATGCGGCGGTACGCATCGGCCGCGGAGAAGAGATGCTTTTCCGCCTCGGACCAGCGCCCCAGGTCGGCCAGCACGGTGGCGAGGTTGTTCTTCACCGTAAGGGTGAGCGGGTGCTCCTCTCCGAGCAGGCGCGCGCGGATCTCCAGAGCCATGGAGAGCTGCGTTTCTGCTGCTGCGAGAATCCCGAGCCCCATGAAAGTCCTGCCCAGCGTGAAGTGCAGCGAGGCCTGGATCTCCGGCTGGCCGGCAAACGATTCGGGGATCTTCGCCGCCATCATGTCCAGCATCTCAGCCACCTTGAGATCCTTTCCCTTCTTTGCTGGATCGGGCGAAGCGAGCATCTCCCTGAAATATTGCAGGATCTTCTCCTTGTTTTCCGTTTCCCTCTCCGTCGCGGCTTTTGCCGCCATGGCGGCCTTGTACTGCCGCTCAAGCTCCCTGTTCTTTCCGGTCACCTGAACGAGGTACCAGGGTGTCAGGAAAAGCAGGGCCAGGACCGCCAGGAGAGCCACGCCGATCGCCGTGCTGACCACGGGATTCCGCTGTATCCGCTTCCTCGCTCTGGTCATGAAGCCGGCCGGCCTGGCCAGAATCGTCTCCCCCCGGAGGAGCCGCTCGATGTCTTCGGCAAGATCGTTCATGGCCTGGTAGCGGTGATCGGGTTCCTTCTCCACGGCGGTGAGGATGATCGTTTCCAGGTCTCGCGAGATCGAGGGGTTCAAGCGGCGCGGCGAGGGAGGCTCTTCCTCCAGTATCTTGCGGAACACCTGGGCCGTTGTCTCTCCGTCAAAGGGCACCCGGCCGGTGGCTGCCTGGAAGAGAGTCACGCCGAGGGAGTAGACGTCTGTCCGGGAGTCGATTTCCCGGCGTCTCGCTTTGACCTGCTCCGGCGAAGCGTAGTGGGGTGTTCCCCGAAATTCTCCCGATTGAGTCACCGCTGCCAGGTTCGACAGGCGCGCCACGCCGAAGTCCATCAGCATGGCAGAGCCCTCGGGGGTGATCGTGATGTTCGACGGTTTCACGTCCCTGTGGATGATGCCGGCCTGGTGGGCGCAGTCGAGAGCCCGGGCGACCTGCACGATCCATTGAAGCGCCTGCCGCAGAGGGATCGTCTCTCCCCTGGACGAGGCCTCGCGCACGATGCGATCCAGCCCTCGGCCGGGCACGAGCTCCATGGCGAAGTAGCAGATCCCCTTTTCCTCGCCGCTCCCCAGGACGGTCACGATGCCGGGATGGCGCAGCCTGGCAACGGCGTCCGCCTCGCGCCGGAAACGCGTCTTCGCCTCGAGCGATCCCATCCTTTCCGGCCGGATGATCTTCAGGGCCACCCTGCGATCGAGCGACTCCTGGGTGGCGAGGTAGACGATCCCCATGCCGCCCTCTCCGAGACGGCGGATCAAGCGGAACTCCCCGACTCTGTCGAAGGGGAGGTCGGAGCCGTCTCCTTTCTCCTCAGTATCGCGAGGCTTCTTGATCCGGGCAGGCCTCTCGAGAAAGCTGCCTGCCTGGTCAAAAGCAGCGAGCAGGGATTCGACCTCGCTGCGCAGGGTGCTGTCGCCCTTGCACTCCTTCGCAACGAACGCCCTTCGCTGCGATGAAGGGCGATTCCACGCCGCATCGAAGATCCTTCTGATCCTCTCGTCCCTCTCATCCGCCATCGTGCCTGATCCTGTTCATTTCCCGGAAAAGCCAGGCCTTGGCAAAAGCCCAGTCGTTCTTGACTGTTCCCTTGGAGACATGGAGCTCCCGCGCCGTCTCCTGCAGGGTGAGCCCGCCGAAGAGGTGAAGATCGAGAACCCGGCGAACCCGTTCGTGGTTTTCCTGAACATCGAGCCTGTTCAGCGCCTCGTCCAGGAGAGCGAGCTGCTCCAGAAGCTCCACACCCTGGTCAGACCGTTCTGATGGTTCGTTGCCCGTATCGAGCGCCACACGGTCGCGGTGTCCGCCTCTCTTGAGAGTCTTCCGGCGGCGGGATTCGTTCACCAGGATGTGTTGAATGATCCTGGATGCCGCATTGAAGAAGTGGGTCCTGTTCTCCCAGCGCAGCCCGCCTTTCTGCGCAACAGCCAGGAAGAGCTCGTTGACGAGTGCAGTCGCCTGGAGGAGATGGTCGCCGCGCTCCCTCCGCATGGAGGCGCAGGCGAGGTCGTGAAGTTGACTGTAAACCACTGAGAAAAGCTGGTTTCGGGCAAGGTCATCGCCGGAGCAGACTGCTGCGAGCAGGGCTGTCACATCCTCGGGGCGGGTTGATCGTTCTTCCTGCCCGCACACAGCCTGGTTGTTCTCTCCTAGCATTACCATGGCGCACCACTAACTCATTTCCGCCGCCGGTCAATGAGAGGCCAGACGGCACACCCCCGCCATCTTCCGGAACGACATTCCATCACGGTTTTTTCATTTTTTTTGAAGGAATCCCTTGGCCCTTTTTCCCGCCTTCGCGCAGAGCCCTGTAGAGGTCGGCCCGAGTTAGAGTCACGCGGAAAGCGGACAGGGGCCGATCGAGACTTGTTCTTCGAGAAAGGAGAGAGCCATGAACGGTTCAATAAGAGTGTTCCTTTTCCTTGTGATGTTGCTCGGATCGAGTGTTCCCGCACTCGGGCAATACTACGTGCGAGGTCTGGCGCCCGACTGGAACCAGCCCCTCGACTATCCCGACTCCTTCGACATGAGAGGCCCCATGGCCGGCGACTGGTACTGGGACGCCTGGTGCGCTCCAGCCGCGGCATCCGGTCTGATCGGTCACTGGGAGGATGTGAGAAACCGGAACGGTCTGTCCGACGGATCGGCTGACGGCAATCAATCAATTCCATTCGGCTATCGAGGTCCGAGATGGGGCATGGGGCCGGGATGGCACGATTACTGTGCAGACGGCCTTTCCACCGGGTGGGGGGGGCATCCGATGCGCGGCTTCCGCCCTGTCGATGACCTCGGCGTCTATCTGGACACCCAGGGGCACATGTCGGGAATCTATCACGGTGGGACGTACTACAAGGACATGGCGCCGGGATTGAACGCTTTCTTTACCGCCGTCGGCACGGGCGGAGCCCAGCCCGCCCAGAACATGACAGCCGCCACCTGGGGGATCGATCCGGCATTCGGAGGATTGCCCGAGCAGATGCTGATCAGCTTGCTCAAGTGGGAAGTGGACTGCAACCGGACCGCCATCGCCCATTTCAGGCACTGGAACCTCAATCCCGTGGGCCCGCCTGCCAATCCGGGAACGGGCAACGAGATCGACGAGTACGAGTTCGAGATCGAGGAGTATGAGTTCGACGACTGGACCCCCTATGGGATGCACGACGAGGAGTGGAACGACGTGGAGGGAGAGGATGGGATGGGGCATGCCGTCCTTGTGGTCGGCTACATGCTCGACAGCATGGGGGCTTTGACGCACCTGCTCGTGCACGACAACTACCCGGCCACGGCGCGCAACGTGCAGGTGCCGGTGGGGCCCGAGCTGGTCGCCATCACGATCGTTCAGGGATTCAACCTCGAGATCATGAATCCTCTGACGGCCGGCGCCACCGGAATCTTCGAGGTGACGGGCGGGGGGGGCAACTCGACCACCTGGCTTGCCTACAGCCTCAAAGGGACCGGCTCGACGTGGATTCCCACGCTGGGCCTCTTTCTCGATCTTCAGAGTCCCAAGCAGGCAGGCGGTGTCGTGACCACGGACAATATCGGGTACACCTGGTGGAGCCTGCCGATCCCACTCGCAGCAAAGGGCAGGACCGTCTGGTTCCAGGCGGCCCAGATCGGACTGAAATCCAATGTGATCTGCACGGTAATCCAGTGAATCACATGAAAACGTAACAGCCCCATCCTCGTCCGATTCTCCGGAGGGTGGGGCTGTGCCTATGGCTGAAAAACGAACCTCCTTCTTTGATGGGAATGTTGACCGGACTTTGGCGTCCAAATGAAGGGCGGATTCTTCTGGAATCCAAAGATACCCCGCAGTCTGCGGCTATCATCGTGTCCTCCAGGGCAGGAGAGTCTTGATGCAGGGATAATGAAGCACCGCAGGTGAAGCAGAAGCAAAGGAGCCAGGCATATGCAAATGCGCGTCAACATTCGAAAAACCAAGGCGGCTGTCTGGCTGATGAACGTCATGGCTTTTTTCATGATCTTCTCCCTCTTCATCACGATCTACCAGAAGGCCACGGCCGGTGAATACCACTCCAGGCCGTCCGCCGACTTTCGCGAGAGGCTTCTCGTCGATGTAACCGGTGATGACAAGAAGCCGGAACGGGCCGGTCCTTTTGACAGATACCGTGCCATTTGGACGGCCGTCATCGACGGAAGCCCTCTCATAAACGGAACGGCTTCCGGTCCGAAAATCCCTGAAGAGCCTGTCAGGGATCCGGTGGCTCAGGTTCTCGAGGTGACCCTGATCGTCGGCACTTCCAGGGATTCGGATGCCCGGTGCGCCCGTATCAAGTACCTGAAAACGACGAGCGAACAGAAGGAGCTGTTCTGCGAGTACTTCACAGAGGAAGGCGAGTCCCTGAAACCGCCCTTCAACGACGATCCGTACTTCGGCAGGCTGCTCAGGATCGAGCCCGAGCGGGTTGTTTTCTCGTGGCTGTCCGAGGAGGTGGAGCTGGAACCCAGAAAGATCGGCTCCGCGACGTACGAAACGGTGATGGCAACCGCGACGTCGAGCCCTCTCAAGGAGTACCTGGGCAGGCCTCCTGAAGAAACCCTTCTTGTCGATGAGAACACGTGGGCTCTTTCCAGCAAGGAATACCGCGAGATCACGCAGAACCACGAAGAGCTCCTGAACGAGGTCGCTGTCGCCGAGATTCGCAACCCGGAGACAGGAAAGAAAACCGTCGAGCTCACTGCCGTCGAGGAGGATTCACTCGCCTACAGGAGAGGATTCCGGAAGGGCGACAGGCTCAGGTCGATCAACGGATTTCCCGTGAGCACGAAAGCGGGAGCCGTCAAGTACCTGGAAGGCAATCCCGATCTCGGCATCTATGTCGTCGAGGTGGAACGAATGGGGCGGATCGTTGATCTCAGCTATGTTTGCGGCAAGTAGGCCGCTGTCCTGATATGTCGGGTTTTAAAAAATCGGCTGGAACCTCTTATTATCCGGGATCAGTTTCCTTCAATGATGTTGATCCAGATCGGATTGGTGTAGCAGCGGTAGGGATAGGTCACGTCCGGTTCCTGGAAAAGGGCCTGCCCCGGATCGGTCTCCGCCACGACTCGCAGGGCATACCACCCGGAATAACCGGGGAGCGTTCCGGGAATGGTGATGGTCCTCGCTCCCCTGTCAGGCAGGTTGCGCAGCGTGATCGGCGTCTGGATCGACGACGGGCCCACCACCTTGAGTCTGACCGTTTCCATGGGGCCGAACTCCGGCGTGGTGGCCCAGCGGAAATTGAGCTTCATTCCAGGGAGATCCGACCGGTTCACCGTCAGGTGGTCGCCGGAGATGTACTCCACGCCGTCCAGCTCCACGGAGAAGCCGGCCATGGGCCCGTTGGTCATCATTGAGCGCCCCCTGCCGAGGGCATCGAGCACCGCTGACGATGTGACCGTGCCGTCCTCGATGTAGACGGCGGTCCTCACCTTGCCCATCACGTAGACCAGGCTCCGCCTCTTCTGCATGATGTCCCAGTCGTAGAGTTCGCCGCGCGACGTGTAGGAACTGAAGTCGCCGTGAGCGTCCGATCCGCCGATGATGAAGAGCTTTTTTGCCGGGTCGAACGAGGGCAGGTCGTTCTGCAGGATCATGTCGTACTTGTCGATTCCCCCCAGGAGCTGCCCGTCGTCCTTGCCGATGCCGTTGCCGAAGCCGGGATTCCCGTTCCAGACCTGGAATCCCTTGAACAACGGGTGGTGATACGATGCGGCCACACCCGGCTCGTAGATCCAGCTGCCCGAATCCTCGTGCCACGGGTTGCGCTGCATCAGGAAGGTCCAGGAGACGGAGTTCGGACTGAATTCATCGTAGGGATGAGCCAGGAACACGGCGCAGCCGGGAAAGCTCGCCTCGAGATGGTCGAGGAGCTCCCACATGGCCAGCGTGTCTCCATGGGCGCGCGATGCTTCGAAAACCGATGTGTTGTTCGCAGGGATGTTCCCCGACTCGCCGGCTTCCGCATCCTTGCCGATCGGCGAGAAGAGGCCCATGCCGTCCTGCCCTTCTCCCCTGATCGGTACGGCGGCGCTCTCGAGGCCAAGCACAAGTGTGTGTGCGAAGATGTCGTCAGGCACCTCGGGAAAGTCGTTCTTCAGGATGGCGAAGTTTACCTCGCTGCCAACGATCACTGTAAGATCGCCCTGGATGTTGATTGCAGCCGCCTGGTCGAGGAGGTCGCTCCATTTCGCAACAGTGCTCTGGGGCTGCGGTCTGGTGAACGGGGGGTGGGGCAGGCCGTCCTTGAAATTCTCGGCATCCTCTTCCGAATCGAGATCGTTCGAGTGATCGGTGAGGCAGATCCACGAGAGTCCCACGGCGCGGGCGGCATCGGCCGTGGCATCGACGGGGTTTCCGATCTCCGCCGAGTTGTCCGTGTAGACCGTGTGGTAATGCGTGTCGCCGTAGAACCACCGGCCGCTGTCCACATTGGGCAGGCTGTGCGACGACCTGAAGACGCGGCAGTACCAGTAATCGCCGTCGGCAAAGAGCGAGGCGTTGTCCAGGGGCTGCCCGTTCATCGGATCGATGATCCCTCCCCAGGCCGAGTTCTGCGCCTGGATGTCCGGTCCCCTGTCGTCAGCCCATTTCAGGTCGAGGTTGACGCGGATCAGGTTGTAGTCATCTACGTTGCCGAGCAGGGAGATCGGGATATCGTATATCTTGTACCAGAAGCGGGTGTCCGGCACGGCGAATGCGTCCTCGAGCTTGCCGATGTGGTTGCCGTTGATCCAGAGCCTGATGGAGTTGAACCGGTCCAGGTCAGGATCCCAGCCGTTCTCGTTGGGGAGCTCGCTCACGATCATCACCAGGAGAGGGACGGTCTGCATGGCCGGTTCCACGCGGTACGGCGCATCGACGATGTAGATCGGTTCGAAGAGCCACTGGACGGAACGGGCTTCACCCTCCCCGTTGCCGAGAGGGGTCGCCTCGATGGCGATGCGTGCCGCGTTGTTCGTCAGGTCGATTTCCGTCTTCCCGCGGCCGTATCCGGGCAGCGCTGCGACAACAACCTTGAGCCGGCTTTTCTTCTCAGGCAGGGGGAGAGTCGTGACGATCCGCCGTGTTTCGCCGGACTCGAGGAGAGGCAGGATTTTCTCGTCGATCTTCCTGCCCGACATGAAGGTCGCCACTCTCACGGACCTGGCCGAATCGGGGCCTCTGTTGACGACCTTCGCAGCGATGCGGAGTGGTGCGCCGGAACCGTAGGCCTTGGCAACGAGCCGCACCTCCTCCACGCAGATGTCGGTGCCGTCTGTTTGAGCGGCCGCATCGGGACAAAGGAGGAGGAAAGCACAGGCAGCAAAGAGGAAAAGAGCCGGGAGAATCGAGGTGGTCTTGCGATTGGATGACAACGACATGTGAGCTTCCTCTACCGTGCAACTGGGGAGAATCCGTGGTCGTCTCCTGGATCTGACTAATTATATAGTAGAATATATAGATAATCAAAAAACAGATTTCTGCCAGGTTTCAAGATAGAGTCAATATGTTGTTGCTGCCTGGAGAGCGGCGATCAGATCAGTCCGTAAAACAGGAACCAGGCGCGGTGCAATCAAGAAAGGGGAAATCCGTGAAGACGGTGATCATCTGCTTCTTTCTGACAATGGAGATCGCTTTTGCATCGGATACTACCGGTTTCACGGCCGGGAAGCCGATCTGGCCGGCAGGGCGGGAGAAGGAAAAGAACCTCTTCGTTGGAGCCCGCGTCGTTTTCCAGGCCCCTGCCGGAGGAGATGCAACCCTTCGCATCACCGCCTCGTCGCTGTACAGGTTCTTCCTGAATGGAGAGTTCCTTGGCCACGGACCGGCCCGGGGACCGCATGGTTTTTTCCGCGTGGACGAATGGGATCTGACAGGCAGATGCAGGCAGGGGAGTAACATCCTGGCCATCGAGGTCGCGGGATACAACGCGAACAGCTATTACCTGCTCGACCAGCCGTCGTTCCTGCAGGCGGAAATCGTCTCTGGCGGCGATGTGCTGGCAGCCACGGGCGGGAAAGGGCTGGATTTCGAGCTGACGATCCTGCCCGAGCGGGTTCAAAAGGTGCAAAGGTACAGCTTCCAGCGGCCGTTCATCGAGGTGTACCGGCTCGTGCCCGGTTTCGACCGCTGGCGGACGGATTTCTCGCTTCCGCTCGCCGCCGTCGAGGCCGGGGAGGCGGTGTCCGGAGCGCTTCTTCCGCGTCGCGTACCGTACCCGGCCTTTCCGAGACGGCAGCCTGTCCGGGAGGTGTCAAGCGGGACGGTGACGTGCGGGCCGCCGATCGATCGTCCCTGGAAGGACCGGTCCCTCACGCAGATCGGTCAGAATCTCGGGGGCTTTCCCGAATCGGAGCTCGTAATCGTTCCGTCGCTCGAGCTCCAGGCCCTGACGCGCTCGACCGTCAAGGAGCTCGATCGCCCACACGATCCCGGCACGAAATTTGTTCTCGACCGGAACGCCTTCACGATTCTCGATCTCGGCACCAACCTGTCGGGATTCCTGGGAGCGCGGATCAGCTGCCGGGAACCGACGCGATTCTATTTTCTTTTCGACGAGATCCTCTCCGACGGAGACGTGAACTTCAAGCGTCTCGGCTGCGTCAATGCCATTCTCCATGAAATGGAACCGGGAACCTATGAGGTCGAATCGTTCGAGCCGTACACCTTGAGATACCTGAAGCTCCTCGTGCTCGAAGGCGCCTGCGAGGTGGAGGGGATCTACCTGCGCGAGCTGGCCAATCCCGACATCTGGGAAGCCCACTTCGCCTGTCCGGATCCGCGCCTCCTCGATCTCTTCGCTGCCGGGCGGGAGACCTTTGCCCAGAACGCCGTGGATATCTTCATGGACTGCCCGTCGCGTGAGCGCGCCGGCTGGCTCTGCGACAGCTTCTTCACCGCACGCACGGCTCTCGATCTCTCGGGTGACACCTGCGTCGAGCACAACTTCTACGAGAACTATCTCCTTCCGGACAGCTTTCCTCATCACCCCGAGGGAATGCTGCCCATGTGCTATCCTGCGGATCACAACGACGGCAGGTTCATCCCGAACTGGGCGCTCTGGTTCGTGGTGGAGCTCGAGGAGTTCCAGGCGCGGGGAGGCGATCACGCGATCGTCCAGGCCCTGGAATCGAAGGTGTTGCGCCTCTTCGAGTACTTCGAGCGTTTCCGGAACGGGGACGGGCTCCTGGAAAAACTCGAAAGCTGGGTCTTTGTCGAGTGGTCTGCGGCGAACAGGTTCGTTCAGGATGTGAACTATCCGTCGAACATGCTCTTCGCGGCGGCACTTGCCGCGGCGGGCCGGATCTATGACCGCCCCGGGCTGCTCGAAGAGGCGGAGAAGGTCCGCGCCGTCATCCGGAAGCAGTCCTTCGACGGGCAGTTCTTCGTCGACAATGCGGTCCGGAATGACGGCAAGCTGTCCGTGACCGAAAACAGGACCGAGGTCTGCCAGTATTTCGCCTTCTTCTTCAACATCGCGACGCCGGAGTCGCATACCGCTTTGTGGAAGACACTCTGTGAATCCTTCGGACCTGATCGAAAGGAGCGGGGGCTCTATCCGGAGATCCACGAGGCCAACGCCTTCATCGGAAACATGCTCCGGATGGAGATCCTGTCGCGCTACGGCCGCTGCCAGCAGATCCTCGACGAGTCGATCGGCTACCTGATGCACATGGCCGAACGCACCGGGACGCTCTGGGAAAACACGGGGGCCTACGCGAGCTGCAATCACGGATTCGCATCGCACATCGTCCACACTCTTTACCGCGACATACTGGGCGTCTACCGCATCGATCCCCGGCAGCGGCTGGTCACGCTGCGCTTCACCGATGTCGATCTCCCCTGGTGCGAGGGACGCATCCCGCTCGATGAAGGATCGGTTTTTTTGCGCTGGCAGGAAAAGGGCGGGAAGATCGAGTATCGCATCCAGGTCCCGGCGGGATACGCGGTTCTAGTCGAGAATCGGAGCGGCAAGGCGGCGGTCCGTTTTCCATGATCCGTTTGTCAGGCTATTTTGACATCTCGCGCTGGTTCAGTTTATCGAGGGCTGCGTTCAACTGATCAGAGTCGAACTTCACCGTTGCTCGCTGCGCTCGCCCGTCCTGATCGATGCGCACATTGACCGATCCGAGACCTAGAGTCACAGGGTTGATGCCCTTCGATTTGTCGCCGATGTATGCAGTGACCCTGAAGGTTCCATCGGACGTCACGGTCACCCGTGCGATGTTGTCTTCACCCAGGGAAGCGTAGCTCGTTCCACCATTCCGGTACCACCTTGCGATGCGGCCGCTGCGCCGATCCCACGTTTCCAGACGGCCGGGAAGGCCGTCCATGGCGACCTGCCTCATCCCAATCCAGGCCGGTGTCGCACCGATGATTTCCCTCAGCCCCGGAACATGGACTTCGAGCGGCTCGATCTCGTGGAAGCAGATCTCGCTGCGGCCATGCACCAGTACAGCCGGCACTGCGCGGCGGTTCTTTGCCAGGGGAACCACTTCCAGCGAAGGATCGACGCTGAAGATCTCGGCCCGGGCGTTGCGCCATGGAATACCGACGAAACCGGCCTGTCCATCGGGGCGCACGATCTTCGCGAGAAGAGGGCGGCCGGGGTGGAGCGGCCGGCCTCGCTCGTCGACAGCGGCAACGTCGAAGCGGTACAGGTAGGAGCGAAGGTCCAGATCCTGCAACCGGGGATGAATTCCCTGATGGCCCGGCAGCACCTCGAGCCCGAGGATCTCCAGGAAAGGATCGGGGAATTCCTGAATACGGATCAGGACGTTGTAGATACCGGGGCGCACCCAGTCGAAGTAGATGAACTTCTTGCCCACGTAGTCGCGAACCTGGTCGTCGCGCCGCTGTTCCGGTTCGGTCACCGATTCGAGCCGGACCCGCACGTTTCTGCTCGGCATCCAGGAGGGGGGCAGCACGGTGCCCACGACGCGCGCCTTGCGCAGGAGGATCATGTCCACCGGTCTGTCAGATGCGGCAAGGTCCGGGGATTCGCAGGGGAAGTGATCCTTCGCCTGGGCCTTCAGCATGTAGCGGCCCGTTTCGAGCTCGCCGAAGAGCTCGTAGCGTCCCTCGGAATCGGTTTCACAGACGGAGAAGGATTCGTCGACGAACTCGAGCCGTCGTTCCTTGCCGCCCACCATACGTTCGTGTTGCAGCTGAACCTTGGCCCCCTTTACGGGTTGCTCCCGGTCGTCCAGAACAACACCGTGTGCGATCCGGGCGAAAGTGCCGATACGCAGATCTCCGAGGTCGGTGACCACCGACTCGGGGAGAGCCGGCAGCTTCAAGGTCAATCCCTCGGTGGGGTGCTGGTCGTTCCGCCGGATTTCCAGCCGGAACGGTGCCACGTGCGGCTCCGACACCTTGTAGGGCAGGTGGAAGCGGCCGGCCCTGTCGCAGGTGATCTCCTCGCCCTCGAGCCGACCGGCAAGGCTGTTGATCAGGAACGTCGGCCGCACGCCGGACAGCGGCTTGCCTCCTTCATCGAGAAGGCGTCCGAAGAGCATGCCCGCGCCTGGTGCCACGATCAGATCGAGGGTGATCCGCTCTTCCGGGCTGCTCGGGCCGTGGAAGGGTGCCAGATTCCACCGGAAATCGTTGTCGTCGAGGCGGCAATGAGCGGTGAACTCGAGTCCGAGCCCGGCAAAGGGAAAAACGATCTTGTCCTCGTCCTGCTCCTTGCGCACCTGGAGTCGTGTCCAGTCAGATGCTACCGGGTTGTTCAGCCTGAGCTCGGCAAAAACGGGATGGGTGAACGGGCGGCCATCGAGGTCCACGGTGCGCAGGGCAATGCTGCCGGTTTGCGGCATGCGCAGGTCGAGCGGTTCCGCCGGCACCGGGCGTCCTGAAAAGGCGCACGATTCCGGCTGAAGCAGCGGGATCAGCAGCACGGCTTCGAACTGGTCGATCCGGTGACGGGGCCACCAGTTCTCCGGCTCGTGGCGGTAGACCTGAAAGTGCCGGAAAACAGCCACGCCGTCCTTGCCGGTGCGGCGACGTGCCTGCAGATCGGAACGAGTCGTGGTCGGCAGCCGGCTTTTTTCAAGGCGATAGGCACTGCCGGAATCATTTGTCTTCTTGCCCTTGGCCATCGCTGATTTCGCATTGCGGAGGGAGGCGGAGAGCCGTGCTTCCCTCTCGCGGAGCGCCTCCATCCTTCCCATCGCCGCCTCTCGCTGGCCGGGATTGGCCTGGATGTATTCCCTGATCTTCTGCTTGTTGCCCTCGATCTCCTTGATCTGCGCCCACAGCTTGGCAGGATCCTCCTGGAGCGGCACGTGCTGGAGAATACCGACGGGAACCCCGGCAACGGGATGATTCTCGCTGTCGACAACGCGCACCGTAACGGTCTCGTCGGCCTGAAGCGTGATCTTTTCCACGTCGGGATGATCCTGACCGACCTTGATGAAACCGTACTCCCCCGGCCGCTGCGCCGTCACGATACCCCACTTCATCACAGCCGGCAGGCTGACCCGCCCGTTCGGGTCTGTCGTGTAATGCCGCCCATGGTTCCCGGCGAGATCGCTCCAGTGCTGCGCAAAGGGATCGCTGAGCTCAGGTCCCTCGAATCCATCCAGAAAGAAGACGTCGGCTTTCCCGGCCGGCGCTCCGGATTTACCATCCCGGACCTCCACGACGAGGCGTCGCTCATCCTCCCGGGGAAGTTCGATCCGCACCATCTCCTCGGGCGGCTCGTCTTCGAAGATCATCGCCTCGTCGTCCGGGAGAAAGGCGTCGGAAAGGTCGTTCTCCTTGCCCGCCCCGACGTCGTCCTCCACGAGCCCCTGTGGCGCTCTTTTCATGCTGTCGCGTGGCTGGCTGTCGTTCCACAGGAAGAAAGCAACGGTAACAACCACAGCGGCGCCGCCGATCAGAAAGAGAACCAGGACCTGAAAAGGGCTCTTCATGATTCCTCGTCTCCTGTGTCTGGTTCGCTTACCGATCGTCTTCTACGCGGCAATGTTAACAGCTACTTACCGATCATACACGACATGCCGTCGCAGGCTGCAACAGGGATTCGAAAGAACTCTTCAGTCCATCGATTTCTTTGACTACCCGATCGCCAGCGCCTTGTGCAAGGCGCTTACTGCTCGACGGCAAGCAACGTCAGGTTCGTCAGCTCGCTTCCTGCCAGCGCCTGAAAGGGATATTCTTCACCCGGAAGCCAGCTGCCGGGAATCGTTCCGGACATGACCGAGAGTCCATCGCTGCCGATGTCCGGCATCGGAATGCGTATGATCGGTATCTGAAGATGAAGATCGCCGTAAGGTGTCGGCTGCGGAGGGTCCTGGATGCCTGAACCGAGACCGAGGGTGACGGGCGTCGTACCGGGAATGCCGATCACTATGGCGTCAACGGCTCCTCCGGCCAACAGATCACCGGTGAAGTAGAGATGCAGATAGAATTCGTCGGCTCCCATGTCCACACCAGTGTCATGGATGCGCGGGTCGCCCTCGAAGTCCTCAGAAGTGATGCCGGGCGCGTCGTTGTTTCCCGCATCCCGGCATGGAGAATTCCATGTCAGGTGAGGGTCTCTTGAAAGGAGATCGGCAAAAAGGGGATCGACATCGATATTGCCCGTCCCCGGCCACCCGCCCTGGACATCGCAGTGTGTCACCGAGGGGCTGCTGCCGGCGTCGGCATGTATCTCGCCGCCCGAGGGTGCGTCGTTGTTCCAGAAAATGGTGTTGGTGACCAGCGGAGAGGAGTCGAGGCAGCAGAGACCGCCTCCCTCGGTGATTGCCGTGTTCCCGTAGATCGTGTTGTTGGTGATGGAAGGATCGGTGTTCTGGGAACAGATGGCTCCGCCCTGGTCAGCCGTGTTCCCGACAATGATGTTGTTGATGATGGAGGGGGTATCGGTGCTGTTTCGACAGTAGATTCCGCCGCCGCGGTTCGCCGAGTTGCCAGTGATGACGTTCTCCTGGATCGTCGGCCTAGATCCCAGGCAGCAGATTCCGCCGCCGTTGTTGGCATGTCCGTTCGTTATGGTGAATCCCTGAAGCACGGCATGGTCGTTCGAACCTGATGGAAACGCGACAACTACTCCGGCCCCGTTGCCGTCGATGACCGTGACGTCCGGTCCCAGTTCGCTCTTGACTGTCGTTCTCTTCTGCTGGAAGTCGATGTTTTCCACATAGGTTCCCGGTCTCACGATGACGGTGTCGCTGCTTCCCGACGAATCGATCGCTTCCTGGATCGTTCCGTAATCATCGGGCACATAGATTTCCTCGGCAAGGCAGATGGGGATGAAAAAAGCCGCAAGGATCAGCATCGATCCGATTCGCATGATGCACCTCCCAGCGAGTGCCGTTCTTCTGTCCTGAACCCGAATTCCGGCTTGGTCTGATATTAATCGAGATAGATAAAAAAGTAAAGATACTTGCTGAAAGCGGGGGGGGGGCGACGGGAAACCTGTCCCGGGCACGGATTCAGGCTTTTCTCATCCCCGGGGGAATGCCAGCCTTTCGACGAGCACGTAGGCTGCCTGAAGATACGATGTGGGGCAGAGGGGAAAGCAGGCCTTGCAGCTGTCGCATTCCCTTGCGGCGATCTCCGGAATGAAGCTGATCTCCTTCCGGATCCCCCTGTCGATGAAGCCGACGGCGTTCTTCCCGGCAACATCGGCGCAGTACCTGACGCAGAGACCGCAGTGGATGCAGAATGAGGCGTCCTTGTCGAAACGATCCCTGTCCGCCCCGTATTCCTCTGCCAGAGCCTGCAGGTCCGGCGCATCGGGGGCATGGGCCATCAGCAGTTCCAGAAGGGTCTTGCGAATCCTGTCCACCTTCTTCGTTCTGGTCCGGATCGTCAGGTTGTCCGAGACGGGATGGACGCAGGAAACAACGAGCTTCTTGAGGCCGTCCGTCTCGGCCTCGACGATGCAGAGCCGGCAGCCCCCGTAGGGCTTCAGCGTTTCGTGGTAGCAGAGCGTGGGGATCGATATCCCCGCGCTTCTGGCCGCCTCGAGCACGGTCGTTCCCTTCCCGGCCGTCACCTCCATTCCGTCGATCTGAAAACGGATATCGCTCATTTCTTCTTGCTCTTTCTGACAATCGTTCTTTGCTCTTCCGGGATGGGAGGCGGCACGGGTTCGCCGGAAATCTTGATCACCGAACCGAACTTGTCGGGACAGACGTCGTGACAGGTGCCGCAGTTCGTGCACCTGTCCTGGACGATGATGTGGATCTTCTTCTTGCCGCCGTCGATCGCTTCCTCCGGGCAGCTCTTCAGGCAGAGGCCGCAGCCCGTGCACTTCTCGGGATCGATGTAGTAGGCGATCAGCTTTCTGCAGGAGAGGGCGGGGCAGCGCTTCTCCTCGATGTGGGCCTTGTACTCGTCCTCGAAGTAGCGGAAGGTGCTCAGGAACGGGTTGGCCGCCGTGCTTCCCAGCGCGCAGAGCGAGGCTTCGACAGCTGTTTCGGCCAGGTCCTGCAGGGTCTCGATGTCGCCTTCCTTGCCCTCGCCCTCGGTGATCCTGGTGAGAATCGCATGCATCTGCCTCAGGCCTTCACGGCAGGGAACGCATTTGCCGCACGACTCATCGGTCAGGAAATCGACGAAGTACCTGGCCACATCGACCATGCAGGTATCCTCGTCCATGATGATCATGCCGCCCGAGCCCATCATGGAGCCGGCCGCGGTGAGCTCGTCGAAGCCGACCTTCAGATCGAGCAGGTTTTCGGGGAGGCAGCCGCCCGACGGGCCGCCGGTCTGCACGGCCTTGAATTTCTTGTTCTTCGGGATTCCGCCGCCGATGTCGAAGATGACCTCTCTCAGGCTGATGCCCATGGGCACCTCCACGAGGCCGGTGTTGTTGATCTTGCCCACGAGGGAGAAGATCTTCGTGCCCTTGCTTCCATCGGTTCCGATGGCGGCGTAGGCCTTGGCGCCCCTGTTGATGATCAGCGGGACGTTGGCCCAGGTCTCCACGTTGTTGATGTTCGTCGGCTTGCCCCAGAGCCCTTTCACGGCAGGGTAGGGCGGCCGTGGTCTCGGTTCTCCGGCTCTCCCCTCGAGGGACTTGAGCAGGGCCGTCTCCTCACCGCAGACGAAAGCGCCGGCGCCCCGATGTACCTTGACGTTGAAATCGAATCCCGAGCCGAGGATGTCCTCTCCCAGGAGCCCGCACTCCTCGGCACGCGCGATGGCGATGCTCAGGTTCTCGAGGGCCAGGGGATACTCCTGGCGAACGTAGAAATAACCCTCGTGGGCTCCGATGGCATAGGCGCCGATGATCAGACCCTCGAGCACGCCGTAGGGATTTCCCTCCATGAGCGATCTGTCCATGTAGGCACCCGGATCGCCCTCGTCGCAGTTGACAACCACGTACTTCGGTTCACCCCGGGCGGCCCGGGCGAATCCCCACTTGAGACCGGCCGGGAAGCCGGCGCCGCCTCGTCCCCTGAGCCCGGCGTCCTTCACCTCGGCGATCACCTCCTCGGGAGTCATCTCGATAAGCGCCTTGACCAGGGCCTTACCGCCGTCATCGGCCAGGTAGTCCTCGATGCTTTGCGGAGCGATTCTTCTGTTGGCGCCAAATACGATTCGCTGCTGATGCTGGTAGAAGGGAATGTCCGGTTCATGGGCGATCTTGTCACCCGTGGTGGGGGAGGTGTAGATCAGACGGTCGATGACCTCGCCCCCCTTGAGGGTGGCCGAGATGATTTCGGGAACATCTTCCGGCGTCACCTGGAGATAGCAGATCTTCTCGGGATCGAAAACAACGATGGGGCCCTTCTCGCAGAAGCCATGGCAGCCCGTTCGCCTGAAATGGACTGTGTCCGCCATCCCCTGGTTTTCCAGCTCCTCCTCGATGGCGAGAGCGACCTCTTTGCTTCCCGTGGCATGGCAGGCCGTGCCGCTGCAGAGGGTGATGCACGGCATCTCCGGATCCCGTTCCGACAGGATCTTTTTCCTGAAAGCCTCCAGCTCGACAGGAGAATTTATCCTTGGCATCGTCCTTCCTTACTCGTAGCTGTTGATCACGTCCGCAGTCGCGGCGGGCGAGATTTTCCCGTGAGTCTTGCCGTCGATTTCCATTACCGGACCCAGCGCGCAGCAGCCGAGGCAGTTGACCGTCTCCAGGCTGAACTTCAGGTCGAGATCCGTTTCACCGGGCTTGATCCCGGTCAGGTTCTCGACCTTTTCGAGCACCCGGGTTGCGCCGCGGACATGGCAAGCCGTCCCCATGCAGATGTGAACCTGGTGGCGCCCCTTGGGAACGAGGCTGAAAGCCTTGTAGAAGGTCGCGATATGCTGGATCCGGCTCAGCGGCACATCGAGCTTCTCGCCGACCCTGGCAAGGGCCTCCTTGGGAAGCCAGCTGTTCTCGCGCTGTATCTCCAGCAGGATCTGGATCAGAGCGCTGGCTTCGCCCTGGTAGGCATCTATGATTCGATCGACCGTGGCTGTTTCCATTCCCTGCTCTTTCATAGAATAGGTTTTCGAGTGGATTCTCATGCCGGTTCTGCCGCGACCGTGTAGCGGTTGCTCTCCACATCGTACTTTACCAGGCCTTGACGCGACGAGCTGTTGATCCGGCGCGCCACCTCCGAGGGATTGAGGCCGAGAAACTCGGAGATCTCGACCGTTGAAAGAGGTTTTTCCCGGAGAAGGACCATGATCCTGCTCGTGGCGAGCTTGTCGCTGATCAGTTCGTCGAAAAGCCGGCCCACCTCGTCGCTGGTGAAGAACTCCCGATACGCCTCTTCCGTCTTGACGGGAACCCTCAATCTTTCACGCTCCACCAGCCTGAGATAGGGGATCAGCCTCCGGACAGCCTCGATGTCGTTGATCAGCCGGCTCTTCGCCACTCCTTCGGCTTCGCCGAGAGGTCCGAGGTCCTTGATCTTTCCCGTGAACCTGTTGATCACGTCGGCCAGCACGATTCCATCGCCGCCCGACATGAATTCGATGGTCAGTCTTTCCGGATTCAGGCCGATGCGCTCCATCAGCTTCCTGGCAATGTAGGTGTTGCCCAGGGCATCGTAGTTTCCGTGCGTCACGTAGTTGCAGTCGTTCAGGCGACAGCCGCCGATCAGGACGCCGTCCTGTCCGGCCAGGAAGGCCCTGAAGATGAACTCCAGGTCGACCCTGCCCGAGCACATGACGCGGATCAGCCTGATGTCGCTGTTATACTGAAGACGGGAAACTCCCGCCGTATCGGCTGCCCCGTATGCTCACCAGTGGCATACGAAACCGATCGTCCTCGGCTTGAAGTCGGGATTCGTGGTCATCGGGAAACTCACCTCCTTCCAGATTCCATGCGGCAGTGCAGGAGCCTGCCTGTCCATAACCTACGTTTCGCCCACTGCCGTCTTTACGGGCCGCTCCTTCTCTTCCTCCTCCGGCAATTCCGCGGCAATCGAGCCGAGCGCATCGATCTGGCTCAGGATCGTCTCGTCGGTGAAGTGCTTCACCATGATCGCATTGGTGGGGCACTTGGCGTTGCAGAGACCGTCACCCTTGCAGAGGACGGGGTTGACCCAGGCCTTCGGACCAAACGATGTTTCGCGGAACTCGATCGCGCCGTAGGTGCACGCGGTGATGCAGGCGGCGCAGGAGACGCAGTCGCGCTCGCTCACCTCGGCCACGGAGCCCGACGCGATGACCGTGTCGTGGGAGAGCAGGGTCACGACCCTGCCGGCGGCGCCGTAAGCCTGGTTGATCGTCTCCTCGATATGTTTCGGGTAATGAGCCGTCCCGCAGAGAAAGACGCCGTCCGTGGCAAACTCGACGGGCCGCAGCTTGACATGGGCCTCCTTGAAATACTCGTCGGGGCTCAACGTGACCTTGAAGAGGCCGGCGATTTCCTTCGCCTTCGGGGATGGGACGACGGCCGCCGCCAAGGAGACGATCTCGGCATCCAGCTCGAGCCGGCTGCCGAGAATGGGATCGGGGACGCTGACCCGTATGCAGGGCTTTCCGTCCTCGCTGACGGCCTCTTCCGCCTGCGGCGGCTCGTCGGGGTCATACTGGATGAACTTGACCTCCTTCTCCGCCGCCTCGCGATAAAAGTCCTCCTTGAAGCCGTAGGTCCGCATATCCCGGAAGAGGATGTAGATCGCCATCCCGGGATTGAGCTCTTTCAGCGCCAGGGCGTTCTTGATCGCGTGGCTGCAGCAGACGCGGCTGCAGTAGTTCCGGTCCTCGTTCCTGCAGCCGACGCACTGGATCATCACCAGGCTTCCTGCATCGACGATCGATTCTTCCTTACCGCTGATCTTTTCACCCAGTTCCAGGTGGGTGAAGACCTTTTCACTCTCTCCGTAGAGGTACTCGGTCGGTTGATAGACATCGGCGCCGACGGCGATGACGGCTGCGCCATGCTTGATCTCCATTGTCCTGCCGTCTGCCTCGAGGATCGTCGTGAAGTTCCCGACGTAGCCCGATACCGTCCTTATCGAGGCCTCGTGCAGCACGTGGATCCGCTGGTCCTTGTAGACCGACCGGATCAGGTCGTTCAGATAGGCCTGGACATCCATCCCCTCGAGGGTGGTATGGATCCTCCGCGCCATGCCGCCCAGTTTCTTTTCCTTCTCCACCAGGTGGACGTGGAATCCCTGCCGGGCGATGGAAAGCGCGCTGACCATGCCCGCGATGCCGCCGCCGACCACCAGGGCCGTCTTTTCCACCGGCAGGTCGAACTCCTGCAACGGCTTCAGGTTGGCGGCTCTCGCCACGGACATCCGGATGATGTCCGAAGCCTTCTCCGTCGCATCCTCCTTCTGCTTCTGGTGGACCCAAGAGCACTGCTCGCGAATATTCGCCATCTCGCAGTAGTACTGGTTGAGCCCCGCCTCCCTGAGCGTGTCGCGGAAGAGCCCCTCGAGGGTTCTCGGGGAGCAGGCCGCGATGACCACCCGGTTGAGCCCCTTCTCCCTTGCGAGGTCCGTGATCTCCCTGGCGGAATTCGTGGCGCAGGAGAAGAGCTGCTCCTGGGCATGGACCACGCCGGGCATCGTCCGGCAGTCATCGACCACGGACGGAACGTTCACCACGCTTCCGATATTCGCCCCGCAGTGACAGACAAAAACGCCGATCTTCGGCTCCTGATCGGCCACATCCGTTTCGGGAGGGTAGATCCTCTCCTCGGCCAGCCTGCCTCGCCTGTGATTGAGGATCTCGCCGCACTGCGATCCGGCGCCGCTGGCGCTGAAGACCGATTCCGGAATATCGGTCGGCCCCTGCAATGCTCCGCTGACGAAGACGCCGGGCCGGGTGGTCTGCATCGGGTTCTCCTGGCGGGTCTCGACGAAGCCGTACCGGTCGAGCTCGACGCCGAATGTCTCCGAGAGCCCCTGATGCCCGACCGGCGGATTGAGGCCGACGGACAGGACCACCATGTCGAACTCTTCCTCCTTGACGCCGTCCTTTGGAGTTGCATATCGAACGACGACATTCCGGCTGTCCGGAACCTCCCTGGCGATGGACGTGTAGCTTCTGATGAAGCGAACCCCGGGAAGCTGCTCGGTCCTTTGATAGTACAACTCGAAATCCTTGCCGAATGCGCGGATGTCGTTGTGGAAGATCGTGCACTTTGCCTCGGGCTCGTGCTCCTTGGTCAGGATCACCTGCTTCTGGGTATAGGTGCAGCAGACTCCCGAGCAGTAGCTGTTCTCCCCGGGAGTGACGCGCCTCGAGCCGACGCACTGGATCCAGGCGATCTTTCGGGGATGCGCGCTGTCGGAGGTGCGGAGGACCTTTCCCTGGTAGGGCCCGGTCGCCGAAAGGAGCCGCTCGAAATCCATGCTCGTGACCACGTTCTGAATCGTCCCGTAGCCGTATTCCTCGACCGCTCCGGGATCGAAGGGCTCCATGCCGGACGATAGAATGATCGTCCCCACGTTCACTTCCGCTTTCTCGACGACCTGCCCGAAATCGATGGCTTTCTGCTGGCAGACGCTGCTGCAGATGTCGCACTTTCCTTCTTCGAGCCTGAGGCAGGTGTCATCGATGTAGGCGACAAGAGGGATCGCCTGCGAAAAATAGACATGAACGGCCTTGTTCTTCGAGATCCCCTGATTGAACTGATCGGGGTATTCCTTGGGGCAGTACTTCACGCAGGTCCCGCAGCCGGTGCAGAGGTCTTCCGCGATGTACCGGGGCCTCGTGGCCAGGGTGACGGTGAAATCCCCTGATTCACCCTCGACTCTGTCCACCTCGGTAAAAGTCAGGATCTCGATGTTTGGATGTCGACCGACCTCCACCATTTTGGGGGCCAGGATTCATATGGAGCAGTCGTTGGTGGGAAAGGTCTTGTCCAGCTGGGCCATGTGGCCACCGATGCTCGGTCCCTTCTCCACCAGGTAGACCTTGAAGCCGGCTGCGGCCATGTCGAGGGCGGCCTGAATGCCGCTGATCCCGCCGCCGACAACCAGAACGTCTCCATAGTTTTTCTCGGTCAGGATCTGTTCCACAAGGATGCATCCTTTTCTGCAATGTGAAGGCGATGATCTACGCGATCACCTCCTGAAAGATCTCCGTTATGTCCTTGATCTCGATCTTGTCTTCGACTTCCTGGGTCAGGCGGCTGTCCTCGAACATCGTGATGCAGTAGGGGCAGGCCGTGGCCAGCACCTGGGCTCCGGCGGCGATGGCCTGCTCCACCCTGATGTCGGAGAACCTCTCGCCCTTGGGCGTCTCCATCCATACCCTTCCGCCGCCGCCGCCGCAGCAGAGGCTGTTCATGCGCGATGCGGTCATTTCGTGGAGCGTCAGGCCCGGAATCCCGCGAAGGATCTCGCGGGGCTCGTCGAAGATGCCGTTGTGTCGGCCCAGGTAGCAGGGATCGTGATAGGCGACGGCCTTATCGTACGTCCCGGCGATCTCGAGCTTTCCCTCCTTGATCAGCTCGAGCAGGAGCTGGGTCATGTGAAGCACCTCGAAGCTCACCATGAACTCGGCATACTCGTTCTTGAACGCCTCGTAGCAGTGGGGGGAGGAAACGACGATCTTCTTCACCCCGCTGTCGATGAACGCCTTGATGTTGTCCCTGGCCAGCTTCCTGTACGTGTCTTCGGCGCCCGTCTTCCGGATGCTCTCGCCGCAGCAGCTCTCCAGCGTGCCCAGGATGCCGAAGTCGATCCCCGAACTCTTCAGGATCTCGACAGAGGCCCGGGCCACCTTCTTCATCCTGGGATCGTAGCCAAGGTAGCAGCAGGTGAAGAAGAGGATCTCCGTCCCCTCGGTGAACGGCTTGACGGACAGGTCCCTGGCCCAGTCGGCCCGTTCCGCGCGCTTCTCGTTGAGCGGGTTGCCTTCACCGGCCAGGCTTCCTCGCGCCGCCTTGGCGGGGCGGGCCGAGGCATGGATCACGTCGTAGTTCGAGGCGAGCCTGCGCAGGGAGACGCCCACCTCGGGCTGCTTGACGCCTCTGGGGCATCTGTCCGGACAGGTGCCGCAGGTGGTGCAGCGCCAGATGTCCTCGCTCTCGATCTCGGTCAATCCGAAGGTCGCCTCGCGGATGATTCTCCGAATGCTGAACTGGCGCACCTGATTCCAGGGGCAGACGACGTCGCACTTCCCGCACTGGAAGCAGAGCCTGGATGTCTCGTCACCGGCTTCCTTGATCTCCTGGATGATCTCGTCGAAGGGGCAGACAGAATCCACGCGAGTCTCCTAACTCTTCTTTCTCATCCTGGCGACGGCATCCACGATCTTCTGCCAGCCGTGCCTGTCGACCAGCGCCTCCAGCCCGATATCCACCTCGTCCACCGAGACCTCGTCGTCATCGACTTCCACCTCCCTCTCCTCGTAGACCAGCGCATCGGCAAGGCACCACTGCACGCACATCGGCTCCTCGAGAGTGGGGTCCGATTCGCAGGTGTCGCACTTGAGAGGGAGGCCGGAGTCGGGCTCCTTGAAGAAGTCGCGCGACGGGCAGGAGGCCCTGCAGAATGCGCACTCGTCGTATTCCTTACCATCGATCGTGTACTTGTTCCTGCCGGCGCATTCCGCGGGGGTGTACTCGCCGGCGAAGACGGGAATGTAGATGTCGGAAAGGGGCTCGCGGATCACGCGGATGCGCGCTCTTCCCGGATTGTCGCTGCTGTAGCGCGGCGCCGAGTGGAATGCGGAGCAGATCACCTCGCAGGCGCGGCAGCCGTTGCACTTGTCCACATCGACCTTGATCGTCTTGATGATCTTCTTCTTCTTGGCTTTCTTGTTCTCGGCCATCACGAGATGCTTCCTTCGCTTGACGATTTCCCGGGTTGCAAGGACTCGTTCTCCTCCTTCAGGATGCCTCTCTCGACGAAGTCCTCGTGGATGAAGTCGAGATCCAGCTCGTGCAGCGTCTCGCGGGTCGGAATCCCGTCCCGGTTCCAGCCCTTGAACTCGTAGTACTTGTCCATCAGCTCCTCTTCGAGCTCGGGGAACCTCTTCTTCCAGTGATCGGCCGGCGGTTTCTCGTCCTTGCGCGTCATCCCCCTTCGAAGGTTGTTGGCGCGAACGATGTTGCGGTTCCTCCTGGTCAGGTGCGTCAGGCCGGCCTCGCCGATGTCGAAGCCCGTTGCCGCGGAGATCAGGATGGGCAGGTTGTGGATGTGGAAGGGCGGCTTAAGGGGGAAGGACGACAATCCGGCGCACATCCCGGTGACGTCGTCGATGTAGTGCATCATCTCCTGCCAGTTGACGATCTCGCACGTGGCCTCGATGGTCGGGTAGTTGGGGATCGAGTTCTCGCCGCGGATCTCCCAGTTCAGGAAGTACTCCTTGATCTTCTCGTCGGGAACCTGGATCCAGTCCTTGCAGAACTCCTCTCGCTGCTCCCTGGTGGGGAAGGGCGCCTGGGGGAAGTTGCCCTCGATCTGGGTGATGTTGATCTTCTCTCCCGTGGAATACATGAGGAAGTAGATCGGGTTCAACATACCCAGCTTGAGCGGAAGCTGCTCGTGCTTCTTGATGTTGTTGTGCGCGTACTTCATGGCGCCTTTGCCGATCTCCTTGGCCGCCCAGTGGGTACCGTTGGCCAGGATGTCGCCGATCCCCTCCCGCCGGACGATCCTGTCGAGCAGCCAGTAGAAACGACCCTCGTTGTCTTCGGGCCATCCCTCCATGTCCTTGTCGGTCAGGATGCCCGCCTCGTGAAGCTCGACCGCGAAGGCCATGGTCTGCGGCGCGGTGAACGAGTCCACGCCATGCTCGGTGGCCTTCTGGGCGATCCTGAGTCCGAACTCCAGGTCGGAGAAGGCTCCCATCGTGTAGGTGAGCTTCGAGAAGCACTTCATCATGTAGGAGCAGAGCCGGGTGTCGACGGAGATGGCCGCCCCGCACTTCATGGGGCAGTTGTGGCAGCTCAGCAGCCTGGTCCGCATCGTCTCCATCGTGTTCGTCCACAGCTTCTGGATCTCGTCGGTCCAGAAGCCTTTCCTGCGGACGCGGGCATTGCCCCATGCAAAGTTCTCGGTGTGCCACTTCTCGTCATGGATCGCCATCTCCTGCGGCGATCCGAGCCCGGCCAGGATCGGCATGACGCCGGGGATCGGTTTCTCATTCCGTTGCTTGATGAACCTCAACGCCTCGTTGCAGAGCTGGATGAACTCCTCTGGGCGGGCGATGTTGATGTCCTTCGTACCGCGAACGGCAACGGCCTTGAGCTTCTTGTCTCCCATGACGGCGCCGAGGCCCAGGCGGCTGGCGCTCGACCGACCCTGCTCGACGGAAGCGAAGAACACCCGGTTCTCGCCGGCCAGCCCGATGGACGCCACCTGGGCGTGGGGCTCGTTCAGCTCCTGTCGAATGAGCTCCGCCGTCTCGAGCGTGCCCAGGCCGCTCAGATGAGAGGCGTCGCGTATCTCCACCTTGTCGTCGCGGATCCAGAGGTAGACGAGCTCGGGAGACTTGCCGCGCACGATCAACTTGTCGTAGCCGGCGTGCTTCAGCTCGGGACCCCAGAACCCTCCCATCATCGAGAAGGCGAACAGCCGGGTCTGTGGTGAGAGCGTGGACAGGATCGTGCGATTGCAACCGGGAGCCGGCGTGCCGGTCAGAAGGCCGGTTCCGAAGATGAGCAAATTGTCCTCGGAGAACGGTTCGGTCTCTGGAGGCACCCTGTCCCAGAAGAGCCTGGCGTTGGTTCCCAGTCCGCCCAGGTGCAGCTCCGTGTGCCGCGGGTCCGTGGGAACCCTCTCGATGCTGCCCCTGGTGAGATCGATCTCCAGATTGAACCCTATCTCGGCATACCTCATGCAACTACCTCTTCTGTTCCGCTTCGAGACGATGCGGCCGCTCGAGATCCGCCACGAGCGCCGGCGGTCAGGTCGGAATAAAGGTTTTTTTTTACCAAAATTCGAATTGAATAAAAACGATTAGAAGAAGACTCCTCTTCGTATGCAACATGTAAGAGTAATAGCACATCCGGTTGGTCCCCATGAGCTTAAAATCGTCGTTGCAGGAGTCACGGGGGCGGCCCTGTAGCATCGGATATCATCAAGCGGAGAAGGAGAGGACTGCGTCAAGGCTGAGTTCTCGCCCTTTCAGCCTTGTTGGCGAAGACCGTGGCAACGATCGGCATCGATATGGGCAATGTGGCATAAGCGAAACCGGCGAAGACGGCCACCGAGGGCGGACAAGCCCCCGCGACAACGGCGGAAAGCAGACCCGTACCGCACATGGTCGTGAATGACCATACCTCCTCCCTGGTCTTGATCCGCTCGAACTCGTTCAGGTTGAGATCAGCGGAGAGCAGGGAACGGAAGTTGAGAAGAGCCAGCAGGGCGGTGAGTGCCGAGAATCCGATCCCGTAGACCACGAAGAGACCCAGGAGCTCGGAGTTGTGATGAAGCACGAAGGACGTTGGAAACCAGCCGGCGCTGATCCAGGCGAAGAGGGCCGAGAAAACCATCTTGAGCGGATACACATAGACGAGCATCACGAAGATGAGGGCCAGGCTGATCAGTATCGAGAGGTTGTCTTCCATTCCGCTCCGGCGGCTCCACTTGCGGTGGGCTATCCAGAAGGAGGCGATGGTGGCGAAGCTCGCGGCAAAGGTGGGGATTGCCTTCAATGCGGCCATCAGCTCCTGATAGCTGTTCGGAATCTTGCCGCTGGTGATCACGAGAAGAGTTATGGCGAAAGCGAATGCCGCGTCGGTGAAGGTCTCGAGCCGTGTCATTTCCGCACCGCGCAGCCGGAAGCTCTTCTGAACCGGCAGCCGGGCGAGTTGTTCTTCCGTCCAGGGAATTGCCTTGCTCCTTAAAAAAATCGCGTGGTCGATCTACTCCTCGCGCTCGAGACGACATGGGATGCCGGACTGGGCCCAGCCGCCGGTCCCCCGGGCGCAGGAGGCGGGATCATCGCTGATCAGCACATTGCAGTTTGACTCTACCCATCCTCCGAGAGGATCGTCTTCCCGCTCGGGAAACCACCAGCCGTGCTGGGTGTCCACGATGGAAGGGGGAACCAGGCGGGAGAGCCTGATCCTCTGACGCATCTGTCCGTACTCGGTCTTGATGCGAACCCAGTCCCCCTCGTCGAAGCCAAGCCTGGATGCCGTGTCCGGATGCACGGAGACAAGCGGATCCGGACAGAGAGCCCGGGCCGTGGGCCACTGGCGTTGCTCGGAGTGATACATCGGGTTGAAGTTGCTGCCCGTGATGAGGGTGAGGGGAAAACGAACGTCCGTCTCCTTGACAGGATGCGGGCGCGGCAGCGGATCGCACCCCAGTTCGGAAAAAATGGACGAGCGCAGTTCGACCTTGCCCGATGGCGTGCCGAAGCCGAGTTTTCGCGCGCGCCCCGGTTCGGCCCTTTCCGAGAGAGCTCGCCGCTCGATGAGATCGTCGAAGCTCATGCCGGCTGGTGCCAGCCGATAGTTGCAGACGTCGCGGGCCGTGTCCCAGGGCCACTGCTCCGCCTGTCCGAGCCGGCGGCCGAGTTCCATCCAGAGCTCGTAATCGCTTCGCCGTTCGGCAAGGGGAGCCAGGGCACGGGGAAGAGCGATGCAGCTTGTCCCATGGACGATCAGGTCGTCCCGTTCCACGGTGCAGGCGGCAGGCAGGACGAAGTCGGCCAGCGCGGCTGTGGGCGTCATGTAGTAGTCCATCACGACGAGCAGGTCGAGAGCCATCAACGCTTCCATCGTGCGGTGCGGATCGGCAAGGCTGAGCAGGGGATTGGACGCATAGGTGAACAGAGCCCGCACCGGGTAGGGCTTTCCCGTTGCCATGGCGTGGAAGATCTCGCGCGGCGAGGCGACAACGGCGGTCGACGATTCGATCGGCGCGAGGAAGTCGCTCGGAAGGCGGCTCACGGCTGCGCGGTGACGCTCCCAGGCCGCAAAGGAGAAGAGTGGGTGCACGTCGCTGCCGATCAGCTTGGCACGCTGTTCTGGGGGGAGGGCCTCGTTCTCTTCCATTTCCAGGTTGGTCCGGACCTTGATCATGCTTGCGGCTTTGCCGATACGGTCTCCGCCTGCCACGTCGAGGTTGCCCGTGATCGCACGGAGGATCGATCTGGCATGGGCCGTGGCCTGGGCGTTGGGGCCGATCTTGTCCGGTCCATATCCCCAGCAGAAGGCGGCCGGCCTGGACGCGGCATAGAGCCGCGCCGAGGCCACGATGTCGTCCTCGGGAATTCCCGTGACCGGGGAGACCGCTTCCGGAGGGTACTCCTCGGCAAGTGAGCGCACCTCCTCGAAACCGATGGTCCATTGATCGACGAACGACCTGTCATGGAGCTGCTCCCTGCAGATTACATGGATCCAGCCGAGCATCAGGACAGGATCCGTCCCGGGCCGCAGGGGCAGCCACAGGTCCGACATTTCGGCTTCCGGAGTACGGCGAGGATCCACGGTGATGAAGCGGGCACCCCTTTCCCGGGCCTTGCGCAGGGAGTGCCAGACGGTGACCGGTGCGGAGACCGAGCGGCACGAGCCCCAGATCACCACGCAGCGGGCAAAATCGATGTCCGGATCGGGCATCTGTCCGCAGATCGCTCCCTCGACCACCGCCGAAGGGCAGTAGCAGACCGGATTCGCACCGGTGCGGTTGGGGGAGCCGAAGATGTTGAGGAACCGGACGAAGTCCCACTCGTAGGTGCGGTACGTGCCGCGGGTCACCGCCGCGGTCTCTGCGCCGAACCGGTCCTTCAGATCTGCCAGGCGTTCGGCAATCTCGTCCAGAGCGGCGTCCCAGCCGATTCGTTCCCATCGTCCGCTTCCCCGGCTGCCGGAGCGGCGCAACGGATAGTCGAGACGTTTCCTGTTGTAGAGATGCTCCAGGATCAGCTTCCCGCGGCTGCAGATGCGCCCTCGATTGGTCGTGTGATCAGGATCTCCCTGAACATCCGTGGCCTGACCGTTCTCGAAGGTCATCAGCAGCCCGCATCGGGCGTGGCAGAGTCCGCACCAGGTCGGTCGTGTTTCTCTCACTGTCTTTCCTCGATGTGCCTGGCTGGTGTCCGATCAGTTCGTATTTTTCGGGCTGCCGAGCAGCGGGGTAGCTATTTTCGCTCGAGCCGGCCCCCGCGCACCTCGAGCCGGATCCGGTAGAGCGACGTGCGGGCGGTGATGAACAGGGTCCTGCCCCCGGAGCCTCCAAAGCAGCAGTTCGCCGGACTCTCGGGGACATCGATCTTCGTGACGAGCCGGCCCTGGGGGTTCCACACCCAGATGCAGCCCTGCCCGGCGCAGTACACGTTGCCGCGCTCGTCGATCGTCATGCCGTCGCCGCCGCCGCGCGCATCGAGATTCATGCCGGCCCACTTTTTCCCGTTCTCCAGGAGCCCGTCCTTCCGGACGGCGTAGGACCAGATCGTCTTGGCGGCGTTGTCGGCCACGTACAGGGTCCTGCCGTCCAGGGAGAGGACGAGGCCGTTCGGCCGAACGAGATCGTCGATCACACGGAGAAGTTCGCCGCTGGGACGCAGGTAGTAGACTCCCTCCACATCCATCTCCATGTCATCGCGCTTTCCATATCGGGGGTCGGTGAAGTAGATCCCACCCCGGGCGTCGATGGCAAGATCGTTGGGGCTGTTCAGCTTCTTGCCGCCAAACCCGTCGGCGAGAACCTCGATCTGGCCGTCGGCCAGACGCGCGAGGCGGCGGTTGCCGCCTTCGCAGATCAAGAGGGCGCCTTCGGGAGTCACCATCAAGCCGTTGGCTGCCCCGGAGTCCTCGCGAAGCACGGTCACCACCTTTCCGATGGGATCGAAGCGGAGGATGCGGGAGTTGGGGATATCGGTGAAGTATATCGAGCCGGCTGCGTCCGCGGCAGGGCCCTCGGTGAACCGGAAATCGCCGGCGATCTTCTCGATCGCGGCATCGGGGGCCAGGATATCCCCTTCTCCCGATCCTGATCGGGCCGCCGCGTCCTCCTGATGGATCGGAGAACCGCCGGAGCCGGATGCGGCATTCCCCAAGGCGGAAAGGGAAAGAAACAGGAGAGCAAGAATCGTGATCCTCATGACAAGCCTCCCGGACGCTGCTTCGTCTGCTTTTGAGTCGCGACACCTTCCGAGTGGATAGCATGCAACAAAGATGAAAGGCAGAAAAATCAAATCTTGCGATTCGGTCGAGTTTTTGTACGCTACGGGGCTTGTACCCGGTCTTGATTGCCGAGAACAAAACCCCGGTATGGTACCGTGCCGGGCCCGTATTGATCTGATGCACCGGAATGAAGCGAATGGAGTGACACGATGACAGCGCAGGATACCACTGAAAAGAGGCCTCTCTGGTTGTTGATGGAAGAGAAGATCCTCGAGCTGGGCCCCCAGGCCATGGGAGGGGACAATCTGGAGCAGAGCATCCGGAAGATGGCCGCGGACCTTGACAAGACCGGCTATAACGTCTCGCTGAACGGGGGAAATCTGCTCCGTCTGAGGTGGGCCGTCAAGGAGATGCTCAAGGTCGGAAAGCCGTTTTTGACCGATTTCAACGACGCCCTCTCGGGCCTCGTCCTCGAGGACGTGGTCGATCCGCACAGGGCAACGTCGAAGCTGATCGCCCAGGTGGGGGAGACATGGCCGAGCATGCAGGCGTCGGACCGCAAGGGCGACATCCTTCAGATCATCGAGAAGAAGAAGCTCGACCTGCTCGTCGACAAGGCCAAGGGCCTTTCGGGCGATGAAGGCATCCGCCTCCTCATCGTGGAGGGCATTCCCTCGGAAGTGGTCACCGCCGTCCTGGAGATCTCGGACGAGAAGTTCGGCCAGGTGAACGCCGCGGTCGAGGCGGAGCTCGCCGAGAGGGAAAGAGTCAAGAAGCTTGTCGAGTCCAAGGAAGGGGAATCGCCGGAAGACATGGTCAAGCACCTGATCAACGAGAACGTGGCGGATCAGCTGATTCTCGAGCTGGCCGGCGTCGAGGCGAGCGTGCTCGAAACGGTCAACAAGGCGATGGAAGAGGAGCTGGCTGAGAAAAAGAGGCTCGAGGAGGAGGAGGCTTCGCGAAAGGCCGCCGAGGCGGCCGGTCCCCCGCTGGAGGAGATTCCGTCCGACGAGATGCTCGACTACATCGAGTCGATTCGCGAGATCATGGAATTCTCCGATCAGGAGAAGGAGATCAGGGCGATGTGCGAGCAGAGCAGCATCCCCAACTGTATCGTGGACGTGGCCGTGACGGAACCCGACAGGCTCGACGAGCTGGAAGAAAAGGCTGAAGGCTGATCGCCTTCATCGCCGCCCGAAGGAACCACCTCGCGCCGTTCGTCTGATCTGATTTCCCACCGGTCCATCGGGGTACTGTGTCGTCATCCCGATGGATCAGCATGCTTTACAATGCCTTCGGCTGGGAGTTCAAGGAGCCGGCGAACTACATCTACGAGGTGATCGCCGAGCGGGGGGATTCGAACATGTCGTGGGCTGTTTTTCCCTGGGTCTTCGAACGATATCACGGCTGCGAGACCGATCACGCGGGAATGGCTCAGTATCTTGCCGCGCACCTCTGCTCCATCATGGGATGGACCGCGGCTCCGCAGGACGGAGACTCTGTCGAAGTGTCGATCAGCTTTCGCGACCAGGGCGGCGGCGAGTTCAACAATCCCATTGCGGAGACAAAGGAGACGATGTCAGCATGAACGGGATTCTCGATCAGGATGCGGTCCTGGACTCCATCGCGGTGACTGTTCTGTAGGTTTTATTTCATTCCACTCTCCCTGGCCATTCCACGACGAACGCGATCAGCAGATCGATCTGCTCGGATCCGGGCCGGCCCCTGCCCGTTTAGATGCGGTGGCGGGGGGGGGTCAATGCGATCACCAACATCTGATGGGCCCTACGAACCTCCTGGGGGATCTTTCAAGACTCTGTTGCGAGCTCATTCAGAGAGGTAATATAAAAATATATTGATCTAATGGCGAGTGAAGGAGGAAGGGGCTTCGCCTCACGGAATCATTGGCAGTTTCTGTCTTTGCCGCTCCGGGGTTCTGATCGTGTAACAGTTTGAAAAAGATGGAAATAGGTCTGTTGACGGCGGGCGTGTTGTTTGTCGACCACTCAAGGATCAAGGATCCCGGGGAACGATTCGACAGCCGCTGCCGAGAGTCCGAATGATTGAATCGACGGCTGATTACGGTCCTTCATCAGACCCAGCCCCTGGATTGCATTCGGAATCGTGGTATAATGCCCAACTGTTTCACGAGGTAGAAGAAGCTCCGTCAGGAAGCCTACGAAGCCGCTATCAATGGCTTTAATGGCAAGGAATGTTGTTTCTGATCGATCCGTCGGGCCTTGCTCGAAAGACCGGGCATGAGCTGACGGTGATGGTATTAGTTGGGTAGAGGTTGGCGATTCCAACACGTGACAATCGGCCTCCCGTGGAGACCGGCGCGGTTGGATTCCGCAAAAACTTGACAATAGCCGTTCTGGAGGAACCAGACGTTTCCCAATATTGCGGGGAGGTTCGCAAGAAAACATGAAAACCAACGGTTCGATAGACAAGGTGGTCGATGCCTTCAAGAGACGTGATTTGAAGCTGGATTACTTTTCCAAGATCATCTCGCTCAACTCCGTGTCGGGTTGTCCCCACTCGTGCGCCATGTGCATTCTGGGCAACTCGAAGACAACGCCGGTCTCCAAGGATGTTCTGTCGAAGATCGAACCTTACTTCGACGACCTGGAGATCCTGGTCATCCAGGGAAACGGCGAACCCCTCCTCGGAGATCTCGAGTATTTCGTCAAGAAGTCCATCAAGCACGATTTCGTCCTGGACGTCACGACCAGCGGCGTTCTGCTGTCCGAGGAAAAGGCCGATCTCCTCCTGGACAGCAGGCTCTGCATCCGGTTCTCGCTGAATGCGGCCCGCAAGGAGACCTACCGCAAGATCATGGGCTATGATCTGACCAAGACGAGGAAGAACATCGCCTACGTCATCGAGCAGAGCGTGAAGCGGAACCTGGACAACGACTTCTGGCTCAGCTACATCGTGATGGAAGAGAACATCGACGAGATCCCGGACTTCCTGCAGCTGGCCAGCGATCACGGGATCCAGCGGGTTCGGTTCCTAAGGCTCTGGCCCAACAGGGAGTCCTTCAGGGGCAACAACCTGCCCGCCAGGGATTTCGTCTTCAAGTATTCCGAGCAGCTGAACAAGGGAGTGCGGAAGCGCTTCTTCGACAGGCTTCCGCAATACAACGAGCTGGCCGCCAAGCTGGGAGTCGAGATCCAGCCCCTCGGACCCATGCAGAGCAACGGAGAGCAGATGAACCTCCTCTTCGAGTTCTTCAACAGGGCGACGAACCGGTATCTCGGCGCGAACTTCTTCCCCATGCGGAAGAGAAAAGGCATCTGCGTCTTTCCGTGGTTCGGCTGCCTCCCCGTCAAGATGAACGGCCTGATGCGGATGTGCTGCATGACCGAACACGATCTCGGCAATGTGAAGGAGACCGATCCGGGCGAGCTCTGGAACTCGGACAGGATGGTCGAGGTCAGGGAGACGTTCAGGAAAGGCTATTATCCCCGCGTCTGCGGTTACTGCAAGGGCAGAGGGCTGGATGAGTACCCGGCCAACTCCGCACTGTCCTATGACAACGTGGGGAAGAAATTCATCGAGGAACGCAAGGCGTTTCCGGAGCAGCCGCGGGAGATCGAGACCGCATCTTGACGCTGAAAGCTGTTAGATGAAACGACGCGATTTTCTGAAGATCGTCTCGGGCAGCGCAGCTCTGGCTCCCTGGGCGGATGCTCTTGCCCTTTCCGCGTGCGTCGATGACGATCCGGCTCCTGAGCGCAGGCCGAACATCATCTTCTTCTTCATCGATGACATGGGGTGGCAGGATACCTCCGTCCCTTTCCATTCCGAAAGAACGAAGCTCAACGACCGGTATCGCACGCCGAACATGGAGCGCCTGGCCAAGGAGGGGATGAAGTTCACCCAGGCCTATGCCTGCGCTGTCTGCTCGCCCTCGCGCATCAGCCTCATGACAGGGATGAATGCGGCCCGCCACATGGTGACCAACTGGACGCTGCGCAAGGGGAAGCAGCCGGACCGGAAGCATCCGCGCGTTCGCGCCGCCGACTGGAACCTGAACGGCCTCAGTCCGTCGGGAGGCGTGGAGCGAACCGTTTGCGCCGTGACCCTCCCGATGCTTCTTCGCCAGGCCGGGTATCGCACGATCCACTGCGGCAAGGCGCACTTCGGGGCCGATGGGACGCCGGGCGCCGATCCCTGCAACCTGGGCTTCGACAGGAACGTCGCCGGGCATGCCGCCGGCGGGCCGGGGAGCTATCACGGCACGCACGATTTCAGCGCCGCCTGGCGGAAGGGGGGCCGGATCTGGGATGTGCCGGGGCTCGAGAAGTACCATGGAAAAGAGATCAACCTCACCGAGGCGCTGACCCGCGAGGCCGTGTCGGAGATCGAGCGGTCGCTGGACGAAAACGTTCCCTTCTATCTCTACATGTCGCACTATGCGATCCACGCTCCCTGGGAGGAGGACGACCGCTTTCTCCAGCGGTACGTCGATGCCGGTCTCGAGGGGATGCCCGCCGTCTACGCCTCCATGATCGAGAGCATGGACAGGTCTCTCGGCGATCTGATGGCCTGCCTCGAAAGGCGCGGCGCCCTTGACGACACGATCGTCATCTTCATGAGCGACAACGGCCAGCCGAGCCAGGCGCCGCGAAACGAGCCGTTGCGCGGGCACAAGCTGACACCTTACGAAGGAGGCGTCCGGGTGCCGCTCCTGGTGCGGTGGCCCGGCGTCGTTAAGCCGGCGACGGTGTGCGAAGACCGCTACGTGATCATCGAGGACATCTTTCCCACGATCCTGGAGATGGCCGGCGTGCGCGAGCTCAGGCTGCGCGGCGGCACGATAGACGGCGTCAGCTTCGTGCCGCTCCTTCGCGAGGAGCCGGGATATCCCGAAAAACGTCCCGTCTTCTGGCACTATCCCAACACCTACGATCAGCCGCCTTACAGTGCCGTGCGACAGGGGCGCTGGAAGCTGATCCATCACCATGCGACGCGCAAGCTGGAGCTCTTCGATCTCGAGGCCGATATCGGCGAGGAGCACGACCTCTCTCACCTCCGATGCGGCAAGGCTTCGGAACTGGCCGGGATACTCTCGGATTTCCTCCGCGAGACCGGTGCCGGCATGACCGTCGATCTTTCCACCGGGAAGCCCGTCGAGTATCCGGACCAGGTTATGGTGCGGAATCCCCACGGCATCACGGGCGCCGATGTCCCCGTATCGACGATCGCGGCGAGCCTGGTTTTCTGCGGCAAGGCGATCTCGGAACCGGACTGGACGCTCTGGGGCGCCGCCCCGATCGAAGGTCCTGACGGAAAGACACACCTTTTTGCCGCGCGATGGCCGGAGAAGAACGTCGATCCGGCCTGGCGTCGCTCGAGCGAGATCGCCCACTACGTGGCCGAACGGCCGGAGGGGCCGTTCATCTTCAAGGAGACGGTTCTCGAAGGGACGGGGCGGCGGGGTGAATGGGACGCCTTCGCCCCGAGCAATCCCGAGATCAGGAGATTCGGCGAGACCTACGCGCTGGTCTACATCGCCAACAGCGACTATCGCCAGCCGCCTCATCCCCTGAACCAGAGCATCGGCATGGTCGTGTCGCGATCTCTCGACGGGCCGTGGCGCAAGGTGGGGGAGAACGGGCAGATTCTCGATGCCAGCGCCGAACCGTCGCACTGGACGCACGGCAGGCAGGTGGTCAACCCGGCGCTCATCCGGCACAACGGGAAGTACCTGCTCTACTTCAAGTCGCGCTTCGGGAAGGGAACGGGGTACGGCATCGCCGCGAGCGACAGGCTCGAGGGCCCCTACGTGATGCAGGAGAGGCCTGTGACGACGGAGGGTGTCTTCATCGAGGACGCGACCGTTTTCTCCTGGCAGGGCAGGATCTGCCTCCTGACAACGGACAACCACGGCAAGGTGACCGGCATCCGGGGCGGCGGAGCCCTCTGGTATTCCGATGACGGCCTGCGGTTCGATCCCGCGGAAACCGAGCTCGGCTACGATCGGCTGCCACGCTACCTGCCCCTCTACCGCAAGTCCCGTGTGAAGAGGATCTACGGCGGCGATCCGAAGCTCGAGAGGCCGAAGATCCTGATGCGCTCGGGCGAGCCGGCATACCTCTACGCCCCCTCGGGCTGGAACGTGACCGGAGGGCAGCGCACCGAGACGTACGTGTTCAGGATCGATCGATAGAGATGCGTCATTTTTCCCCTGCACTCAGAGGTGGCTCATGAAATGCCTCAACCTGGTTTTAGGTGTGATTCTCCTCGCCTCTCCCGGCCTCTTCCCGGCGACGCTGAAGGAGATGTACGATGGCGCTCCGGCAGGATCCGGGTATGACAGGCATGTCCGGCTGGAGACCGGCGTCATCTACCGGGGCGGGCTCTTCATCGGCAAGACGCTGAACCTCATCAACGGCCAGTTCGAAGGCGATGATGGGAAAGACGTGTGGATCGAGGGCAGGGGGGCGATCCTCGATCTCGAGGGAGGGGAGATCTGCATCTCCTACTGCAACAGCAAGCTCGACATCGAGGACTGCGTCATCATCAACGGGAACATCCGATACCGGGGCATCGACGACTATTTTCTGACCGCTCTGCCCACGGGATCCGTCAGGCACGTCACCTTCTACGAGCCGCACGATTATGCTGTGCGGATCTACGGCTGCAGCCAGAACATCGTCGTCGAGCGTAACATCTTCGTCGATACCCAGGACACGGGTCCTGATTACATCTATGCCACAGGTTATTCCAGCGCCTATCTGCCCACGGGCCACAGTGTTTCTTTTTCCGGGATGATGTTCCCCTATCCCTCGATCAAGGAGAACTGGTCGTATTTTTCCGATCCTGCGGCGAACAGCGATCCGATGAGGCACTTCAGCCTTCTCTGCGAGTACGGCTGAACCGATCCTGCCATATGGCATGGAGCCCAGGGGGCTCCCTACTACAACATCGTCGGCATCGATCCGGAACTGAGCGATCCGGAGAACGGATTGTATTACCTGAAGCCCGGCTCTCCGGCTGCAGGCTATGGATGCCAGACCTTCTCCAAGAACGGGAAGGGCGGGGCGAGAAACGAGGGAAGCACACCTTCCTGCGAATCCTCTCCGAGGAGCGGAACCGAGAGGCGGGACGAGATCGAGGTCTCGGGCCCGATAACGGTGGATACAGTCTGGTCAGCCGACACGGTGAAGGTGATCGGCGACGTCACGGTGGTCGACGGCGTGACCCTGACGATCGAGCCGGGTGTTCTCGTGGAGTTCCAGGATTTCTACAGACTCTCCATTCTTGGCCGGTTGATCGCCGTCGGAACACCTGCCGACAGGATCGTCTTCACCACCGACGAACCTCATCTGTTCGTCGTGGACCGGTCGCTGACCGGATGCTGGAACGGGATCCGGTTCCTCGACACGCTGGAGACGAACGGCGAGTCGCGCCTCGAGCAGTGCATCATCGAGTACGGCAAGGCGATTGGAGGCGGCTCGGGTCTCTATCCCTACGGCGGCGGCGCGATCTCGATCTACAACTTTTCCAGGCTGGTCGTCGCCAGCTGCATCGTGCGCAGCAACGTGGCCGATTACGGGGGGGGCTTCTTCCTTTATCAGAACGCCTGTCCCCGGATCATCGGCAACCTGATCGTAGACAATCATGCCCTCGAAAACGCCAGCGTCGCCTACTGCGGCTACTCCTATCCGAGCTTCGTGAACAACACGATGGTGAACAACACGATTCACAACAGCCAGAATCCCTACATCGAGTCAGGCGCCGTCGTGAGCATGATGGGAAAGCCCCTCTTCCTGAACAACATCGTGTATGGCAACGATCCCGAGTTCGTCTACTCCCACGTCCAGCTCTGGGAGAACAAGGAGTATTACACCCGCTGCAACGACATCGAGGGCTATGCCGATGGGGGGCTCAACATCGATGCCGATCCCCTTTTCCTCTCCTTTCCCGGACCGCCTGTCGACTATCGCCTGCGCTCCCGATCACCCTGCATCAACCGCGGCGATAACGACGGGGCCTGGCTTGTCGATCTCGACGGCAATCCGCGTCCGACCATGGGGGCTGTCGAGATGGGAGCCTACGAGTTCACGGAAGTCCATCTCCTGGAAAGCGATCTCTTCTCCGTTCCCGCATCGGGGGGCACGATCCACTTCACCCTGGACGGCGGGGCCCAGTCGGCCGGACGTGGCTACTACATGCTCGGCAGCACGAGCGGGACCGTTCCGGGAACGCCTCTTCCCGGATCGGCGGCCCGGGTGCCTCTCAACGTGGATCCCTTAACGAACCGGATCATCGGATTCTACGGCACACCGTTTTTCGAGGATTTTACCGGTATGCTGGATCAATCCGGTACGGCCGCAGCCACGATGAACATGCCTCCCCAGCCCGGGGCTGCCGGCATGACCATGTCCTTTGTCTCCCTGCTGATTCAACCGATCGATCTGGTCTCGAATCCCCTGTCTATCGCCATCGTTCCCTGATTGCTTGTCTCGATGATATAGGTATTCCTGATGACAGGGGAACAAAAATGAGAGACAGGTGATGCACCTGTCTCTCGTCAAGCGGTCCTGTATTCTCTGTTATGCGGATCGAAGGGGCGCCTTGCACCCCTCGGCGTCACTTCACGGTGACCGTCACCTTGTCGAAGTGCTTTCCTTCCGGCTTGTTGTTCAGCCTGTCCACACCGAAGTAGAAGATGTAGTCGCCCGGCGTCATCCAGGAGGTATCCACGATGACCAGGTTGTCGACGGGGAACAGGTCCCCATCGTGGCGCCGGTGAATGCCTTCCTGCCACGTGTTGTCAGGCATCTTCGAGAACCAGCCGTTCGGCGTGTCGGCCGTGATCCACCAGTCCCGCGGTCCGGGGACGAGCGGCGAAGGATCGAGGGAGAGCCTCACTCGCAGCTTGTCGCCCTGATCCATGGTAAGGTGCCGGTCATGCCCGTTGGCCTTCAGATCGCACACTTCAGGCTCCACTGGGGGGAGGATCGGTGTGAGATCGAATTCGATGTAGAGCCAGCGGTTGACGGCAGGAACGTCGGGGTGGGAGAACGATTCCACCCATGTCCGTGTCACGCAGCCGGGCTGGTTTGTCCACCAGGCATACTCATCCATGTCGAGCACCACGTCGGTCTCCACGGGGAGCGGGAACCGGGCGACAACGCTACGCTGATCCTCCATGTTGCGAAGGTCGAGCGTGAAGTCGGAATAGTGGATCGTGTAATGCGGTCCGGGAGGCTGAGGCGGCGGCTCCGGAGCATGGCCCGTCCGGGAGAAGTGCTGGAGGTCGTCAAGAGCCTTGTTCAGACCGGGCTGGCTGTCGGCGTAGCGGGCGCTCCAGGGATGGACCTCTCGCCAGAGCGATCGGTGTTCGGTGAACCATCCCGAATGGACCCAGGCTCCGCTGTCAACTGGGAATCCGACGATGCTGGAGTCGGGGGTCGAGGCATAGCCGTGCCAGAGATCGCCGCTCTTCTTGTAAGCGGTGCGGCCGGCATGGCTGCTCATGGTCGCCCACCGACCTTTCACGCCGGGAACCTGAACCCAGAACTGGGTGCCGTAGGGCTGGATCGGCCGGGCGGGAATGTCGAGGGCGCGGAGCAGGGCCGTCGCGAGCCTTCCATGCTCGATGCAGATGCCGCGCTGCTGCTCGATCATCTCGGAAGGCTTGTAGAGCCAGTCGGCGAAGTTGTGCCCGAAGCTCCATCCCTCTCCTGAGATGGTCTGCCAGGCTCCCGACGTCACATCGGTGTAGCCTTCCGAGCCGTAGACGCCATCCCACTCGATGTGGCGCGCGATCCAGAGGTAGACAGCGTGGCTCACGGCCAGGGTGTTCTTCCGGTCGGCCGGATCGACGGAGTCGAGGATCCCGGCCGCCGTCTGCTGCACCAGTGGGTGGTCACAGTCGATAAAGGGGTGCGGTTTCAGATAAGGATCGGTCTCGGGTGGATAGTGATCCGGTGCGATCAGCGCCAGGGGATCCACCTTGACGGGCGGCACATCGCCGTGCCAGGCCAGGCGGCCGCACTTGATGCGCAGCTCGTTCTCCGCGAGCCTGGGCCCGGGCCGGAGCACGAAGTCCCTTCGAGCGGGCTTGTCGGGATCGACGGCCACGTTGCCGGCGGCATCGCTCCGAAAATCATTCTTCTTCGCGATGAGCACGTAGCGCGGCGATTCCACCGGGAGGCCGTCGATGCGGTAACGCCCATCCTTGTCCGTGATCGCCTCGAGCGTCGTGCCGACGACCTTCACGCGGGCTCCTTCCACGGGAGCGACGCCGTTCACCACCGTTCCTTCCACGCTTCCGAGCGGCGTCCGGCCGAAGAAGAGGTCATCGAACCAGGCGCGGCCCTCTCCCTTCGACTTGAGGTTGATCTCCGCGGAAACGGCATCGGGAGGGGCGCGGAACTTCTTCTCGTGGGGGATGTCGAAAAGCCAGTCGATCGTGCCGTGATGTTCCAGCAGATGCTCCTTGACCAGGTGCTTGCCGGCAGCATCGAGGAACAGGACCTCGAGGGTGCAGAAGGCGTCGGCTTTCACCCGGCGGAGCTTCACGTACCCGGAAAAGGTGTAGAGCTCGCCGGCCTTGACGGGAACGGTCTGCCGCCACATGGCAGGGCCGTCGGATCTGTTCAGGATCGCGACGCTGCGCGAGCCGGAGTTGGAGACCTGGTGATCCCAGATGAAGTTGACGTTGGCAGACGGTCCGGAATGGGTTGTCCAGTGCTTCGGCTGCGATCCTCCCTTCTCGAATCCGGAGTTCTTCAGGACATTGGAATGCCCCGAATCACCGTTCAGATGCTCCAGACCGAGCAGCTCTGTTGAAGGAAGGGACAGAAACAGCATCAGAACGAATGCCGCGGTGATGAAAGGCCTTTTCATTTCAAATCTCCTCATTCGGTTTCACGGATTGACATCCTCTATCAACCGCGACGCCGGGGCGATGTTTCGCCCTTTTCGGAAAAAGAAACCGATTGGCGAACGGGAATCTTGACAGGGGGCGGGCCGCGCAGCGGGGAATTGAATCGTTGCAGCCGACGACTCGCCGGTATAATGGGCCGACTTCGAGTTCAACGCGGGAGATCTTCTCGATTCCCTGTTCTCCAGCCGGGGGCAACGGGAAGGCTTCGCTCGGTTTTTCTTCTGTTCGGGAGATCGGCATGTTCCAACCAACCTCAATCAAGACTTCTTCCTGCTTGTTTCTCGTCATGGCGTCTCTTCTGACCTTCGGCTGTGCTACACAGAAGGAGGATGCAGCGGGCGGCGTTTCCCTGAAGACTCCCCGGATCGCCATCGATCTGCCCGAGGAATACAACACCCCCGACGGCATGGCCCTCGATGCAACGGGCGATATCATCCTGTCGTGCCCGAATTTCAACAACGACAGCCATCCGGCCAGGATCCTGAGGATCGACCGGAACGATCGGATCAGCGAGGTGATCACCCTACCCGCTCATCGGGAGACGGGGAAGGTCGGTCCTCTCGGCGTGGCCGTGGGGCCTGACGGGCATCTCTACGTGGCGGACAACCAGTCGGGCTTCACCGAAAAACCGAGCTCGCGCCTTCTCCGCGTCGTGATGAAAGGTAAGACGGCCGTGCGGTGCGAGGTGCTCGTCGAGGGATTCGTTCAGTCGAACGCGGTATCGTGCCACGACGGCTGTGTCTACGTGACGGAAACAAAGCTCCTTCCCGATGCCACCCCCCTGGTCAGCGGCGTCTACCGGTTCACGAGCGAGGAGCTGAACAGCGGATCTCCCATCCGCCTCAAGCCCGGAGGAGACGATCCCCATCTCATCACCACCGTGGAGACGCACAATAGCGAGTGGCGCGTGGGGGCCAACGGCATGGGCTTTGACGACGCCGGCAACCTCTTCTTCTGCAACTTCGGCGATGCGGAGATCATCAAGGTCGTGCTCGACGAAAACGGAAAGGTCGTTTCCCAGACCGTCTTCGCCTCGGGGCAGGGCATGAGGAGCACGGACGGAATCAAGTTCCACCCCGTGACGGGCGACATCTACGTGGCTGATTTTGTCGGCAATGCCGTGCATTGCGTCGACGGTCGAACCGGCAAGGTCACGACCCTGGCTTCCAACGGCCTCACCGACGGAGCCGGCGGAGCTCTCGACCGCCCCTCGGAAGTCTGCCTCCGCGGAGGACGGCTCTACATCGCGAACATCGATCTTCCCTACGGCGGAAACGAGTACGACACGCCGCGCACGATCTCGGTCATCGATATCTAGTACGAGCCCGCGCAATCTCCACTACTTGGACGAGAGGATGGTATTCGAGATAGGGCAGGCTCCGTATCGTCTAAGTGGTGGAGATTGCGCGGGCTCGGTATCATGTAACAGTTTGTAAAATCTGTTGGTTGTGCGGATCTTCCATTTATCATGCAAGTCGAGGAACGAACGGATTCCCTTGCCGGTACGAGCAGTGCCGCGGACCGATCGAAGAGGGCCGCCATCGCATGAACGACAGGCCGAAGACGATTTTTCTCGTTGAAGACGACGTCGAACTGGCGCGGTTGATAGCCCAGCGCCTCGAACGGGAAGGGTACATCGTCCAAAAGGAAGTCAACGGAAGGGCGGCCTGCGAGAAGATCCTCCAGGCGAATCCCGACCTCGTCATTCTCGATGTGATGCTGCCGGGCATGGACGGCTTCGACGTCTGCCGTCACGTCCGGCAATCCTACAAGGGGCCGATCCTCATCCTGACGGCCCGCGACGGCGACGTGGACCAGATTCTCGGCTTCGAGCTGGGTGCCGACGATTTCGTGATCAAGCCCGTCCGGCCTCAGGTCCTTCTGGCCCGGCTGCGCGCCCTCCTCAGGAGGTCGGAACAGAGGAAAGAAACGCGGACGGCGGCGGCCGTCACGATCGGCGTCCTCGTTGTCGATCCCAGCCGCAGGGAGGCGCACCTGAAGGACGAAAGGATCGAGCTCACCACGGTGGAGTTCGACCTCCTCTGGTATCTTGCCTGCAACGCCGGGACCGTGGTGAGCCGGAACGACATCCACATGGCGCTCTACAATACCGGCTACGACGGTTTCGATCGCTCGATCGACGTCTATGTCTCCAGGCTCCGCCAGAAGCTGGGGGATAGCCCGGCCAATCCCCATTACCTGAAGACCGTTCGCGGTGTGGGGTACCTTTTCGCGGGGGAAAAGGCATGAGATGGCTTTTCATCCGCTTCTACATCGGGATCGCCGTTGTCCTGCTCGTTGCGGCCGGTTTCTTCTTCCTTCGGATCCAGAGCGATTACGAGAAGGAGCAGATCGCGAAGAGGAACGAGCGTTCCATCCAGTTCCTGACTCCCTGGGTGGATGAGGTCAGGAAGCAGCTTGCCGACGCACCGGCCGATGACGAGGAGCGGACCCGGCTCATCAAGGAGATCGACTTCAGACAGAGACCTCCCCGCAGCCATGACAGGCCGCGGCGCGAGCCGCCGAAGATCGACCTCATGCCCCTGGAGAGCCTCGATCTTGCCGAGGAGACGAAGAGGCAGCTGAAAGACGGCGATATCGTCATTGTCACGGAGGGCGAGAAGCGGACCTTTCACGCGATCGTTCCCGGCGGAGAGGTCTTGACTCTCGAGTCGAGGGACAGGAGACAGCCGGATCGGGACGAGGATCCGAGCGGAGAGAACATCTGGCTCCTGCTGGCCCCGTCCATGGGGATCCTCATGCTGATCGGCGTGGCGATCTTCTACCTGATCCGGCCGATCGAGCGGCGTATCGCGGCACTGACCGAAGTGACCAGGAGCTTCGGGGCCGGAGCGCTCGATACGCGAGCCAACGTCGGTTCCTCGGGCGCGATGGACGAGCTGGAGGAGAGCTTCAACGCCATGGCCGGCCGCATCGAGGAGCTCGTCGACGGGCAACGCGAGCTACTTCGTGCCGTGTCGCACGACCTCAGGACTCCCCTGGCCAGGATCTTCTTTACCCTCGATGAGGCGCAGACCGCCGAGTCGGCGGAGCTCAAGAACGAGCATCTCCATCGAATCGACGGATCGATGGTCGAGCTGAACAACCTGGTCGAGGAATTGACCACCTACCTGCACCTCGACAGCGGAGCGGTCGGCCCCGTCAAGGAGTGGATCGACGTGGCATCGATCATGCGGCACGCCACCGAGCTGGTTGCCGATCTGGGCCCGGAGATCGCCCTCGATCTGCAGTGCGACGAGGCACAGGTCTTTGCCGAGCCGAACTATCTGAAGCGCGCCGTCGGGAACCTCGTCACGAACGCCATCACCCACGCGAAGCAGGGGATCTGGATAACATGCCGGTCCGAGGCTGGCGACTTTCTGCTGAACGTCGCCGACGACGGCCCGGGTATCCCGGAGGAGGACAGGGAGAGGGTCTTCGAGCCCTTCTTCCGGCGCGAGCGGAGCCGGAACATGGAATGGGGCGGTTCCGGGCTCGGCCTTGCCATCGTTGCCAGGATCATGGCCTGGCACAACGGGACCGTCGAGGTGTCCGAGAGTTCTCGGCATGGGGCTCTCTTCACCATGACCTTTCCCAAGGAGAATCTCGAAGACAAGACCGGTTCGGAAGGTTGATCGGCGTTACATACTTTTACATTGGGTTACAGAATTCAGACAGACATAAAGCAGCTCCATCGTGATACTTGGAGAAGCCGATGGAGTCGGGAGCGATCTGCTGCCATCGGGGCGAAACAGAAAGCCCCTCAGCTGGTTGAAAGAGCATCGGTTGACATTGCGGTGATTGCGCCGGCAGGAGCTTGTTCCTGACGGCATGGTACGAGGAGTATTCGTCTCAGGAAGGATATCTTCATGAGTTCCCATTCTTCTCTTCAATCGGGAGCGTCGCAGTCCCGGTTTTTCCTCCTCCTGATCGTAGCGATGACTGCTGCTGCCGCAGCCATGATCGCGATCCTCTTCTATTCGCCTTCTGAGAGCGATGAGGAGCCTGATTCCGCATTGGCCTCCCTTTCTCCCGACGAAGCCGGGGCAGGGAAAGACGATGCGGGTTCAGGGGACAGGATCGAGCGATCCCGCATGAACCTCGACGACGTGCAGGGAGAGCCGACCAACCTAAGCGGATCGCTTTTCCTCAACGGATCATCCCTCCCTGACGTGGGGATCGAAGTCTTCGTCAACAGTCCGGAGGTTCTTTCTGCCAGCGTGCGGAGTCAGATCAAGTCGTCACCGTTCTTCTACAGCGACAGGACGGCAAAGGTCATCGCAGAGACCGGCCTTGCCGCGCACCTCGGCAAGACTCGCAAACCCGTTCCGGAAGCACGCTGCCGCACGGGCGACAACGGTTCCTTCGAGATCACTGTCACCCTGTCGCGGACGATCAGCTTCGGTCTGGATCATGATTTCTACTTCTTTCCCGGCGACGAGGCCGGTCCCTTCTCCTGGTCGACCGAGGCCGGCAAGGAGGAGCTCGAAGGATTCGACGGAAAGCTCGAGGCCCGCGTTGGAGCCATGATCCAGGGAACGGTCGTCGACGCCGACGAACTTCCCTTGAAAGGGGTGTCCGTGGACCTGGTCGAGGCAGCCGAAGGGGGCGGATTCGGCCGGTTCATGTTCCAGCGAGGGGGCGGCTCCGACAGGTTCCAGGGGCTGGAGACGACCACCGATGAACAGGGACGCTTCAATTTCCGGGGTGTGGAACCGGATCGGGAGATCCGGCTGAGAGCCACTCTCGATGGTTTTGCGTCGAGTCAGTCGAAGATCTTCGAGGTGCAGCCCGGCGAGGTCGTTCGCAAGGATCTCAGCCTGCAGGAAGGATCGAGCATCTCGGTCCTCGTTCTCGGTCCTGAAGGGGGTTCGAAAGGCGGCGTCGAGGTCTACCTCGAAAAGGTGGGGAGCGGCGCAGGGACGGAGCGGTCCGGCCGGGGAGGCAGGGGGATGGGCGGCTTCGGGATGTTCGGCAGCGTGAGCATCGCCGCTGCCGGCAAGACCGGCCCCGACGGCAAGTTCGTCTTCGATTCGCTGGGCGCGGGCCACTATCACGTGAAGGCCTGCTGTCCCGGCGTCGTCGAGGCAAGGACGGAAAATCCGCTGGAGATCACGGAAGAAGCCGGAAATGTAAAAGTCCAGCTTCTGCTCGGTCAGGGACTGTCGATCCGGGGGATCGTGGTGAACGATCTCGAGAAACCCGTCGACGGTGCCGTCGTCCAGGCTGTTCTCCACCTGGACGGAAATCCTTTTCGCGGCGGGCGGGGCGGCATGGAGCGGAGAATGGAAGTGGCCGCCGCGCCGCCCGGCTCTCGCAAGCAGGCCGTCTCGAAGTCCGATGGATCGTTTCTGATCACGGGATTGTCGACTGAAACCAAGTACGATCTCTTTGCCGAGGCGGAGCAGCTCGTTCCTGCCGAGAGCCGCGAGATCGATCCGGGAACAGTGGACCTCGTCCTGCAGATGAGCCGCCACGGCCGGATCCGCGGCCGCGTCGTTGCATCGGGCGCCAATGAGCCGATCACCCGGTTCTCCATCCGCACGGTGCCGACGCCTGACGAGGAGGATCGCGGCGGGGGAAGAGATGCGAACAGGCAGTTCGGAAGAGGATGGCCGGGTCGCGATCAGGGGCGCGGGGCTGGAGGAGGACGTGGACAGGGCGACAGGGGCGGGGAATCCTCGAGTCCCGTGGAAACGTTGATGCGGACGATGGGGGAGGTGATGCGCCAGCCCATCGGCCCTTCATACGATCTCACGGACAAGGAAGATGACTTCGAGAGCTCCAACGGCTCTTTCTCCATGAAGGAGATCGTGCCCGGCCGCTACAGGCTATGCGTTTCGGCGAAAGGATATGAACCGAGACTCACGGACCCCTTCGTGTTGGAGAAGGGAGAGACCATGGACGGCCTGGTCATCGACCTGGCGCCCGGGGTATCGATCAGCGGCAAGGCCCTCTCCTCCTTCGGACCCGTCGAGGAAGCGTTCATCGCCGTCCGGACCGATCGGGAACAGGGGCGGGACCTCGGCATTCTGCTGGGCACCTTGAAGGAGTGCCGCACGGGCAGCGATGGAGCATTCATCATCAACAGCCTGCCTCCGGGGCGGTTCTCTCTGCGCGCCACGCACCAGGATCATCCTTCCGTCACCACCGATGTCCTCGAGCTGGTCGAGGGGCAGTCGCTCCGGGCTGTCAACATCCTTTTCCCGCCGGCGGCCAAGATCGTGGGATTCGCCTTTGACGAGACCGGCCTTCCACTCGAGAACCAGGTCGTATCGTGCCGGTCCGTGGGCGATGAACGCGGCGGAGGCGATTCCAGGGGCGGGGGACGCGGCGGCTTCAGGATGGAAAGAACCGATCGGGAGGGCCGCTTCGAGGTGGGCGGGCTTCGGGCCGGAATGTACTCGGTCAGCATCTCCACGCGGGGCGGTATGGGATTCCGCATGGGAGGCCGGGGCGGGGAGGAGAACGCCGTGGAGGTCAACCTCCTCGAAGGCGATGTGGCCGAGATCGTGCTTCAGAAGAAACCGCTCGAGGGGGTGAAGGTCCAGGGGACGATCACCGACGGTTCCGAGACCGTGGGCCGGGGTTTCCTGACCGTGAGCCCTGACGGTGGACGAAGCCGCAACGGCACGCGGAGCGGTACGATCAACGAGGACGGCACCTACGAGGTCGAGGGCGTCCAGCCGGGCCTGAACCGCTTCACGGTCCGCTTCATGGCAAGGCAATCGTTCGAGAGCACAACGCTCGAGTTCGACGTGCCCGATATTCACACCTTCCACCTCGACATCCCCCTGCCTGGCAGCAGGATCAGCGGCATCGTCCTGGATCAGATCACGCGCCTTCCCTTGGAGGACGTGAGGGTCGAGCTCTCCGAAGAGGGAAGCGGGCCGCAGCCCGAGATGCGGGGACGGCGAGGACGGTGGGGGGGCGGCAGGTCCGTCACAACGGACAAGGAGGGCGCCTTCCAGTTCCGGTTCCTGACGCCGGGGCAGTACACCGTCGAGGCAAGGCCGAACTCGCGGCTCACGACGAGTGATGGATTCCGCTACTTCTCCTCGAAGATCGATGGCCTCTCCCTGGAGGAAGGCCGTTCGCTGGCGAACCTGCAGCTTCATCTCGGGCCGGGCGGCGGCATCGAGGTGATCGTGGTCGACGAGAACAGCGATCCCGTCCGGTCGGCCTCGATCACGGCCTTCAAGGAGGGGGCGTCTGCGGGCGGCGGGAACAACACGATCCGGGGACGGACGAACGAGGAGGGCAAGGCGGTTCTCAACGGTGTCGAGCCGGGGCTCTACTCGCTGAATATCCAGGCCAGGCAGTTCAGCCAGCAGGCCATGGGAAGTGTTGCCGTCTCGTCGGGGCGGTACACCCTCGAGCGCATCACGCTGGAGTCCGGCTTCCAGGTCTCCATCCGCATCGTTTCGAAGGACGGCCAGCCTGTCGAGGGCGCTTCGCTGACCTTGAGAAATGCCGGCGGAACCCCTCTCACGATCCCTCGCGCACGAGGCGGGCGGTCGTCTGGGAATGTCTACGATATAGGGAATTTGTCTCCCGGACAGTATACAATCGAGGCCGAATGGAACGGCGCGGAAGGATCGACGACTTTCGGTGTCAGCAGTGCCGGCACCATTCCCGTGACGCTCCGCTGACCTCGAGCATAACGAAAGGAGAACAGAAATGTTCACGATGATCATGGTCCTGTTGCTGGCCCTTGCGCCGCAGGATGCCCCGGATACCCCTGCAGATGCAACAAACGATCCTGCAGCGGAACTCACCAAGATCTGCTCCCATTTTACGCAGAGCGAGAACTACGCCTTCAAGTTCGAAAGCAAGGACGAGAGCACGGGATTCGGCGGAAGGATGCGCGGCGGTCGGTCAGGCAATCAGCCCGCGCCCGCGGTAAAGTGCCGGTATCAGAAGGACAAGCCTGTGCAGATCAAGATCGGCGATGTGGTGGAAGCCTATCGACTCGATCAGGACGTGGTCTACCGGCAGGGCGAAGGAAGCTGGGAGCTGTTCGACAGGCAGTCGATGCGAGGCGGATTCGGCCGGCGCGGCGGCGGTGGCAGGGAAGGCGGCGCCGCTGGCGGCCAGCGGATGAGCCGCGAGGAGATGATCAAGCAGTACGACACCGACGGCGACGGCCAGCTGAACGAGGAGGAGAGGGCCAAGGCTCGAGAGGCGATGCGGGGAAACACCTCCGGAGCTGGCGAGCAGAGGATCAGCCGCGAGGAGATGATCAAGAGATTCGACAAGGACGGCGACGGCCAGCTCAGCGAGGAAGAGGAGGCGGCAGGCAGCGAGGCGATGCAGCGTGAAGCGAGAGCTGCGACTGCGCTGCGGAGTCTCTCCAGCCTCAGCCGGATCTCCCTGCCCCACGAGACGATCAAGAAGATCAACGGCAAGGTAGAGAACATCCAGTGCGAGCCTGCGGAGGACGGGATCGTCTACACCGGCGTCCTGACAGCCGAGGCTGCCCAGGCGATCGGAGGTGGAGGCTTCCGGTTCGGAAGGTCGCGGGGCGGCGAGAACGCCGAGACGGGGCCGGCATTCGACTTTTCCGGCACGGTGCGCTTCACTGCAAAAGAGAAGGGCCGGATCGAGTTGATCGAGATCACGACCCTGATGAAGGGGATGTTCCGCGAACGCGAGTTCGAGATGAAAAGAACGACCACGATCACGCTGAGCGAGATCGGGAAGGTCGAGTACGAGGTTCCCCAGGAGGCGATGGACAAGTTCGCGCTGTAGCGCCGGCCCTGTCCCATCGCTCAGGAGATTTCGCTGAAGGAGAGGAAGATGGTTCGCCGAGTCGCATTTTTTCTGTGCCTGAGCCTCCTGCTGGCTGGGGCGGGTTTCCTGCTTGCCAAGGCCGCCGAGTCAGGGGGTGCTTCGCAAGAGAATATTCCCGCTTCCGGGGAAGAGCTCCGCAAGGCAAGGGTCGAGGAGGAGAAGAAGATCATGGCCGTGCTGGACGACATGTACAACAACCAGCGGCGAGGCATGATGAACGTCCCTCCTGAAGACGGCCGGGTACTCAGGGTGCTGACCGAGGCGATGAATGCCAAGCACGTGGTGGAGATCGGGACATCCAACGGTTATTCCGGAATCTGGATCTGTCTCGCTCTCCGAACCACGGGCGGCAAGCTGACCACGCACGAGATCGACGATGGGCGGGCCTCGCTGGCGCGCGAGAACTTCAAGCGGGCCGGCGTGACCGATCTCATCACGATCGTCATGGGTGACGCGCACGAGACGATCAAGAACATCAAGACGCCGATCGACATCCTCTTCCTCGATGCGGACAAGGAGGGGTACGTCGACTACCTCAACAAGCTCCTGCCACTCGTCCGTCCGGGCGGCCTGGTGATAGCCCACAACACGAACATGCGCGGCGCCATGCAGGAGTACAAGAAGTACGCAACCAGCCACCCGGCTCTCGAGACGCTCTTCATTCACAAGGACGGGGCCGGGATGGGGATTTCCCTCAAGAAACGGTGAGAGAGACTCTCCGTGTTTTCATCTCTCCCTGATCAACAGCACATATCATCTGCCCCTCTTCGAGTGCTTTCGGGGCACCCTCTTGACACGACGGGCGACATGGAATCTCTGAAATCGTCCGTCACGAAATCGGGCAGCGGATCGGGTTTGCCGTGCCGCTTCATGTACTAGTCCCAAAATAAGCGTGTTTTGGAATTCGGTGGATTTTTTGCTTTATCGAAC
>CAYZWU010000027.1:0-38779 GCA_964482235.1 uncultured Phycisphaerales bacterium
CGGCGATCAAGGCATCCATGGCCTTGTAGAAGGGAACGGCCAGCCGGTCGAACAGATCCACGTAGCCTTTCTGGAAGAGTTCATAGCCGGCCGGATAGAGGTCAGCGGGCAGGGCGGCGTGAAGCGTGCCGCGCTCCGTGGGAGTGGCCAGGCCGACCAGTTCCTCCTGGGAGAATCGCCTTCCCACGAGCTCTTCAAAAACACCGGCATAGACGCCCAGGTAGAGCTGGAAGGTATCGATCAGCACGCCGTCCAGGTCGAAGACAAGACCGTCGATGTCGTCGATCGAGATCTTCCCGTTCCGGGAATCGCTGCTCATTCGCTCCACGGTTTTCTTTCCGTGGCCTTCAGGCTCATGGCCCAGCTCTCGCAGTTCTCGTCGGGTCGATCGAGGTTCAGGCTGGTGACCTTGAAGCAGGTGGTGTTCTGCTCGAGGTTGAAGATGAAGCGGGCGATGGCCTTGCGGGGAAACCGCACCTTCCCCCGCTTGCCCAGAGTATTGATGTCCGAGGAGTAATCGATATAGCCGCCTGTGCGGTTCTTGTTCTCCCGGGGCCTCTTCACCTCCAGGTGCTTGAAGTTGATATTCGACGCGTAGGCCTGCTTTTCCGCGTAGTTGTTGATCATGACCCCGTCTCCTCTCTCGTCCAGCGCGATCTCCTCCTGCTTGACGAAGATCTCGTCGCGGGTCAGCTGCCCGATCTCCGGAAGATGCCGGATGTAGCAGACATCCACGTCGCGGGTGAGCGTGTCGAGGTCATTGATCTGGTACACATAGAATCCGATGCTCACGAGGAGGAGCAGAGCGGACAGGATCAATGTAATCTTGGCGGAATCCATGCCAAACATCTCAATCCTCCAGCTTGTCGAGATCGAGCTCGATCCTGATGCCTGAAAACATGCGATTGTCGGAATCCTCTGCCTTGCGGTCGTCGCCGCGCTCCACCTTGGCAAAGCCGGGCACCTCTGCGAGGGCCCGGAGCAGGTTCGAGTAGTCGGCACCCGAGCCCACCTCGCCGTCGATGATCAGGTCCGGCTTCGATTTCAATGTCTCTATCTTGAGCTTGGCAAGCTTGAAGACCTCTATCTTCTTGTCATCGGCGATCTGCCTGTTCGCCTGATTCAAGCCCTTCTGGTTGTTCTGGATCGCGGCGAACAGGGCGTGCCAGACGGGAAAGACGGAAGGCAGTTCCTCGATCGTTCCGCCCCGGCCCAGCTTGTCGAGCAGTTCCTTGTTGATGTCCTCGAGGGCTCTTCTGACTCTCTCGACCCTGCGCCGGCCAGGTTCGGCCGCCATGGCGATCGCCTTGGCCTTGTTCGGATCTTTCAGCACCATGTTCAGGTCGTCGATCACGTAGTCCTGTATGTAATCCATCTCCTTCTGCTTGCAGTTGCGCTGCTTGATCAGCTGGAGATTGAGAAGGGTCACCATGATGAGAAGCAGAAAGGTGAGACAGGCAAGGGGCACCTTCACCTGGTCGAACTTCTTGGCGTAGCGCATCTCCTCCTGCCTCAGGTCCACTCGTGTGGCATCGTGCCCGGTCTGCTTGAAGGCCAGTCCGAGAGCGACCCCCACCTCGTGGTTGATTGCCATCGCCTCATCGCCGGTGAAGGAGTGCTCCACGCGGGAGAGGAAATCGAGCTCCTCCGCTTCCACGTTGAAGATCGACTGGATCAGCTTCTTCACGCCGGGAATCCGGCAGCCGACTCCGGTGAGGTAGAGCTTCTCCGGCCTGTTCTCGGTCTCGAGAAAGGTGAGAACCCGGACGATCTCGCGCCGCAGCTTGGCGAAGAAGTCGTTGAGCCGCCGCGAGGCCAGCTCCCAGGCCCGGTCGGGGGGCTCGTCCCCTGCATCCTCGCCGGGCGCCATATCCTCGATGATCACGATCTCCTCGCCGCCCTCGGCCGGCTCGCCGGGCGCCGGAACGTCGCCGGAGACGATTCCCTCTCCGAAGACGTAGTCCGTCATCGAACGGCAGTCCATCAGGCCGAGGAGCCCGTACTCGCTCCCCTCTTCCTCGATCTCCTCCTTCTTCAGATCGAATTCGAGGGCAGCGGCCACGCTCCCCACGCCGAGGGGAATCGATCGCGTGCTCACGAGGCGCTTCTTGTCGATAACAAGCAGGCTGGTGGCGTCGCGGCCGAAGTTGATCACGATGAAGCTGTCGTGCTCGTCAACGATCCCGGTCCCGGAAAGGGCGTTGTAGAAGCACATCACGTCGAGGTCGATGTAGAGGGGATCGATGCGGGCCGTGTCGAGGAATTCGAGCTGGCGGCGCAGCTCGTCCTTTCGCGCCGCCATCACCATCAGGTTGCTCTTGTCGATCGTCTCGGACTTCTTGAAATATCCCACGACGATGTCGTCGAGATCCTGCTGGATGTGCCCCTCCACCTCGTACTTGATGACCTTGTTGATCTGTTCCGTCCCCTTGAACGGCAGCACCAGGTCACGGACGAAGCAGCTGGACGAATCGAGCGCCATGGATGACGGTTCGCGGGAAAACTTGTGACTCGACAGGACGCGGCCGAGCTGGTTCGACGCCGCCCTGGCAGCCTCGGGATCATCGAAAATATCTCCCCCCTCCCGGGAGGTGTCGACGATGCGGAACGACCTGAGCTTCAGCTTCTTGGCCGTGCCCTCCGCTTCGAGCAGCCTGATCCTGCGATGCCCGAAATCAACATTCAGATATCCCATGCGTCTAGGTCCTTATTCGTTCATCAGAAAGGCCGTGCCTGCTGCAGTACGGGCCGACCGGTTCACGGATTATTTTCTCTATAACATAATTACCATCTTATCGTCGGTGCATTCTCCTACTTTGAGGAATTCCCGCCCTTGTCGAGAAGCCGGGCCTGGTCCGCCGTGAGGAGCTTGCGGATTTCCTGCTCCGTATCCCGGCGCACGGCCTCGATCTCCGCCTTGATCGGACCGCTGTGGTTCTCGATGATCTTTCGGATCGCCTCGTCTTCCTTCTCGAGCAGGAGCTTGACCTGCCGGGACTGCGCGTCGTCCAGGCCGAGGTCGTCGATCAGACCCTCGAGGTAGGTTTCATTGGCCTTGCCCCCCGCCTTGTAGATGAGGCCGTTGACCATGAAACCGATGAAGAAGAAGCTCACGGCAAGGACCGCTATCCAGAGGAATCCCGGCTTCTTTGTCATTCTCTCTCCTCCTGGAGGATCAGGCGAAGCGCTTCCTTCGGGTTCTGTGTCCGCAGCAGGACGTCAAGGGTTTCCCCGGGATCCCTGCCGGAAAAAACATCCTCGTAGTGCACCGAGGAGTCGCCGTCGCTGGCTGTCAGCGTACCGAGATCGCCGAAGAAGAGAGCGGCCGACACGGCCAGGATCACGAGGGCGGCCAGGGCGGCGCGCCGGAAGAGAGGGATCACCACGGCCTGGCCCCCGGTGCGCTCGGCAGCCACGGCATTCATGATACGCGATCTCATGCCGGAAGGAGGAGCCACGGTTTCGGGGATGAAGAGCGCCTTGAGCTTCTTCGTCTTCTCGTACTCCCGGGAACAGGCGGCGCACTCTTCCAGATGAGCCATGAGGAGGCGTTCCTCACCGGCTTCGATCTCCCTGTCGAGGGATCGGTGGATCAGTTTTTCATAATTCGCGCAGCTCATTTAAACGTACTTCTCCATCTTTTCGCGAAGGCGCGCTCTGGCTCTGAAAAGGCGCGACTCCACTGTTCCCTTGGAGCATTTCAGGACGCCTGAAATCTCGTCGTAGCTCAGTCCTTCGTACTCTCTCAGAATAAGAATTGTCCGGTACTTCTCCGACAGCTCGTCCAGGGCAGCCTTCAGGAGCTGCCCCATCTCCTCGCGCAGCGGCGCTCCGGCTGGATCGCCGCCGTCGGTGGGGATCTCCAGGCTCCTCTCCTCTTCCAGGTGAAGGGAGAGAGCTCGGCGCCGCTTCATCTTCTTCCGCCAGTCGAGGGCGGCGTTGACCGAGATCCTGTAGAGCCAGGTGTAGAGGCCTGACTGGGCATTGAATCCAGCGATGTTGCGGTAGGCTTTCAAGATCGCCTCCTGAAGCACGTCCTGGGCGTCGGAGAGGTTCCCCACGATCCTCTGGATCGTGTTGAACAACCGGGGCTCGTACCGGTCGAGCAACTCCCGAAACGCCGCATCCGATCCTTCCTTCAACCCTTCAACAAGTCGGGTGTCATCCAACAGTTGCTCGCCTCCGTTTTCCTGGCCTTTGGACGCGGATGAAGTTCCATTAATTCCTTTTATTTCCGCTAATCGCTGCACTCTTCACCTTTGCCGGGTGGCTGAGCCGCTGATCGCCAATCAGACAGCCCGAAACAGGCCATTACCATATTTCCGACATAACTTCTTTTCAAGTGTAATTTTAGAAGAAGAGAGCAAGGCATTGGGCGAAGCGCCCAGGATCTGGCGAAGATTGCAGGAAGATCGGGAGGAGGCCTCGAGGGCTGAACGGCCATAACGGAGAGGGCAGCCCATCGGCTGCCCACATCCCTCAGATCCCACGCTGAGCCGGCGCCCCCTGTCGAGCCGGCATTCCTGGTCGCGATAGCCGTCAGCGCTGATTCGCACCAATGCGGCAAGCTCGGCACGAATTGCGGCTGGTCGCTCAGGAATCAATAGACTCCGTTCTGGTTGAAGTGCGCAGTGTACCGCCTGTCGCACTTGACGATATGCTCCAGAAACCAGTCCGACAGGAAGGAGACCATCTCCCCGAGGGCATCGGTCCTGCCATTGCACAGCGCCAAGTAGAACTCGCCGTTCTTCCTCCGGAACGCGTTATGGATCTCCTTGTGCTGATCGAACTCCGGATAGCCAGACTCCCTCATCAACACTTCTTCCTTGTTCAAAGGAACTTTATATTTGACGTCCAGTTACGTACTTTCCACGAGACGCCCGTTCAGCCGGCGGACCAGATCCTTGATCTCCTTGACCGCGCTTCCGGTAAAGGTATCGAACCGGTACGGGGCCAGGGTCTTGTTGTGATACAGCGGCTCGGCCAGATCGAGCCGGGAGAGGGGCCGCGCCTTCTCGAAGTCCAGGGTTCCCGGCACGGGCGAGTACTCGGAAAGCCGGACCTGCGCCCCCAGGCCATGCACGAAGCGCACGGTCTCCTCGATCGAATCCGGCTCCTGCCCCGGTAGACCGGCCAGGACGTAGGCCGCCACGTCGCGCCGCGAAAACCCCGCCCTGTAGAGCCGTTCGATCGCCTCGGCCAGTTCCGTGCCCGTGACCTTGCCGCCCGTGGTCTTCTGAAGCTCGCGGCTTGCCGTTTCGAAACCGAGCCGGATCGCGGCAAAACCGGTCTCCCGGAGCGCCCGGGCAACGGGATCGGTCACGGCGGCGGCGTTGATTCCGTTGATGCAGTAGAACCGCGCCTTCTCGTGCAAACCCCGGCTCCTGATCCTGCCTGCCAGATCAAGGAAGAAATCGCCCTTCGGGAGAACAAGGGCGTCGTCGTGAAAGGCTACATGGCTCTGCCCTCTCGTCTCGACGAGAAAGCCGAGCTCGTCGATCACCTCGCCGGGCGGCCGCTGAAAATAGCGACCCGAAAGAAGGGCGGCGGCGCAGTAGGTGCAGCCGTACGGACAGCCGCGCGTGGCGCGCAGGGCGGCCGAGTCGCGGTGGCACACGACCGAGTTGCGGCGGCCCACAACCGAGTCGCGGCGGCCCACGAGATGGTGGGCCGGGACGCCTGTCGCCACGGGAAGATCTTCCCCTGCCGGCGATCCGAGAAGATCGAAAAGGGGACCAAGATCGCCGCCCTGAACGACAAGATCCGCATCGATCCGCGTCCTGGCATGATCGGGACAGAGGGTTGCGTAGGCGCCGCCCAGGACCACGGGCGTCGCCCCGTAGAGCTCCCGGGCGATCTCCGTCACCTCCTGGACTCCGAGATACCAGTAGGTCATGGCAGCGGTGATGCCCACCAGGACGGGTCGCGGTGCCGCTTCCTTCATCTTGTGCGCGAGAAGATCGTGCGGGAGGCCGAAACGCCAGAACCGCCGGGGAAACTGCGCGAGCTCCGGCGGCGCCGCCGCCTGCTGTCGCGGGAAATGGCCGCACCCGTCCCTGCGAAAGGTCGGCTTCTTCAGAGGCGGGCCCGTGTCCGGCAGCGGCGCGAAACGATCGAGGGCGTCCACGAGCTTCACGCTGAAGCCGGCGCCCTCGAGAGCCGCCCCGACCTCGAGCAGGCCGAGGGGATAGAGAAAAAGGTCAAAGGCGGTGAAATCGTGGATCGGCGGATGGACGAGCAGGATTGTCGGCCGTTCCGCCTCGGATGCCACTAGGGTGTCACCTCGCCGTTTTCCAGGAGATGCCCGAGCTTCTCCTTCTTGGTCTGGAGGTAGCGAAAGTTCTCCTTCGTGGGGACCATCTCGATCTGAACCCTCTTCACGATCTCGAGGCCATAGCCCTTGAGCCCCGAGAACTTCTTCGGATTGTTGGTCATCAGCTCCATCTTCTTCACACCGAGATCGGTGAGGATCTGGGCGCCGATGCCGTAGTCGCGCATGTCGTCGGGAAAACCGAGAGCCTTGTTCGCTTCCACCGTGTCGAGGCCCTCCGTCTGCTGGAGGTGATAGGCCTTCAGCTTGTTCTCGAGCCCGATGCCCCGTCCCTCCTGGCGCATGTAGAGGAGGATTCCCTTGCCGCGGTGCGCGATCATCTTCATGGCCGCATCGAGCTGCCCGCCGCAGTCGCAGAGCTTCGAGCCGAAGATGTCGCCCGTGAGGCACTCGGAATGGACCCGGACGAGGATCGGCTCCTTGAAACGCGGTTGGGCACCGCTCCGGATCGGGATGTTCCGGCACGCGGCGAGGTGAACATGCTCATCCACCATCGACTTGTAGACATGAAGATCGAATTCGCCGTAGAGCGAAGGCATCTTCACGGACACGACGCGTTCCACGAGCTTCTCGTGATGACGTCGGTACTCGATGATGTCCGCAATGGAGCAGAGCTTCAGGTCGTGCTCGGCGATGAACTTCTTCAGGTCGGGGAGGCGCGACATGGTGCCGTCCTCGTTCATGATCTCGCAGATCACGCCGGCCGGCTTCAGCCCGGCCAGGCGCGTGAGATCGACGACCCCCTCGGTCTGGCCCGTTCTCTCCAGCACGCCGCCCTTCTTGGCCCGGAGCGGGAAGATGTGCCCCGGCCTCACGAGATCATCGGGTCTCGCGTTGTCCGCCACGGCCGCCTGGATCGTCACGGACCTGTCGTGGGCCGAGATGCCGGTGGTGATGTTGTGGCGCGCGTCGACGGAAACGGTGAAAGCCGTCCCGTACTTCGAATCGTTCCTGTCGGTCTGAGGGTGGAGATCGAGTCTCTCCACGAGGGTCTCGTCCATGGAAAGGCAGATCAGCCCTCTGGCATGGGTGGCCATGAAGTTGATCACGTCGGGAGTGGCGAACTCGGCGGCCACGCAGAGGTCGCCCTCGTTCTCCCGGTCCTCGTCGTCCACGAGGACGATCATTCTCCCGGCACGCAGTTCGTCGACAATTTCGGGTATCGTGGAAAAAACCATATCTCATTCTCCCGGCGTCTGCGACGGGGCCTCGCCGTCGCTGCCGTTTTGCTGCTTCGAGTTGTTGCCGTTGCTCTTGACCACTCTGGCGATGGCGATGAGCCTGTCCGCCTTGTTGAGCGCCATCACTCTCACGCCCTGCGTGGCCCGGCCGATGATCGAGATCGGCTTGACGCCGATGCGCACCAGCTTTCCCTGCTGGGTGATCAGCATCAGCTCGTCGTCCTCGCAGACGGCCTTCATGGCCACGACCCTCCCGTTGCGGGAGGTGGTCTTCATGTTGATGATCCCCTTGCCGCCGCGAGCCTGGCTGCGGTACTCGGAGAACTCCGTCTTCTTCCCGTAGCCCTTCTCGCAGACCGTGAGAAGCGTGGCTCCTTCACGGATGATTACCAGGTCGCGGACGCGGTCCCCCTTGCGAAGGGAGATCCCGGTCACGCCCCGCGCCGTGCGGCCCATGGATCGGACCTGATCCCCCTTGAACCGGATGGCAAAGCCCTGCTCCGTGCCGAGCATGATCTCCGCTTTCGCATCGGCCACCTTGACGCCCATCAGGGAGTCGCCGTCCCTGATATCCACGGCGATGATGCCGCCCTTCTTGGGATGGGAGAATGCGGAGAGATGGGTCTTCTTGATGAAGCCCTTGGCCGTGGCCATGACGAGCTCGCCCTCGTCGAAGTCGCGCACCGAGACCACGGAGGTGATCGACTCGTTCTTCGAGAGGTGAAGGAGGTTCACGATCGCCCGCCCCTTGGACTGGCGCGACAGGAGAGGAAGCTCGAAAACCTTGAGCCAGTGGGCCTTTCCCATGCTGGTGAAGATCAGCAGGTAGTCGTGCGTGGAGGCGATGAAAAGCCGCTCGATGAAGTCGCCGTCCTTGAAGTCCGCGGCGATGATCCCCTTGCCGCCCCGGGCCTGCTGCCTGTAGTTGTCCAGGGTCATGCGCTTCACGTAGCCGGCGTGGCTGAAGGTGACCGCCATCTCCTCCTCGGCAATGAGGTCGGCGATCTCGAGGTCCTCGACCGCGTCGGCGATTTCCGTGCGCCTCACGTTCCGGAACTGCTCCTTCACCTTGAGCAGGTCCTCCTTGATCATGCCGAGCACCTTCTCCTCGCTCGACAGGATCGCCTTGTACTCCTCGATCTCGGCCCGGAGCTTGGCCGCCTCCTCTTCCAGCTTGGCGCGCTCGAGCCCGGTGAGGCGCTGAAGCTGCATCTTCAGGATCGCATCGGCCTGGATCTCGCTGAGCGCGAACCGCTCCATCAGCCTGACCTGGGCCGTGGGTACGTCGGGAGAGGAGCGGATCGTCTCGATGACGGCATCGATGTGATCGAGGGCCGTCAGCAGGCCTTCGACGATGTGGAGTCTCTTCTCGGCCTTGTCGAGCAGGAAGGCCGACCTGCGCCGGATCACGACGATCCTGTGGCGGATGTACTGATCGATGATCCTTCCAATGGGAAGGGTGTACGGCCGGCCGTTGACCAGGGCGATGTTGATGATGGAGAAGGTGTCCTGGAGCGGGCTGAACTTGTAGAGCTGGTTCAGGATAACTTCCTCGTCCTCTCCCTTCTTCAAGGAGATGACGATGCGCATCCCTTCCTTGTCCGAGTGGTCGCTGATGTCGTAGATCCCCTCGACCCTCTTGTCCTTGACGAGCTCGGCGATCTTCTCGATCAGGGCCGTCTTGTTCACCTGGTAGGGAATCTCGGTGACCACGATGTTGGTGCGGCCCTTCTTGCCCTTCTTCTCCTTCTCGAAGTGGACCTTGGCCCGCACCATGATGCGGCCGCGGCCCGTCATGTAGGCCGACACGATTCCCTGGCGGCCGCAGATTATCCCGCCGGTGGGAAAGTCCGGGCCAGGGATGATCTTCATCAGCTCGGGCAGCGAGATTTCGGAATTGTCGATCGTGCGGATGATGGCGTCGCACACCTCGGCCGTGTTGTGGGGCGGCATGCTCGTGGCCATACCCACGGCAATTCCCTGTGCGCCGTTCACCAGGAGGTTGGGGAAGAGGCCGGGCAGCACGGTGGGCTCGGTCCGGCTCTCGTCGTAGTTGGGCACGAAGTCGACGGTGTCCTTGTCGAGGTCTTCCAGCACATGGGAAGAGGCATGCGTGAGGCGCGCCTCCGTGTATCGCATGGCGGCCGGGGGATCGCCGTCGATCGAACCGAAGTTGCCCTGCCCCTCGATGAGCGGCTGCCGCATGTTGAAGTCCTGGGCCAGGCGGACCAGGGTGGGATAGACAACGGCTTCACCGTGGGGGTGATAATTACCCGACGTGTCGCCCGAGATCTTGGCGCATTTCTTGTACTTCGAGCGGGGCCCCAGATTCAGGTCGTTCATGGCCACCAGAACCCGCCGCTGAGAAGGTTTGAGCCCGTCCCTCACGTCGGGAAGGGCACGAGAAATGATGACACTCATGGCGTAGGTCATGTAGGAATCGCGCATCTCCTCGTCGAGCTGGAGAGACTCGATTTTCCGACCCACCTCTTCTGCCATTGCTCACCTCTTGATCTTGTTTTTTAACGCCGTAACTTGTTAATAATCAGCAGATTACAGACCATACACCCCTTCAGCTCGTTTTGACCGCTGCTGAAGTAAAAAGAACAGTCGAGTATGCCTAAGCAGCCAGGGCATTTCAAGAATCTTTTTCCTTGCCTCTGGAAAATAACTTCTTTGTTTTTAAGGCGTTATCCGGTTCGCTCGACATGGTCCCGAGCGGCCCCTGATCAGATTGCCATCTCGATCAGAAAGAGGAGAAGTACCGGCAGGGAGATGAGAAGAATGATCGCCTTGAGCCGCTTCATTCTTCTTTGAAACCCGCGGAGCGCATCCGACTGAACGCCCCCCCTCTCCCGGCCTTCGCCCGACAGATCGCCTGAGAAGAAGTGCCGGAGCAAGGCGATGCGAATGTCGATGCTGAAGTGGCGCAGGGTGGTGCGGGTTCTTTGATGCCGGCTGATGGCGCCCAGGAGCTCGAGGGTGTTGATGAAGAGCGCCGGATCGCCCAGAGCCGTTGCGGCGTACACGTCGGCTTCCACTTCGAAGCGGCGCGACAGGTATCCGAAGACCACGAGCCAGAAGAAGAGGAACGGCGGCCCGTAGAAAGCCAGGGCAGCAAGCATCTCGTCCTGAATGAAGGCAAAGGGCTCGAAGCGGTTATCCAGGATGAGAAGCCCCATGAAGAATGCGGCTGATAGCAGGATGAAGAAAAGGGTGTGCTTCCGTTTCCCGTGCCCCATTTCATGGGCCAGCGCGGCCTTGAGACTCTCCGGTCCGAAGAGGCGGACCATCGCATCGGTGAAAAGGATGTAGCGCCATCTGGGAAGAAAGCCGAGAATGGCCGCGTTGATCAGGAGCCCGCCCGTCCCCCACAGGAGAATCCCGCGCACGCGAAACCGCTCCTTCTCCATGAAAGCTTTCAGCTCGTCCCGGTCGGGGAACGTGTCCGGCAGGGGCTTCAGCCGCCAGAGAAGCCTGACGAGGGAGGGAAAGAACAGGGAGAGCAAAAGGACGATCACCGCAACAAGGCCGAAGGCGAGCGCCGGATTGGTGGCAAAAGCCTGCTCGACCCTTTCGTCGATGCGGATCAGATCGTCCAGGAGGACGAGGCAAAGAAAGGGAACGACGATGACCAGTTCGCCCTTCAAACCGAGGATCAGCTCGCCTCTTCCCTGGTGGCGCGTCCGCGAGGCATCGGAAACCGAAGCGAGGCGATGCATGTAGTTCCGGCCCAGCGACGACAGGGCGAAATAGGGAAGAATGAGAAGCAGATCATCGACCAGCACCCAGCCGTCGATCCCGAGCAAGAGCGCGATCTGCGGAAGACCGTAGAGAATCATTGCCGCGGAATAGGATAAGGGCGGGACCAGCGCCAGCAGGACGCCCGGCCGGATCAGGCGCCGCCTCCCGGCCGATCGATGCCTGAGCCTGGCCATCAGGAGGGAGATCTCGCCGAGAGGGATCATTGCCAGGATGACGAAGGCGCCTGGGCCGAGAGGAGGACCGGACCCTGCGAGCGCCATGTCGAGGCCGGCCACGCAGGATAGGATAGCAACGGCTGTTGGAAATACGGGAAACATCGATCAGTGCAACCGGATCTTTTCGATCTGCTCGTCCAGGGCCGTTCCCAGGGCGGCGGCGGCGGAGTCGGGCGACTTCCAGGCGATCTTCCCGGAACGATCGACGACGAAGACGCTGCCGGGGCGGCCGCCGTAAAGCAGCGAGACCTTGGCGGGCCACTCATCCACGAGCCAGACGGATTTATCCGGAATTCCCTTTCCTGCCAGGACATCGAGACAGACGTTCGCGCGCAGGGCCATGCCGGCGCGGCTCTTCGGCAACCAGTTCTCTCCGGCGATCGCCTCGGGATGCGATTCCGCCGTGTAGATGGTGAAGAAGACAACGGGCTTTCCCGCGTACCTGCGCGCCAGGTTCGCCATGGCGGCCGCCTCGTCGAGGAAGGCGGCGTGCGTGGAGCTCCCGAATCGGATCACGACGAGCCTCTTCCCGAGAAACCGCGAGAGGGAGACCTTCTGCCCGCCCTGCGTCGAGAGAGCAAAGGGCGGAGCCGGGATGCCGACCTTGAGCCGATCGAAGGGATTGAACTTCCGGGAGAGAGACGACTTCCCCCTTTCGAGGCTGGGATGGCAGAGCTCGCATTCGTCGATGGCGCCGCGCTCGTTGTGGCACTCGAGGCAACCCTCCATGGTGGGGATCTCGGGGGCATCGGGCTTTCTGCCCTTGGAGAGAAGGTCCTTGCCGAACGCCGCCTCTATCGCGCTTCTCTTTGGCGTGCCGTGGCAGTCCTTGCAGCCTGTCTTCATGTCAGGATGCTCCTCGTGGGAAAAGCTGAAGGTGACCTTCGGAATCAGGCTGCCCGCCGCCGCCTCGACCACGAGATCGGTCTTCCCCACCCCCTCCACGCCGGGAAGATTGCGGCGATAGGTGCCGAAGACCGGGCGTCCCGGATCCATGAGCCGAGGCAGGGGGAGGCTGAGGAACCGCTCGCGCTGCTCGCCCGAAAGCAGCCCGGCCGCCTCGGCCGCCAGGGCATCGATCCTCTCCTGCGCCGCCGCAGCCTTGGCGAGGATCTCGGCTCTCGATATTTCGAGGCTCCTGCCGCGGTCCGGCTCCTTCCGGATCAGGGCTTCCGTCTCCCGCGCGATCCGGGCCCGATGAAAGGCGGCCTCCGACTCCTCGATCGCCTCGAGGATTTTCCGAACCTTATCCCTGGCGGAATCGTCGAGATCGAGAAGCTCGAGAGCTGCCAGATGGTCGAAGAAAGGATCGTTGATCGGCGGCTCGGTATCGCGTGCTGCAATGACGGGAACAAGAAGCACGATCAATGCAGCGATAAATCTCATACCTTTTATCCTCGGAAATCCGATTCAGGAAACGTACAAAGTAAATACATAATGGAAACGGCTTCCGTTCATTAAATTTCGGAAATCGAGCCAGGAACCGTTTTCTGGACCGGAAAGGGGCAGTTAAGCCATGCGTTTCTTGCCGCTTTTTCTCGTGATCATCGTGGCGGCCGCTCTCGGCGCGCTCGGCATGTACCAGATCCAGGGAGTCAGCAGGGAAGCCGAGATCTCGGCTCTCGAGAAAGAGGTCGCCGCCCTCGAGATCGAGCTCGAAACGCTCAAGGAATCGCTTCTGCGGCTCACGAGGCAGGAGCGCCTCGCCAGGTTCAGCGTCCAGGGGCAGGAGGTCCGCGACGGGGTGCGCCACACCACGATCCGCTTCGTGGAGATCGACGACCAGGAGCGGGAGATCGGGCCGCCCAGGATCTTCACCATCGAGGGGGACGTGGTGCACATCGACGCGCTGATCATCAAGTTCGACGACAACCTCGTGATCTCCGGCGACCAGAGCCGCGGCCATCCGCTGCTGCTCTTCCGCCGCGCCTACGGGGACAGGCAGGCTCCGTCGAGCGGATTTGCGCTGGACGAGATCGACGAGGTGCCGGGAGGCTACGATCCCAAGGGGTCGATGACCGCCTGGGAGAAGAAGCTCTGGAGCGATTTCTGGGAAGTGGCCAACAACCCCGAGGCCCACGAGGGCGTCCGCGCCGCCCACGGCGTGGTGAACTACATGCGCGCCAAGCCCGGCTCGAGCTACATCGTCACCCTTCGCGCTTCCGGCGAGCTCACCACGGTGGCCCGCAAGGCCGAGCCGTGAGATAGCGGCAGACGCCGCCCTGATCGAAAGTGTTCGAAGCAATCCCGCCTCGAGCCGCTTCCAAGGCCTCCGATTCTCTGATCATGAATTGCAGGTGGCAATTACTTCCACATCGTCGTCATTGTAAATATCGTCGGGAACCGGCTACGCGCCCGCCGCGATCACTGGATCGCCGTCTGAACGAAGTTGCTGAGCGCCACGCCCAGGCGGTCGAGGGCCTGGAAGGAGACCACCGTTCCCGTGTAGCCCGTGGGAACGGTGACCGGGATCGTTGCCACTCCCGACGGATCCGTGCCGGCCAGGGGCAGCATGCTGATCGGCGGGGAAAGGAAGACGAGACCGTACACCGTGGTGATCGGCCCGGAACCGGCCAGCGAGTAGGCCACGGTGACCTGGCCGTTCGGGACGGCGTTGCCCACGGTCAGGGAAACCGACTGGCCGGAAAGGAGATCGGGGATCTCGAGGACCGGCCCGGCGCCCACGTGGTAGAGGTCGCCGTTCCCGATGAGGACGAGCGATCTTTCCTGGCTTGCGGCGGCGCAATGATTGATGCTGCAGCCCGCACCGCTCATCCCGAAGGGTTCGGTATTGTCGTCCAGGTAGGCGGCGGCGACGCGCGTGTCCGTGGCCACGAAGCCGAGCGGCCTCCCGGCGTGCTCCAGCACGGCGGCTCCCCTTCCCGTCTCGAACTGGCAGCTGTCGAATTCGCCGAGATCGGTGAGAACGCCGCCGGAATAGAGGAGGCGCGCGTTGTTGCTTCTCCACGTCGCTCCACCCGGTTCGCCTGCCGTGACGATGTGCCCGCAATACTGCGAGTAGGCCACGTCGTAGACATTGTCCACCTGGTCGGAGAGCTTGACACGGACGCCCGTTCCTCCGTTGATGTCGAAGACAGCCACCCAGGGATCATCGCCGCTCGACTCGCAGGCAGCAAAGCAGCTGCCAGACACGTCGATCCCCCAAACCCTCGCATCCTGGGTGAAGATCCCCTCGGTGACGTATTCCCTGATCAGGCTTCCCTGTCCGGAGCTGTAGGACCAGAGGAAGAGGATCGGGTAATACTGGTGCGGTGCATTCGGCTTCCCCTTGCCGCCGATCACCACCCTCTGGCTGTCCACGATGGAAAGGGAGTGGAAGTCCTTTCTTTCGTAGACCGTCTGATCGTAATGGCTGTACTGGAGGCTCCAGCTCGGCCCGCTGCTCTCGTCGATCCAGGTGATGCTCCCATCCTCGCCAACAGCGACGATGCCGTTCGGCCCCCAGTCGATGTCATGGACGGCCCTGACCGCTGAAAAGGAGGCAACGACCGGGAAGGGTCCTTGAGGAAATTCATTGAGGTCGACGATGCTGATCGTCGTGCCCTGGTACGATGCCACGGCGCAGTAGTCGCCCTGCGGACGCAGGGTAACCATCCCTTGCAGGCCGATGTTCGCCTGCGGATCGATAGTGTGAACCGGCTGAGCGGCGAGGATTCCCGCCAGAAAAAAGAAGATGAAAAGGCTACAGCACTTCATTTCAACCACCTTCCAGCTTGACTCTCGAATCGCTCTGACATGCCCTCCGAGCAGTTGAGGCCGTACCAAGGGCTTCGAAGGGCCGTGAAAAAGTCATCGAGCCTGAATCGGATCGTCCTGAGCGGCCTCCACATGGAATAAGATCGCAATAGGACTGCCATCCGTTCGGTTTTGCCGGATTTTTTTAAATCATTGATATTAAAAGGATTGTTTCGGAGTGAAGGTAGGGTGCAGCGGTTCCCCTTCACGCTTGATCAACCCGAACTGCACTTTCTGAAGCCAGTACTCGGTCATGGAGCTGACCAGCTCGATCGTGATTCGATGTTCCCCGGCCTCAAGGTTCTGGAGTTGAAGAAAACAGGTGTGGGCTTCGTTGGTCACGTCCGATCGGTCCCTGTCGTTGTAGAATCCGCTTTTCCGGACCACCGAGATATTGGCCGGACCGTCATCCAGGCTCGTTCGAATGACCGGCGCACCGCAGAATGGGATGTAGGGGCGCACTGACCTGACGTGGAAGAGGCTCAGCACCACCTCCCTGGCCAGGACTCTCTCCTTCAGCTCGAAATGCAGCTCGACCTTCGATACTCCGGGCATCGTGAAAAGCAGGTAATTGTAGCGGCCTGCCGAATTTTCGTTGTCATGTTTCGCTGCAGTGCAGACAGCACCTGTAGCGGCGCCGCAAACAAGAGCATCCCTCTCGTAAAAATCCCAGATTGCCAGAGCGTCAATACTGGTGGCGGCGCCCTTTCTCTTCATGGGAACCGTGCGTGGCGTCTCGTCCTTCTCTGCGATCAGGTACGACTCCTCGTCCATGAAGTTCCTGATCTTTCTTCCGGTGATCTCTGCGTCCGCACTCTCGTAGCCGTCCTCGAAACCGAAGAGCCCATATCTCATCGCCATGCCGGGAAACTGCCTGGCAATGCGATCACGCTTTCCACGAGCCATGAGCGTTACATCCGCACTGTAATCACTGCAATACTCGTAGAAGCGGCAGTGCTCACCCCAGGTCGTCCCCGTCAGCTGCTTTCGATTGACCGTATCGTATCCCTCTTTCAGGTACCACTGGGCGTCCCAGCTGCCGGTCATCACCGCGGCTTCGTGATGCTTCAGCGGGGAGTACTTTTCAATGATGGATGCAACAAGATCGAGATCGACGGGGTAGACATCCTTGACAATGACCATGGCGTGCAGCAGGAACCATGCAGCTTGATTGAACTGCAGCGTGAAACGGCTTTGAGGCTCGTCAGTCAGGGAATCGAAGAATGCTGACACGGCATCCTCGAACGAATCGTACAGCTCCGAAGGAAATTCGTCCTTCGAGAGACACGGTTTGACGCGATGCAGGATCATGGCCGCGGAACAGAGCCCCAGGCGCTGCTCCTCGCTGCCCGGCTCCTGTTCATGGACCCAGGCAATCAGCTCCGGCAACCAGGCCGGCGAACCGCACCCGGCCAGGGCCGAAAGAATCAGCAGCCGGTCCATCCGGGTGAGATTCTCCTCCTCGTTGAAAATCTCCACCAGGCGGTCCCGGAACAGCTCGCTCGCGGCATACTCCTCGGGATCGTCGTCGAGATCCTCGAGACAAATCCTGGCCAGGAATTCGAGAGCCTTGGTACGATGCTCACCCTCCCTTCCCGCAACACCCAGGACAAATTGCCCCAGCACGGGATACCTGTCCTTGCGATCGTGAAGAAACTCAGCGGTCTTGAGGAGCGCTTCGGCTTTCAGGTCTCTCTCGAGCAGGACCCTGATCTCCCTAGGGTCACTTTGGCCTTGCTGTCCGATCTGCTCCGCAACGGAGCGAAGCTCGTCGCTCATCAGCATCGGACCGACGTACGATTTATCCAGGAGATCAAGCGTTCTGCCAAGCAGGACGAGGTCGCCCCTGTCCAGGGCATCTTCCGCGTCTTCAACCAGCAAGGCCTGCTCCCTGTAGTGATCCCAGAAGGCGACTGCCAGAAGGAGAACGATCAGGACGCATGCCGCCTTGACGACCTTGACGGCGAACTCACGGGGGTTGCGTTTCACGAAAGCGACAAGGGCCTCGATCGGTCCGCGAGGCCGTGCGGACACGGACTCACGGGCGAGCCAGGCCTGTAGATCGGCGTGCATTTCCCCGGCATCGGCGTAGCGCCACGTGGCCACGGGATCCACGGCCTTGGCCGTGATGGCGGCCAGGTCCTGGTCCACCCGGGGATCGAGATCCTCGAGCGGCTCGAGCCCGGCAGAAGCCTGAAGCCGCTCCTGCGGAACGCGGCCGGCCAGGAGGTCGTGCAGCGTCGCGCCCAGGCTGAACACGTCGGCGCGGGCATCCACCTCCTTGCCCAGCAAAAGCTCGGGCGGGGCATAGGCCGGAGTGGCCGAGGTAGTACGGGTGCCGGATTCTGGCATCGTGTCGATCTGACGGATCAGGCCGAAGTCCACCAGGATGGCCGGCTGATCGAGAAGAGCGAGCCCCTCGCCGGCTCCTCCCTCGAGAATGATGTTGCCGGGCTTGACATCGCGATGAACTAGCCCGGCCCGGTGAACCAAAGCCAGGGCGGATGCCACCTCGGCGATGCGGATCACGATACGGCGCCGAATCGCTTCGTTCTCCCGCGCCAGAGGTTCTCCTGCGAGATGCCCGAGGATCTCCTGGAGCGTGGGCCCCTCAACGAGCCTCATGGCGTAGAAGAGCAGATCCTCGGTGGTGCCGAAGCCGTAGACCTCGGCCATGCGGGGATGGTGAAGCTTCGCGGCGGCAAGAGCCTCGCGACGGAACGACTCCTCGACATGGTCGGCCATCGACGCGCGCGGCAGGACCTTCAGGGCCACGCTGCGGCCGCCGAGGGAGAGCTGCTTCGCCCTGTAGACCGTTCCCATGCCACCCCTGGCCAGAAAGGAGTCGATCTCGAAGTCGCCCACAACTGTCCCCGGATCGAGAAGCGGCGAGGCTATGACACGGGATTCGGGGGGGTCGATCATGGCGTGGTACTGCGTGGCGGCGCGGATCAGCTTGTCGATGATCGCGTCGCTGCCGGGATAGCGACGCCTGAGATCCTCGCGATCGGGAAGCCCGCCGCTCTCGACCTCGTCGAGGATCTCGCCGAGGAGACTGTCGAAGATCTCCTGGCTCGCTTCGCCTGCTCCGGCATCATCCATCGAGTCGGTCATCGGCTTTCTCACAGCCTGGAGGCCAGGCCCTTGACGAGCTTCTTCTTCACACGGAGGAGAACGCCCCGCACGGCAGCGGCCGACATCCCGAGCCGGGCCGCAATCTCAGTCGAGTCGAGGCCGTCGTGCCGGGCCATCCGCCAGATCCCCCACTCTCTCTTGTCGAGGAGCTCGCGGCAGAGGTCGTCAAGCTCGGCCGCCCTGGCGTTCGACGTGGGTGTCGGATCCCTCTCGTCGGCCAGGGGCTGGGTCGAGGGGCGTTCCCCGCCGGGCCCCCTGTCGTCGAGGCTTCTCATCCTGAGAAGCGTCTTCCGCTTCAGCGCTCCGGCGCGGCGGGCGAGATCGTGCATCGTCCGGTCGAGAAGCACGTAGAGGAACTTCTTCAGCGATCCGCGGCCGCGATCCTCGAACTCGAAGATCGAGCCGGAGGAGTAGGCGCGCAGCCAGACCTCGGACACCACGTCGTCGGCCGTGGCCGTACGGCCGATGAAGCGCATCAGCCGGTGGCGGTGCGCCTCCTCAAGCAAGAGGCCGCTGAATCGGCTGAAAAGCTTCCACTCTGCGTCGGCATCGCCGGCGTGCGCCAGCTCAAGGAACTCCCGTGTCTGGATGGGGTCCGGCATCGATTTCTTGTCCTGCAATCCCTTACACGATCAGATCTATTTCGAGATATCCTCATTCCGAAATCAAAGAGAACAAAATAATGTATCAATGTTGATCAATCAAATAAAAATTCCCCCTTCACCTTATCCTCATCCTCGAACGTGTACAGATCGCCTGTTAGAAACCAGCGCACCTAATCCTTAGACACGATGGCTTCCGGCGTGGTGATTCAATCGCTTCCCCAAAACTGTGACGTCCAATACGAGAAGAGACCTCGATCAACGAAAATGTATCCATCTCCCCCGCACAAAATTCTCAGAATTCTCCGAACGCTTCACGATCGCTCTTCGATGTAGCTGAGTGAGTTCAGGCGTCGCCCGGATCAGAATGGAGCAGGGAATAGAACTCATCCCTCTCTGAACAGCAAGTAACTCCAAACTGCGCCCAGGGATAAGGTCCGTACCTGGCGCAAGGAGACGGTATCAGCATGACACTAATAGGAGAACAGCCACGAGAATCATTTGGACAGCACTCTTCGCCGCGCTTCTCTGTCTGCCGGCTGCCAGCCAGACCTGGACCGCAGAGACCGACATGCCGGACGCGAGGGGTAATTTCGCGTACGTCTCTGTGGGCGACAAGATCTACCTCATCGGTGGAGACGACTCAGGCACTGTACGCCAGACGATGCTGGTCTACGACACCGTGTCGAAAACATGGAGCGTCGAAACGGGTCCTCCCACGAGCTATTGCGGCTCAGCTGCCGTGGAGTTCAAAGGGTTTATCTACGTTATGGGAGGGTTCATCGCGCAAGGCAGCACAAATGAAGTTTTTCGGTACAACATCCATGACAAGGTGTGGGAAACAATGACCGGAATGCCGGCCGAGCGGTCGTCCCACGGCGCCGTGGTCATGAATGAGAGGATCTACGTGCTGGGCGGTCGGTCCTGGGATTCGGGCTGGACCTATCACAACACAGTCTTCGTCTATGACTCGACCAACGATTACGCGACGTCGACCGTTTCTCCGTGGGACACCACCTTCGACCACCCTGGTCGGCTCGACGGGTACATGCTTGGTGACAACTCGGCGATCTCCGTCAAGGGACGGATCTACACATTCGGCGGCATGTCGGGTACGTCGGCCTTCAGCGACGCCTATGACGAGATCTGGATCTTCGATCCCAACGCCAAGACCTCCGGTCAGGCATGGAAATATCTCGGCTCCATGCCCGGGCTTAGGTTCTCGCACTGTATCGAGTACATCTATGGATACGTGGTCACCCTCGGCGGATGCTCTGAATGGGTAGGAGCGCCTTACTTCTATCCCCACACCGACTCGCTCTACGTCTTCGTGACTGAATACAACATGCACGCGGGCCCCGAACTAAAAACACCCGTGACTTTCGTGGCCGGTGGTTCGGCAGTGATAAATGGCAGAATCTATATCTTCGGCGGGAACCAAAGCGGAATCTATGGAGGGCTCAACAGTCCCTGTTGCTGGAGCTACCAGAGATAGGGCATTTGATTGTCCAGTCGCGCGATCACGACGGCGACAACCTATAGGATGCTCGTGGACAACAGCCATCGCGTTGTCCACGAGCATTATTTTCTTGTACAGTCTCTTTTTCCGATAGTACATGCACGCCGGCCAGGCCTTCTCGCTTTTGAACAGGACCATCACTGTCTTGGAAAAGTCGTGTCAATCGGGCCAAGACTACCGCAATCCACCGAATCCAGAGAAATCCACTGCATCAAGCAACTGGGCGGTAAAGGTTCCACTTGACGGCAGATTGACCAAGCTCCATGCCGTCAAATTCCCTCCGGCCGCCCTCCTCCCGGCCACCGGACGATCCCTCTTTTCCATCGACAAGGTCGCGGTCACCCGCTATTAATATAGGTATGAGTATATATAAAGTTATCGTACCGATCTGCCTCATCTCGCTGTTCGCCATTGCAGACTCCCGGGCCGCCGGAAAAGAAAGCCTCGAAGAGAAGGCCCGGCGCATCCACGCCGACGCGATCGTGATCGACACGCACTCGGACACGACGCTGCGCATGCTGCGGCCCGGTTGGAACTTCATGGAGCGCCACGACTACGGGCACATGGATTATCCCCGCATCAGGGAAGGCGGCCTCGACGCCGTGTTCCTCGCGATCTACATGGGAAAGCAGAAGAACGAGGAGCCCGGCATCGCCGTGAGGAAGGCGGCGATCCAGTTCGACAAGATCCACTCACTCGTGGAGAACAACAGCAACAAGCTCGAACTGGCACTCACCGCCGCCGACGTGAAGCGCATCGCCGCTTCGGGAAGGCTGGCCATGCTGATCGGCGTGGAAGGCGGCCACATCATCGACAACGACTTGGCCGTGCTTCGCTCCTACTACCGCTCGGGCGCGCGCTACATGACCCTGACCCACACGTTCCACCACGACTGGGCCGACTCGTCCGGATGGGGCGAGCCCCTGGACGAGGGGATCGGCGGGCTTTCCGACTTCGGCCGCGACGTGGTGCGCGAGATGAACCGCCTCGGCATGATCGTTGACGTCTCGCACGTGTCCGACGACACGTTCCACAACACCCTCGAGTTCTCGTCGGTGCCGATCATGGCGTCGCACTCCGCCTGCCGCGCGATCTGCAACTCGCCGCGCAACCTGACGGACGACATGCTCCGCGCGCTGGCAGCCAGGGGCGGGGTGGTCCAGATCGTCTTCTACGCCGGGTACATCGAGGACGGCTTTCACCAGAAGATGATGCAGGCCAGGCGAATGCGGAAGAACCGCGAAGAGGAGATCCGCAAGAACTACGCCTCCGATCCGGCCAGGATGGAGGAAGCGCTCGCGGCGCTGAGAAGAGAGAAGCTCGTCGACCTGCCGCCCCTCTCCCTTCTCGTGGATCACATCGAGCACGTGATCGAGGTCGCGGGCCCGGACCACGTGGGCCTAGGCGGTGACTGGGACGGCGTCTCCTTCACCTGCCAGGGCGTGGAGGACTGCTCCGGCCTGGGCAAGATCACCCTCGAGCTCCTCCGGCGCGGCCACGGCGAGGAGACGGTGAAGAAGGTGCTGGGCGGCAACTTGCTCCGCCTCATGGAGGCGGTGGAGAAGAGAGCGCAGGAACTTCAGGAACAGAATTGAGCCCGCCGGGAGCAAAGAGCATGAAGATCGCACTCGTCCAGCAGCGCGCCTCGAAGGACCGGAGCGCCAACAGGGAGAAGGGCCTGGAAGCCTTCGAGAAGGCGGCCGATCAGGGAGCCGACCTGGTCTGCTTCGCCGAGCTCGCCTTCGAGCCCTTCCATCCCCAGAGGCCGGCGACCGGCAACCTCGCCGACCTGGCGGAGCCTATCCCCGGTCCCACGACGGAAACCTTCGCCGCCGCGGCAGCCCGCACCGGGACAGCGGTGGTGCTGAACGTCTTCGAGCTCGACGGCGGCCGCACCTTCGACACGTCACCGATCATCGACGCCGACGGCACGCTGCTGGGAAAGACCCGCATGGTCCACGTTCCGGACTACGACTGCTTCCACGAGCGCGGCTATTACACCCTCGGCGATCTGGGCGCCCCGGTCTTCGAGACCGCCTGCGGCAAGGTGGGTGTGGCAATCTGCTACGACAGGCATTACCCCGAATACATGCGCGCCCTGGCGCTGGCCGGCGCCGAGGTGGTGGTGGTGCCCCAGGCCGGCGAGGTGGGAGAGTGGCCGGAAGGGCTCTTCGAGGCGGAGATGCGGGTGGCCGCCTTTCAGAACGGATACTTCACCGCCCTCTGTAATCGCGTGGGCAAGGAGGAGCGACTCGAGTTCGCCGGAGAGTCCTTCGTCTGCGATCCCGAGGGCCGGGTCATCGCCCGGGCCGGTACGGGGACCGAGGAAACGCTGTTCTGCGAACTCGACCGGGAGCGCATCGCCCTGTCGCCGGCGCACCGCCTCTTCCTCGAGGACCGCAGGCCCGAGCTGTACGGCGAGTGGTTCGACAAACCGAAACAGGAGAAGGCACCGTGAGCGAGAGAACCGGACCATCGCGAATCTTTCTTTTCCTCATCGTCGCAACGATGATCCTCTCAGTCTCTCCTCTCTGCAGTCAGACAATCAACGCCGACCGGTCCGGCACAGCCAAGGCGATCGACGCCGGCCGGCACCGGAGAGTGCCGGCCGAGTGGGAGGAGCACGAGGCGACGTGGATGCAGTGGCCCAAGTTCCTGGAATACTCGTACAGGGACAACTTCTGCTCCATCATCGATGTCCTTCAGGAGTACGAGCCGGTTCGAGTTCTCGTGGGCAGCAACTCGGCGATGAACCAGGCCCGGAACTATCTCACCAATCATGGCGTGCCCCTCACCAACATCGAATGGTACGTGATGGATTTCAACTGGGCCTGGATGCGCGACAACGGCCCGGTCTGGTCCTTGACGAGAAACGGCCTGACCGCTCAGGACTGGGCGTTCGACGGCTGGGGAGGCATGGTCTCGACCTGGGCGCTCGACGACATCGTCCCCCCGCAGGTCGCCGCCGCCGAGGGCGTCCCGTGCGAGGACTTCAGCAGGCTGATCAACGAGCGGGGAACGCTCGAGTTCAACGGCATTGACACGCTGATCACGTCATGGCCCTGCCTTCACGACCGGAATCCCGCCTGGAGCATGGAGGAGATGGAGGCTCTCTTCAAGAAGGCATTCGGCGTGACGAAGGTGATCTGGATCCTCTCCGCGCCCCCCGACGACTTCACGAAGGGGCACATCGACGGCATCGCCCGGTTCATCGACGAGCACACCGTGGCAGTGGCCAGGTACGTTGACCAGAACGATCCCGACGCCTGGATCTACGAGGAAGCGGCCTCGATCATCGCCGGCGCCGGCCTCGACGTCGTCCGGCTCGACGTGCCGGGCTACGTGAATTATCACAACGCGGACATGCCGGCCATCTACATGAACTGGCTCGTGGCCAACGGCGTGGTCATCATGACCGGTTTCGGGGTTCCCGCCTGGGACAGCGCTGCGAAGAGCACGGTGGAAGGCTTCTTTCCCGGTCGCGACGTCCACGTGGTGGAGACCCTCGAGCTCTGGTACTGGGGCGGCGGCGTCCACTGCGTCACGAACGATCAGCCGGCCGTCCTGCCGTGACCGGACAGGCCGCACGCTCGCAGCCTTCCTCTCCGCGGCTCCCCTTACCCAACGGATCCAAAATATGCCGGGCACAGGCGCGGTTTCCCGCGAACTGAACCGACGGTTTTCTGCACCGTCGGGATCTACTTCTCGGGCACGAGGATCAGCGAGATCCGCTTCTCCGGGGTAAGGTACTTTGCGACAACGGCAGCCAGGTCGCTGCCGGACACCTTGCCAACTGCCTCGGCCATTCCGGCCAGGCCGCTGCCGTAGCGATACTCGCTCAGCCCCCACTGAAGGGCGATGTTCCCCTCGATCATCCCCCTGTCGATGCTGACGCGGAGATTCTTCTGCGCCTGCTCCGGATCACCGGGCGCGCTCAACTCGCGGGAGAAACCCGACGCCGCCATGGAGATCAGTGCGGCAGAGGCGCCGCGGGAGATCGTCTCCAGATGATGCCGGACCCTGGCTGCCACGTCGTCGGGGGAGGCGCCTGGCTTCAACGGCGCGCTGACATAGAGAAAAGACGATTCCGGGGAGACGAGGTCCGTTCCGCACAAGGTGAATGACGTGCGCCCCTTGAGTTCCTGATCGGTGTAGAGGGAAGCGAGAAGCAGCCGCGCCGCAACGGCCAGTGCGGCGTGATCCTCGTGGCCGGGGCCCGGGATGGCGTAGGCCTCCATGTAGTGCCGCGCCTCGAGATCCCACGTCGCCCGCCTGCGGCTTCCCGTTGCCGCCATCCGGTCGGGAGCCGCGGGCGGTGTTCCTTTTCCCTTCTCGCCGATGTCGCTGAAACGGTTCGACAGGTAGGGCTTCAGGACAGAGGGACCGACGCCTCCGGCGATGCAGATTACCGTCCTCTCGGGCCGCACGAGATATCGATCGCGGTAGAGTTCCAGCACGTCCTTCTCTGCCTCGACCAGATCGCGCCTCACCGCTGCGTGCGATCGGCCGTGGCGGCAGACCTGGTTCCAGGCCGCAACGGCCCACTTGTGCGTGGCCAGCCTGGCGGCCGTGGCGTCGACCTCGGCAACCGCTCTCGCGGCTTCCTCGCGCAGCACTTCTTCCGGGAAAGGGAGGCCTGACAGCCAGCGTGCATGCAGGTCGAGTCCCTTCTCCCAGTCCGCGGCATCGCCCATGAAGTCGAGGTGCATCAGGTCGGGCATGGTCTCGCCGTTCCGCTCCCTGTAGTTCGCGATGGGGCCCGTGGTCCTGAGAGTCATGTGCTCCAGCAGGTGGCTCCACTGCGCTTGGCCCGCTCCGTCGGAGGCGAATCCCAGGGGAAGACAGCTGATGATGGAGATGTTCCTCGAATCCGGGAAGTGGAGGATCACCACCCGAATCCCGTTTTCCAGGGAGAAGCGTGTGATCTCGGGAGGTTTGGCCGGCGGCGAAGCTGCGGGTGCCGGTGTCCAGCCTGTTGCGAGGTACGGGCCGCCCCCACCGGGTGCAGCAAGAACGAACAACAGCCAAATGGCAACGACCGACAGTTTCGACCATTTCATCGTTCATCTCCTTTGCATGACGACGTCAAAGCGGGACTTCGCGGGACGGGCCCGACATCGCGCAATTGGCTCGCCTCAGCTCCGGCGCAGCTCCTCGGCCTCGAGCTTCCGCTTTTCGGCCTTGGCGAACTGCCTGAGAAGGACCGGGACGGCGATCCCTCCCCCGAGGGTGAAGATGAAGCCCACGAGAAGAAAGGGATAACAGATGCCGTAGGGCTGATCCTGAACAAGGGCTGTCACGCCGGCACCGAGCGAGACGAGCCCGAAGAGGAGAAAGAGGCTGAAGCCGCCGATGACGAAACCCTTGCCCTGGCCGCGCCGGGCCAGGAAGCCCGAGATCGCCCCGAAAATTCCGCCCAGCGCTCCACCCACGCCCCCCACGACGCCGCCGAAGATTGCGGAGAAGGTGTTCGGATCGTCGAACCATGGTGCCGTCATCATGATCTCCCTTCCTATCGAGACAAGGAGCTCGCCAGGCTGCAGAGGCTCTGGCCCGCCTGGATCGACGCCTGCGCGACGGATCCATGCCGCTTCATCGCTCGTCGAGCATCTTTCGGTGCAGATCGCGAATTTTTCGTGCCGTGTGGATGCTGATCAGCTCGCGCTCCACGAGATCGGCCAGGCAGTCGGCCATGGGATCGATGGTGCCCCCGGCCGCAGCCTTCTCGATCCGCTCGATCAGGCTGTCGAGCCGCGCCCGCATGGTGGGATAGGAGATCCCGTAGAACGCGGCCAGATCCTTGATCGAGCCGGAGAGAAGGACGAACTGGACAACGAGATTGAGATCCTCGAGGTCCAGTTTTCCCAGCGGATGGTTCTCCAGTGAGCTCTTTTCAGCCATGGAAGACAGGATGGCTGAATATTAACTTTATTCAAGTTGTTTTAATTTTATTAAACGGAATCCAAGACGGTCAAATTCCCGCGGCATCTCTCCGCCCGATCATGGTGCCGTCTTGACGGTGAACTTCAACTTATTGAACCGGAACATCCCATCTACCCCTGCCTCGATGTCGGGATATTCGACCTGATCAAAAAGCACTCCCTCCATGAGAGCACGGATCAGATTGCTCAACGCCGCGCCGGACTCGATTTCCCCGCTCAGGATCACCTCGGGAGACGAGCCGAGCATGCCGATATCGAGGTACGTCAGATGGAAGATACCGATCGCTTCTTTACCGTTGTTCACCTTGTCGAATACGACATTCCATGCCGGGAGAACCGAGGCAAGGGGATGTACTGTTCCGCCTCCGCGCACCCCTTCATCCATCGCGATGCGCTCGGTCAATTCGAGATGGAATGTCCATTGCGTGCGATCCTCGGAAGGCCTGTCGAGCAGGACAGTTGTTACCCTCCTGTTCTTGGAACCGTCCTCGAGGGTCTTGATGTAGCGCGCAATCTGATCGAGCTTGAACTTAGTTTTTCCTCGTTTTCCGGCAGGTGAGACCTCGGCTCTGTAGTCGATGAACCCCTCTGCCTTGTTCTCGTTCCTGCGCGGCTTCTTGATCTGCAGGAGCCTGAAATTGATGCCCGAATTGTAGGCGCTCTCCTCCACGTGGCGATAGTCGAATGTCCAGCGGCTCTTCGAAACAGACTGCTCCGGACTGTCCGAATCCGGCACACCCGCATCGGAACCGCTCTCCCCGGTCGTACTGCAGCCAAGAAGCATGGCAGCGAGCATCAGGATCGCCAATGCCCTGTTCATCCATATTCTTCCAATCATCATTCACCTCATATTTCCGAGATACCCGGCTACTCACGAATCAACAAACTGTCCTTTCGACGGAAGACGGCCCGGTTCTATTCCCGCTGATCCGGGATTGGCGAGGCTTGATTTCTTTTGCAAAAGTAGCGTAATAAAAAAAAACATCGCCGCTCTAATGGGGAATCGGCTGGAATACCGTGAAAGGCGCTCCGCTCCATTCCCGCGCAGCGGAACGCTTCCTGAAGAATGAAGGAGAATAAGATGTCACGATGGTATGCGATTCTGCTTCTTCTGCCGCTTTTCGGCTCGGCCTGCGTCTCTCCCCTCTCCCCAGAGGAATACCCGACCCTTGCCGTCGCCGTGGACCATCTCTCCAAGAAAAAGGACAAGATCGCCGAAGCCTCGGTCGGGCATGAATTCGAGGATATCCTGCACGGCAAGAACTACTTGATAACGGCTCGGGGCGACGCCTTGAAGAAGATCATCATTGATGTGGCCGGCCAGTTCAGCGACATGACGGAGGAGAGCGCCGTGGAGCTGGGCAAGCAGATCAACGCCAATGCTCTCGTCACGGTGGAGATCCTGGAGTTCTCGACCTTGCCATACTGGGAATCGGTCAAGACGGACAAGGGCCAGATCAAGAAGATAAAAAGATTCCAGACAACGGCAAAGATCCAGGCAACGGCCTGGGACCTCGAAAAAGGGACAAGGCTCTGGGGTGGAAAGTACGTCGACGATTGCATCCACGACAACGAGAAACCCGACACGAACCTCCTGGACGACGTGGCCCGGCGGGTGGCCCATTCCTGCCCACCCAAGCCATGGTGGTGGTACCCCTGGTGGCCGTTCTTCGGATGGTGGTAAGCCGCCGATTCCCACGCCTAGCGTGGCGCGAACTCATCCCCGAACTTCGTGATCATCGCCTCGATGGCGATGGAGAAGGAGTCCCCCATCGGGCAGAGCGTCGTTCCCTTGATGGTGCGGCAGAGCCTGACGATCGTCTCGACCTCCTCTTCCGATGCCTCCCGATCGACCGCCTTCTCCAGGAGGCATGAGATGACGTGCGCCCCCTCCCGGCAGGGCGTGCACTGCCCGCAGGACTCCGAGGCGTAGAACCGGATCGTCTCCAGGGCGATGGACGGAACATCCGCTCCCTCGGCAAAAACGATCACTCCGCCCGAGCCGGGCATCGTCCCCGCCCTTTGGCACGAGTCCCGGTCGAGACGCAGAGAACGAGCCTCCTCTGCCGTCAGGATCGGAGTGGAGAGGCCGCCAACGATCACAGCCTTGAGCCGGCCCTCCACCCCGCCGGCGAGGTCGAGGAGCTCCCTCAGCGGCGTTCCCGTGGGACACTCGTACACTCCCGGCCTCCTCACGTGGCCCGAGACGGAGAAGATCCGGGGACCGCAGTCGCCGGCCGCGCCGATCTTCCGGAAGGCTGCGGCCCCCTTCCCGATGATGAAGGGGAGGCAGGCCAGCGTCTCCACGTTGTTCACGATGGTGGGGCAGCCGTAGAGGCCCCGCTCGGCAGGGAAGGGAGGCTTGAGGCGCGGGTGGCCCCTCTTTCCCTCGAGCGACTCGATCAACGCCGTCTCCTCGCCGCAGATGTACGAGCCTGCCCCGCGGTGGACCTTGATCTCGAATCCGGGCACCCTGCCGATCCGGCCCCGGGCCTCTGCCTCGGCAACGGCCTTCTCGAGCAGGCGGGCGATGGAGGCCGACTCGCCGCGGATGTAGATGAAACCCATCGCAGCGCCGAGGGCCAGTGCGGCGATGGCCATTCCCTCGATGAGGAGATGCGGATCGTGCTCCATGATATGCCGGTCCTTGAAGGTACCCGGCTCCCCCTCGTCGGCGTTGCAGATCAGGTAGACCGGCCGGCCCTTGGCGCGGGACACGAATCCCCATTTGGTCCCGGCAGGGAATCCGGCTCCGCCGCGTCCGCGAAGCCCCGACGCCTCGACCTCGGCCCGCACCGCGTCAGCGCCCATTCGCCTGGCCTTGTCGAGGGCCGCGTAGCCGCCTGCAGCCACGTAGTCGTCGATGGACGGGGAGCTCTCTCCCCCGCGACTCCTGATGAGGATGCCGCACATTGATTCGACGCTCCACTGCGATGGCTTCCCAGGCATCTCGCCGCGGGCCAGGCTGCCGATCAGCCTTGCCGCTTCGGACCGGCCGCCGGGGAGTTCCCTGTCGACAGGACAAGCCTCCCGCCCAGGGGGCTCCTTCCTGTACATGGAGTAGAAGGAGAAGACGGCGAAGGCCCGGCTCTTCGGAACACCGACGACGGCGGCCACATCGGCCAGGTCGTCCCTCGAAAGGCTTCCCCCCCTGGCCTCCTGCACGAAATCGAGGGCCGGCATCAGGGCGGACCCGCGCTCGGGATAGCGGGAGATGATCTCCTTCACCTGATCAATGATCCTGTTCTCGAGCACCAAGACCGGCCTCCCTCACTCCATTCTCTCGAGACGGGCCGCGCAGACCTTGTATTCCGGGATCTTCGACCTCGGATCGAGCACGTCGTTCGTCAGCTCGTTGGCAGCCGCCTCGGCGAAGTGGAAGGGAACGAAGAGCGTGCCCTCCTTCACCCGGTCCGCCACGCTGGCAAACGTTTCTATGCTACCCCTCCTCGTGACGACGCGCACCTTCTCGCCGCTCTTCACTCCGGCCTTCTCCGCATCGGCCGGGTTGATCTCCACCACGCCGCCCGGAACGAGGGCGTCGAGCACTGCGGCCCGGCGCGTCATGCTCCCCGAGTGGAAGTGTTCCATCATCCTTCCCGTCGAGAGGGTCATCGGCCAGAGGCTGTCCGGCTCCTCGGCGGGCGCCTTGTAGGTCAGGGGCGTGAGAACCCCCTTGCCTCGGGTGAATTCCTTCCTGTGAAGGATCGGTGTGCCGGGATGATCCTCCGATGGGCAGGGCCACTGCAGCCCCGTGCCGCTGATCCGGTCGTAGGTCATGCCGGCATAGGAGGGTGTCAGCGCCCGGATCTCGGCGAACAGCTCCTCCGGTGTGCGCGGAAAGGCGTGGCCGAACCGTGCGGCCAGATCGGCCACGATCTCAAAGTCCTGCCGCGCCTCGCCCGGAGGGCGGAGGGCCTGGTTCGACAGGAGGACGCGGCGCTCCGTGTTGGTGAAGGTGCCGCGCTTCTCGGCAAAGGAGACGGCGGGAAGGACGACGTCGGCCATGCGGGCCGTCTCGGTGAGAAAGATGTCCTGCACGACCAGGAGGTCGAGGCTCCCGAGCGCCTCCCGCGTTCTGGCGAGGTTCGGGTCGGAGATCAGGGGATTCTCCCCCATGACGTGGAGCGCCTTGATCTTCTTCCCGCACTCCTCGATCATCAAGGTCAGCGGCAGCCCCTCCTCGAGGCTCAGCGACTCCTCGTCGATCCCCCAGGCGCGGCTGAACTTCCGCCGCGCGGCGCGATCCCAAACCTTCTGGTACCCGGTAAACGTCCCGGGGATGCAGCCCATGTCGCAGGCGCCCTGCACGTTGTTCTGCCCCCGGAGCGGGTTGATGCCGCCTCCCTCGATCCCGATGTTGCCCGTGATCATCTGCAGGTTGGCGCAGGCGAGCACATTGTCCACGCCGTGGGAGTGCTGGGTGATTCCCATGCAGAAGTAGAGTGCCGCCCTGCCGGCCGAGGCGAAGAGCCTGGCCGCTTTCTCGAGGTCTCTTTGCTTCACTCCGGTGAGCTCCTCGACCTTCGCCGGTGTGAAGAAGGCCAGGCTTTCCCTGTACTCCTCGAATCCTTCGCAGCGCGAGGCGATGAACTCCCGCGCCTGAAGTCCCTCGCGAAGAATGATGTGCTGCAGGCCCATGAGAAGGGCCACGTCGGATCCGTTCCTCTGCTGGAGCCAGAGGTGGGCGTGGTCCACGAGATCGATCCGGCGCGGATCGCAGACGATGAGCTCGAGCCCCTTCTCCTTCACGGCCCGCTTCATCATGAAACCGAAGACCGGGTGGTTCCAGGTGATGTTGGCGCCGATCACCATGGCCACGTCGGACGAATCGATCTCGGCCATGCTGTTGCTCATGGCCCCGGAGCCTGTGGCTGCGGTCAGACCGACCACGGTGGAGCTGTGTCAGAGCCGGGCGCAGTGGTCGATGTTGTGCGTTCCCACGACACCGCGGGCGAAGCGCATCAACGCGTAGTTCTCCTCGTTCGTCACCTTGCCCGAGGCGAAGAAGCCCAGGGCGTCGGGGCCGTGGTCCTCCCTGATGCGCCGCATCTTCCCGGCCGTGAAGTCGAGAGCCTCGTCCCACGAGACCTCCTCGAGGGCGGCGCTTCGGCTCCGCCTGAGAAGGGGCCTTTGAAGACGGTCGGCGGACTGCACGAAGTCGAGGCCGAAGCGGCCCTTCACGCAGAGCATGCCCTTGTTGGGCTGCTCTTCCCAGCGATCCTCGTGGCCGGCGGCATGAAGGAGCTCGTTGTCCTTCACGAAGAGGTCGATCTGGCACCCCACCCCGCAGTAGGGGCAGGTCGCCTTGACAGCCTCGGCATCGAGCGCGGGCGCCTTTCCCCTGAGGGATCGGTGGATCAAGGCACCGGCCGAGCAGACCTGCACGCACTCGCCGCACAGGACGCACGACGACTCTCCCAGGGGCCGGTCGATGTCGCAGGCGATGGTCGTCGCGGCACCGCGGCCCGCATAGTCGAGCACCTGGTTCACCACGTTGTTCCGGCAGGCGGCGACGCACCGGCCGCAGAGGATGCACCTGTTCAGGTCGCGGATGATGCCGGGCGACGAGTCGTCCACCGGAGCGAGGCGTCTGGGGAAGCTGAAGGACGGGCTCTCGATACCCAGGTCGGCAGCCATCTCCTGCAAGCCGCAGTCGCCGTTCTTCTCGCAACTCCGGCAGTCGTGGTGACCCGTGGAGAGAAGGAGCTCGACCACCGTTCTCCGGGCTGCCAGGACCGCCTCTGAGATGGTGGACACCTCCATTCCCTCGGCCGCCTCGAGTGTGCACGACTCGCTGAGCCCCTCCCGGCCGGCCACCTCCACGACGCAGGCCCGGCACCGGCCCTCGGGCTCGAGCCGCGGGTGATAGCAGAGCGCGGGGATGTGGATTTCCTTCTCCCGGGCAGCCTGGAGGACCGTCTGACCGGGACGCGCATCCACGGCCTGGCTGTCGATGAAGATCTTCACGCGAAGGTTCCTGTCGATGGAGGAAAGGCGGTGGCTCTCTCCCAGCGGGGAGACGAATTTCTCCGGTCGTTGTATCTCTTTCTCCCGTGGCTGTCCAGGCCGCATCCCCGGCCGACGGAGCAGCCGTTCGCCCTGGGCCGGCACCTGTGACTTGTATTCCCGAGGCCTTCGATGTCCAATAACCATTTCACCCAGTCACGATCGCGGGAGGAGCGATGAATCGAACCAGCAGACGCGACTTTCTGAAGGTCATGGGGCTCGGCAGCGCCGCGTTGACCTGGCCCGGCTGCGCGGGATTGCCCGGATCCGGGGCAGCCGGGAGACCCAATGTCCTTTTCCTCTTTTCCGACGACCAGCGGTTCGACACGATCGGAGCCCTGAACAACAGCGAGATCCGCACGCCGAACCTCGACCGCCTTGTACGCAGGGGAACGGCCTTCACGCGGGCCCACATCATGGGCGGGACATCCGGTGCCGTCTGCATGCCGAGCCGGGCGATGCTGCTCACCGGCAGGAGCCTCTTCCACCTGCAGGACCGGGGAGCGGGCATCCCCGAGGAACACGCGCTCCTGCCCGAGATCTTCAGGAGTGCGGGCTACCGCACCTTCGGCACGGGCAAGTGGCACAACGGCAGAAGGGCCTACGCGCGCTCGTTCAGCCACGGCGGGAAGATCATGTTCGGCGGCATGAGCGACCACCTGAAGGTCCCCCTCTTCGACTTCGATCCAACGGGCGAGTACCCGAAGAAGAGGAAGTACATCGGCAGCGGCTTCTCGAGCACGATCTTCTCCGACGAGACGATCCGCTTCATCGAGAACGACATTGGCGACGATCCCTTCTTCGCCTACGTCTCCTACACGGCGCCCCACGATCCCAGGATGGCGCCGAAGGAATACGCGGACCTCTACCCGCCGGAAGGCGTCGGTCTCCCGAAGAACTTCATGCCCGCGCATCCCTTCGAGAACGGCGAGATGAGGGTGCGCGACGAGAAGCTCGCCCCCTTCCCCAGGACGGAGAAAGTGGTCAGGGAGCACCTTGCCGCCTACTATGCGATGATCACGCACATGGATGCCGAGATCGGCAGGATCCTCGATGCTCTCGACCGCTCGGGGAAGGCGTCGAACACGATCATCGTCTTCTCGGGCGACAACGGACTGGCCGTGGGATGCCACGGCCTCCTGGGCAAGCAGAACATCTACGACCACAGCGTGCGCGTTCCCCTGATCGTGTGCGGGCCGGGCATCCCGCAGGGGGGCCGGGCCGAGGGGCTCTGCTTCCTGAACGACCTCTTCCCCACGCTCTGCGACCTGGCCGATCTCGACACTCCGGCCTCGGTGGAAGGGAAGAGCCTCGTTCCGATGCTGCGCGATCCGGGCAGGAGGGTGAGGGATTCGGTTTTCCTGGCATACCGCAAGTTCCAGAGGGGGATCAGGACCGACGACGACTGGAAGCTCATCAAGTACTGCGTCCGCGGCGAGACGAGCACCCAGCTCTTCGATCTGAACAGCGATCCCCACGAGCTGCACAACCTGGCCGGAGAGGCGAGACACGCCGTGCGGCAGACTGCCCTCGAGTCGCTGCTGACGCGGAGGATGAAGGAGCTGGACGATTTCTGCCGCCTGGACGAACCGGGCTGGGGGCTTCCCGAAAGCACGAACCGGAAGAGGAAGGTGAAGCATGCCGCCAAGGGCAAGAAGATCACCCTCGCCTCCCCCGTTAGCCCGAAGTACGACAGGGGCGGCCCGGACGTGCTGGTGGACGGCATCAGGGGGACGACCGATTTCCACGACGGCGCGTGGCAAGGCTTCGAGGGAACCGACCTCGATGCGAAGATCGATCTGGGAAAAGCGCGCCCCGTCGCACGGGTCAAGGCCGGATTCATCGACGACCAGGCCTCGTGGATCTTCTTGCCCCTTTTCATGGAGGTCGCCATCTCCGACGACGGCTCGGACTTTCGCACGCAGCAGATTGTCGAGTGCACGGATCGATCGCAAGGGCATATCGCCCGCACCAAGGAATTCTCGGCCGTCCTTTCCGGCGTGAGCGCAAGGTACGTGCGTGTGCGGGCCAAGAGCATGGGAAAATGCCCGGCCTGGCACGCGGGCGCAGGAGGCAAGGCGTGGCTTTTCGTTGACGAGATCATGATCGAGTAGAAGCGCCGGCCCCCTGCATGGCGGCGGCTGCCCCGCTCGGCCTCGATCGCCATGCACCGACCGGACGGAAGGAGTCCTCTGACCATGACGATTCAGAACAGGCGCGAGTTTCTCAAGAAGATGGGTGCCGGAGCCGCGGCTCTGGCGTTGCCGGGCTGCACGTCCCTTTCCAGCGGACCGCCGGCGAAGAGGCCCAACATCCTCTTCATCATGACCGACGACCATGCCTGCCAGGCCACGAGCTGCTACGGCAGCCGTCTCAATGAAACGCCGAACATCGACCGGCTCGCCAGGGAGGGGGCCAGGTTCGACAACGCGTTCTGCACCAACTCGATCTGCGCCCCGAGCCGGGCCGTTCTCCTGACCGGGAAGTACAGCCACCTGAACGGTCATATCAACAACGCCGTCACCTTCGACGGCAGTCAGCAGACCTTCGTGAAGCTGCTCCGTGGTGTGGGCTACGAAACGGCCGTGATCGGCAAGTGGCACCTGAAGAGCGACCCGACGGGCTTCGACTACTGGAACATCCTTCCAGGGCAGGGCGACTACTACAACCCCCTCTTCATCGAGATGGGAGAGAAGAAGAAGAAGTCGGGATACGTCACCGACCTGATCACCGACACGTTCCTGGACTGGCTCGATGGAAGGGACGGTTCGAAGCCGTTCTGCGCCCTCCTGCACCACAAGGCGCCGCACCGCAACTGGATGCCCGGCCCGGATCACCTGGATCTCTACAGGGACAAGGACCTTCCCGTGCCCGAGACGTTCTTCGACGACTACGCCACCCGTAGCGGGGCCGCCCGCGAGCAGGAGATGCGCATCGCCGATCACATGTACATGGCCTACGACCTGAAGCTTCCGCCCGGGGAGAAGAAGGACGACGAGACGGGCTGGGAAAAGGCCGACCGCCGGATGTGGAAACGTTTCTACGGACGGCTCGACGAGGCGCAGAAGAAGGCGTGGGACGAGGCCTACGGCGAGGAGAACAGGGCGTTCCGGGAAGCCGGCCTGACCGGAGAGGACCTGGAGCTCTGGAAGTACCAGCGCTACGTGAAGGATTATCTCCGCTGCGTCGCCTCGGTCGACGACAACATCGGACGCGTTCTCGACGCCCTTGACCGGATGGGGCTTTCGGACGACACCGTGGTGGTCTACACCTCGGACCAGGGCTTCTACCTCGGCGAGCACGGGTGGTACGACAAGCGCTTCATCTACGAGGAATCGCTCAGGATGCCGCTCGTCGTCAGGTATCCCCGGGAGATCGATCCGCGCAGCTGCCCGGAGGAGATGGTGATGAATCTCGACTTCGCGCCCACATTTCTCGACTATGCCGGCGTGAAGATCCCCGGGGACATGCAGGGACGATCGATGCGCCGCGTGCTCCGGGGTGACGAACCCTCGGACTGGCGGCAGGCGGTCTATTACCACTACTACGAGTATCCCGGCGCGCACCAGGTGAAGCGCCACTACGGCGTGCGCACGCACCGGTACAAGCTGATCCACTTCTACCACGACATCGACGCGTGGGAGCTCTATGACCTGAAGGAGGATCCGCAGGAGCTTCGCAACGTGTACGGCGACCCCGCCTACGCCAAGGTGCAGACGGAGCTCGAAGCCGAGCTCGAACGCCTGCGCCGCCTCTACGGCGACACGGACAGCAACAGGTACATGCCGCTGAAGATCAGGAAGAAATCGCACAAGGCGCTCGGATGCCCGGCGACGCTGAAGCATCCCTGCTCCCCGAAGTACAAGGGCGGGGGCCCCGGCGCTCTCACCGACGGGCTCGGCGCTCCGGAAGGCAAGATGTTCAACGACGACTACGCCCTCTGGCAGGGCTTCGAGCAGTCGGACTTCGAGGCAGTGGTCGATCTCGGGCAGCCACGCAAGGTGAACGGCATCTCGGCAGGATTCCTCCAGCATACGCGCGACTGGATCTTCCTGCCCAGCGAAGTGGAGATCGAGCTTTCCGGCGACGGGAAAATCTATGTCCAGGCGATGAATGCCCGGAACACGATCTCCATGAAGAAGGAAGGGATCTTCAAGCACAGCTTCAAGGCGGGGATGGACGGCCTGGACGCGCGCTACGTCAAGGTGAAGGCGCGCAACGTCGGTATCTGCCCCGACTGGCATCCCGGCGCCGGCGGCAATGCGTGGCTCTTCATCGACGAGATATACGTCGAGTGAGGCTCTTCTCCAGGAGCGAAAAAAGGAATCGGCAAGCTCCAGCTGCATCGCATTGCATCAGCTGAAGCTTGCCGAAGTTTTATGTCAGTCCTGTCGACTCAGTTGTTGAGCCAGACGAAGAACGACTCCTCCATGTTGCCGACGATGATGTCGAGATCGCCGTCCCTGTCCAGGTCCGCCAGGACCACGGAAGTGGTGTTCGATTCGTCGAGGGGCTGGTTGAAGGCGGAGAACGTTCCGGCGCCGTCGTTGATCCAGACCATGTTCGCCGTCTCGTAGTTCCCCACGACCCTGTCGAGATCGCCATCTCCGTCCACGTCGCCGAGTACGGTACTGAACGACTGGGCCGTGTGATCACCCCGCCTCTGCCCCGAATCGGTGAAAACTCCCGTTCCATCGTTCAGCCAGACGATGTTCTGATTCGAATCGACGCCCTCCAGGCAGTCGAGGTCGCCGTCGCCGTCCACATCACCCAGAGCCAGGGACATGGTCGTGAAGGTGCCCAGCGCCTGGCCCGTGCCGGAATAGGTGCCTGTACCGTCGTTGAGGTAGACCCGGTTCGCCTGACCGTGGTTTCCGGTGATCAGGTCGGGATCGCCGTCGCCGTCCACGTCGCCTGCAGCTATGCAGGTCGTGTTGGTCGTCCCCTGACCCTGTCCGGAGTCGCTGAAAGTGCCGGTGCCGTCGTTGAGCCAGATCTTGTTCGCCTGGGAGTAGTTGGCCGTCAGGCAGTCGAGATCGCCGTCGCGATCCACGTCGCAGAGGAACACACCCATCGTGTTGCCCGTGCCGAGGGTCTGGGCCGTCTTCGTGAACGAGCCCGTCCCGTCGTTGAGCCAGACGTGGTTCGCCGTTGCCCGGGAGCAGCCCTCGACGATGTCGAGGTCGCCGTCATTGTCCAGGTCGCCCAATGCCAGGGACTGGGAGTTGTCCAGTCCCGGAGACCAGCTCACCTCGGTGAAGACACCCGACCCATCGTTGAGCCAGAGATGGTTCTCCTGCTGCCAGTTCGCGTTGAGCACGTCCAGGTCGCCGTCGCCGTCCACGTCGCCCACCGCGATCTCGTTGGTGCGGTCGGTGCTGTAGACCTCTCCCGAATCGGCATACCCCGAGAAGCCCCACACGGCCGAGAGGGAGTTGAGCCAGACCCTGTCGCCCTGCGCATCATTGCCTGCCACGAAGTCGAGGTCGCCGTCGCTGTCCACGTCGCCGATCACCAGGCAACAGGTGTCGCTGCTCCCGAGGCGCTGCCCGGAGTCGAAGAAGGTGCCGGCGCCGTCGTTGAACCAGACGCGGTTCGCGCCGCTCCGATAGCCTTCGATGTAGTCCAGGTCGCCGTCCTCGTCCACGTCGGCAAGGTAGAGGGACGTGGTGTTGCCGCCGCCGAGCGCCTGGAGGGAATCGGTGTAGGTCCCGGTCCCGTCGTTGAACCAGACGCTGCTCTGCTGCAGGCCGTTGCCTTCCACGCAGTCGAGGTCGCCGTCGCCGTCCAGGTCGCCAAGGACCACGGCAACCGTGTCGGCGGTGCCGTACGACAGACCCGAATCGGTGTAGGTCCCGGTTCCGTCGTTGAGCCAGAGGTTGTTCGCCTGCTGGTCGTTTCCGGTATAGCAGTCGAGGTCGCCGTCGCCGTCCAGATCGCCGAACGCTGCCCAGGCCGTGTCGCTGCTGCCGAGAGCCTGGAAGGAGTCGGTGAACGTTCCGGTCCCGTCGTTGAACCAGACGGTGTTCGGGCCGCTCCTGTTGCCCTCGTACCAGTCGAGGTCGCCGTCGCGGTCGAGATCGCCCAGAAGGACAACTGTCGTGTTCGAGCTGCCGAGCACCTGACCGGAATCGGTGTAGGTGCCGGCGCCGTCGTTGAACCAGATGGTGTTCGGCTGAGCGTTGTTGCCGAAGAGGCAGTCGATGTCGCCGTCGCCGTCCAGGTCGCCGAGCGCCAGGGAGACCGTGTCGCTGCCGCCGAGAGCCTGAAAGGAGTCGGTGAACGTTCCCGTCCCGTCGTTGAACCAGACAGTGTTCGGCTCGC
>CAYZWU010000027.1:38879-72519 GCA_964482235.1 uncultured Phycisphaerales bacterium
AAGGAGTCGGTGAACGTTCCCGTCCCGTCGTTGAACCAGACAGTGTTCGGCTCGCCCCTGTTCGCGGCCACGAGATCGAGATCGCCGTCGCGGTCGAGATCGGCCAGCCCGAGGTGCCGCGTGAGAGAGCTGCCGAGAGCCTGACCGGAATCGACATACCCGGGAATGATGTCCCGCGGTGTGGACGACGCCGCATCCACGCCATCCGGGTAGCCCTCGATCCTGTTGGCAGCCATCGACGAGCTCACGTCGATGGCCGACGGGGAGCCGGGCGCCGTGCCGGCCAGATCGAAATCATGACGGGCCTTGAAGACAAAGGGGCCCGTGCCGAGCGTGATCGTCACCTCGTTGGCCCCCGGGCCTGCGGTGACCGTCGCACCCGAGCCGAGCGAGTCGTCCGCCACGGCAAGGGCGAAGTCGCTCACCGACGCGCCGTTGACGGTTACTTCCCGTGTGAACGGCAGCACGATCGAATCGCCGGCGTCGCAAGTACCGTTGGCATTCACGTCGAGAAAACGGGCGAAGCCCGTGGAGGACAGGGGTGACAGATCCGGCAAGATGCCGTCGCCGCCCCTATTGCTGCCTCTCGGACAGCCGTGAATGCCGATCAGGATGGAAATGGCAACAACCATAACGAGCAACGGATAGATTTTGGGGATCCTGTTCATGGCCTTTTTCTCCATGCGGAACAGTCGAGTCGGACTTACGGAAATTACAGTGGTCTCGATGCTCTCTTTCGGACCGAGAAGCGCAAAAACTGAAATGCCATTCCGATTTATGTCCGGACTGCGGCTGTTCCCCCCCGCCCCTATTCCCCTTCCTCCACGTCCACGAGCACCTTGAAGGGGAATTTCGCATCGCCCGTGTCCTGAAACTCCAAGGTATAGCGAAACGTCTTTCCTTCCCCCGGATCCGGCACCGCTGAGATCGTTGCCGTCCCGCCATCGACGATCCTCGCTTCGCCGCTGCAAGGGGAACCGCGTTCAGGTGTTATCACGAGGCTGATCCGCCTCTCGCCCGGCTTCTTCCTCTCGGCCGTCTCGAAAGACAGTGCGGCTTTGAATCCGGCTTTCGGGCTGCTGATCTCGAACGTGTTGGAAGCAGGCATGGTGAAGCCGTAGCGTGCGACCCTGTGCCACGACATGTCCGCCTCCTCGATCGTCGGCTCGGGAAGGGGCTTGAAAAGGAGCGTGTCGCCGTGAAGACGATCCGCGAGGTAGATGGCCATGAAGTTGCAGCCCGAACAGAAATGGGTGGAGCGCTCGCCGGAAACGCGGTCGTGCATGATGTGGCTTCCGTCGAAGTAGGCGTCCGAAAAGACGTAATCGAGAAGATCGAGCGCCGATCGCCTCCAGCCGCCCGACGGATCGATCGTGGCCAGGTCGGCAAGGGCATGGATCATGGTGAGATGCTGGGACAGGATGTCCAGGTATCCCTCTTCCCGGGGGAGCTCGATCCCGCCGGTCCGGACGTCGAACAATGGCGCCGCGCTCTCGGCGAACCGCCGCGCCCTTTCCAGATCTTCCGCGTCGCCGCTTGCCCGGGCGATGGCAGCCCACGCGAGGGAATGGAAGACTGCGTTCCGCTCCGCCTCGATGCGGCCGGCGAAATGCCTGGCCTCATCGATCCGCTCGCCCTGCTCTTCGGGATCCAGCCTGTGATATTCGGCAAGCAGGGCTGCAAGGCCGGCGTTCTCCCGCGGGCGGAGTGTCTTGTTCCAGCCGCGCTTGACGAACTCGTCGACCCCCTTCCTGAACAGCCACGCATCGATCGAGTCGTTGCCGAGTGTGCCGGACATAAACAGGGCCGGGAATCCGGGAATCGCGGCGCTGTGGGTATCGAAGCTCCCGAAGGCGGCATCCCAGAAGAGATCGCGCACGCTTTCCGATTCGCCCTCGGCCGTCACCTCCCCGATCCGGACGAGATCGTCCCGGTCCCGCCGCATGCCGGCCCTGAAGCCGAGCTGGGTCGCCCAGATCGTGGCGCATCCCTTCGACATCTCGTTCCGCCACCTTCTGCCCTCCATCCCCTCCTCGAGGAGGTTGGTGATCACCGTGTCGCAGCGCTCCGACAGCGATGACGGCACGACGTGGTCATCCACGGTGAGCTCGCCGAGATCGCAGCAGGCTGCCATCATGATTCCTGCAAGAACAAGACCGGCTGCTCGTGAGATCGAAAGGGGAAACGGGATCGTCGTGGTGCAAGGAGACATTTTTCTACCTCTCAACAGGATAACGGGCCTGCATGATCCGCTTTCAGCCCCGGGGCCCCGCAAATCGGGCTCCCGCGGCTGCGGCCGGGTGAGCTGATAAAGAAGTGCAACGCCCATTAGACGGATCGATCTGGTATAATCTGACTCGGTTATTGACAACGAAATCAAGGCACCCGCCAGATAGAGGATCCTACCAATCCGGGAGAAAGTGATGTTCGACAAGGGCGAGCTGACAAGACGCGGTTTCCTGAAGGGGGCCGGATCGGCAGGTGCGCTGCTCTGCCTCCAGCCTTTCAACAATGCCCGGATCCTGCCGTCGGGACGGGCGAACTCGACGATCTTTCGCGTGAACCAGTGCCCGGTCCACGACCTCGAGACGAGGCACCGGGGGGTGGACAGCCTCTTTCGACTGCTCGCCGAAGGCGGCCAGGCGCTCTTCCAGACGAATCAGCCCCATCCCTGGGGCAGCCCGGACGGAATGATCGCGCCCGACGACGTGGTGCTGATCAAGGTGAACTGCCAGTGGAAGTGCCGCGGGACGACCAACACCGACCTCGTCAGGGGACTCATCCACAGGATCCTCCAGCACCCCGACGGTTTTCGCGGCGAGGTGGTGATCTTCGAGAACGGCCAGGGACAGGGCGCCTTCGACGGCGATCCCGATGCCTGGGGATCGTATGCCCAATGGCCGCAGATCGACAACGGCATCTGGGTCAATGCGGAGGAGGAGAACATCCTCACCGTCGACTACCTGGTAAACACGGTCTTCGCCGGTGCTCCGGTCTCCTCCTACCTGCTCGATCCCATCACCTGGACCTTCATTACCGACACGGACCACACGACGGACGGCTACAGACATGTCGACAATGTCTCCTATCCCTGCTTCACCACGGCCAATGGAAACCGCGTGGAGCTGAAGGAGGGCATCTGGACGGGGTCGGGCCATTCCGGCAACCTGAAGCTGATCAACATCCCCGTCTTCAAGCATCACGACGGCACGGGCATCACGGGAGCCCTCAAGCACACCTACGGCATCCTTTCCATGGGCGACGGCTACTCCTTCATCCGCCACTACACCAAGTCGGGCCAGCAGTGCGGCAAGATGTTCACCCTGGTGAGAGCCCCCGTGCTCAACATCATCGATGCCATCTGGGTGAGCCAGGACAGCCTCTGCGGCTATCCTCCCAGCACGACGACCCGCACGGACATCCTGCTGGGCGGCATCGATCCCGTTGCCCTCGACTATCACACGAGCAAGCATATCCTCCTTCCCATTGGAGGGACCTACGCGAACCAGCATGATCCGGACTCCTTCTCCGGCCTGGTCAACCACCTCACCAATGCCCAGACAACGATCAACAACAACGGCGGCATAGGCGGCCAGATGACCAACCAGGGCGACAGCAACATCGACCTCGTGACGGCCGACGCCGATTCGGAACCGTCGCCCGATGTGAAGGCCAACAAGACGGACCTTGCCGTCTCCGTCGCCTCCGGTGCGTCCGTCTCCATCGAGGTCGGCCTGGAGCCCGGCGGCATGAGCGGCGTGGCGGCTGATCACTGGATCATCGCCAAGACGTCCTTCGGATACTGGTCGTACGTGAGGGGCAGCGGCTGGCAGCCGGGGATCCACCGCGCCGCCGCGGCGCCGATCAGCACCATGGGACCGAGCGAGGTCCTGAACATGTCGCTGCCTGACGGCGACTACACGTTCCTCTTCGCCGTGGACGACAACACGAGCGGGACACTCGATGCCACGTGGTGGGATTCGGTCCACGTCCACGTGGGGCCCTGAGAGATCGATATTGGCCCTCTTTAACAGCTGGTCATGACCCCGTCGGCCAGTCCTGATCGGGACCCATGAGGATGTCGACTGCGCCGGGCAACAGCTCGGCCGGATGATTCCCGGCATTCTGCCTCCACCAGGCCTGCCACGACTCGAACAGTTCATCCCGCTCTGTCGGCATCGCTTCCATGGTCACCCAACCCGGCGCGAAGGAGATTCCCGGACCGATCCCCTGGTGGCGAACATCCTTGAGCATCTCGATCGTCACGGTCAAGGACTTCTGCTCGAAGGCCAGCCTGATGGCCGCAAGGATTGCCGACCGCTCACCGGATTCAACGAGCGTCTCGAAGGCATCCCTGGCGGCTGTTTCCTTCTTCCAATCGTCGCTCCCTCCGCGGATCTTCTTGATGAGCCCGGCAAGAGCTCTCTCTTCACCGCAGACGATCAGCAGGCAGCCGGCACGGATCAACCCCTTCTCGAATGCGGGAAGCAGCTGTTTCCTGACATAGAATCTGTCTCCAGCCGTGAGCAGGATCCGGCTGATATCGAGGAGCTGATCGTCTTGCGGGTAGATGAGTGGATCCAGCATTTCAGGATCAACATCCTCCTCTCCGGGCTTCAGGCCGGCCTCCCATCTTTGCAGCCTTTCCTGGAACCTATGCCTGAGAACCGGAAGGCCTGCACCGTTGTCCAGGCGGGCAAAGTAATGGAGAAGGACGGTCTCCTCTCTTGGCGAGACTCCTTTCTTCAGGAGCTCGCGGGCGAATCCTTCCACGCGGTGGTCTTTCGCCTCGAGGAGACAGTTCAGGAGAACGGGTTTGTCATGCCAGTTGAAGGGATGGCGGCTGCCCACTGCCTTGAGATGAGCTTCCTTCAGATAATCGAAGTTGCTCATTCGCTCGATCTGCTTCCGCACCAGATCGACAAACTCGCTGCCGGAAAGGCTCTTCTCCTTGTATTCGGGCCCGGGGTACTCCTCGAGAGTTCCACTCAGCGGAACGATGGAGTTGCAGCACCATGACAGGAGCATGAGCCTGTTGTTCACACCGGACCGGGCAAAGACGACGACATCGACGTCGGTCGGAGTGTTGTGCTGTTCCCCCATGCACGAGGAGCCGGGAATCGCATTGTCGAGCAGCATCTTCGAGAGATCGGCCGACTTGTCAGGACATCGAAGCACTTCGATCAGTTCCATCCTGAACAGGCTGCCTCCCGGCCACTCCTGCTTTCCCGCCGCGTGAAGACGCGCCACAAAGATGAAATCCGCCTCGAGGACACGCGAGTGGATCGTGTGATACCCTGGAATCGCTGCTGAACAGGGATCAACCGCTCCCAGAAGAAGGAACAGGACGACCGTCAGTAGAATAGAGTTTGTTTTGTTCACCATCAATTCACCTCCCTTGCACTGATCATTACACTATACGTGTGCAGCCAACCGGTCGATGGTGAGTTCCCTTTTTTTTCGACTGGAGTCCGCTTCTCGACGCGGTAATTCGGGTCACTTCTGCGCCAGCAGAACGATCCCGGAAAGAGCCAGCACGATGCCGACGACCTTCTGGAAGCTCATCGGCTCCCGCAGGATCAGGAACGCCAGGATGACCGTCACGACGGGATAGAGAGCCGTGATCGTGACGATCCGGGACGCCTCACCCCTGGAGATGGCGAGGTAGTAGCAGATGTACGCGGCACAGGAGCAGACGCCCGCGCCGACGGCAAAGGCGATCCCCTTCGCGCCGGCCACATTGCTGATCTCCTTTCGGGAGAGAAAGCCGATGACGGGAAAGATGGTCACGTATCCGAGGGTGGTGTAGAAGAGAAGCTGGCGGCTCGTGAGATAGGATGCCGAGATCTTGCCCAGCAGGCCCCACACTCCCCAGAGCAGGAAGGCCGACAAGGAAAAGAAAACCCATTGTGCCATGATTGCTGCTTCCTCGGTGAAGTGAGACAAGGAACAAATCCCACCTGAACCCGAACGATTCATCCGCTTTCTACTGCGGAGCCATGTGGTACCATATGGACTGCGTTGCATCACACGATTCGATCCTCGACCTGTCAAAAACAGGCCTCCGGTCGAATCGCGCAATGCGCCTTGCCACATGGTACCTCATGGCTCCTCGTAACGAAATCGGAAGAAACGTCCGGGTGTGCGAAATGAAAGAAGCAGTCCACACGGTTTTCAGCCGGCCTGCCGGGCCTGTCGGCGGCCCGGCAGACGGCGTTCCCTGTCAGAAGGGCCGGAAGAGATACCTGTGCGTCCGGGGAAGATCACCCGGATTGATGAACAGCTCGAGTCCGGGGATCGCCATGGCTTTCGAGTAGTTCTTGTCGAGCTTCCCGGCCCTGGCTCTCAGTTCCTTCATCCCCTCTCCGTCCCCCCATCCCATCTTGGCCTTGGCCAGCATCTCGTAGGAAAAGGCCTTCAAGGGAACGACCGGCTCCGTTTCCAGGTACCTCTTGATCGCCTCCTCCGCTTCCGGCAGGGCGCTCTCCTTCACACCCCTGTCCTTCATGACCCGCAGGAGGTGAAAGCGCCCCAGATCGAGAAGAAGCAGCTTCCTTGCCGGATCGGACTCGATCGCCGCCTCGATGTACTTCACGCCATCGTCGATCTGCATTCTGTAGAGACAGGCCTTGCCGAGTTCCTCGAGCACGTCGGCGTTCCCGTCGTGCGATTTCAGCACAGTCTTCCAGTAGTCGACCCTGTCAACATCGCCTGAGAGCAAAAGCGAGCGGGCCTTGGCTCCCCAGATCGGATCGCTCTTCTCCAGCATGGCGGCGTACTTGTCCGCCTTGGTCCTGTCTCCCCCCATGTCCGGCGGAAGCTGGGAGTGAAGCTCCACCAGGTAGAGCATGGCCAGGCGGTAGTCGGGCTTCGCCTTGACCGCCGCCTCGAAGGCCTCGCTGACCTGGCCGAACTTCTCCTTGACGCCGGAACCACCCTGTTTCATGGCCTTGTAGGCTCGCATGAAATGGACACGCCCGGCGAAGAGCGCGTATGACGCATTGTCCGGGTCGATTTCCATCGCCTTCTCCACGTGGACAAGCAGCTCGTCCATCGATCCGTCGGGTACGAACTGCCCGAGGGAGATGTGGAACTTGGCCCTGGCCAGCTCGAAGTTTGCCGCCGCGCTGCCCGTCTTTTCAGAGACCGCCTTCTCGAGCAGCTCCCTGGCGTCGTCGGCTTTGCCGTTCATCCTCGTCTGATAGGCCTTATGAACGAGATCGTCCTGATCGCCCGGCACGGAGCTCCAGGCGGCCAGGGAAAAAGAACAGAACAATGCAAGGGCCGCAACAACAAGTCTTGTTCTCATGGCACCCTCCTTTCGAAAAAACAACTCTTTACCGTAAGCATCTACTTACACTTCAGACAAAATAAAAAGCTCAATCTCCATCGAGCAGCAGCCGGCCCGTCTCGGCGATCAGCTGCCGCCGCTGCCCGGCTGAAAGCAGATTCATCTCCCTGCCGATGTTGGCCACCGTGCCGAGTCCCATGACGGCCCAGGCCAGCAGCTCAGGGCTTGTCTCCTCGCCGATCCTGTCGCGGCCGGACTGATGATTCCCGATCTGCTGACTGATCAATCCGTGGAACCGGCTGTACATCTTCTTCAGGGCAGTACGGATCTCGGGATCGTCGCTCTCGCTCAGGCCGGCGAACACGATGCGGTAGAATCCGAACTCGCCGTGATGACGGCCCTCGTAATCGAGGATCCTCTCGGCCGCTGTGGACGCGCCGTCTTCCTGGTCGATGATCCTCTGCCACGTCTCGGCTGACAGGTCGTAGACATAGTCGATGGCTGCCAGGAACATCGCCTTTTTGCTGGGCCAGAGCCGGTAGAGGATGTTCTCCCGGATCCGGCACCGCTGAGCCAGCTCGGCCGTGGTGGTCCGCCGGTATCCCAGCTCGGAGAAGGTCCTGGCGACAATGGGCAGGAACTCCCTTATCTTCTCCTCGCTCTGGCTTGGCCTCGGCATCGTTCAACCTCGGATCGCAACGAATCGATTAAATGTAAGTATCCGCTTACATTTAATCGGCAAACGGCTGCACCGTCAATAACCAAAAAAATAATTCTTCATCGTGCCCCGCCTTCGACCGGCGGATCCGGCGGCGCCTCTTTTCGCATCACGGCTGCGGAAGAGGAAACAGTGGACTCATTCCTTCTCGATGACCCGCGGCCGAGGAACCTCGAGCTCTGACCGGAGAACATAGATGAAGGCGTCGTAATCGTGAACGCGGCTCTGTCTCACATCCTCGCCGTGGAGCGCCATAAGACGCGGCCAGTCCACCGATTGGATCCGGTAGACGTCAAGGTTCGATTGGTAACCGATCTTGGCTGCAAGGCTTTCGAAGAGAGTCAGGCCGCCCTTGTCGAACAGGTAATATCCGTCCGCGGAAGCGGACCCGGCGGCCAGTTCCTTTTGGAAATCCATCACGAAGTGGTTGTAGTTCGTGGCCGACGGCCTGCGCTCCTTCAGATCGACTCCCACTGTCTCCTCCAGCGAGAAGGCCAGGCCGTTCAGCATCAAGGTCTTGACCTTGCCCCGGGTCGATCGATGGACCTGATCCAGATAGGCGGCTTCCCGATAGAAATCCTCGCCATCGATCCGCCGCTTGACGGCGTGATATCCGCCGCCCTTGAAGAGAACGAGGCCGTCCCCCAGCAGGTCTCCGCTGAACTCCGCCACGTTGCGGATGATGGTCCTCTGCCGGTTGCCCATGGAATTGTCGTGCGCCGCCATGTCCCAGAAGCTTGTCATCACCCGCTCCATGTAGGCGGGAGTCAGAAAGGGGTGGCCGCCCTTGATCCCCTTCTCCCTGGCAGCGGCCAGCAGACTGTCGATCCTGTCGCGCTCCTCTTTCCATCCCTTGCTTCGGAGAGTGTTGAAAGCAGGCAGGGAGAAGCCGCTGTCCACGCGCCGGAAGTAAGGCACGATGATCTTGTCGAGCACGATCTCGGGATACCATTCCATGTCGAGGCAGGCGATGCGGACCTGCCTGCCGGGATGATCCCTGTTCCAGGTGCGCAGCACCTCGAGAAGATCGACGACACTCTCCCAGGCCACCATCGGATGCAATGTGCTCTTCAGGAAAAGATGCGCCTTCTCGTCGCTCGCCTCGGAGATGTAATGATTGTAATACCCCGAGAAGGAGTAGTTGATCTCCAGGAAGACGGCACGGAGCCGCCCGCCGGCAAGGAGCTCCCTCACGATCCGGTTGAAGAGGCTGTTTATCCCCGCGTTCCAGTGGCTCTCGCCGATGAAGAGCACCTCCTGCCCCTTCACGAAACCGCTCAGCCAGCTCCGGAACTCCGGCGCAAGACCGTCCGGAGCGGAACCGGCCGCCACCGACTTCACCGTGATCGCCCCATCGGGAAGCGCAAGGTCCTCGAGGTCGCGCGCCGACGGATACCGGTCGAGCAGAGGCTCTCCGTCGAGCTGCAGCCCTCGCGTCCTGAAATCGCCCTCGATCAGGATCTCTCTCCTCCCGGACGTGACGGTGCATGCCCTGGTGCCGGTCCTGACGGTGAAGAGATCGCAGAATCCGGCCAGGGAGAGTCCGGTGAAGGCAATTCGCGTGTTCTCCCTGTTGCGGAGAAAAATGCCCGTTCTCCGATCAGCGAAAGCCTTCCCGCTGATCACGACCTTGCCGTCGCTCTCGATCTTCATCGGCAGGCCGAACCAATCGTGATGGCTGAACGCGGAAAGCGGGCCGAGAAAGATGATCCGTCCCTTTGGCAGGGCCTTCAATCCGCTCTCGCCGACCAGCCTGCCCTTCATCGCGCTCTGCTTCTGGTAGAAGTCGAAGATCTTCCGGGCGAAGGCCATGTACTCGGCCTGTTCGGTTTCGTCTGCCAGCGTGCCGTGGATCCAGGTCCATCCGGGCTCCTCGGCCGCCGTCGCTGCCGAGGACGAACAAAGGAGAAGAAGAATGCCTGCCAAAGCGGTTGTCATCCTCACCGGGTCATGTACCTCCAGGTGATCGCCCCCCAGGCAAACCGGTCCGCTGCCTCCTGCTCCGCGGCCGATCCGCGCAGATCACCGGAAGCGGTGCGCTGCACGACGAGCTCCCTCCAGGAGCAGGCCCCCTTCTCGTGGTCGAAGGTCACTCCGTCGTCGTCGTAGAGCCGGTACGAGCCGGCCGCCGCGCCGTAATGACGCACCTCGAGGGGAACGACCTCTCCGGCACGGGGCACCTGCCTGCGCGGCGGCATGAGGGGAATGATCCCCCCATCCCTCACGAAGAGCGGAATCTTCTCGAGCCCGGGACGCACGGTGATCACCCCGCCCTCGCCGGCAAGCTCGCCCGTATGGAAGTCGTACCAGCGCCCCTCGGGCAGCACGACCCGCCGCTCCTTCTCCCCGGCGAAGAGAGGCGCCACAAGGAGGCTCTCCCCCACCATGAACTGATCGCTCACACCGGCCTTCTCTCCCTGCGGCGGGAATCCCGGCTCGAGGAGCATCGCCCGGATGGGCGGGATCCCCTCGAAGCGATACCGGGCAAAGGCGGTGTAGAGGTATGGCAGCAGGCGCATCCGAAGCAGGGCGACGTCGCGGACCGCCTCCTCCACGTCGGGAAAGGACCACGGCTTGGTGCCGTCGGCCCAGGCGTTGATCATCGCCATGGGCGAGAAGCAGACCGACTGCATCCGCCGCAACCACTCCTCGCCCGATCCCGACTTCCGCACCTCGGGCGTCCAGAGGAGGCCGCAGAGGCTGCTGCTGCAGAGGGCGGTGATGAAGTCGCGGTGGCTGTAGTAGTCGTTGTAGATCACGAAGGGGAAGCTCGACGCCCCGGCGTTCGACGCCCGGACCAGCCCGTACGTTCTCTGGTTCCGCGCACGAAACATCTCGGCCGTCATCCGCTGGAGCTCGAGGGCATAGACCTGCCGCATCTCCTCTCCCGTCAGGCCCGACGGGAAGCAGGCCGTGTCCGGCCAGAGCCAGACGTCGTACCCGTCGCACTCGTCCACCTTGTAGCCGCTCACGCCGAGGTCGAGGTGCTCCTTCTCGAAAAAATCGAGCACGATCCCGCGCGCCTCGGGGAGGCGATAGTCGGGCACGATGCCGCACCAGACCGTGTGCGTACCCGACAGCGGCTCGAGGAGAGGAAAGAGCTTCGCCTCGGGGGAGACGAAGGGATTGATCCAGAGGTTGATGCGCACGCCGCTGGCGTTCATCTCGCCGAAGAAGCGGGTCGGCCGGCTGAACCTCCCGGGATCCCACTCGTAGGTGCAGGGATAGGACCGGCTCTGCCAGCCCGGCTCGAGGCCGACCACGTCGAGGGGGAATCCGTGCTCAACGAACTCATCCACCTCGCGCTTCACATCGCTGTCGCTGTAGAGGGTGGGAACGCGGTGCCAGAAGCCGAGCCCCCATCGCGGCGGCAGGCATCCCCCGCCGCAGAAGAGGTTGTACCGGCGAACCACGTCGAGCATCGTCGGTCCGCCGAAGACCACCACCTCCGCATCGTTGCCGGGCACGATGACCTCGACCAGATCGGAGGCTGGCCGGGCGGACCAGTTCCTGTCGCTGTTCCGGTCGCGCACCTCGGGCGGGTCGGCGCTGTCGGTCCGCACCGTCGTCCCGGTGTAGACTGTGATGTATCGCGCCGCATTGACGAGAACGCCGTACCCCTTGCTCGAGATGAAGAACGGCACCGGCGCGTGGGTGCGCCCGTTATCCTTCCCTCCGTAATGGTCCACGTGCAGGCGGTTGATACGCCCCCGCTGGTCGAGCGTCTTGAAGTTCAGGCCGAGCCCGTAGATCCGCTCTCCCTTTTCCAGGGGAAAGAGGAGGCACGTCTCCCCCTTGCGGGTGAACGCCCTGACCCGATCGGCAGGCAGGGGGAAGGGGACCTCGCCGAGCTCGGCGAGCGCCGCCTGGGCCGGCCGGATGCCGGCCGTATCGAGAAGGTTCGGTTCCGGCCGGCTGTTCTGCACCGCGGTCCAGACACCGGCCGCCTTCCCGCTCCAGACAAGAGGAGCCGGCTCGGGCATGGCGCGTTCGGAGCCCGGGGATGCGCAGCCCGCTCCGAGGAGAACGGAAACAACGGTTGGCACGACGATCGACAGGAGGGTTTTTCCATGCGGCATGGGGAAGACCTCGAGGGAAGAAACGGGCAAGACCACGATTCCTACAAACACGGGGACCTATCATAGATCGCAGGGAAGGGAAAAGAAAGATGGTGACCCTAGCAGACCGTTGAAAAAGTCATTCGAGCCGAAAGCGGATCTTTTGCGCCGGCTCTGCGTTGCCAAATCCTCAGCGAATCCACTGATTCGCCTGCGGTTTGGCGCCTTGATCCGACATAAAATCTCTCGCTTTCGATCGTGAAGCACTTTTTCAACGGCCTGCTAGGCGGCGCCATCTCTTTCAGTAGTGAAAGGCCGGAGCCTGATGATAGAATCTCACTGTACCCGAAGGCTTCGCGTTCTACCTCCATATCCGATCATGAACAGAGAGCAAAAGGAGTGAAGATGCCCCCCACCAGCCTCGAACTCGATCGCCGCGACATGCTGAAGGCTCTGGGGCTCACTCTCACGGGCCTGGCCCTCCCCCTGGGATGCGGCTCCGCCGAGGACCGCCCCGATCCGGAGAAGCGGCTCAACTTCGTCTTCATTCTCGTCGACGACCTCGGCTGGCGCGACCTTCGCTGCTTCGGCAGCACCTTCTACGAGACGCCGAACGTGGACGCGCTGGCGCGGCGCGGCATGCGGTTCACCAACGCCTATGCCGCCTGCCCGGTCTGCAGCCCCACACGGGTGAGCATCATGACGGGGAAGTATCCCGCGCGCACGGCCACCACCGACTGGTTCGGCGCGCCGCAGCCAGACAGGATGGGCCGCCACTGGACGCGGCACAAGCCCCTTCTGCCGGCTCCCTACCGGGACTTCATGCCCCTCGAGGAGGTCACCGTTGCCGAGGCGCTCAAGGAGGCGGGATACGCCACGTTCTTCGCCGGCAAGTGGCACATGGGCGGCGAGGGCTTCTTCCCCGAGGACCAGGGTTTCGACATCAACAAGGGCGGTCATCATCGCGGCTCGCCTCCGGGCGGCTACTTCGCCCCCTACAAGAATCCGAAACTCGAGAGCGGTCCCGACGGCGAGCACCTTCCCATCCGGCTCGCCGACGAGTCGGTGCGATTCATCGAACAGGCCAAGGATCAGCCTTTTCTGCTCTACCTCTCGTTCTACTCGGTGCACACACCGCTCCAGGCGCGTCCCGACCTGGAGGCCAAGTACAAGGCCAGGGCAGCCGGGGTGAATCACGAGGGGCCGCGCTTCATTCCCGAGGGGGAGCGCAAGGCGAGGCAGGTGCAGGACCACGCCGTCTACGGCGGCATGGTGGAAGCGATGGACATTGCGGTGGGCAAGGTGACGGCCGCCCTGAAAAGGCAGGGCCTGGCCGACAACACGGCCATCATTTTCATGTCCGACAACGGAGGTCTCAGTACGTCGGAAGGCTCGCCCACGAGCAACGTGCCGCTCCGGGCCGGCAAGGGATGGCTCTACGAGGGCGGGATCCGCGAGCCGATGATCGTCGTCTGGCCCGGTCAGGTGAAGGGGGGCAGCGTCTGCAAGGCGCCTGTGACGAGCACCGACTTCTATCCCACCATGCTAGCGATGGCCGGGCTTCCCCTGCGGCCGGACCAGCACTGCGACGGAAAAAGCCTCGTCCCCCTTCTGAAGGAAACCGGGTCGATCGATCGAGAGGCGATTTTCTGGCACTACCCCCACTACGGCAACCAGGGAGGCAGTCCGGGAAGTGCCGTCCGCATGGGCGACTGGAAGCTGATCGAGTTCTTCGAGGACGGGCGGCTCGAGCTCTACAACCTGAAGAACGATCCGGGCGAGAAGAAGAACGTCGCCGCCGAGCGCCCCGACCTGACCGCCGCGATGCAAGAGAAGTTGAAAGCGTGGCGCATGAAGGTCAAAGCCCGGATGCCGTCGAAGAATCCCGATGCCAGGAAGTAGCCAGGCGCTCTCCGGCTCGACTGGCAGGAATGGAGAATCATGAAGACCAGAATATTCCGAATCGTCGCCCTTGGCCTGCTTCTCCTCCCCGGCACGGCGCCGGCTGCCTACTCTCTCGGCGACGAGCCGCCCGGGCGGCAGGCTGCGCGTATCCTCGAGAGATGCCGCATCAGCGGCGGGCTGGTGGTCCACGTCCCCTGCGGCGACGGCCGGCTCACCGCGGCCCTGCGCGCCGGGGACTCCTTCACGGTGCACGGCCTCTCCAGAGATCCGGCCGATGTGGCCAGCGCGCGCCGGCGGATCCATTCGCTCGGCATCTACGGCCCCGTTTCGATCGACAGGCTCCGGGGCGACAGGCTTCCCTACATCGACAACCTCGTCAACCTGGTCGTGTCGGAAGAGCCGGACACGATCTCCATGAATGAGATCCTGCGCGTTCTCTGCCCCGGCGGAACCGCCTGCATCAAGAAGAACGGCAAGTGGACCACCACGGTCAAGCCGCGGCCCGAGGCGATGGATGAGTGGACCCACTACCTGTACGACGCAACGGGGAATGCCGTGTCGCACGACGACATCGTCGGCCCGCCGCGGCGGATGCAGTGGATCGGAAGCCCCCGCTACTCGCGCCACCATGACCGCATGTCGAGCGTGAGCGCCGTGGTCTCGGCCGGCGGGCGCACCTTCTACATCACCGACGAGGGATCGCGCGCTTCGATCCTATTGCCGCCGCAGTGGACCTTGATCGCCCGCGACGCCTTCAACGGGACGATCCTCTGGAAGCGCCCGATCGGGAACTGGCACACGCACCTCTGGCCGCTGAAGAGCGGGCCGGCCCAGCTGCCGCGCCGCCTCGTGGCCGCGGGCGATCGCGTCTACGCGACCCTCGGCCTCGACGCCCCGCTCACGGCGCTCGACGCGGCGACGGGAAAGACGATTCGGACCTACGATGAGACGAAGGGGACCGAGGAGGTGATCTTCTCCGACGGCCTGCTCTTCGTGCTGGTCGACGCGGATGCCGGGAGGCCCGAGTACGCGGACCGCGACAGGATCGACCAGGCGTTCAACGGTCCCTTCTGGGACGAGGTGCCGCGGGAGATCAAGGCCGTGCGCGCCGACAGCGGCGAGGTCCTCTGGTCCGTGACGAGAACGGTCCTCCCCGTGACCCTGGCAGCCGGGAAGGACCGCCTCTTCTTCCACGACGGCCGGTCGGTGGTCTGCCTCGATCGCCGTGGGGGGACACTGCTCTGGGAGTCGGAGACGATCCCGCGAAGCGAGATCATTCCCTCCTTCTATGCGCCGATCCTCGTGGTTCACGGAAAGGTGCTCCTCTTCTCGGGCGGCGAGACGGCAGGCACGCAGACCGGATCGTGGTACAGGGAGGGGGAAGACACGATGACCGCGCTGTCGGTGGAAAACGGCGAGGTCCTCTGGAGCGCCGAGCATCCGCCGTCGGGCTATCGTTCGGCCGAGGATCTCCTCGTGGCCGACGGCATCGTCTGGGCGGGAGAAACGTTGAGCGGCCGGGCCGAAGGGTTGTTCGTGGGCCGCGATCCCCAAACCGGCGAGACGGTGAGCGAGTTCGCTCCCGACGTGGACACCTACTGGTTCCATCATCGCTGCTACCGCGGCAAGGCGACGGACAACTACCTGATCATGTCGCGCACCGGAACCGAGTTCATCGATCTCGAAACCAAGAAGTGGATCCCCAACCACTGGGTGCGCGGCGCCTGCCTCTACGGCGTCATGCCGGCCAACGGAATGCTCTACACACCCCATCACCCCTGCGCCTGCTACCTGGAGGCGAAGCTGTCCGGATTCTGCGCCCTAGCGCCGGCGGCAGACAGGGGAAGCGATCATCCAGCCGCTCCTGATGACGACCGGCTCGTGCAAGGTCCGGCCTTCGGCAAGATCAGCAGCCCTGCCGGGGTGAAGGCCAATGCGGGCGATTGGCCCTGCTTTCGCCACGACGCGGCGCGCACCGGCGGCAGCGAGACGGCCGTGCCGACGCCGCTGAAGCAGGAATGGCAGACCGCGATCGGCGGCCGCCTCACCCAGCCGGTTGCGGCCGGCGGCGCGCTCTTCGTCGCCTCGATCGATACGCACACCCTGTTTGCCCTCGATGCCGCCACGGGCCGGCGGCTCTGGTCCTACACGGCCGGCGGACGGATCGATTCGCCGCCCACCGTTCACGAGGGCAGCGTCCTCTTCGGCGCGGCGGACGGATGCGTCCACTGCCTGCGCGCCTCGGACGGCGCCCTGGCGTGGCGCTTTCTCGCCGCGCCGACGGACCGGAGCCACATGGCCTTCGAGCAGCTCGAATCGGTCTGGCCCGTCCACGGCAGCGTGCTGGTCCTCGACGAATCGTGCAGCCACTCCGGCGAGGACGAGCTCTGGTGCGTGGCCGGGAGGTCGATGTTCCTCGACGGCGGTCTGCGCCTCTGGCGGCTCGATCCGGCAACAGGCCGCATCCTGTCCCGGACCGTCCTGCAGGATCGCGAGCCCGGTTCGGGAGACGATCTCGAGTCGTACGTGAGCTGGCTGAACATGCCCACGGCGCTTCCGGACATCCTTTCCTTCGACGGGCGGCGCGTCTTCATGCGCGGCCAGCCGTTCCTTCTCGACGGCACGCGGATGCCCCTCGAGGCGATGCCCTATACCGGAGATCCGAACCAGGGCGCTCCTGCACCCACGCAGGATCCCGAGTTCGCCCATCTCTTCTCCCCCACCGGCTTTCTCGACGACAGCTTCTGGCACCGCACCTACTGGCTCTACGGCAGCCGGTTCGTCAGCGGCTGGTGCGGCTACTACCGGGCCGGCACGGTGGCTCCGGCGGGACGCATCCTGTCGCTCGATGACAGCAGGGTCTACGGCTTCGGGCGCAAGCCCCAGTATTACCGGTGGACCGTCCCGATCGAGCATCATCTCTTCTCCGCGGACAGGGAGCTGAGCGCCACGACCCCCGAAGATCTGGCGGCAAGGGACTCGCTGATCCGCATCGAGAAGTCGAAGAGCCTCGACGTCTCGAAAAAGCCTTTCTCCGTGGAGGCCTTCGTCTTTCCCCTCGGCCGCAAGGGCGTGGTGGCGGCGAGCGGCGGGAGCTCTCACGGCTTCTCCCTCCACATCAAGGAGAAGCGGCCGCACTTCTCGATCCGCGTTGGCGGCGATCTCTTCTCTGTCGAGGGAGAGAAAAAGCTCCCGGAGGAGTGGGTCCACCTTGCCGGCGTCCTGACCGGGGAGAAGGAGCTCAGGCTCTACGTGAACGGCAAGCTGGCCGCGTCGTCCGAGGCGGCCGGCTTCATCGAGAACGAGCCGTCCGAGGCGCTTTCGATCGGTGCGGACGAGGGCTCGTCGGTTGGCGACTACAAGAGCCCCTGCGCCTTCAAGGGCAGCATCGACGAGGTCCGCATCCACAACAGGGCTCTCGGCGATCGGGAGATCGGGGACCTTGCAGCGGCACGCGCTCCGGACGATGCGGCCGGGCAGGGTATCGTTCTGTGGTACTCCTTCGAGAAAAGCGACGCCTCCGACCGCTCGGGCTGCGACAACCACGGCAAGCTCGGCGAAGCGGAGCCGGACAGGGGCAGGGTCGGCAAGGCCCTCCTCTTCACCGGCAAGATCGAATCGAAGAAGAACTTCCACGTGGTCCATCACTGGACGAGCGATATGCCGCTCATGGCCCGGGCCATGGTCCGCGCCGGGAAGACCCTCCTCGTTGCCGGTCCGCCCGACCTGATCGACGAGGCCGATGTCTACGATCGTATCGACGATCCCGCGGTGATGGGCAGCCTTATCGAGCAGACGGCCGCTCTGGACGGGAAGATGGGCGCTCTCCTGCTCGCCGTGTCGACGGACACGGGGCAGGAGCTGACGCGCTGCTCGCTGGCGAGCCCGCCGGTCTTCGACGGCATGATCGCCGCCGGAGGCAGGCTGTACATCGCCGCCACGGACGGATCCGTTCTCTGTCTTGGTAGCCGTCCCTGACGAGCTCCGGAAAACGAGACCGAAGATCACCCGACTGTTACATCACCCCTTCGAACGAATTATAGAACGTAGTCAGCTTCCGCAAACAGACGAGCTTCACCCGGGCGCCGGGGAGCGCTGACCGTCCCTCACGAAAACATGAAAAAGGAGCAACCCATGGCAGGCACCGATCCGTCCATTCCGCGCGCGATTTTAATATTGACGATTATCCTTCTTCCGCTGACTGCAGCATCAGGCAAGGACATCAAGGTACCGATTGACTACACCACGATCCAGCTCGCCATCGATGCGGCTGTGGATGGCGATCGGGTGATCGTGTACGACGGCACGTACATGGAGAAAATCGACTTCAAGGGCAAGGCGATCATTGTCACCGGCAAATTCGCAATGGGTTCTCCCGTGATCGACGGGTACTTTTCGGGAAGTGTCGTGACCTTCCAGTCCGGGGAAGGCCGCGATTCGATCCTCACGGGTTTCAGTATCAAGAACGGCATCGGAACGGTCGACAACATCCACCATTCCGGCCAGACAGTGGGCGGCGGCATCTTCTGCAGCGGAACCGCTTCCCCGACCCTGATCGATAACGTGATCGGCGACTGCAACGCCAGCTACGGCGGCGGGATCGGATGCACCGGCAACAGTAATCCGCTGATCAAGGGCAATCGTTTCTATGATTGCGGCGCCCTCGGCGGCCGGGGAGGCGGGATCTACAACGTCTTCGTCCCCGGCATCGAGATTCGCGGCAACCGGATGCTTCGCTGCGGCGCCGACGAAGGCGGGGGCGCCTTCTTCAAGGCCGACCTGAATTCCCGGTTCGAGGACAACGAAGTGGAAGATTGCCACGCCTCGACGGGCGGCGGGATCTACCTGAACAGCCTCCAGACCACAACCGCCGTATTCGGCAACAACAAGATCGTGCACAACTCCAGTTCCGGCTCGGGCGGAGGACTCTATATCACTGGAAGCCCGCTGGTGATCGGCAACATCATCAAGAGGAATACCTCCCTGAGCGGCGGCGGCTGCACTATCGATGCCTACGCAGAACCCGTGCTGAGGGAAAACCTGATCGAAGACAATGCGGCAGCCTCATCGGGCGGCGGCATCCTGATCGCAGGGATCGGCAGCATGTACGGGCCGGTGATCGAGCGCAACCGGATCATGAGCAACCAGGCCTCGAACGGAGCAGGACTCTACTGCGACATGAGCATGTCGATTCGAGGGAATTTCATCGCACACAACGTGGCCGCATCGGATGGCGGCGGGATCCATTGCGGCTCCAACTACTCCTCCGGAGTGGAAAGCAACGTGATCGTCAACAACAGGGCCTCCAACGGCGGCGGCATCATGTTCTCCTATCTCACGGACAACGTCACCCTGAACGGCAACACGATCGTGGAGAACACGGCCATCAACGAGGGCGGCGGGATCTGGTGCACCTGGGTCATCTCCAGCGCTAAGATCGCCAACTCCATCATCCGCGGCAACACGGCTCCGTCAGGCGCGCAGATCTGTCCCTCGGGCGGCGCGGTCTCGGTGTCCTATTCCAACGTGGAGGGCGGCTGGGCCGGAACGGGAAATTTCGACGCCGACCCCCTGTTCGCCGACACGAGATTCAGGGACTATCATCTGACCTGGAACTCTCCCTGCATCGACAAGGGCGACAGCAGCGTGATCCAGTTTCCCGCTGAGGACTTCGACGGCGGCTCGAGGATGGCCAACAACCAGGTCGATGTGGGCGCCGACGAGTATGCGCCGTGGCTCTACCACGATAAAGGCACGATTCAGGGTGCCCCGCTCACCTTCAAGACCGTCGGCGTGCCCGGTGATATCGTTCGCCTGGGGATCGGTACAGGACTGCTGACCACGCCGATCAACACCTCTTACGGAAAGCTCTACCTTCGTCCGCCGTACCGGTACAACCTGCTGGGAACCATCCCCTCTGAAGGCATTCTGGAACACGAAACCTTTGTTCCTCATTTCTGGGAATACGATGAGAGGCACTACTTCCAGGCTATCATCGGAGCCGCTCTGTCAAACGTGGATGTCCATCGATTCTACAAGTAGGCCGCTGCAGCAAGCCCGGAGAGTTCATCCGATTTCGCTGCTCTGCAGAGGAAAATGGATGAAATTCCGGAATAGCAGTCGCCCGCACTGATCGGAAAGAGAATCGCCTCCTGCCCCGCATCGACGGACACGGGGCAGGAGGCGACGCGCTGCTCGCTGGAAAGCCAGCCGGTCATCGGCACGCAACACTATTCCGGACCGGCTTCGTGCCTCGTTTCCGAAGGAGAAACCGGGATCGCCTGCAACGAACATCCTTTCGGAGGGTCGCAGTCAGCGAGCTCGCCCTGGCCCTTCGCCTCGCCCATGAGCTCCAGAACATTCCTGGCGTAGAGGATCCCCATGCGCACACCCTGGTGGATGTAGGTCACGCTGCCGGGCTTGACGTCGATGGAAAGGGATGCCGTGTTCTCCGCCTTGCCGGTGATGATCGTCGATCCGGGCTCGCGCTCCCAGCAGAGATAGCCGCCCGGGCCGGTCTTCCCGATCTTGCTCCCGCCGTCGAGGACGTCCATGCTGATCGCGCAGCCGAACATCGTGGGACGCATCACGTAGATCCTCCCCTTCGACGGATCCTCCACCCTCTTGGCCTGATCCGGAAAGGGCGCGTACTGCTCCGTCGATGCGCAGGCTGCCATCAACGTGATGAGAAAGAATAGCGAGACAAATCGTGCGTACTTCATGACTGAGTCTCCTCATTCCGACCGGACTGGCTTTCATTGCGGCCAGGCCACGACGGCATGGCCGACCGGGGTTTGATTTCTGACAGGTAAGAAGGGAAGCGCGGGGAATGATTACCTTCGAATTCGATTTTTTCTCGATGCAGCAGGCCGGACAGGGATCCAGGCGGATCACTTCTTCTTGAAGTAGAAGAAGTAGACGGGAATACCGAGAAACATGAAGGCCAGACCCGCGAGGGATTCGAGGGGCTTCTCGCCCACGATGCGCACCACGAACCAGGCGTTGATGCCCACGAAGATGAGGGGTGTGACCGGGTAGCCGAGCGTCTTGACCGGGCGCTCCGCCCCGGGGGCGCGGCGGCGGAGTACCAGCACGGCAGCCGCTGCCAGGGAGAAGAAGATGGCATCGGAGAAGACCACGTAGGAGATCAGGTTCTCGAAGGTTCCCCAGAAGAGGATCAGGACGATCGCCCATATCGACTGCGACAGGATGGCGAAGACCGGCGTGTTGTATTCGGGATGGACCTCGGCGATCCGCTTGAAGAAGATGCCGTCCCGGGCCATGGCGAAGTAGATCCGCGGAGAGGTCAGGGTGTAGATCCCCGTCGTGCCGAAGGTGGAGATGAAGATCGCCAGGGCGATCAGTCCGCCGGCCACCGGGCCGATCACGCGCTCGACCGCATCGGCGGCCACCCGCTCCGATCCGGCGATCTCGGCAGGGGTCATCAGCATCAGGTAGGCGATGTTGGTGAGCAGGTAGATCACCGTGATCGATATTGCGGCGATTACCATGGCCAGGGGCACGTTGCGCCGCGCTTTTTGCGCCTCGCCGGCCATGAAGGTGGAGTGCTGCCAGCCGCCGCAGGAGAAGATCACACCCACCATGGCAACGGCCAGGGCGCCGGAAAGCCCGCCGGGAAAGCTCGCCGCATCCGGGGACGGCTCATCCCACGAGCCGGCGCCGCCCCATCCGAGGCCGATCACGATGAGGCCCAGGATGCCGATCACCTTCAGGACGGTGAAGAGGTCGGAAAAGATGGCGCCCGCCTTGGCGCCGCGGATGTTCAGCGCCGTGAGTAACACGATCCCGATGATGGCCGTCACCTTCACCCCCGTGTCGCTCAGCGGGACGAAGTATCCGAAGTAGGTGGCAAAGGCCATGGCGAGGGCGGCGTAGCTGCCCGTGTTCACCACGAGGAAGCAGACCCAGCCATAGAGGAAACCGACGAGCGAGCCGTAGGTCTCGGTGAGAAAGACGTAGAGCCCGCCGGCGCGCGGCATCATGCCGCTCAGCTCGGAATAGCTCAGCGCGCCGGTGAGGGCGAGCACGCCGCCGAGAACCCAGACCGTCAGGATCCAGCCAGGCGACGGCAGCGCTCCGGCGATCAGCGCCGGGGTGAGGAAGATCCCCGACCCGATCACCGAGCCGATGGAGACCATGGTCAGGTCAAAAAGGGTCAGCTTCTTCTCGAGCTTGGGCACAGGCCTGGTTCCACGATGCAGATGAGGAAATGGAGACGCTACAGGTCGAGGCGATCGTACACGTCCTTCGTGATCTCCGCCTTCACCGAACCCGTGTGGGAGATGGTTGCCGGTTCGAAGAGGATCAGCTTGACATGCCCCCGGGGGATGACGCGGTGCTCCACACCTTTTTGCACGATGTAGAACTCGCCGGCGCGAATGGGCACGCTCCTGTCTCGCTCCAGCACGTCCAGCACGCCCTCGACAACATGGAACATCTCATCCTCGTTGTCGTGGATGTGCCAGGGAACCTTGTCGCCTTCCACGCGCACGACCATGACGAGCTGGCCGTTCAGCTCGGCCACGATCTTGGGCGAAAAGGTGTCGCTGAACTTCTCGAAGCACTCGGCGATACTGATTGCTTTTTTCATCGGATACCCCGGACTGCCACAGATCCTCCGAGACCAACGGAATCTCGGTGGACAGTATAGATTCACCGGGGGATCTATCCAACGATCAAAGTGCCCCCTGAGACAGCCTATTATTTTCCGGATCCCGGCTCGAGTGGAGTCAACGTTACCCTCAACTCATCCATCACGCCGACACGAAGATTTACTTTCGAAGCAATGCCCTTGCAGCCCTCGGCCTTGATGTAAATACGGTGCTCGCCGGGAGGGAGCCTCCAGAACTTGCGCCGGCCGTCGGGGAGTCTGCGGCTTGCCGGATCGGGGTGGAGATCGGGAAACTCGACCTCGAAGTACTCGAGGCAAGAGCCCTGCTCGTCGAGAGCCTCGACGAGGAGGAGCCCGCTCGGCTTCAGCCTGATCTCTCCCAGGTCCACGTCACTGCCGACCGCGATGGAGAAGGAATCGGAATCGAAGACGAAGTAGCCCTCTGCCTCGACATGCAGGATGAAGTCGCCGTCAGGAACACCGGCAACAACGAAGCTCGATCCCGAGCTCGCATCCGGGTGCCTCACGAACAACTCGGACAACCTCCTTGACGAGGGCCGCCAGGAGGACATGGATTCGCGGCGCTTCATCTCCGAATCCACCAGCAGGGCGGTCCATGGCGCCGTTTCTGCATCAACGGGCAATCCGGTGAGTCCATCAACCAACTTGCCGCGGACCGACCCGCACGGCAGGACGATGTCGTGCCGGTGTGGAGAAGCGGCGTCTGCGGGGACTTCAAGATCAGGGAGGCACTTCTTCCCCCCTGAGGGAAGCTCGACTGCCACTTGCCAGCTGCCGGGGATCACGTCGTTGACGATGTACATCCCCTCGGCGTTCGTGACCGACTCCAGGCTGATCTCCCGCTCATGGCCGAGGTGCCTGTCGCTCTTCAGGCGAATCCGCGCATCGGCCACGGGCTCGCCGCCGATCCAGCTGACCCGGCCCTCGAGAGCGACGGTCGCCACAGCGTCGTCGAAGTCGCTCCTGAAGACGTCGATCGCGACGGTCTGTCCCTTGACGATCTCGATACTCTTCGCCACGCGGCCGAGCCCCACCACCTCGACGACCAGGGTCCAGGCTCCCTCGCGGAAGGGCTCCTCGCCCTGCCACGAACAGGCCCCCTCCTTCGAGGAGATTCCCAGGGAGATGACACGATTGTTGGAACGGTCGCCGTGTTCGAAGCGGAGCAAGGTGAAAGCCCCCTCCTGATCGACGAAGTCGACGAAGGTCACCTTGACGAAACCGCCCGCTGCTTCCCTCGAGGGCACCATGAGCTCCACGCCGTCGACGAGCTCGCCCTCGGCCACCTCCACCTCCACGGGGCGGCTCTTGCGCCCCTCGAACCGGAGATCAGCCGAAAGGGTGTAGAAACCGGGCGGCAGCCCTCTCAGGATGAATTCACCTTCGCCGTTGATCGAAGCCTGACGCCTTTGGCTGCTGTCAACTCTTGTCAGGGCGAAAACGGAAAGGAATCGCGACTCCGGAGCCGATCTCGTTCCCTCGTCGAGAACGGTCCCGCGAACCGCGCCGCCGGGCATCCGGATATCCTTCTCCGTAAGGCCGGGTCCGGCGAGGACGACCTCGCCGCAGCTGATCCTCTGCCTGTGGTGCGGCGCGAAGCTGACGGTGATCCGGTAGCGGCCCGGAAGCAGCTTTCGCGCCTCGAACCGTCCCTCGTCGTCGGAGTAGAACGCTGGGCCGCCAGGAGTCGATTTCCAGCCAAGTGGCTTCGTTCCGGTTATCTCGATGGTCCGGCAGGCGATCCTGGCCCTCACGGGAGGCAGCCCCTTCGCATCGACGATGCTGCCTCGCCACGTCGCATGGGAAGGCAGCGGCCCGAAGTTCACTTCCACGTCACGATCGACGAGGGTGACCTTCTTTCCCTCGGGTGTGAAGTCGATCGTTCCTTCGATACCCTCCCTCCGCGGCCGGGCGTCCAGCTCGATCCGGCCCGGCCTGATCCGTGGCAGCCGGTAGGTGCCGTCCGGACCCGTCACGACAGGCAGGTCGAAACCGTAGCCGTCCTCATCGTTTCCCGTGACGACGCCGGCTGAAACGATGACGTCGGGACAGGGATCGCCGCTGTCGCTCAGGACGGTCCCGAAGATCCGGTGCCCCTTGCCGAGGGAGATCACGAGATCGTCTGACCCCGGAGCCGCTTCGCCGTGAGCTGCCGTGTAGTCGGGATGGATCGCGCAGATCGTCGTCCACTCGTCGTCCAGCCCACCCAGGGTGAACCTCCCCTCCCCGTCGGTTTTCGCGTGGCAGGCCCGGCTGGGTCGTCCCTCGGCGATGTCCATGAGGCCGGAACCGAAGGCAAAGACCGTTGCCCCTGAAATGCCCGCACCCGTGGCCAGGTCATTTACTCGTCCGTTCAGGCTCTGCGCGGGATCGAGCTCGATCACGAGATCGCCTCCCCCATTCCCCTCGTGAGCCACTGCCACAATGCCCAGCTCGTTCTCGTGCGCCGAGGAATAGACACAGAGAGCATAGCTGCCTGCCTGATCGACGGGGATGCGGAACCGGCCCTCCTCGTCCTCGAACTCCCGGTACAGGACCTTCCGGGATCGTCCCGTCTCGTTCCTTTTGGAGTAGAGCTCCAGCCCGAAGGCCCGCACCGGCTCCCCGGTCTTCCTGTCGACCACTGAACCAGAAATGAAATGAGCGCCCTCCCGCGCCGCGCCTCGAGCCTCGCCCGCCGGATCGTCCACCAGCCTGCGAAGCCGCGTTTCCTCGCTCGGGTCCGCTGCAGGAGAATCGTGATCCGCGACGGCGGCGTCCCTGGACAGCGGCGACGTATCCTCCGTGGCGGGCTTCTCGTCTGAATGGGATTGCTCTTCCTGCCACAGCATCACGAGCGCCCCTGTGAGGGTCAGCACCGCGATGCAGATCAACAGCACGATCGGTCTTCCTGGATTGGTGCTCATGCCGGTCCCTTTGTGTTCCCTTCAGCTGATTCACGTTGACGGCTGCGCCCAAGTCTATCCAACGGACATCAGGGAATCCAGATCGGACAGGTCGAGGATTTCTGTCCACCACACGGAACAGCCAGACGAGATCCATGGAACTCGATCCACGATTTTTTACATACCCCTTACAAACTTTTCCTCCCCATTCCCGTCCAATCTGGTGAAGAAGCAGTTGATCCGACTTGAACCGCCTTATCCTCGAAAGGAGACAACCGTGAAAAAGAGTACTCATCTCGTCCCCATCATTCCCATCCTTTCCATACTTGTCAGCCTTGCCGTTCCCCTCCAGGCCGATGGAGCGGGAGCAAGATCGTCCGAGACGAACTCGACGATCACGCACGTGGTCGTCTATCCGAACCACGTGCAGATCACGCGCGAGATCGAGGTCGACGCGCACCAGGGAGACGGCACCGTCACCTTCACGGGGCTCGTGCCCATTCTGAGTTCCGACAACCTCAGGGCCACGGCCTCGGACGGGGTCCGGATCACCGGCACCGAGACGCGCACCGTCTATCTCAGGGAGTCGCTCTCCGAGGAGATCAAGCAGCTCGACGCGCAGATCGTGAGCCTGGGCGACGCCCTGGCCGCTCTCGAGCGGGCCGCTCACCGCTGGGCCGAGGAGAAGGGCTTCTACATGTCCATCAAGAACAGGGTGTCGACCGAGCTGGGCAAGGAGCTTGCCGCGAACAAGATCTCGATCGACGACTGGCAGAGCATGCTCGCCTTCGTGAGAAAGGGACTGGCCGAGTGCGACCGCGAGATGAGCGACATCGAGCTGAAGACCCGCAACCTCAAGAGGGACCTCGAGGCTATCAAGGGCAAGCGGAGCCGGTACACGCAGCGCCGCCCGAGGGAGATGAAAGAGGTGACGGTCACGTTCTCGACGTCGCGCAAGGGGAAGAAGAAGATCCGCATCCACTACATCACCCCCAATGCCGGCTGGAGCCCGGCCTACGACGTGCATCTCGACAGGAAGGCCGGCACCGTCCAGATCGTGGGATACGGCCAGATCACCCAGACCACGGGCGAGTCGTGGAAGGACGTGGCCCTCACGCTGGCCATGAGCCGCCCCGATTTCGAGCTCTCCCTGCCCGAGCTCATGCCGATGGTCGCCAGCTTCGACGACGCGGAGATGAAGCAGCTCGCCAACGACGTCTCCATGCTGAACGGTGTGCCGGCCCGCCAGGCGAAGGAGTGGTCGAAGCAGCGGTTCAAGGGGAGGCAGGAGAGGGTGAACTTCCTCCGCAACCTCGAGCAGCTCTCCCTGGAGTCGGAGTCGCGGCTGCAGCAGTTCGGCCTGAACCAGAAACTGATCCAGCAGGCGCTCACCCGCATGGTCGACCGCTTCGCCGGAGTCCGCTACGAGGTGAGCCGGCCCGAGACGATCCCCTGCGACTCGTCGCCCCACAAGGTGGTCGTCTTCTCCCGGACCATTCCCGTGGATCTGAAGTACGTGGCCACCCCAGCACTGGGCGACACGGTGATGCTGAAGGGCTTAGTCAGGAACACGACGGGCCACCCGATCCTCGAGGGCCCGATCTCCCTCTTCATCGACAACTCGTACGTGGGTGCGTCGAAGGTCGCCAGCGCGGCGCAGAACGAGGGTCTCTCCTTCTGCTTCGGGCCGGACGACGCCCTGGTGGTGAAGCGCGAGCTCGTCAAGCGCACAGTCAAGGGGCCGGAAAAGTTTCGCCAGTCCCAGGTCATCACCTACAGCTACCGCATCACGGTGGAGAACTTCAACAGCAGGCCCGCCTCGGTCGAGGTGGCGGACCAGATCCCCTTGACCAAGACGCCGGATATCCAGGTTCGATTCCTCGAGACGAACCTCGAGAAGGATCTCGACGAGCCAACGGGCAAGCTGTCTTGGACGATCGACGTGGCGCCGGGAAAGAAGAGCGAGATCACCTACTCGTTCTCCATCGAGTGCCCGGTGGGAAGGACCGTATACTGGAAATAACACGAACGGGTTCCGGGGCGGTCTCGACAGGCCGCCCCGGGATCGCTCCCGGCATGTGTCTCAATCCTTGGTCACGCAGTACTGGCAGTCGCGCCACCGCGGGTTGAGCGTCTCCTTGACATCGAGAAGCCTCGCCCCGGATTCGGCGACCACCTGCTGCACCTCGGCCCTGGGGATGGCGTACATGTCCATCTTCGGTCCCCGGTGCTTTATCTTGCGCCGCTCCCTGTTCCCCTCCACGATGAACTTCGGGATCAGGCTCTTGCCGAACCTCTCGATCCCCTTCAGCCACCGCTCGCTGCCCTTGTAGGGCGCCCGTCCGGCGGGCACCTGGAAGACGACGAGCCCGCCGGGCTTCAGGATCCGCACGAACTCCCGGATGTAGTCCCTGGCGTAGAGAGGCTTCATGTGCTGCAGGACGATCAGTGAGAGCACGAAATCGAAGCGGTCCGATTCGAGGAGGCCGAGATCGTTCGTTTCGTGCAGGAGGTAGTGGCAGCTCTCGCCGTGCCGGTTGTACTCCCTCGCCTGCTCGATCATCGAAGGAGCGATGTCCACGCCGCACACCTCGTCGAAGTGCTTGATCAGGGCCTGGGTAAGGCGGCCGACGCCGCACCCGAAGTCGAGAGCGGCACCCCGGTCGAACCTGTGCCCCAGGGCGTCGACATAGGTCATCACATCGCTCACCGACTCCACGCCGGATTCGAAGAACTCCTCGAGGGTCCAGTCCGTCCGGCTCGACGCGATCGACCAGAGCGGCTTGGTCTTTCCGAAATCATCCCAGGTCTTCTGAAGATTCTTGATGTCCATCAGGCGTTCAAGAATAGGAAGGCGGCGCTGCCGCATCAAGCAGGTTTTTCCGGCTTCGCCCGCTCGTGTCGCTATCGCCCCTCCCGACCGAGCGAGCATCGCCCTTTTCATCAGTGGATTTCCAGCGGCAATTAGTGTACTCCTATCGGATCCGGTACGAATCCCTGGGACAGGATCAGGCATCTCCGCGTTCCGCGCGGATGACGGATACGCTCTCGAATCATGAAGAAAGAACGCAAGAACATCCCGAGATCCCGCAAGATTCTCTATGCCGTCCTCATCAACGTGTTCATCCTGCTTCTCTTCGAGGGCTACTGCCGGCTGACGCAGAGCGAGGACAAGTACGCCTACTCGGAGATCGTGGGATTCGAGCTCGTCCCCGGGTACGAGGGGCGGCGGGAGACGGTCAACGCCCTCGGCCTGCGCGGCAGGGAGATCGAGGCGAAGAAGGCACCCGGCCTTTTCCGGATCCTCGCCATGGGAGGATCGACCACCTTCGGCCACAAGTTGGCTGATGACGAGACCTGGCCCGTCTACCTGGAGGAGAAGCTGCGCGCTCGATTCGGGAAGAAGGTCGAGGTCCTCAACGGCGGGGTTTCCGGATGGGGTATGGAGCAGATCCTCCTCAGCCTGCGGCACAGGCGCCTCGAGGAACTCGATCCCGATCTCGTGCTGGTCTACTCGGGCTGGAACGATCCGCGCAAGGACAACGGCCTGGTGAAGCAGTACGAGGCCAGGGCCCGCAGCTCGCCGAAGAAGAAGTTCTGGCACCACATCGCCTTCGTCAAATACATCGACAAGAAGATCTCCAAGCTCACGGCCGATCGCGATACGTTCCAAGGGGACGGCGACGCGTGGATGGAGAGGAACAGGAAGTTCTGCGACATCCGCCTGAGCGGGATTCCGCCCGTGGTGGAGAGGCTGGCCGCTCTCGGCAGGGAGAGGGACGTCCCCATCGTCTTCGTCTCTCTCGCCGGGCTGGCGCAGATCCCGCCGCCGGAGAAGTCGAAGCCCGAACTGCGGGAGAAGTACCGGGCCCTGCTCACGCGGACCTGGACCGAGACAATGGAAACGGACGACCTCTACACCATGGCCCGCGACGAGTACGTCTCCGCCACGAGGCCCACGAGGGAGAGCACGGACCGCAACGGGTTGATCCTGCTTGACGTGGCGGACCTGCTGCCGGCCCGGTTCGACAAGCTCGACAGGGATTCCCGCGAGGCCCGGTGGATCGAGCTCTTCCGCGACCGGGCGCACTTCGAGCCGCCGGGCAACGAGGCCATTGCCGACGTGCTGGCGCAGCTTCTGGCGGAAAAAGATCTTCTTCCGTGAAACCGTTCCATTTCTTGCCGGTTATGATCAGAAGGTGCTATTGAATAACAGACCGTTGGACAGGTTCGATTCCAGCGACGGGAGCCGGAGATGCCGCAGCACGAGCTGATAGCCCTCTTCAGAAAGAAAGCGGAGGCGGTCCACGCCGTTGTCGAGGTCGTCGCTGAATGGCAGGGAGCTTTCCAGCGTGTCGTCGATCTCGCCGGGGAGCGCGGAGGCGGCAGGATCACCGCGCCGGGGCTGGCTCCCGATCGGACCGAAGCGCTCGGCGCCCTCTGCCGGGAAAGGGAGCTCGACCTGGTGACGGAGAACGTGAGAGAGCAGGGAGACGGGTTCATCCTGGGCTTGACCGCGATCGACTGGGGCATCGCCGAGACCGGCACCCTGGTCCTCGACGCCGCCTCCGAGGATCTGCGCCTGGCCACGATGCTGCCCGACATTCATGCGGCCCTTCTTCCCGCAAGGAGGATCAAGGCGGCGGCCGGCGACCTGAGAGCCGAGATCGAAGGGATGGCGGGCTCACCTCCCGGCTACCTGACCTTCATCACCGGCGCCAGCCGGACGGCGGACATCGAGCGGGAGCTGACCATCGGCGTACACGGTCCCAGCGAGCTTCGCATCTTCATTATCACCGGAGACAACGCGTGAAGGAGAGAGCGCGCACGAAGAAGGAGTACCGGAAGGAGCTCGAGGAGGCGCTCGGCAGCTCCTTTCTTCGGCGCACCCTCGACAACTTCGCCGCAGCCTATCCCGCGTCGCGGGCCGCGGCCCTCAAGGGGCTCGACTTCGACGCCATGGCATCGGAGATCGCGGAGCTGCGCGATGAGGCACTGCCGCGGCTCGAGGAGCTTTTCGATTCCTTCAAGGATGCTGCCGAGAAGGCGGGGGCCACTGTGCACCGGGCGAAGACTGCGGTCGAGGCCAACGAGATCATCGCCCGCATCGCCCGCGAGGGCGGCGTGACGTCGATCGTCAAGTCGAAGTCCATGACCGCCGAGGAGACCTTTCTCAACGATCACCTGGAGGCCGAGGGTTTTCGCGTCACCGAGACCGACCTGGGAGAGTGGATCATCCAGCTGCGCGGCGAGGGACCGTCGCACATGGTCATGCCGGCCATCCATCTTTCCAGGGAGGAAGTGGCCCGGCTATTCACCGAGGTCACGGGGACGGAGCAGGATCCCGACGACATCGAGGGCCTGGTGCGCGTGGCGCGAAGGGAGCTGCGCGCCGCATTCCGCGATGCCGAGATGGGGATCACGGGCGCCAACTTCGCCGTGGCAAGGACGGGCACCCTCGGCCTGGTCACCAACGAGGGCAACGCGCGGCTCGCCACCACCCTGCCGCGGATTCACGTGGCCCTGGTCGGATTCGAGAAGCTCGTGCCCGACATGGAGGCGGCGCTCCGGATCCTTACCATCCTGCCGCGCAGCGCCACGGGGCAGGCGATCTCGTCGTACGTCACCTGGATCACCGGCGCCGTGGAGTGCCGCGCCGCGACGGAGGGCCGCAAGGAGCAACACATCGTCTTCCTCGACAACGGGCGGCTCCGCCTGGCCGGGGATCCGGTCTTCGCCCAGGCACTGCGCTGCATCCGGTGCGGCGCCTGCGCCAACGTCTGCCCGATCTACCGCCTCGTGGGCGGCCACAACTTCGGCCACGTCTACATCGGGGCGATCGGGCTTCTTCTCACGCTCTTCTACCACGACCGGGAGAGGGCGGCCGTTTTGCTCGAGAACTGCCTCAACTGCCAGGCCTGCAGCAAGACCTGCCCCGCCGGGATCGAGCTCCCCCGCCTGATCCAGGAGGCGCGCACCGCCCATCTCGGGATGATCGATCAGAAGCCGATCAAGAACCGGCTCCTGTCCCGCGTTCTCCTGAACCGGAGGCTCTTCCACAAGCTGCTGCGCTGGGCGAGCCGGCTGCAGAAGCCCGTCGTCAGGGACGGGAAGATCCGGTATCTGCCCTTCCTCTTCAATCCGAGGCACCGGTTCCGCGAGCTGCCCGCCCTGGCGGAGAAGCCGCTGCGCGATCTCTGGAAGGGCGGGAAGGCCGCGGAGCGCAAGGAGGGTCACCGGATGCGGGTGGGCCTCTTCGCCGGCTGCCTGGTCGACTTCGTCTACCCGGAGCAGGGCGAGGCGTTCCTGCGGCTGCTCGAGGGGCGCGACATCCACGTCGACTTCCCGGAGGAGCAGACCTGCTGCGGGCTGCCGGCCCGGATGATGGGAGAGAAGGAGACGGCCGGGAAGGTGGCTCTCCATAACGTCCTGGCTTTCGATCCGGACAGCTACGACTGGATCGTGACGCTCTGCGCCTCCTGCGGATCGTACCTGAAGGAGAACATCCCTCTCCTGATCGAGGAAGGGGCCGGCATCGTCGAGCCTCCGGATGAGCTCGAGGAGAGGGCCAGGAGGTTCGCCGGAAAGGTCATCGACTTCAGCTCGTTCATGACGAACGTGCTGAAGGTCGAGCCGGAGCTTTTTCAAGCCGATGGAAAAAAGGCGGCCTATCACGCGCCCTGCCATCTCTGCCGGGGCCTCGGCAAGACCCGCGAGCCGAGGGAGCTGCTTCGCACGGTCGGAATCGAGTACGTCCCCGTGGAGGACGAGGAGATCTGCTGCGGGTTCGGTGGATCGTGGTCGATCGACTTTGCCAGGATGTCGGCCGAGCTCCTTCGCCTAAAGCTCGACAGGGTGGAGGAGTCCGGCGCCGGCATGGTGGTGACCGACTGCCCGGGCTGCGTCCTCCAGCTGCGCGGCGGGCTGCTCAAGCGCGGGAGCTCCGTGGAGGCGAAGCACATCGCCGAGGCTGTGGCCGATGGCTTGAAGAACGGGGAGAAGCCAGGTCCGCCTGCGCCGGACAAGGACTGAGAGCCATCCAGGGACCTCAGAGATCCGTCAGCGTCGTCACATCCAGGTTGGTGAAGTGTCCCGGGTTCCAGACGAAGGCTTGCCAGTAAAGATTTCTTCCCACAAGTATCGGTGCAGGCGGCACCTGGAACTCGAGGGACGCCCGGCCCTCGCTGTCGAGGCAGTCGGATTTTCGGTAAATGACCTCACTGGACTGGATGCGCAAGGTACCGAGAGGGGGTATCGGGAAATAAGCGCCATGCAAGGATGCTGCCAAGATGTACCAGCCGCTGGCGGGACCGTACAGATCCATGACGAGAGGCTTGCCAACACGCGGTTCACCGCGCCAGGCAAGCTGGTGGGACAGGTTGAAGTAAAGTCGGTTCTGATAATATCGTCCCAGAAGAGCGTCGAGGTCGCCGTCTAGATCCACGTCGCCAAGGGCTGCACAAAACGTGGCGCCATCGATCGTTGGGAGCTTGTCAGTGGCATCGATATAGACTCCTGAACCATCATTGAGATACAGTCGATTCTGCCGGTATTCACAAGACAGAAAAGCGTCCAGATCTCCATCATTATCCATGTCGCCCAGAGAGACATCCTGGGTTCTGGTGCAATCCTGCGGGATCTGGCTTGTGGCATCGGAAAATACGCCAGTACCGTCATTGAGATAGAGACGGTTCGGCTCAGAGCCACTGTCGTTACCAATAAATATATCGAGGTCGTTGTCTCCGTCCACGTCGCCAAAGGCCACGGCCTCCGTGTAATCGCTGTCCGCCGGGATCTGGTTCGTGGCGTCTGAGAACACTCCGTTGCCGTCGTTAAGATAAAGACTATTCAGATAAGGCCTCTTCCCTATGAAAACATCGAGGTCGCCGTCGCTGTCCACGTCGCCGAAGACCACAGCCTGAGTGGAATCGTCGTCCGCCGGGATCTGGTTCGTGGCGTCGGAGAATACTCCCGTGCCGTCATTGAGGTAAAGGCAGTTCAGACTGGAACGGTTCCCTACAAAAACATCGAGATCGCCGTCACCGTCCACGTCGTCGAAGGCCACAGCCTGCGTGGAATCGCTGTCCGACGGGATCTGGTTTGTTGCATCGAAGAAAACTCCCGTGCCGT